>NZ_JAWRWU010000012.1:0-170908 GCF_046535395.1 Cupriavidus sp. SIMBA_020 | reverse complement strand
CGATGTCGATGTCGATGTCGATGTCGATGTCGATGTCGATGTCGATGTCGATGTCGATGTCGATGTCGATGTCGATGTCGATGAACCGATGATTAATCTTCTAGGTTAGTCACTCTGTTACGTCACTCTTATAATTCTGCCACTCCATCCAAACCATATTAATTAAAGCGCCAATAGTCACGACGGCGGACAATTTCATTGCCATGTGAATGAACTCGTCAATCCTATCCCACGGCATATTTATCCCACGGAGATACAAAGCAATCCACATCGAAATAATCATCCAACTCATGGTGAGTATCGGAAAAAATATAGCTGTTTTCACAACTGGTAATACCAATGAGTTTTCCCTCATTGACACAAATTTTCTTATGGAAGATTGATTCATCTATTAGCCCCATTTCAGGCTGGCAATAGACGTTGCCGCACCGATTTAGGCGGTCTGCCCCACCCGTAAGCCCCCGTGCCGCTGCATTTACCGTCCCCCGCTGAGACCAGCGCCGCCATTCGCAAAAATGCCGTCAATCCAGACCTCCCTGAATATCATCCTTGGTCCTTCTTGTCGCCGACCACGTCATACAGATAAGGCGCAGCCTGTTGCAGCGATTGACTTCCTGGACGATCTTGTCCGGCACAATTCTGTATTTTTCAATCCTTGCAATGACTTTCCGCTTTGTAAAAATTCAAGCCACACTTCCAGCAGATCTTCGGAGCCAGATCGATGGGTTTAAACCCTTTCAATCTTGGAATTGAATTACATCTCGGGCACCTATATTTCCTGAATACCCATCCAAACATCCACGCCGCATATACTAACATCGCGGCGAAATTATAAATTATTCCAGCAGAAGCTATGAATAATACGGAGTACACAGAAATGAAAGCCGCTGTTGTACCAATTAAAATCCATCTAGCCCTATGAAATCTTAGAAGGTCGCCCTCATTTACCAGCATTCAATACTCGCTCACATATGAAATGTTCGAACGCAAGACATTGCAGTACTGGCGCCTGCAAAAAAACTTATGAGCACCGAAACAATAATCACCTTTCTTTGCGTCATTTATCCCAATCCAACCACAAAGAGTGAATTGCAATGGCAACAGCACCAAGCACCGCCAGCTCTATAATCTCCTCCAACACAACCTCATCGATTGCAGGCGGTAATAATCCACCGCCCGTAGTATTAACGGATAACCAAATTGCCGCATACATGATCGTGGCGAATAGAATCGGTGCACGTATCGATATCAATAGCGCTTTGCGTAAGGCGGTCGAAGTTTCTATAAAGAAAAAAAGCCACTCATTGTTGGATATTCTTTGTCGGATATCGCGAAAAAATGGCACGTCCGGTTTGCTCCACCACGGACGCATAGGTGCTGTCCGTCTTGCCGCTGCTCACGCTGCCGCTGGCGCTCACTGTGGTGCCGATAGCAGATCGGCGGCACGCAGATACTGGCTTTGCATACTCGACGACGAATCGCAGCTGTGGTAGTCGTCCGTGTCTTGCCGGCTTTCATTTCGGACCCCGGCGACTGGCGCACGCGTGGCTGTCGTCGGCAATTTGGTCCTACTCACGCCAAAGGGTCGCGAAACACCGTCCTACTACCGCGGGCCTACTTGTAACCAGTTGTAAGTTTTTTGAAAACGAGGGGGAGCGTACGGCACGACGCAAGGTCCGGCATACCCCACTCTTTTCTGATTCCATCGCCTGCCCGAGGCACAAATCTGCTCCGCCCGAAAGTCGGGCCCGCCCCAGCAAAGGGTTTCCGGGTAAACCGGCAGTTTTTACTATTCCGTCAAATCTGAGTCACCAGTGATATGAATCATCTTTAAATCAGAATTCAATGACGCGTCGCGACAACGCATGTTCACGATTCTGTTACGGTCCACGCGCAAACAAAAACGGCGGCCGTCATTCGAACGGCCGCCGTCTATCCAGCCAGGAAACGCTCAACTCATAGCGCCCCGCCCACACCAGTCCAATACGGGTCCCGCCCGTAGTACTCATGGATAGTGGTCGCCCATTGGGGGTCGGCCATGCCGGGCCAGCTGTCCTTGTTGAAGCCGGGGGCGTTCTTGATGCGGTCTGCGGTCAGGCCGAGGCGGAAGCATTTGGCGTCGGTGTCCATGACCAGGGCGCCCCAGGGAATGGCGTGGAGGGTGTCGCCGATACCGAGGAAGCCGCCGGTGCTCAGCACGGCGTAGGCCACACGGCCGCGCGGGACGTCGATCATGATTTCCGAGATTTCGCCGACGTGTTCGCCGTCGGACGAATAGACCTTGGTGTCATCCAGGCTCGATGCGGCCATGACTTCGGGGCCGGGCCCGTCGCCCACGCCGGAGCCGACGATGCCGGCGCCCTGGTTGGAAGTGAGAGTGGGATCAGCGGTGTTCATCTGCAACTCCTTGCGTGGGGTGTGGGAACCCTGATCCCGCAACGAGCGTGCCGACGCTGCGCCCGCCTTGCCAGGCGCGCGCGGTGGTCTGGGGCGGCGTGTCGCGCACCTCCTTCCATCGCGGACAAATTACAAGCACCGGTAACTTGCCGCGGCGTTTCTATATTAGAGAGCGCGCCGCGCGTGTGGGGTGGCGGCGCGTGTGCTGGTACGGAACCTGCGCAGGCATGTGTTGGCATCGATTTCCCCGCACCTTTGCACCTTTCGCACTGCCTGACAGGAGACACGCATGGACCCGAACAACCTCAATCCCCAGAACTCTAGCGCCGACGCCTCCGCCGCCCGAGCCAACCTGCGCGCCGATACCAACCAGCTGGCCAAGGATCTCGACGATCTGCTGTCGCAGTTGCCGAATCTGACCGGTGAAGCCGTCGAAGCCGCCAAGAAGACGTTTCTCTCCAAGGCGGAGCGCGGCTCGCAGGCGCTGGACTCGATCAAGTCCACGGTCAGCCACAACTGGCAGCAAGGGCAGGAGTGCGTGACCGAGTACGTCAACAAGCAGCCGATGCGCGCCATCGGCATGGCGCTCGGGATTGGCGTGCTGCTGGGCGCGGTGCTTTGCCGGCCGAGCCGGCATCGCTACGACGACTAGGCCGCACGCGCCTCACGCACCGACGCCAGCAGGATGTCCGCCAGCCGCTCCACCTCGGGCGGCATGGTCGGCGCCGCCCGCAGCATGACCAGCGGCAGCGACGGCAGCCCGGGCAGGCCGGCCTCCCCGGCCGGCACCGCGCGCACATTGGCCGGCAGACCGTAGCGGGACCGCACGGTCAGCCCCAGCCCGGCAGCGGCGGCGGCCCACAGCCCGCCCAGGCTCGGGCTCGAGAACGCCAGGCGCCACGGAATGCCGGCGCGATCCAGCGCAGCCGTGGCCGCGGCGTGGAACTGGCATGGGCGGTCGAAGGCGATCAGGGGCAGCGGCTCGCCCCGCTCCCAGGTCATCGGCGCCGTCGCGGAGCCGACCCAGCACATGGGCGGTTCGTCGATCGGCTCCACCGCGCGCTGGCCCAGTGCGTAGCCCGGGATGCTCGCCTCGGGCAAGCCCAGACCGCCATCGGCCCAGATCAGGGCGAGGTCCAGCCGCCGGGCATCGATCCGCGCCAGCAGTTCGGCGTTACGCGCCACCACCGCCTCGATGCGCACCTTCGGGTGCGCACGGGCGAACCTGCCGAGCACATCGGGCAGCAGCCCTTCGCCAAACTCCTCCTGCAATCCCAGCCGGATGCCGCCCGCCAGATCCACGCCGCGCACCGCCGCCGCGGCTTCGTCGTTGAGGTCCACCAGCCGCCGGGCATAGCCGAGCATGGCCTCGCCGGCGGCTGTCAGCGCCAGCCCGCGTCCGGATTTGCGGAACAACGGTGTGCCGGCCTGCTCCTCCAGCTTCCTGATCTGCGCGCTGATGGCGGACGTGGAGCGCCCGACGCGATCCGCCGCGCGCGCGAAGCTGCCCAACTCCATCCCCGCCAGCAGGCTACGCAAGGCGGCGACGTCGAAGTTCGTGCGTGACATCGATCATCCTGTTTTGTCGAACGATTCCAGAAATATTTTCTGATATTCAGGACGGATTGTGGGTGAGAGACTCGGTCCGGTCAAATCATCGATCGGAAACCCCACATGTCATCCCAGACTCTTGCTTCGGCGCCGGTGTCGGCGAGCCGTCACTTTGGCGCAGGCCACCGCTGGAAAGTCCTCGGCGTGGGCGTCGCCGCCAATGCCAGCGTGATGGCCGGCGCCAGCGGCATTCCCACCACCGCCGTCTGGATGCGCACCGGCTATCACTTCGACAACGCCGAGCTGGGCCTCGCCCTCGGGGCGCTCGGCTTCGGCGTCGCCCTCTCCGAACTCCCATGGGGCGTAGCGGCAGACCGCTGGGGCGACCGCCCCGTGCTGCTCGGCGGCCTCGCTTCCACTGCCGTCGCCCTGCTGGCCATGGCGCTCTGGCTCGCTCCCAGCGGCGGCCACGCGCCACCGCTGGGCTGGCTGATGAGTGCGATGGCGGTCGTCGGGCTGTTGAGCGGGAGCGTCAACGGCGCGAGCGGCCGCGCCGTGATGCGCTGGTTCCGGGAAGGTGAACGCGGGCTGGCCATGAGCATCCGGCAGACGGCGGTGCCGCTGGGCGGCGGTATCGGCGCCCTTACGCTGCCGTGGCTCGCCTCGACGGTGGGCTTCGCCTGGGTCTATGGATGGGTGGCGCTGCTGTGTGGCGTGTCGGCGTGGCTGACCTGGCGATGGCTGCACGAGCCGCCGGCGGCAGGCTGCGCGGCATCACCGGCGTGCCGGGCACCCACCGCGAATCCCCTGCGGCAGCCGGGCATCTGGCGCATCGTCGCGGCCATCGGCCTGCTCTGCATGCCGCAGTTTGCGGTGCTGACGTTTGCGTCGGTGTTCCTGCACGACTTTGCGCATGCCGGGCTCGGCGTCATGACGGCCACCATGGTCGCCGTGCAGGGCGGCGCAATGGCGATGCGCGTATGGAGCGGCCGCTGGACCGACCGC
The DNA here is from genome assembly GCF_046535395.1 of Cupriavidus sp. SIMBA_020. Classification (NCBI taxonomy): domain Bacteria; kingdom Pseudomonadati; phylum Pseudomonadota; class Betaproteobacteria; order Burkholderiales; family Burkholderiaceae; genus Cupriavidus; species Cupriavidus sp. SIMBA_020. Next base: position 165,955 of record NZ_JAWRWU010000012.1, on the reverse strand, counting down.
CACGGCAACCGTCGTGCCTATCTACGCGGCTGCACGCTGGTGTCGGTAGCCGCCTTCCTGGTGCTGGCGGCCTGCGTCCAGGGCAGCGCCGGCCAGGTCCAAGGCCCGTGGATGATCCTCCTTCCGGCGATGATGGCCCTCGCCGGAATCTGCGTCTCGGCCTGGCACGGCGTGGCCTATGCGGAGCTGGCAGCCATGGCCGGGGCCGAGCGCGCGGGCACGGCGCTCGGCATGGCGAATACTGCGGTCTTCCTCGGCTTCTTCCTCACGCCGCTGACCCTGCCGCACTGGCTCGCGGCGACGTCATGGCCGGTGGTCTGGGCCAGCACTGCGACGGTTGCGCTGATGGCGTGGCCGCTGTTTCCGGGAACGAAGCCCAGCATGTGAAACGCCCCCGGCGGGGCCGGGGGCGTTCACGATGCCTGGCTTACGATGCCAGCGAGGGCGAGATCCGGTTGTGGTCCTCTTCGTCGGACTCTTCGTCCGGCCAGGAGCGTCCCACCATCCACTCGTACAGCGTGGGCAGCACGATCAGCGTCAGCAACGTTGCCGTAATCAGACCGCCGATGATCACGATGGCCAGCGGGCGCTGCGTCTCCGAGCCAATCGCGCGCGAGATCGCCATCGGGAACAGGCCCAGCATGGCCAGCAGCGCCGTCATCAGCACAGTCCGCAGCCGGTCCATGGAGCCGGCCAGCACCGCGTCGCGCACGGAAAGCCCTTCGTCGCGCAGCTGGTTGAAGTACGTCACCATCACCACGCCGTTCAACACGGCCTGGCCAAACAGCGCGATAAAGCCGATCGCCGCCGAGACGGACAGCGGAATCCCGGTCAGGAACAGCGCGAACACGCCGCCGATCAGCGCGAACGGGATGTTCGAGATGATCAGCGTGGCGCTCTTGAACGACTTGAACGCGTTGAACAGCAGCAGGAAGATCACCAGCACCGACAGCGGCACCACGATCGACAGCCGCGCCATGGCGCGCTCCTGGTTCTCGAACTCGCCGGACCAGCTGATCTTCACGTCCTCGGCGTTGACGTTCTTCTTCACCAGCGCCTGCATGTCCTTCACCACGCTGCCCATGTCCCGGTCGTGGATGAAGATGCCGATGGACGTGGTGCGCTGGCCGTTCTCGCGGCTGATGTTCATGGCGCCCGAGGCGGCCCGGAACGTCACAAGTTGTGACAACGGCACCTGCGCGCCATCGGCGGTCTGCATGAAGATGTTCGGCAGGTTCGGCAGTTCGCGCTCGCCCGGCTTCAGGCGCACGGCCACGCTGAAGTGGCGCTCGCCCTCCCACAGCTCCGTGGCGGCCTTGCCGGCCAGCGCGGTTTCCATCAGGTCCTGCACGTCCGCCACGTTGATGCCGTAGCGCGCCGCCTGGGCCCGATCGAACTCCAGCACGTACTGCGGCAGTTCGCCGTCGCGGTCAATGAACGCGCGCATCACGCCCTTGACCGTCTGCACGTTCGCCAGGATCTGGTCCGCCACCTGCTTGTTCTGCTGCAGGCTGTCGCTCTGCACCTTGATCACGATCTGGCCCTTGATCTGGGAGATGCTCTCAAGAATGTTGTCGCGCACCGGCTGCGAGAAGTTCGGCTCGATGCCCGGCAGCCGGCGCAGGTTGTGGTTGATTTCCTCGATGATCTTGCGCTTGTCGTAGCCGGCCCGCCACTTCTGGTCCGGCTTCAGGTCCACCAGGATCTCGACCGTGTTGATCAGCTTCGGGTCGGTGCCGTCGTCCGGGCGGCCCACCTTCGAGATCGTGGTGTTCACCTCGGGCGTCTGGCGGATCACGGTGCGCAGCTTGCGCGCCTGGTCGCGGGCCTCGTCCAGCGAGACCGACGCCGGCAGGTCGAAGCTGACCCACATCGAGCCTTCGTCCAGCTCCGGCAGGAACTCGCTGCCGAGAAACTTGCCTACGCCCACCGTGGCAACCAGCAAGGCCAGCGCAATGCCGACCACCATCTTCTTGTGTTCCAGCGCCCACTTCAGCATCGGCTCGTAGAGCCGCTTGCAGTGGCGCACCACGAAGTTGTCCTCGTGCGCGATGTTCTTCTTCAGCAGCAGGTGGCACAGCAGCGGCACCACGGTCAGCGAGATGATCAGCGAGCCGATCAGCGCCCCGGTCACCGTATAGGCCATCGGCGCGAAGATCTTGCCCTCGTGGCGCTGCAGCGTGAAGATCGGGATGTGCGCCGCGATGATGATCACCATCGAGAACACGGTCGGCCGGCCCACCTCGGTGGTCGCCAGCAGGATGGCGTTGAGCCGTGCCCTGCTGTCCTGGATCTGCTGCTCCTTCAGCTCGCCCAGCCGCTTGAAGATGTTCTCCACCACGATCACCGCGCCGTCCACGATGATGCCGAAGTCCATCGCGCCCAGCGACAGCAGGTTGGCCGGAATGCCCACCCAGGTCAGGCCGATGAAGGTGGAGAGCAGCGCCAGCGGAATCACCAGCGCCACGATGGCCGCCGCGCGCACGTTGGCCAGGAACAGGTACAGCACCGCCATCACCAGCAGCGCGCCTTCCACCAGGTTGCCGAACACCGTGTGCAGCGTCTTGTCGATCAGCGTGGAGCGGTCGTAGTACGGCACGATCTTCACGCCCTTGGGCAGGATGGTGCTGTCGAGCAGGTCGATCTTCTGCTTCAGCGCGTCCAGCACGATCGACGGGTTCTCGCCCTTGCGCATCACCACGATGCCCGAGACGATATCGTCCTCGTCGTCCTGCCCCATCAGCCCCTGCGGCGGCGCCGAGCCAACCTTCACCTCGGCGATGTCCCTGACCAGGATCGGCGTGCCGTTCTTCTCGCTCACCACCACGTTGGCGATGTCCGCGGAGGTGCGGAAGCTGCCCAGCGAGCGCAGCAGGAACTGCTGCCGGCCATGCGCCACCGCGCCGCCACCGGCGTTCGAGTTGCCGCGCTGGAGCGCCGTGAACAGCTCGGACAGCGAGATCCCGGCATCGCGCATCCGCGCCAGGTTCGGGTTCACCTCGTACTGCTTGATGCTGCCGCCAATCGTCACCAGATCGGCCACGCCGGGCACCTGGCGCAGGTTCTTCTCGACCACCCAGTCCTGCAGCGTGCGCAGTTCCTGCGGCGAATAGCCCTTGCCGGTCAGCCGGAAGCGATAGATCTCGCCGATGGCGGTGGAGAGCGGCGCGAGGTCCGGATGCACGCCATCGGGCAGGTCCACGCTGCGCAGCCGCTCGATGATCTGCTGGCGGGCGGTAACGTCCGTGGCCTTGTCGTTGAACGTGACCATCATGAACGACAGGCCGAACTGCGTGTGCGAGAACACCCGCACAGAGTTCGGCGTGCCGGCCAGGGCGGTCTCGATCGGGATCGTGACCTGCCGCTCCACTTCCTCGGCCGCACGGCCCGGGTAGAGCGTGATCACGTTGACCTGGATGTCGGAGACGTCCGGGAAGGCCTCGATCGGCAGGTTCTTGAAGGCGGCCAGGCCGCCCGCCACGAAGATGACCAGGCCGAGCCAGACGAACAGCTTCTGGTGCAGCGCAAAGTTGACGATACGCGAGATCATGTGTCCGCCATTCCCTTACTTGGCGGACGCGCGCGCCGCATTGACCGCCGTGGCGTCGCGCAGGATGTCCTGCAGATAGAGGTTGCCGTCGGTGACCACCACCTCGCCATCGGCCAGCCCTTCCAGCACCTCGGTCATGCCCGGCAGGGACACGCCGGTCTTGACCAGGCGCCGCTCGAAGGTGTTCGAACCCTTGCGCACGAACACGTAGTTCTTGTTGTCAGCCAGGAACACGGCCTTCGACGGCACCGCGATCCCCTTGAACGAGGCGGCCTCGAGGCGCGCCGTGACGAACATCTCGGCCTTCAGGCGGCGGTCCGCGTTCGGCACGGTCAGCCGCACCTTGATGCTGCGCGACGCCGGGTCCACGTAATCCGCGATCTTGACCACGGTGCCCTGGAACGTCTCGCCGGGATAGGCGGCGCTGGTCAGCTGCACCGTCACGCCCGGCTTGAACAGGCCGAGGTCCGCCTCGGCGGCATCCACCTGGGCCCACAGCGTGGTCGGGTCGGTAATCAGGAACAGCGGCGCGTTGGGCGCCTGGTCCGGGCGCAGTTCCATGCCCGGATTGATATTGCGCTCCACCACCAGACCCTCGATGGGGCTGCGCAGCGCAAAGCGCTGGTTCACCGCATCGCCACCGGCCGCAGCGCCGTACATGCGCAGCGCTGCCTGCGTGCGTTGCTGGTCGGCGGCGGCGCGGGCGCTGTCGGCCTGCGCCTGCTCCAACTCCTTCTGGGCGACGATGCCGGCGCTGTACAGCTCGCGCTGGCGCGCCAGGGACTTGGCGGCCACGGCGCTGTCGGCGGCGGCCTTGCGGGCATCGGCCTGGGCGAGGCCATAGTCGGGCGAGGTCAGCGTCGCCAGCGGCTGGCCGGCCTTCACGGTCGCGCCGGGTTGCACGAGGATGTCCGTCACGCGGCCCGCGAACGGCGTGGTCACGCGCACGGTCTTGTCCTCGTTCCAGACCAGCCGGCCGGGCAGGTTCAGCATGCGGTCGCCGCCCAGCTTCACCGGCTGGCCGACGATGCCGGGCAGGGTCTTCACCGACTCCGGAAACTGGATGACCTGGCCGCTGACCTTGGGGTCGTCGTCGGCCACGGGTGCCTCCTTCTTGCCGCAGGCGACCAGCGCCAGCGCGCAAAGTGACCCGACGGCAGCCAGGCGGAGAGAACGGAACCACTGGGACGAAGACGGCATGTTATGGGCGCGACGCATCGGTACGGACCTGGGGAAGCGTGTTGATATCGGATTGGGTAGCTTGCAGCGCGGTGCGGTAGGCGGCCAGCGCCTTGGCGTAGTTGCCCTGCGCCTCGACGGCATCCACGCGGGTCTGGCGCAGCGCGCGGCGCGCGTCGAGCAGGTCCAGCACGCCGGTGGCGCCCTTCGTGTACGCGAATTCGGCGCTGTTCGCCACGGACTCGGCGGCCGGCAGCACGGCGGTCTGCATCTGTTGCAGCGTGGCGCGCGCGGCCTCGAGCTGGCTGCGCAGGCGCTCGATGTCGTTCTGCGCCTCCAGCAGGATGCGGTTGCGGTCGTCCAGCGCGGCGTAGTAGTCCACCTCCGCGCGGCGCGCCTCGCCGCCATTGCTGTGGCGGACGAACAGCGGGATCGAGATGAACACGCCGTAGCTGTTGCCATCGCCATACGTATTAGTGGGCGATTGCGGATAGTGCTCGGCCTGCGCGCCTACCGTCACATCGGGCACACGGCCGGCGCGGGCCAGGTCGCGCGAGGCAGCGGCGGCGGCCAGCCGGGCTTCGGCGGCGGTCACGTCGGGGCGGCGTTGCAGGACATCGGGGTCCACTGGCGGCACCGGGGTGTCCAGCGCGGGCCAGTCCGGCACCAGGCGATTGTCGATCAGCGTGCCCGGCACGCCGATCGCCGCGGCCAAAGCCGCCTTGTCGCTGGCGTGGTCGGCCTGGGCGTTGCGCAGGTCGCTCTGGGCGCGCAGCGTTTCCAGCTGGAGCTTGGTGACGTCGGCGCGGGAGATGTCGCCGGCCTTCAGCCGGGTCTCATTGGCTTGCTGGGTGCGGGAATACAGGCCGACGGTCTCGGTCAGCACCTCGAGCCGGGTCTGGCTGACCACGGCCTCGTACCAGGCCTGGTCCACCGCGCCAAGCTGTTGCGCCACGATGGCCTGGGTGGTCTCGCCGGCGGCGGCGCTGGCCTTGCGGGCCGCATCCACGCGCAGGTTGCCCTTGTTGGCCGTTTCGATGACCTGATCGATGCGCAGCGTGGAATCCACCGTCTTGCTGCGCAAGCTGCCCGATCCCACCCCCGCGTGCGGATTGATATTAGTGACCCCGAGGCTCAGGACCGGATTCGGCCGCTGCGAGGCGATCTGGACATCGGCCTGGCTCGCTTCCTCGCCGCGCCGGGCGGCAATGATGTCGCGATTGCAGCGCTGGGCGTCGAGCCGCGCCTGGGCGAGCGTCAGCGTGGCCTTGGCCGGTGGCGGCACACAGGGGCCGTCCGGGGGCATCGGCTGGCTGGCGGCGTGGCCAGCAACGGCTGCCACAGCCAGCAGCACGGCCATGGCGGCGCGGGAAACTGAAAAATGCACGATCGGTCTGGCTCAATGTCACTTCGGTCTGACGTAAACGACCGTGCCAGCCGAACGGTGCACCGGGCGGACGATTTTCTTTCATCGCTCCCCGGGAACCCGCTCTTTTGGCCGCGCTGCCTTGCCGCGCACGATCTCCCGTGCGCATTCAATCGCAATCTCATTACAAACGGCTTTCATCTTGTCGGCATTCCCACCCAAATGCGCCCAACGTGTGGGTCGGGAAAACACCGATTGGCGCTACGTCCGGCTCAGGCGGAGGTGGCGGCCGGGCCGGGCGCCGCGGCGACTATTCTCAATGCGCGCTCGAGCACAGGGCGGTCCACCATCTTGCCGTCCACCGCGATGGCGGCGCCCTGGGCGGCGGCGGCCTGCTCCACCACGCGCCGCGCCCACGCCACTTCCTGGGCGGACGGCGCCAGCGCCGCATGCACGCCTTCCACCTGGTTCGGATGGATCAGCAGCTTGGCGCCGAAGCCAAAGCGGCGTCCCCGGGCGGTGTCGGCCGCCAGCGCCTCGGCATCGCCGATGGCGGTGCAGACCCCGTCGACCGGCGCCAGCAGCCCGGCCGCGCGCGAATGAAGGACCAACTCGCTGCGGAAGTGATGCAACGGCTCGCCGTCGTCGGCCACGTCGAGATCGAACATCAGGTCGATACTGCCGAACACCAGCCGCGTGACGCCCGGCGCGCGCGCTACCTCGTACAGATCGGCAAACCCGGCGGCCGTCTCCAGCAGAGCATGGCAGTGGGCATCGGGCAGCTCGGCGTGGAGGGCGGCAAGCGCGGTGGCGTCGGCCTTCGGCAGCACGATCTGGCGCACCGACTGCGCGCGGCACCAGGCGAGATCGTCGGCAAACCATGCGGTATCGGCGCCGTTCACGCGCACAAGAAGCTGCACGCCGCCCACCTGGGCGGCCGTCCGCAGGCCACTCCAGGGAGCGGAAAGGCCCGCGCGGGCCTCCGCCTTCGCATCGGGGGCGACGGCATCCTCCAGGTCGACGATGACCGCATCGGCGCCGGCCGACAGGGCCTTGCCGATACGCTCGGGGCGGGAGGCGGGAACGAACAGGTAGCTGCGCGGTACGCGGGGAGTGGTCATGGCCGGCTCCCCTCAGACCACGCCATCGGCGTGAAGTTGGGCCACTTGCGCGGCGGAACAGCCGATTTCCGCCAGGATGGCATCGGTATGCTGGCCGACCGCGGGAATCGGATCCATCCGCGCATCGGTCAGGCCCGGCGGCAGCAACGCCGGGATCTCGCCGACCGGCGACGCCACGGTGCGCCACCGCTCCCGCGCGGCCAGTTGCGGGTGGTGCCAGACATCGGCCATGGTATTGACGTTGGCGTTGGCGATCTTGGCCTCCTCGAGCCGCTGCACCACCTGCTCCGCCGTCATGTGCGAGAACGCCTCGACGATCCGCGCCCGCAACTGGGCCCGATTGGCGCTGCGCAGGCTGTTGGTGGCGAACGCGGCATGCGTGGCCAGCGCCGGCTCGCCCAGCACGGTCTTGCAGAAGACCGACCACTCCCGCTCGTTCTGCAGCCCGAGCATCACGGTCTTGCCGTCGCCGGTCGGGAACGGGCCGTAGGGGTAGATGGTGGCGTGGGCGGCGCCGGCGCGCGGCGGCGGCTCGGCGCCATCGAAGGCGTAGTACATCGGGAAGCTCATCCACTCGACCATCGATTCCAGCATCGACACGTCGATCCGCTTGCCGCGCCCGGTCTGGCCGCGCTCGATCAGCGCCGCCAGGATATTGCTGTAGGCATACATGCCGGCGGCGATGTCCGCCACCGAGGCCCCCGCCTTGACGCCCTCTTCGGCCGTGCCAGTCACCGAGACGAACCCCGATTCGCTCTGCACCAGCAGGTCGTAGGCTTTCTTGTCCCGATAGGGGCCGTCGCCGCCGTAGCCCGAGATATCGCAGACGATCAGGCGCGGATAGCGGGCCGACAGCGTCTCGTAATCCAACCCGAGCCGGGCCGCCGCCCCCGGGGCGAGGTTCTGCACCAGCACGTCCGCGCGCGCCAGCAGCCCTTCCATCACCGGCGTGGCGCCGGGCGCCTTCACGTCCAGCGTCAGGCTTTCCTTCGAACGGTTGGTCCAGACGAAATGCGAAGACAGGCCGCGCACGCGCGTGTCGTAGGCGCGGGCGAAATCCCCCGGGCCGGGCCGCTCGATCTTGATCACGCGCGCGCCAAGGTCCGCCAGCTGGCGGGTGCAGAACGGCGCGGCAATCGCCTGTTCGAGGGAGATGACGGTAATGCCGGCTAAGGGTCGGGTCATGGCGATAGGGTCCGGGGGTGCTCGATGCCGCCAATCTACCCGCGTGCCCCGACTATGTGAAATAGGGATTGCCAAAGCCTCCATAAGTAGAATCAATACCCTCAACGAGAGGACACCCGACGAACGGGACAGGAGACAGCGGCGATGGACATCCGGGCAATGCGGTATTTCGTGGCGATCGTCGACCACGGCAGCCTGACACGCGCCGCCGAGGTGGTCTGCGTGGCGCAGCCGGCACTGAGCCAGCAACTGGCAGCGCTCGAGGAGGAATTCGGCGTGCCGCTGGTGCATCGCGGCGCCAAGGGCGTGCGGCCCACGGAGGCCGGCAAGACGCTTTATCGTCACATCAGGAATATCCTGCGCCAGGTCGAGATTGCCGGCGCGGATGTCCGGGTGGCCGGCTCGGAGATCTCCGGCAATGTCGCCATCGGCCTGCCGACCACGGCAGCGGCGGCCTTCGGCATGCCGTTGATGCGCGCGGTGCGGCAGCGCTATCCACAGGTGCGGCTGCAACTGTTCGAAAGCATGAGCGGCTATATCTCCGAGCTGCTCAACCAGAACCGGCTCGATTTCGCCATCCTGTTCCGCGACACGGCGTCGCGCGCGGTGGAGCCCGAACCGCTGGCCAGCGAACCGCTCTACCTGATCGGCACGCCGCCCGGGCGCACCACCCGCTCTGCCACCATCGCGCTGAAAGCCCTCGACGGCATCCCGCTGGTGCTGCCTAGCGGCTCGCAGGGCCTGCGCGAGGTGGTGGAGCGCAGCTTCGCCAAGGCCGGCATCGCCCTGAACGTGGTGGCAGACCTCGATTCGCTGCCCTTCCTGCTGGCCGCGGCCCGCGAGGGGCTGGCCTGCACGGTGCTGCCGGCGTCGTCGCTGGGGGAGAGTCCGGGCGCAGAAGGGGATGGGGCTGGGGATGGGGATGGAAAAGGGGATGCCGAAGGGGGCATCGGGCGCCGCCTGATCCTGCCGGAACTGCGCCGCACGCTGTCGCTGTGCTGGCCCCGGGCGCTGCCGCGTTCGAACGCGGCCGAAGCCGTGGCCGAGATCCTGCGGGAGATCGTTGCGGTGCGCATCGCGCAGGGCGGCTCATTGGCGCCGCCCCCCTCCCCTGCGGCCCCTGCCGGCCGATAAGAAATCCTTATGGCCATAGTCGGCGATTGAATTTCTCCTGCGCACCAGCCTCGGCTAGAGTGGGCGCCAGCATGGGCGGGACCGACATCCCAGATAACCGCCCGCCACAGGAGACAACAATGCTTCGCACCCTTCCCGCCCTGGCTGGCATGGCCATGGCCACGGCCCTTACGCTGGCCGCCGTTGGCGGCGCCCACGCCGACACCTATCCCACCAAGCCGATCCAGATGATCGTGCCCCAGGCGCCGGGCGGCACCAATGACATCGTCGCGCGGCTGGTGGCCGCCGATCTGTCGCAGCGCCTGGGCCAGCAGGTGGTCGTCGAGAACCGTCCCGGCGCCGGCGGCAACATCGGCACCCAGGCCGCCGCGCGCGCCACTGCGGACGGCTACACCCTGCTGATGACCATCAGCAGCACGCAGGCGATCAACCCCTCCCTGTACCGCCAGATTCCGTTCGACCCGATCAAGGATTTCGAGCCGATCGCCCCCGTGGCGACGGTGCCGAACGTGCTGGTCGTGAATCCCGCGTTCCCGGCCAAGTCGATGGCGGAGTTGATCACCATGGCCAAGGCCAAGCCGGATTTCTACCGCTACGCGTCGGCCGGCAATGGCACGCTGAACCACCTGCTCGGCGAGATGCTGAACAGCATGGCCGGGATCAAGCTCGAGCATGTGCCCTACAAGGGTGTGGCGCCGGCGTTGAACGATGTGCTCGGCAACCAGGTGCCGATGGCCTTCGCCAGCCTGCCCTCGGTGCTGGCCCATATCAAGGCCGGCAAGGTGCGCGCGCTGGGCGTGAGTTCGGCCAAGCGTTCGCCGTTCGCGCCGGATATCCCGGCCATCAGCGAAACCGTGCCCGGCTATAGCGGCGACCTCTGGGTTGGCCTGTTCGCCGTGCGCGGCACGCCCAAGCCGGTGACGGAGAAGCTTGCCAAGACCCTGCAGGCCGCGCTGGCCGACGCGCCGCTGCGCGACAAGCTCGCCGCGCAGGGCGCCGAGGTGCTCACCGGCACCTCGCAGCAGTTTTCAACCATGTTGCGCGCCGATATCGACAAATGGGGCAAGATCGTGAAGGCCTCGGGCGCCCAGGTGGACTGACTCTCCTCAGGTTCCCTCAGTCGCGGTCCTGCACCGCGCGTAGCAGTGTCAGCCGGGTCTTGCCGTCGGGCGTGAAATGCGTGCCAAAGCGCACCAGCCCGGCCCGGCGCAGGTGGCAGGTCATCGTGAAACTCAGCAGCATCCCGGGCTCGGTATCGTCGATATCGATATCGATGGCCCGGAGCCTCGGCTCGTAGCGCAGCAGCGTCATTTCAATCTCACGCTTGAGCGTGTGCGCCGACGAGGGCAGGTGCCGGTAGATGCGCGACAGATCGCCCAGCCCATAGTCCGGAAGGTGGGCCAGCCCGCCGCGCCGGCTGTTGAGAATGCGCTGGATATTGTCCTGGACGGACAGGAAAGTCTGCGTCGCCAGGTCGAATTCCTCGACCGGCACCCCATTCGCAAAGTGCCCCGTGATTGCCTCGAACAGGCCCGGGCCGCCGGCCATTACAGGTCAGCCTCCGCCCGCGCCGCATCCTCGTCAAACTCCAACCCGATGCCGTCCGCGTCCGAGAAGGTCAGCCGGATCGTGGCCGCGGCGCCCGCCTCCGCTGTCTTGTTCCCCATTCTTATTAGCAGCTCGCGGGCCAGCACCGGCAGGATCTGCTGGTCGAGCAGGCTGTCGATATTGCGCGCGCCGGTGTCCGGCAACAGGCAGGCGGCGACCAGCGCGTCCACCAGCCCATCGTCGTAGCGCAGCGGCACGCCGAACCGGCGCGCCACCCGCTCGCTGACCTTGTCCAGCTTCATGCGGACGATTGTCGCCATGGGCCCGGCGGCCAGCGGCCGGAACACCACGGTCTGGAACCGCGCCAGCAGCGCGGGTTGGAAATGCTCGACCAGCGTCGGGCGGATCGCCTCCATCAGCATGCCGGGGGTGGCCGCGCCGCCAGCCTCGGCCACCGCGTCCGTAGCGGCCAGGATCTGGTCGCTGCCCAGATTCGACGTCATCACGATCACCGTATTGCGGAAGTCGATCACCCGGCCTTCGCCGTCGCGCATGAAGCCACGGTCGAACACCTGATAGAACAGGCTCAGCACGTCGCGGTGGGCTTTCTCCACCTCGTCGAGCAACACCACGCTGTAGGGGCGCTGGCGCACCGCCTCGGTCAGGACGCCGCCCTCGCCATAGCCGACGTAGCCGGGCGGCGAGCCCTTCAGTTGCGACACCGTGTGCGCCTCCTGGTATTCGGACAGGTTGATCGTGATCAGCGCCCGCTCGCCGCCGAACATCAGGTCGGCCAGCGCCCGCGCCGTCTCCGTCTTGCCGACCCCAGAAGGCCCGACGAGCAGGAACACGCCGATCGGTGCGTCTTCGGCCTTGAGCCCCGCCTTCGCCGCCCGCAACCGCTTGCCGAGCGCTTCGAGCGCCTCGTCCTGGCCCACCACCACGCGGCCCAGCCTGGCCTCCAGATCCAGCAGCGTGGCCAGTTCGCTGGCCAGCAGGCTGTCCGCCGGCACCCCGGTCCAGTCCGCGATGACTTCGGCGATCGCGTGCTCGTCCACCTCGGCGCGAATCAGCGCCTCCCGCCCGGCTGAACCCACGGCGCGGTGGGCGGCCTCAATCGAGGGCGCGAGATCCTGCCGCAACGCCTCGTCCGCGTCCTGCCATTGGCGGCGCAGGCCGAACAGGGTCTCCGTCGCGGCCTTCTGGGCGGCGAGGGTCTGCGTGAATCGGGCGAGATCGTCATCCAGCGCCTCCAGCCGGCTGTCGATGGCGCCGATCCGTGCGGCGTCACGGATGCCGGTGGCACCCTCGTCCTGCGCCAGCGCGGCACGCTCGGTTTCCAGCGCCGCGCGCTCGGCCTCGCACCGGGCGAAGGCAATCGGCGTGGTGTCCTGGCTCATGCGTACCCGCGCGGCGGCGGTATCGAGCAGGTCAACCGCCTTGTCGGGCAACTGGCGCCCGGTCAGGTACCGGCGCGAGAGCCGCACGGCGGCGACGACCGCCGCGTCGGTGACATGCACGTCATGGTGCCGCGCATAGCGCTCCTTGAGGCCGCGCAGCATCAGGCAGGCAGCCTCGTCGTCGGGCTCGTCCACCTTCACCATCTGGAAGCGGCGCTCGAGTGCCGCGTCGCGCTCGAAATACTGCTTGTACTCCGACCACGTAGTCGCCGCGATGGTCCGAAGCTCACCGCGCGCAAGCGCCGGCTTCAGCAAGTTGGCCGCGTCGGCGCCGCCAGCGCTGTTACCCGCCCCGATCAACGTGTGGGCTTCGTCGATAAACAGCAGGATCGGCGTCGGCGACTGCTGCACCGCCTCGATCACCTGCTTCAGCCGCTGCTCGAACTCGCCCTTGACACCCGCGCCGGCCTGCAACAGCCCGAGGTCGAGCGTCAGCAAGCTGGTGTTGGCGATGATTGCCGGGACATCACCCTCCGCGATGCGCAGCGCCAGCCCCTCGACCAGCGCGGTCTTTCCAACCCCGGGCTCGCCCACGAGGATGGGGTTGTTCTTGCGGCGCCGCGCGAGGATGTCGATCATCTGCCGGATCTCGACATCACGGCCAAAGACCGGATCGATCTGCCCGGCACGGGCCTTGGCGGTGATGTCGATCGTGAAGCGGCCCAGCACCGGGTTGTCGGGGCGGTCCGCCACGGTTGGCGTGTCGGTTGGCAGGGGAAGGATCTCGGGCAGCCGCTGCGCCTCGCTCGATACCTGGTCCAGCTCCGGCATCAGCCGCTCGATCTGCGCGGCGGAGACACTGAGCAGCGGCCAGGCATCCGGCGCCCGCAGCCAATGCGGCGCTTCCACCAGCGCGGCGAGCAGGTGCGCCGAGCGAATCTCGGCGCCGCCCGGCGCCCCCACCGCCGCCGTCGAGAGCGACGCGCGCATCCATGCCGCCTCCAGCCACTGGCCCACGCGCGGCGAGAGCCCGGGCCGACCGCGCAGGTCATGCGGCAGGCGGTCGATAGCGGCGAGCAGCGCATGCCAGATGGCATCGACATCGAGTTCATAGCGCCGCAGGATCGCCAGCAGGTCGCCTTCGCCCAGTTCGAGCAGCTTGATCAGCCAGTGCTCGACCTCGATGTCCCGGTGGGCACGGGTCTCGCAGAGGCTGGCCGCCTCGGTCAGCGCGCGGGCGCAATGGGGGTTCAGGCGTCGCAGGAACGGGGAATAGTCGCGGGCAGTCATGAGGGAGAAATGGCGATGGACGCGAAGAAAAGGCCGGCGCGCGGCCGGCCCGGCCTTACTCAGGCACGCTCGTTCCAGCTATCGGCATGGATGATGTTGCCGTCCTTGTACGACCAGGTGATCTTCTCGTAGCGCAGCTCGATGCTCTCGAGATGGTTGTGCTTCTCGAAGGCCGGGCTCTTGATGTCGTGCATCTTGGGCGTGACGCCGACCACCTTGACGTTCTCGAGCTTGGTGTTGAAGTACTCCTTCTCCTTGCCGGCATCGTCGATCTTGTACCAACGGATCTCGACGGCCTTCAGCGTCTGGCCGCTGGAGACGGCCTTGTACAGATACGGCGTCGAGGCGTCGGTCTCTTTGGTAAAGACGATCGGCTCGTGCACGCGGGTGCCCGTCAGCTTGCCGGTGTTGGCATCCGTCGGGATCTTGACCGCATGGTCGAACGCCACCACCTCGACACTGCCCTCGCGGCCCGAAACCGTGACCGAACCCTTGATGTCGGCGCCACCATCGTCCTTGATCCACATGTATGCGGGAATTGCCATTTGCTTACTCCTTCTGCTGAAATGAACAGGCCGACTGGCCAGAAGTGACCCGATCGCCGTCACGGCAATCGGGAACAAGGGTGATCTCCACACGGCGGTTGGCGGCGCGGCCCGCCTCGGTATCGTTGTCCGCCTTCGGACGGGTGTCGCCGTAGCCTTGCGTCGCAAAATGCGTCAGCGGCAGCCCGGCGGCATCGGCCAGCCAGTTGCGGACGGACACCGCGCGCGCCTCGGACAGCCGCAGGTTGCTGCGCGAATTGCCAGTGGCATCGGTGTGGCCGGCCACCAGCACGCGCTTGTCCGGATGCGCCCGAACCATCTCCAGCGCGCCGATCATCACGCGGTTGGAGCCCGGATTCAGGGTGGCGCTACCGCTGCGGAACAACGCCAGGCTGTCCAGTTCGATCGTGACCGGCGGCGGAGGCGGCGGCCGGTAGCCGGCAATCAGCGTATCGATGGGCGCACGCAGCGCGGCGCCGCGATACAGGCCGAGCCCGAGCCGCAGCGGCACCCCGTTGCGGGCATGGCGGTCCAGTTCGTCGCGGTCACGCCGGACAGTCTTGAGGGCATCGACACGCGCCGCATCCTGTTCCGGAGCCAGCGCGCGATAGCGGTCCATGTTGCCCGTGACCCGCGCCACCAGCGCCCGGTTCTGCCATGCCGAGGCGGCCGCAGCTGCACAGAAAGCCACCGCCAGCCACACGAAACCATGCGCCAGCGCCCGTGGCAGCGCGCGCCGGACCGGCTGCCGGCCGATGCCGAGGATCAGCGACTCCGGGAGCGGATAGCGGACACCGCCACTCCCTTGTGCGCGATGCGCCCCGGCCAGACCGGTGATGCGCGCCACGGCCCCGGCAAACAGCGACTTGTCGGCTGGCGTGCCGTGTACCGCGATCACGCCGACAGCGGCCACCTGCACCGGTCGTCCCGTGCGGCGACCGTCGCGGCTGCCTTCGCGGCTTTCGTCCCGCATGGGCGGCAGCAAGGCCGCTTGCACCCATCTGGCCAACGCATGCAGCCGGGTAGCGCGATACCACCGCGCGGTGCGGTCGGCCGGCCCGGCGGTGCGCGCGTAGGAATCGAGGCTCGCCGCGACTTGCGCGATCCATGCCTCGTCCGCCAGCGCCGCTTCGCCAGACATGCCGAACCACGGACATTCGTCCGGCGGCCCGTCCGATGCCTCACCATAGACCGCGACGCACACTGGTAGCGGATAGTCCACGGCGCGGCTGGCCTCGCCAATCGCGTGGCGCAAGCGGCCGAGCCGCGCGTTCAGCGTTGCGGCGTCGCATATCAGGTCGGCAGCGGCCAGGCACACCACGGCGTCCGGCCCCTGGCCGTCGCGCCAGCGTTTCAGGGCGTCCGCCACGTGCGCCAGCCGCGCCGGATCGTCCACGCGGACCCAGATCGCGGACTCGGTGATGCTGACCAACGCGTCGCCGAACGCCGACGCCAGGGCGCCATCCGGCTCGCCTACGGCCAGTACGAGCGGCGTATTGCGGCGCATTTCGCCGGGCAATGCATCGAGCGACGCGTTGACAGCTTCCAGCACGGCCCGGGAGGCTCGCCGGCGTGCCCGCCCGCGCCGTGTGGCGACGATCATCGCCGCCAGCATCAGCGCCACGACGAACATGCCCAGCAGCAGATTCCAGGTGGCCGACCACGGCGAGCACAGCCCAAGCCATGCCAGACAGAGCGCCGCGATCCAGCCAGCCAAGGTGCGATAGGGATAACCGGTCACGTTACGCCCTTCAAGCAGCCAGCCGCGCGATGGCCGCGTCGAGCCAGCGATCCAGCGCCAGATAGACCAGCCCGGCGCCGAGGAGCGCGAGCACCACCCAGGCGACCGGCGAAATGTGCCAGTCGGCGCGTCCCTTGCCATGGGTGACGATGACCGGCCCGTTGCCCTGGTCGAACCCCGCACGCGCCAGCCGCTCATCGAGCGCGCGCA
This sequence comes from Cupriavidus sp. SIMBA_020, assembly GCF_046535395.1. Taxonomy (NCBI): domain Bacteria; kingdom Pseudomonadati; phylum Pseudomonadota; class Betaproteobacteria; order Burkholderiales; family Burkholderiaceae; genus Cupriavidus; species Cupriavidus sp. SIMBA_020. Next base: position 149,686 of record NZ_JAWRWU010000012.1, on the reverse strand, counting down.
GCAGCGCGGCGCGGTCCGTGGCGCCGTTCAGGGCGAATCGCCCCTGGAAACCCAGTCCGAGCACCACATGGAAGACCCCGAGCAATGGCAGCACCGGTTGCGGCGCCGCAAGCCGCCGTTCGATGCGGTCGATCAGCGCATCGCCCGCGTCATGACTCTGGAATTCCTTGACCTGCAACGGCTCGCGCTCCCACTCGTCCCGGCCCGCTCCCTCAAGGTGGCGGAGCGCGTATTCGTCGAGCAGCGCGCATTGCGCATAGATCGCGTCCTCGATGACGTCCGGGGATTGCCCCGCCACCCGGAGTTCCTCGCGCAGGCGGGCGATGTGCCCCAGGCACGTCTCACGGAACGACGCGAAGGCCACCGGAGTGCTCCCGCTGGCCAGCGCAGCGACAGTAAGGGCGGTATCGCGGAGCGCGAGCGGAAAAATCGGATCTGACGTGGTCATGCCGGCAATACCGCAAAGAGTTCGAGCGATACGTCCGGCACGGAAGCCGGCACGTAGAACTGGCAGGCCCGCGCGTCCAGCATGCGCCGGAACGCCGGGTGGGCGCTATCGAGCGCGAAGTACTGGTTCTCGATCCGCACCGGAATGGCGGCGGGCAGGCGCGACATCGACCGCAGCGGAATACCGGGCAGCGCCGAGTTGACGATCTGCGAGACTTCGTCCGGCGCTCCCGCCTTGCACAGCCGTGGCAGTTGTTCGAGCAAGGCGTGCGCCGGCATCCCAGCCTGCACCGACAGGTAGTACTCGGTGCCCTCGACCAGCCGCTCGTCGAGGATCTTGCCGTCCCAGATCGTGGGCCGCAGCCGTTCCAGTGCAATCGGCACGACGCGCGACGGCACCACCGCATCCACCAGCCGCCGAATCATCGATTCCAGCTCCGCGAACACAGGCTCTGGCGCCATGTGGTCGTAAGCCGGAATGGCCTGCAGCGTCTCCGTGGTCGAGAACGTCAGCAACGCACCCGCCAGCCGGGCCAGCACACGGTAGAGTTGCTCGGGATGCTGCTGCGGGGCCGCGCGCAGCCGCGCCAGCTCCGGCCAGGCACTGTTGACACTGTGCAGCAGCCAGAACAGTGCCACGTCGGCCACCGCGTAATCGGCCATCTGGTCGGAACGCTCACGTCGGCGCACGCCCAGGCTCGCACTCTTCGCGCTGAGGATGGTCGACAGCCGCACCATGCGGGCGGTCAGCTGCTCGCTTGCGGACAGGAACAGGCTTGGCGGCACGTAGGCCGGATCGAGTTCGATCTGGCCCTGCGGCGTCCGGATAAGCCGAGCGATCGGGCAGGTCACGTAGTCGCCTTGTGCCTCGCCGTCGAACAGCAGGGCCAGTGCGTGACGTTCGACGCTGATTTCCTCCTTGCCCTCACCGTGCAGGTCGGCGACCTCCAGGTACTCACGCACGAAGCGGCGCGGCCGCGCCGGCCGTTCGCCATCGTCGACGCAATTGCCACCCAGCGCGTCCATCAGCGGCAGCCCGATCAGGACCACCGCCGAGTCTGCACCGGCCGGCAGATCGGCCAGATCGCGCGCGGGAGGCGTCCGGTCGGCCGTCTCCGTGTCGATCACGGTGCCATCCGGCAGGCGTGCGGCAAGCGAACTCACCGCCAGTCGATTCACTGTCAGTGCCTGGGAATCGATGACGACGCGCACGACGCCCCATGGTTCCGGGGTGGCGATACGCGCAATCTGCTCGCCGGCGTGGCGCTCCCATAGCGCCTGCTGCTGGAAATGCTGCGGCGTCATAAAGATGCCCTGCGCCCACAGCGGTCTTGTGATCTTCATGGTATCGGGCCGATTCCGCTTCAGTTCTTCGCCTTGGGCATCTGCGAGACGAGCGACAGGTTGATGTCCATCCCCTCGATCTGGAAATGCGGCACGATGAACAGCTTCACGCGGAAGAAGCCCGGGTTGTCTTCGATATCCTCGACAATGACCCGCGCGTCGCGCAGCGGGTGCGATGCCTGCAGTTCGTCACCCGGATCGGTCATCTCGGTCACGAGCGTCTTGATCCAGCTGTTCAACTCCAACTCGAGGAGGCGGCGGTCCTTGGTGGTGCCGATGTTCTCGCGCTGGATCAGCTTCAGGTAATGCGCGATGCGCGACAGCAGGAAGATGTACGGCAGGCGCGCGTTGACACGGCTGTTCGCGGTGGCCTCCTTGGTGTCGTACAGGGCCGGCTTCTGGGCCGAATGCGCCGAGAAGAAGCACGCGAAATCGTGATTCTTGTAGTACGACAGCGGGATGAAGCCGAGGTTGGCGAACTCGAACTCGCGCGTTTCGGGAATCAGTACCTCGGTCGGGATCTTGGCCTGGTTGCCTGTGCCAAGGTCATAGAGGTGAATCGGCAGGTCCTCGACCAGACCGCCAGCCTGCGGGCCCCGGATCTGCACGCACCAGCCGTTCTTGATGAAGCTCTGCACCATGTTCGCGGCGAACGAGAACGATGCATTGGCCCAGAGGTAACGGTTGTGATCCGGCCCCTTGACCGCCTCCGTATAGTTGAACGCGCGGACCGGCACGGTATCCGGGCCGTACGGCAGCCGCGCCAGGAAGCGGGGTAGCGTCAGGCCGATATAGCGTGCGTCGTCGGATTCGCGGAAGCTCTTCCACTTCAGGTACTCGGCGCGGTCGAAGTAGTTGCCGATGTCGCGGATCGCCGCCACGTCCTCCATCGACGTCTTGCCAAAGAACTCCGGCGCCACCGCACCCACGAACGGCATGTGCGCAGCCGCCGACACCTTCGAGATATTGCGCAGCAGGGCGATATCCTGTGGGCTACGGTCGAACGCGTAGTTGGAGATGATCGAGCCGATTGGCTCGCCGCCCGGCGTGTCGTACTCCTGGATATAGGTGTGCAGGTACAGGCCGCTCTGGATCACCTCGGGGGTGTCCTCGAAGTCCTGGCGCAGCGCTTCCTTCGAGACGTCGAGCACCTCGATCTTCACGTTCTTGCGGAAATCGGTGCGATCGACCAGGAATTTCAGGCCGCGCCAGGCCGATTCGATCTCCTGGAAGGTCTCGTGATGCATGATTGCATCGAGCTGCCGGCTGATCTTCTCGTCCAGATGGGCGATGTGGAAGTCGAGCAGGCTCTTGTCGAGCCGGTCCACCTGCTGTGACGAATCCTGGATCATCTTCAGGAACACGTGCATGGCCTGCGCCACGCGCTCGTCGAGCGAAGATTCGGACAGCGCGTCTGCGCTCTGGAACGACTCCACCGGCCGCGTGCTACGGACCGGCGACAGGTTGATCTTCTCGCAGAGCGCTTCATAGACGCTCTTGCCCGGCGCGTCGAGGACGACGGCAGCGGCGGCGCTATCGGCGGCGCTATGGGTACGTGCAGACAGTTCTGGCTTCTTTTCCATGGAAAAAATCCTCGGGTAACGGGTTACTGGGCGGAGGCCGGAGCCGGGGCGGCCTGGCCAATCTTCTGCAGATCGGCGCGCAGGCGCTCGGACAGCCCGGGGTCCTTGAGGATCTTCTCGAGTTCGCGACGGAACATTGCGTTATCGAGCAGGTTCGACTTGAGGTCGCGCAGGAGATTGCGTGCCGCCATCAGCGCGCGCAGTTCGGGCACCTTGCCGGCTACCACCTCCGGCTTGAAGTCATCCATGGAATGGAAATCGAGATCGACGGGCAGCTCGGAGCCATCCGCTGCGAGCGTGTTCTCGACGGCAATCCTGGCCCGCGGGTTGAAGTCCGCCAGCACCGCATTGAAGTTGTTCTTGTTGATCGAGACCTTCTCCCGCTCCGCCAGCGCGCGGGTGTCCTGCCCGCTGCTGTAGTCGCCCATCACCAGCAGCTTCAGCGGCAATTCCACCTTCTTCTGCGCGCCGCCGGTGTGCAAATCCAGCTTGATGTTGATCCGTGCCTTGGGCACTTCGTTCTGGAAGCTCTCTGCCATTCTCGATTTCCTTCTCCAACAGGTTTCAATCCACGCGGCGATCGATTCGTCTCGATCAGCCGCACGGCCGGTAGACACGCAAGTCCGGGAGACTATCTTTTTTATTTCTTACTGTATTTAGGTGACTTCCTAAAATTCGTCAGACTTTTGATCTTTTTTATCTAAATCAATTTTTCGACATAGTCCTATTTTCCTCAAAGCCACAAGGCGGTAAGGTGCGGCGCGCAGGAGCATGTCGCTTGCATCGCGACATGCCTGACGTGCTACGCCGGCTTGCCGGCCATGGGGAGAGACGATGTCGGCTGGGGTTGCAACACTGAAGGCATATGGGGAAGCACTGCTCAAGGGACTGGGCGGACAGCAGTCGTACTTCCTGAAGGTGCCGGGCGCGGAGACCGCAGTCGGTCTCTCGGTGGTGTCGTTCGAGGCGGTGGAGCAGCTGGGCGCTCCCTATGCCGTCACGATCCAACTCACCCACCCGCTGGAACTCGGGCGTGCCAGCTACCTCGGCAAGCCCGCCACGTTCGAGATCGACCCCGGCGATGGCACCGAGCCGCGCAAGTTCGCGGGATGCATCACACAGTTCTCCAAGACCGCGCGGACGCAAGACTTCCACGGCTACCAGATGGTGGTGGAGCCCCTTGTGGCCCGGCTCCGGCTCACCCGCTCCACCCGCGTCTACCAGCACCAGACCGCGCCGCAGATCATCGAGGCGATCCTGCGGCGGCATGAACTGGTCGGCCACCAGTTCATCTTCAAGCTGCGCCGCAAGTACCCGCAGCACCCGTTCCGCTTGCAGTACCAGACGTCTGACTGGGACTACATCCGCCTGCTGATGGAGCAGGAAGGGCTCTATTCCTATTTCCTTCCTGGGAAATTCGGCGAAATGGTGGTGTTTGGCGACGACATCGACCATTACCTCTACAAGCCTGAATTAAGTGTGCCCTACCGGGAGACCGCCGGCCTGGAGGCCGGTGTCGAGGCGGTCTTCAGCATTCGTACAAATGCTAGAACCGTCCCCGAATCGTTCCTCGTGGCGGACTACAACCCCGACCTGGCCTGGGAGCCGTTGAAGGGCGAAGCCAATATCGCGCGAAAGGACAAGACCACTTACGGCCAACCTTACGTCTTCGGCACCCATCACCTCGATTTCGATGGCGCCAAGTGGGAGGCCCAGCTTCGTCACGAGGCCGCCATCGCCTGTCAGGTGGAATACGAGGGCGAGAGCAACGTGCTGGAACTGCGTCCGGCGCGGATCCTTCGAATGGATATTGACCTGCCCGACGCACCCAATGGGCAGGTCATCACCGAGGTCACCCATACCGGCGCGCGCGATGTCGCATATCGCAATTCCTTTAAATCAATTCCTTCTGATCGCCGTTTCCGGCTGCCACTGGACGAGGCCAACTGGCCAAGGATCCCGGGCACGCTGAGCGCCCGCATCACCTCACCGAGCCAATATCAGTACGCCTACCTGACCCAACAGGGCTACTACACCGTCCGCTTCGACTTCGATTTCGAGAAATGGCCCGGTGGCGGCGAATGCGTGCCCCTGCGGCTGGCAAAGCCGTTCGCCGGCGCATTCCAGACAGGATTCCACTTTCCGCTGATCGACGGCACCGAAGCCGCCATCGCGTTCCGGGACGGGAACCCGAACAAGCCCTACATCGCCCACGTCCACCACAACAGCCGTCAGACGGACCTGATCACCAATCACGACCGCTGGCTGTCGCGCAACGTCATTCGTACGCAGAGCGACAACAAGCTCGAGTTCGAGGACTGGGAAGGCCAGGAGCACGTCAAGCTGTCCACGGAGCATTCCGGCAAATCGCAACTGACACTTGGCCATATGGTGGATGGGAAGTGGAAGAAGCGGGGGGAGGGGTTCGAGTTGCGGACCGATGCGGCAGGTAGCATCAGGAGCAGGGGACTTCTGCTAAGCGCTGACGTGCGCAAGCGCGGGACCGGGCAACAGCTTGAGATGCAGGAAGCGCTGTCCGAATTGCGTCTGGCACTGGACCGAGTGTCAGCGCTGGCGCATGCGACGACGCAGGCAGGTGCGACACCGGCGGACAACACCACCCAATCGGAATTGCTTTCCGCAATGGACCAACTCAAGGGCGCGGGCATTCTCGCCACAGCGCCCGGCGGACTGGCATTCCTTACCCCCGAATCGATTCAGCATAGTGCGAGTGGAAACGTCATCTTGACGTCCGGCAGGCAGATCGATGTGAGCGCCGTGAAGCGCTTCGCAGTCGCGGCAGGCGAATTAATCTCGCTATGTGCCCATAAGCTCGGAGTCAAGCTGTTTGCCGCAAAGGGAAAGGTCGAAATCCAGGCGCAATCCGGCGCGCTTGACTTGTTCTCCGCCAAGCGGCTGCACATTGCCAGCGCAGACGACGAAGTCGTTGTATCTGCACAAGAAAAACTCACCCTGATGTGCGATGGCGCCTACATCAGATTGGCAGGGGGAAGCATTGAGATCGGCTGCCCAGGCGACTTCAACATCAGAAGCGCTTCCTTCAGCTACTCCGGCCCCGACCGGCTAGATGCTGTTTTGCCAGTCTTGCCGACCAGTGAGCCACTGTCGATCGAAAAATACCGCTTGTCCATCTAACGCGCCATGATCATTAGCCCTCCGTTTCTACCTTCCACAGACAGTGCATTGGAGCTCATGGATTGGACCGATCGTCGCGAACAGCTTCACGGCATGTATCCGATCTGCCACGACCGGCGTTGGCACGGCGGTTGTCACTTGGCACCCGAATACCAGAACGATCCCGTGAGAGCGATTGCCGATGGGGAGGTCGTGGCCTATCGCGTCTGCCAGCACCTCGAGGGGCACGAGGGAGGAGTCAGCGACACCAACGCCGGATTCGTGCTTTTGCGGCACGAGACTGACACCGGTGAGGGCCGCACGCTCCGGTACTACTCCCTTTACATGCACCTTCGTCACCTCGGTGGATATGGAGGCAACTGTGATCCAGCCCGCTTGCCAGACTGGTTGCGCATGCCAACGGAGGCGAAAGCAGGCAAGGGCAAGCGGGTCCGCCGAAAGGAGATACTAGGCTGGACAGGGCGATGCGACGGCGCCATGTATCTTCACTTCGAGATCTTCATGACAAAAATTGATTTCGAAGCCTATTTCAAAGGCACGCAGCTTGGTCAGGCGACACCGACGACGCCATCTGGGGCGGACCATTGGGGAAACAGCTATTACGTTGTTCCTAAGGGCACTCCCATTCTTCCGCAACCACCCGGCACGATACAAAACAAGTTGAAAGGCATTGATTTTCCCCTACTGAAGGGCATTGCTGCGACGACGCGGGACCTTTACATCGAAGTCTGTTTCCATCTCGGGCAGAGGATTACTCGCGTTTGGCGCGATAGCGGAAATGGTGTGCGTACGCTTCTGACCAAAGCCCCCATTAAGGAAACGGACTACGAATACAACATGCATCTGCGTGCCTCCCGGCTATATCCAGCCTGTCCTAGTGACGGCTACGAGCTCTTGCGCTTTGGGCGAGTTTTAAGCCAGTCGCCGACACTCCCATCGGCTGCGAGGACAACCTGGTTTCGGGTTGCATTTGATGAGAATGCGGAGGGGTATGTTGATGTCAACGATCCGCGTATACAGAAACTCTCTGACGCAGATTTTCCAATGTTCGCGGGATGGCAAACGGTACGTGAAACAAACGCTCCGTTCACACAAGATGGTCTGTGTGATATCGACTCGCTTAAGACATTACTTAAGAAAGACAACCCCGAACACAACCCGTATATAGGAACGTCCGCAGACAAAGAACTGCTCTACTACGTTCACATGGACGACGACGTAAGAAGGAGGCTTCGAGGGTTAATTTGCGAAATGCCCTCGGAGTGGGATGGAATGAACAGCGATGCACGCTATCGCAAGATTAAGGAAAAGGGAGAGCTCTACGCCGGCAATGAAAGCGGCTACGAAAGGTTCATGAAGCTACATGAGATGTGCCAATTCTGGGACAAAACGGGCTTGCCACCTACGGCGTCGGATCGGCTTTGGTTTTTTCATCCCCTGAGCTTTATCAGACACTTTCGCAAATGTACATGGCTTAGCTCAAATGAGTTCGCCCAGATCTACCCGAACAAGGCCCATCCGAAGATGGATCTGGAGAGCCTCCGCACCGAGTATCTCACCCCCCTCAACTCCGCCGCGCGGAAGTTTGGCATCACCACGCCTACGCGGCTGGCGCATTTCCTTGGACAAGGCGCAGTTGAAAGTGCACATCTCACGCAGATGCAGGAACTCAGCATGATCGGAGATATGAAACCCGCCGGTTTTTACGGTAGCGAGTTGAATCGCCTCTCGCGATCACGCGAATCTGACCTCGGCCATTGGTACGGAGAGCACCCGGCAGAGGACGACCCATGGTATCGATCAACCAAATTCAATAGCAAGGGAACACGTATTGCTAGTTCCTACGATTGGAGAAACGGAAATTGTGATTTCGAGGATGCACAGAAATTCCGGGGCCGTGGATTCAAACAACTTACCGGAAGGAGTAACTATGCTGACTACTGGATATTTCGAGGATGGAATTCCGTAGAATTCTCTCGTAGTTGGTGGACCGACCCTGCATTCAAAGCAAAAAATAGAAAAGGGATGAAATTAAAGCCCATCACCATAAACAACCCACATCAGGTGGCGCTGCCGGAAAATTGCATGGACAGCGGGGCCTTCTATATGAGATTTTCCCGCCCCAATGTATTTATTCGTATCGACAAGGACAATTCTTCTCTTGCACTTTCAGCCGGAGATATCTCCGCTGAAAAGAGAATTTCCGCTGCGGTCACTGTAGCCATTAACGGCGGGAATCTCGCCGAGGATGAGCGCCTGAAATTCACTCGCGCTGCCAAATTGATATTGGGTTGACATGAGAAAAGCTCTCTTCACTTCCGCTATTACAGCGCATCTTCTGGTTACCGCGTCTGCATGCACGGCAACCGAATTTGAGGCGTCGGGGGAGAAAATCACGTTTCACACTGACGGCTCGCTCCGCACTTGCCTGCTGTCTGCTCCAGCAAATTTCGCCACGGCAAGTAATGACGGATCAGCAGTAATCATTTCTGCACGAGGGTATTTGAGGCGAGAGGATTTGGAAAACTGCAGCAGTGATGTGCCTGTCCGTGTGAACGAGATTCCAAAAGGAGTCGGCTTCCTGACGGATATAAACCTAAGAAAAGGGATCTATGTCTCTTTGGATTTTGTAAGTGTGCAGCCATTTTTATATTTAGCAACGGTTGCACGCATCGGCACAACCAAGAATCTCGTATCGATTTCCGGATCATACTTGCCCAGCAAGCGAATATCAAAATTGGCAAAGCACGCCTTTCTGAGCGATGGAATTGCGGGATCTTCAATTATCTCTCCAAGCGGAGATTATGTTGCCCCCTCGGGCTCGATAGACTGCGATCCGCAGGCCTTTCCAGGCGTATGGGACATCAAGAAAAACAAGCGCGTGATAGAGACGCCGGAGGTGTGTAGCGAATTGTTCGGAAATTCGAAGGGAAGAGATTAATGCGCGGAGCAATCAGAGTGGGCGACAAACTCGAGAACGGCGGAACAGTATTGGCCGGCTCAGCCACGATGGTGTTCATGGGTCGGGGCGTCGCACGGCAAGGAGACCCGGCGCGATGCAACGTTCATGGCGACACATTTATCGCGGAAGGCGATCGCGCCTTCACCGACAAAGGCAAACCTATCTCGCTGCACCTCCAAAAATGCGCGTGTGGTTGCCGCCTGATTTCGTCGCTCAAGATCGCGGGGAAGGAGTAAGGCATGCCTATCGACTATGCCAAAGCCGGTTCCGAGATCGCGTTGCCCAATCGGACACGGCAACGACAATGGGTACTGCTCTGGGTATTTTGCAGCGCATTGGGAGCGGCGGCCGCCGTCTTCTTGTGGCCCACCGATAAGCCTGCACAGGGCGCCCACTTCTGGTTCGCCATTGTCGCGGCGCCTCAGATCGTTTTTGCATTAGTGCTGGGATGGTTTCGTCACAGCTATGAAAGCGCACATCTCGCCGCGCATTATCACAACCAACATCGCGAGGAATACCTGAGCGGGTTGATCTCGCGCTCGCAGGTTCCGTTGCATATCGTCGCATCGTCTCACTGTGTGCCTAGTCCGGACTTGTCACTTTCCCAAGTGTTGATCACAGGCAAGTCGCAGATGGCTGCGCGGCGTGTACGTCATGGTGCCGATCTGATCCGTCATAGCCCGTTACCTGAATGGGATGAGGAATTGAGTGAGTCGAAGCAAGAATGCGCTGATGGGGCCTTGCTGGATCGCTTCGATGTGCTGCTGGAGAGGTTGCTGGCTCCGGTCTTGGATGCCCTCGTGGCACTGCGTCAGCATGGGGGGCGCTACGTCCCCGAAATTCGGCTGGTCGACGACTCTGTGGCGACAGCAAAGAACCGTTTGCGGCAACTGCGGCGAGTGTTGGATGCGAACGGCCTGGACGATCTCGAGGCGGATGTTGTCGACGCCAAGAATGCCCGAAGTCTCCTGCTTGCGGATAAGTGGCTGGACCGCGAACCCTCGTCGCCATTGCTTTTGGTCGCCACACAACTGCATGAATTCCCGCCCGAAGAGAGCGCCGAAGCAGGAACTGCGCTGCTGATGGTTCCAGAGAGTCTCGCACTTCCGGGCGGCGTGCACTCGCTTGGCAAGCTCCATCGCCCAGTGCAGTGCCCACTGCACGCACTGAAGGAAGGAGGCGCCGAGGCACTTCGCGCCGGCTCAGCCTCCCCAGATGAGATCAAGCGTCTGTGGATAGCTGGCGTCGACAGCGCCGCAGACGCCGCCGTCGCGAAGGGCCTGGCGGACGCCGGGCTAACCCAACTATCAGACCCCGGACGGCAGCATCACCTCGATCGCATTCTTGGCCATGCTGGCGTGGCAGCAGGATGGATCGCTGTGTGTGCGGCGATCGAATCCGAGGACGCCGGCCCGCAGCTGGTGTTGAGCGAAGGCGGCGACATGCAACTCGCAGTCGTCTATTCAGCAGCAAGGAAAGCAGAATCCGATGTCAATGTCTAGCCATGCGCCACAACAAAGCACTGCAGCGGCAGCGCCTGTCCTCTCATGGGGCTTCCTGCTATTCGCGGCATCGTTGGCCGCGCTTGGCCTGGCCGCAATCTGGCTTTGGGGCGATGACCTGGGGTGGAGAAGCACCGCATCGAAGAAGACGGCTACACTGCGGCTCGCGGCCATCGTTGCGTCGGCGATGGCGATTCACGCACTCGCTTCTCGCATGGGTGCTTATCGGGCCGCAGGCTGGCTGTTTCGACAGCAGACCAACAATGGTCGGATGTCAGGCGCGGAAGCCAGCGCAAGCCCGGGAACGCAGTTGCGTGATCTGCGGAAAGAACTATTCGACGCCCACGGATACCGTTGGCGGCATCGCCTGCCCTGGTTTCTGCTCACCGGAGATGATGCGGCGATTGCGCGACTTCTCCCCAATTCTGTGGAGCGCCGCTGGGTCGTCACACCCGACGCGGTACTGCTGTGGCACAGGCATGCGGAGAATGGACAGCCTGACACCGACTGGATGAAGCAGATCTTCCGGCTGCGGCGGCATCGCCCGGTGGACGCGATTGTTCTCATTGCCGATGGCACGGAGGGAGGCAATCCGGCTTCACAAAGTGGCACCCATCCGCACGTCGCTTCATTGACCCAAATCAGGAAGGCTCTGCGCTGGTCCGCGCCTGTCTACGCGCTTGATGCCATGCAATTTGATGCCACGGCTAAACCCAATGCAGCGGTGATCGCTTGCGAATGGAGCCAGGGGCACGTCGAGGGCTGCAAGAGATCGTTGGAGAGCTTGCACCAAACCCTCGCCCGTCGCGGCACTGCGCAACTGATCGCCGACCACACCGACCGCTACATGGCAACGCTGTCCCAGCAACTGGACAAGCGCATCAACGGACTCGTCGAGTGGGTAACAGGGCTGATGAATTCCCGCAGCGGAGCTATTCCTCTTGCGGGGATCGTCTTTTCTCCGTATCCGCAGCCCGGCACCACCACCAACCTCCCCCTCTGGCAACACATCGCCGATTCCGCCCGCCGTCATCCCGGCCGGCGGGTCGGCTTCCATCCCGTCACCGTCTTTTCCACCATCGCCCTCGGCGCCATCGGCCTGTGGACGGCCGGGATGTTGCTGTCCGGCTATCAGAACGCCCGCAATATCCACACTGCACAGCGGGCTGTCGATGCCAGCGCCGCGGAACTAAGTGCCGCCGGGCAACTTCGCTCGCTCGTCAGCCTCCAACACCAGATCGCACGTTACGAACCCCGCCCCGGTCATCACGCGCCGCTCTTCACCCGCTTCGGCCTGAACCGCGACGCCGCCCTGCTCGCAGCGCTGTGGAAGCCCTATGCGGCGGCCAGCCGCGAGCTTCTGGTCGGCCCGATCCAGCAGGATCTCGAAGATGTGCTCGTCGATCTCGCGCAGATGCCGGTGGATGGGCTCGACGCGCAGGGCAGCCAGTGGGCGCTGGGCGGCCATCAGACGCTCAAGACCTATCTGATGCTGGCCAACCCGGAGCGCGCCGAGCCAGACTTCCTGGCGCCGCAGCTGGTCCGGCACTGGCAGACGGAAGCCCGCATCACGCCGGGCGAGCGGGACGATCTGGCGGATCGGCTGCTCACGTTCCATGCCGCCCGCGTCAAGGCCCATCCCGACTGGCGCATCGAGGCGCGGCCCGAGCTGGTGGCCGGCGCGCGGCGCACGGTGCTCGCGGTAATCGGCCAGCGCAACGCGCAGGACACGATCTACCGCCAGGTGATCGATGGCATCGGCAACAAGTATCCTGATCAGACGCTGGTGTCGCTGACTCCCGGTACCGACGCACGGGGGCTGATCCGTGCCAATGCGCTGGTGCCCGGCGCCTACACCCGGCAGGCCTACGACGGCCACGTGGCCGAGGCCATTGCGCAGGCCGCCAAGCGCACGGAAGTCACTAGCGATTGGGTGCTATCAGACGGCAATGCCCCGCAGTCGGCCAGCCCGAAGAACCTACAGGCCAGCCTCACCGCCCGGTATTTCGCCGACTACGCCGAGCAGTGGCAGCGCTTCATGAACAGCCTCCAGTGGGAGCCCGCCCCCACGCTGCCGGGCGCCATCGACCAGTTGAAGCTGATGGCCGATGCGCGGCAGTCGCCTGTAATCGCGCTAATGAAGTCACTCGATTACCAGGGCGGCGCGGGCGCGCGGAAGGACTCGCTGTCCGACACGCTGGTCGCCAAAGCGCAGGACATGCTCGGAAAGAAGGCCACCGGCCCCCAGGCCGTCAAGCCCGACACCGCCGGCCCGCTGGGCCCGACCTTCGGGCCGATCCAGCGGCTGATGGCCGTTGGTGAAGGTGCCGGCGGCGACATGAGCCTGCAGCGCTTCCTCGATCGCGCGACGGCCCTGCGGTTGCGGCTCCAGCAGGTCAGCCACAGCCCGGACGCCGACGCCCAGGCCCGCCAGATGGCGCAGGCGCTGTTCCAGGGCAAGGGCTCGGAGTTGGCCGATACCCAGGCGTACGCGCAACTGATTGCCGCAAGCCTCGGCGCCGAGTGGGCCGGGATGGGGGAGGCGCTGTTCGTGCGTCCCATCGCCCAGGCGACCCAGACCGTGCTCCAGCCGGCGCAGGCCAGCCTGAACGCCGCCTGGCGAGACAGCATCGCCATGGCATGGGGCCGCGCCTTCGCCGGCCGCTACCCGTTTGCGGATACCGCCAACGACGCCTCGCTGCCGGAACTCGCCCGCTTCCTGCGCCCGCAGGGCGGGCTGATCCACGGCTTTCTCACCGCTCAGCTGGCCGGCGTGCTCGAACTGCAGGGCGATGCGTGGCAGCCCGCGGCGTCGGGCGGCCACGCGCTGGCGTTCGATCCGGCCTTCCTTGCGGCGATCAACCGGCTGCAGCGCATCGGCACGCGGCTGCTCACGCAGGGCGAACCCCGCTACCAGTTCGAGATGAAGCCTGTGCCGACGCCGGGCCTGACCGATACGCTGCTGACCCTGGACGGCCAGACCCTCCACTACTACAACCAGCGCGAACACTGGCAGGCCATGACGTGGCCGGCGAGCAACCTCGAGAGCCCCGGCACGCGCCTCCAGTGGCAGACCGAGACGGCCGCCACCAACAAGCATTACGAGTTCACCGGCCGATGGGGACTCGTCAGGATGCTCGAGCGGGCCAGCATCGAGCCGATCGACAGCGCCACGTTCCAGCTCACGTGGCAGGGGCAACCGGATAGCCCCGTCGTGGCCCCCGCGCCCGACCCCGCGCCGGACCCCGACAGCCTGACCCCGCGCGCTGCGATGCAGCCGCCAGCCAGGGATGTCACCTACCCCATCCGCTACCAGCTGCGCACCGAACTCGGCCATGGGCCGCTCGAACTGCTCTCGCTGCGCGACTTCGTGCTGCCGTCCCGGATCTTCCTCGACAAGCCCCAACCATCCACCACCAAGGGGAACGATGTTTAACCAGTTGCTCAACGCACTGTTCGGCACGCGCGCGCCGTCGGATCTGGCCCGGACGGCCATCGCGCGATGGGAGCCGTGGCTGAAGCCCATCCGCCCCGACGCACCCGCCGGGGACGATCCCGGCTACGACGACGACTTCCTCGCCATCAAGGACGAAGTTGCCAAGCTGTCCGATGTCAACGACACCCTGATCGTCGAGACGGCGGAGCGCCTGCTCCAGGGCACTGCCAAGGACGCGCGGATCGCTGCCTACTATCTCTACGCGCGCATGCGGCGGGACGGCGCCGAGGGCATCGCGTCCGGCTTCGAGCTGCTGTCGGCACTGGTAGACCGCTTTGGCACGCAGCTGCTGCCCGCCCGGGCCGAGAGCCGCAAGGCGGCGCTCGAGTGGCTCGCCAGCGCCACGTTCACGGATCGGCTCGACCGCGTGCACGGGCTGACCGGGCTGCCGCTGGAGCGCACGCTGTCGGCGCTGGCGCTGATCCTCGAGCGCACCGCGCAGTGGCCGGAGGCCGCCCGGCCGGCGCTGGACGCCCTCTTCCGGCGCTTCGAGGGCCGCGTGGAATCGCCCGCCGCCCATGACTCTGGCGCCGAGCCCGCGTCACCTGCTACGCCGATGGCGCTGCCCGCAGGCGACGTCTCCTCCTCGCGCGACCTGCTCGACCGCGCGCGCCAGATGGCCACGTTCCTGCGCGAGCAGCCGCAGGGCTATCTGGCCGCGTACCGGCTCATGCGCTGCGTCCGTTGGGACACGCTGACCGAGGCGCCGCCGCACGAGCCCAGTGGCAAGACGCGACTGGTGGCCCCACGCGCCGAACTGCGCGCCCAACTCAAGCGCCTGCTGTTGCAGAAGCAGTGGCCGGAACTGCTCGACCGGCTCGAACGCGCCTTTGCCGAAGGCGCCAACCATTTCTGGCTGGACCTCCAGTACTACGCCTTCACCGCGCAGGACCAGGCCGGCGGCGACTACGCGCGCGTACGGGACCTGCTGGCCACGGACTGCGCATTGATGCTGGAGCGGCTACCCGGCATCGAGCAACTGAGCTTTGCCGATGGCACGCCGTTCGCGGACGACACCACGCTCGAATGGATCGCACGCCATGCCACCGTGCGCGATGTCGAGCGGGGCGACGCCGTGGCGCCGGTGTCGGTCTCGTCCGCCAGCACCGACTGGGCGGAGACCGAGGCCCAGGCGGCCGATCTCGCCGCGCAGCAGAGCCTGGACGCGGCGTTCGCGTGGCTGCAAGGGCTGCCCCTGCCCGATGGCGAGCGCGACCGCTTCATCCGCCAACTGGTGATGGCACGCGTGGCCGCCCGCGCGGACCGTGCCGATACCGCGCTGCACCTGCTCGCCACGCTCGAAGCCACCGCCGCGCGCTTCCAGCTCGCCGCGTGGGAGCCGGGCCTCGCGTTCGAGGCCAAGCAGCAACTGCTGCGGCTGCTCCGGGCGCGCCTGTCGCGCAAGGACGCCGACAAGCCCGCCATCGCCCATCGCATCGACACCCTGCTGGCCGATCTGATCGCCCTCGACCCGGCGCGCGCCATCGCCACCGCCTAGCCTTCCCGAGACATGAAGCACCCGACCCAAGACAACGAGATCCTGCGCTACTACGAAGCGGAGATGCGCTACCTGCGCGAAGCGGGCACCGAGTTCGCCCAGGCCTACCCAGACCGCGCGCGCATGCTGAACCTGGATCGCATCGGGGAGCGCGACCCGCACGTAGAGCGGCTGTTCGAAGGCTTCGCCTTCCTGATGGGGCGCCTGCGTCACAAGCTGGACGATGAACTGCCAGAGTTGACCGAGGGCCTCGTCAGCATGCTATGGCCCCACTACCTGCGCATGATCCCGTCGCTCTCGATCATCGAGATGTCCCCGGCCATGGGCACGCTGCAACGCCACGAGGTGCTGCCGGCCGGGCTGGAAGTCGTTTCCGACCCGGTGGCGCTCGGCGCGCAGCCGGCGCGCGGGCAGAGCGGGCAGAGCGGGCAGAGCGGCCAGGGCACCCCGGGCAACCCCGGCGATAGCGTCGACTGTATCTACCGCACCACGCAGTCCGTCGACCTGTATCCGCTGCGCCTGACCGAAGCGGCCACCTACACGCGCGAGGATGGCCGCTCGGTGATCCGCCTGCGGCTGGCGCTGCAGGCGCAGGCCAAGATCGCGCTGCTGGAGGTGCCGCGCCTGCGGCTCTTTCTCCATGCCGACCGCCCGCTGGCGCTCGCCCTGTACGCCGCGCTGACCGCCACGCCGGTGGCGATGCACGTGCGGGTGCCCGGCCACCCTGCCGACCGTCCCGGCACGCCCCTGCCCATGCCGGGTCTGTCCCTGCGGCCGGCCGGCTTCGCCGCCGACGAACGGCTGTGGCCCAAGCCGGACAACGCGTTCGGCGGCTACCAGCTGATGCTCGAATACTTCACGTTCCCCGAGAAATTCATGTTCGTGGACCTGTTCGGGCTCGACCTCCCCGCCATCGCCCGGCTGGCGCCGGAGACGGAGCAGTTCGATGTCGAGGTCGTGCTCGCCCGGCCATTCCCCGATGACCTGCGCTTCTCCGCCGAGAACGTGCGGCTCCATTGCGCGCCCATCATCAACCTGTTCGAACTCGAGGCCGACCCGGTCACCCTCACGCACCACGAAACCGAATACCGCGTGCGGGCGATGGCGCAGCATGGCCGGCATGTGGAGGCGTACTCGGTGGACACCGTGCGCGGCTTCGAGGCCGCCAGCGGCGAGCGCTTCGAGTACGCACCGTTCGCGGCGTTCCGGCATCGCGGCGGCATGCTGCGCCACGAGATGCCCGAGCGCTACTTCCACACGCGCGTGCGGCGCGGGCCGTCGGGCCAGGTGGACACCTGGCTGGTGCTCGGCGGCCATGCCTGGGAGACGCAGGACGCGCTGCCCGAGGAGACGCTCTCGCTGTCCGTCACCGGCACCCACGGCATGCTGCCGCGCAAGGGCCTGCGTGAAGCCGGCATCACACAGATGCGCGGCGGCTTCACCAACGTGGCGTCGATCCGCAACCTCACGGCGCCGACGCTGCCCGTCTATCCGCCCACCGGCGACCGCTTCCACTGGCGCGTGCTCTCGCATCTGGCGCCGAACTACCTCTCGCTGCTCGATGCCGAGGTACTGCGCGGCACGCTGGCGCTCTATGACTGGACGGACGGCGAGACCAACCGGCAGCGCATCGACGCCATCACCGAGGTGCGGCACCGCCCTCTGCAGAAGCTGGAGAGCGGCGGGCTGCTGCGCGGCGTGGAGATCGAGGTCTGGCTGGACAGCACGCGCTTTGCCGGCGCGGGCGACCTCGAACTGTTCGGCGAGATGCTGAACCGCTTCCTGTCGCTGTACGCCACGCTCAATCTCTACACGCGGCTCGTGATCGTCTCGCAACCGTCCGGCCAGCGGCTGGCGTGGCCGGACAGCAAGGGCCAGGGGGCGCCGTTTTGAACGCACCGGACAACCGGGCGCCCCGCCCGCTGAGCGAGGCATTGCTGGCCGATGCCCCGCGCATGAACTTCTTCCGCCTGTGCGAGTTGATCGAGCTGGCGGCGCCAGGCCACCCGCCGCTCGGCACCACCGATTCGCCGGCCAATGAGCCGGTGCGCTTCCGCTCGAACGGCCGGCTCGGCTTTCCGGGCCGCGAGATCGACGCCGTGGAGCGTGACCCGGACCACCCCGACGCGCCACCCGTGGTGCGCACCAATTTCCTGGGGCTGTATGGCGTCGATGCCCACATGCCGTCGTATTTCGTCGACGAAGTGGCCCAGCGGCGCGATGGCGCGGAGCCGCTGGCGGCCTTCCTCGACCTGTTCCACCACCGCATCGTCACGCAGTTCTATCGCGTGGCGCGGAAGTACCGCTACCCGCTGGGCTTCCGGCGCGACGGCGGCGACGAGGTGTCCCGCTACCTGCTGAGCCTGCTCGGGCTCGGCCTTGGCGGGTCCGCTGTCAGCGACACCGTGCCCACCCAGAAGCTGCTGTCGATGCTGGGGCTGGCCAGCCAGCGCACCCGCACGGCCGAGGGCCTCGCTGGCGTGCTGCAACACGCCGTGCCCGACGCAGGCGTGCGCGTAGACGAATTCCATCCGGTCTGGACCCGCCTGCCGTCGGACGCGACCGAGCGCAGGCCGCTCGGGCAGAACTGTGTACTCGGGCGCGGCTTCTTCGACCGCGCGAATGCCGTGCGCGTGGTCATCACGCCCCGTACGGCGGACCTCGTGCAGGGCCTGATGCCCGGCCACGCCCAGCACCGGGAGGTGATGACCCTGCTGCGCTTCTACCTTGGCCACACGGCGCATGCCTGTATCGAAATGCACGTGCACACGTCCCTGATGCCGCCGCCGGCGCTGAACGACGGCGCGGTGCGGCTGGGCTATTCCACCCAGCTGCGGGCGCCCGCGGAGTCCGTGACCCGGGTGCAACTGGGCACCTGGAATGGCATCGTCCAACCCGCCGCGCGCCCGGAGCGCCACCCCTCCAGCCACCACTAATCATGAGGACAAACACGATGAGACAGCCGTTCAGAACCGGGGCGTTGTGCCTGTTCGCCAGCCTCGCCGCAGGGTGCGGCGTCGGCCAGGCCGTGAAGGACAGCACCGTGGAGGCCGCGAAGTGGGCCTTCACCACGCAGGTCAAGACGATGAATCTCGACCTCGCCAGCCGGACGTCATTGAACGCCACCGACGCCGGAAAGTCCTTGTCGACGGTGGTCCGGGTCTATCAGCTGAAGACGCCGGACGCCTTCCGCGAACTGAGCTACGCCCAGCTCCAGACCAATGACCTGACGGCGCTGAAGCCCGACCTGCTGGCCCAGCGCGATGTCGTCCTGCGCCCGGACGAGCGGGTCAGCCTGGCCGAGCCGATGCATGCCGACGCCGAATTCGTCGGCATCGTCGCCCTGTTCCGCAACCCGGACGAGGAAGCCGGCTGGAAGCTGGTGGTGCCCCGGCGGCAATGGAAGCAGACCGATCCGGTCAGGGTGGAGGTGCGCGCCAATACGCTGGCGTTGGCTGCGCCGGCGAAGGGGTAGTTAACGGAATAGCAAAGGGGTCGCCCCCGGCAGCGCCCATGTATCCACGAATGTCCGCGTATCATCGACGCTCTTCGCCCCCTCTTCGCGCCCCTGACGCCCCCGGATTCACCATGCCTGACCATTCGTTGCTGTCCGCCCTGCTCATCTTCGGACTTGGAGGGCTGCTCGGCGGGGTCGGGGGCCTGTTCGGCATCGGCGGCGGGCTGATCGCCATCCCGGCCCTCGGGCTGCTCTACGGGATGGACCAGCAGCTCGCCCAGGGCACCTCGCTGGTGATGATCGCGCCCAACGTGGTGATCGGCTTCTGGCAGTACCGCAAACGGGCCGATATCGAACTGCGCACTGCCATCGTGCTCGGTCTCTCGGCCGTGCTGGCCACCTACTTCTCCGCCCGGCTGGCCACCGCCATGGACGCCCAGCTCCTGCGCCGGATTTTCGCAATCTTCATGATCGGCCTCGCCCTGTACTTCTTGTGGCGCCTGATGCCCGGCCGGGCCGTGACCCAGCAGCAGGCGCGGCTGTCGTCGCGCTGGATTCCGGCTGTGGGCGTGGTGGGCGGGGCGTTCTCGGGGTTCTTCAGCGTGGGCGGCGGCGTGGTGGCCGCGCCGGCGTTGGTCGGCCTGTTCGGCATGCGGCAGGCCGCCGCGCAGGGGCTGGCGCTGGCGCTGGTCACGCCGGGCGCCGTGGTCGCGCTGATGACCTATGCCCAGGCCGGCCATGTCGACTGGACCAGCGGCATCCCGCTCTCGCTCGGCGGCATGCTGACGATCTCCTGGGGCGTGGCGCTGGCGCACCGGATGCCGGAACGCCGCCTGCGCGCCGCGTTCGCCGTCTGCCTGATCGCCACGGCGGTGGTCATGCTCGTACGCGGCTAGCCTGCCGCCGGCTTGCGGAAGACCAGACTGAAGTTGTTCGCCGGCATCGGGATGGGCGCGTCGCAGGTCATGTCTCGTCCGCGGGCAGTTTGTCAAAGTGACCGTCCAGAAGGCGGCCGTTATCCCGCAGCCTGGTCAGCGGGATAACGGCATTGTCCCGGGAGACAGGACGGTGCCTGCATTGTCCGCTGCGGCGCAAGGCCGAGGCTTGCTACCTGGCGTTCCGGGCAATAAAGCCCGAGGTGTGCAGATGGTCTTCGTGCAAGGTGGGTACGAGCACCAGGCCAGCTTCAATCATCCGTGGTCGCGCTGGGCCACTCTCTATAGCGTTGCAAGAATCGTCCATTCCGTTGAGGGGCTAGATAATTGACGAGAACATCCTATCGAATCCGACTTTCTATACTCCCGATTCTTGTCTCAATGAATCTTCTGTCTGCGTGTGCGCAGATCGCTCCCGTGGAACCTATGATGATGAACAACCCGCTGCTTGCTAATTCGAGACCTTGGTGTATCGGCCGTTTCGTATTCGATCGCCCTGCGGCGAGCGAGATCAGTTCTGAGCGTTACGGCTTCTGGGGCGACGAAATTGAGATCAGGAGGAATGTCAGCTTCCAGACGTTTGACCATGAAATGCGCAAACGTGAAGAAACGCTGCGCAGGGAAAAGCGCGAGAGCTCGATTTCCTACCAGGAGATGAAGGAAAGGGGCTTGGAATCCATGCGTTTTAAGGTGAATGTACCGATGCTGGAGCAGGTTGCATCACCGACCCAAAACTCACGAGTCTTCCTATTTACGATGGATGGAAAACGACCGGATCCCTTCTTCAAGCAGGAAGGATACGTCCTGGCCGGCGGCACGATGCTAGCGATGAAGTCGACGGTACCCAAGAGGATTATTCAGTCCGCCATCGCCGGCCTATCCGAAGTCCTTCGAGACGTCACCTATCGTGACGACTGGACGGTCCCGACCGAACCAGGATTCTGTATCGACGGGGCTTTGATTGGCGGCCGTTCACGCGATAGCGAGCGCGTTACTCAGAGCTTTGCTCTGCTACCGGGAAGGTACGCGGGGCTCCTCATCAGAATGCGCGATGCCGTGGAATCAGACAAGAAGCTATCGCTTCGTCAGACCCTACCAGATCTACGCGGTAACTTGAACAATAAAGGCTTCAGCGGCAACGTCCGCTTCCTGCGTGATGGCAAACGACAGGTCGCCGGGATGGAAGCAGAGGAAGTACTGTTTTCCATCACTGATGGAACGATACAGATCTATCAGTTCTATCTGATGGCGCAGGGAGACCCCGAGACCGTCGCGCAACCCCACACCGAGATTCGGCTGACACTGGGGGGCCCAAGTACGCATTCTCTTACACCGGAGCTCGCGACATCTCCTGTCGACGAAGCCGGCGCCATACAGATGTGGGACACATTGCTCAACAGCATGCGGCTTCGGCCCGGCGCCTTGTGAGCCAGGAGAGTCGGCATGACCAGACGATACGACATCTTGAGGGGGGATCTCACCACCTTGGGGGGCATCGTACAGGGCGGAGACGCCAACGATATGGTAGGGCATCGCGAGCAAGCCTATGAGGGCGACCCAGTCTGGTGTCCAGTCTGCAAGTCGGTGGGACAGATCGTATGTATCGGTCCGCGCCTGTCCACCACGGGCCCCGATGGACGCGAGGCTGCGCTGAGCGACGATCTTTGTGTCTGCCGTTGCAGCCCCAGCCCGTTGTTGCTGCCGTCGCTCGGCCTCGCCCTGTACTTCTTGTGGCGCCTGATGCCCGGCCGGGCCGTGACCCAGCAGCAGGCGCGGCTGTCGTCGCGCTGGATTCCGGCTGTGGGCGTGGTGGGCGGGGCGTTCTCGGGGTTCTTCAGCGTGGGCGGCGGCGTGGTGGCCGCGCCGGCGTTGGTCGGCCTGTTCGGCATGCGGCAGGCCGCCGCGCAGGGGCTGGCGCTGGCGCTGGTCACGCCGGGCGCCGTGGTCGCGCTGATGACCTATGCCCAGGCCGGCCATGTCGACTGGACCAGCGGCATCCCGCTCTCGCTCGGCGGCATGCTGACGATCTCCTGGGGCGTGGCGCTGGCGCACCGGATGCCGGAACGCCGCCTGCGCGCCGCGTTCGCCGTCTGCCTGATCGCCACGGCGGTGGTCATGCTCGTACGCGGCTAGCCGGCCGCCGGCTTGCGGAAGACCAGACTGAAGTTGTTCGCCGGCATCGGGATGGGCGCGTCGCAGGTCATGCCCTGGGCCGCACCGAGCGCGATCACCGCTTCCATGTCGCGCACGCCCCATTCGGCATCGGCGGCACGCAGTTGCGCGTCGAAGGCCGCGTTGCTGGGCGCCGTGTGGGCGCCGTCGCGCTTGTAGGGGCCGTAGAGGTAGAGCACGCCGCCCGGCCCGAGCCGCTTGCCGGCACCGGCGAACAGCGCCTCGGCGGCCGCCCACGGCGAGATGTGGACCATATTGATACAGACAATGGCGGACACGGCGTCAATGCCCCAGGGTTCCGCGCGCACGTCGAGGGCCAGCGGCGGCAGCACGTTCGTCGTCCCGGCGTGGACTGCCCAGGCCGCAATCGACTCGCGCCAGGTGGCATCGGGGTCGCTCGGCTGCCAGGTGATGCCCGGCAGCGCGGCGGCGAAGTGGACAGCGTGCTGGCCGGTGCCGCTGGCGATCTCGAGCACCGTGCCGCTGGTCGGCAGCACCTGGCGCAGCACGGCAAGGATCGGCTCCCGGTTGCGCTCGGTGGCAGGCGCCATGCGGCGCGCGGCGAGATCGGGGGACGGGCGGGTCATGGGCGCTCCTGTTTTCGCGGGTAACAGGCGCAAGGGTAGCAGGCACGGCGCCTCTGCGCGGTCAGACGCCCCGGCTGCGCTACACTCCCTCTCCTGCCCAGTCACCCCGCCGGTTTCGGCCGATTTCCGCCGCCTTGCCCACCTACACGCTTGCCACCCCCGTGCACTCGGACCTCGAGATCCGCAAGAGCCGCTTTATCGGCCTGGCCACGCCCGTGCCAGACCGCGAGGCCGCCATGGCGGTGCTCCAGGACCTGCGCGCGCAGCACCCAGCCGCCACCCATGTGTGCTGGGCACTGCTGGCGGGTGGACAGTCCGGCATGTCCGATGACGGCGAGCCGTCCGGCACGGCGGGCCGGCCGATCCTCGAAGTGCTGCGCCACCATGATCTCGATGGCGTGCTGGCGGCGGTGATCCGCTACTACGGCGGGGTCAAGCTGGGTGCAGGCGGCCTCGTGCGCGCCTATACCGATGCGATTGCCGCCGCGCTCAAGGACGCCGAGCGCGTGGAGCGCATCGCCTACGCCACGCTGGACGTCGAGGTGGACTATGCCGACGAACCGCGCGTGCGCCGCTGGATCGAATCGATGGCCGGCGAGGGCTGCACGCTGGCCGACACCCAGTATGGCGCGCTGGCCCGGCTGGTAATCCGCCTGCCGGCCACGCTGCGCGAGCCCGCCATCGCCACCCTGCGCGACGCCACCCATGGCCGCGCCCGGTTCCCGGAAGCCGATGCCTGACCAGGACGACATCATCTCGGACGACAGCGCAGAATTCACCGCCCACGTGCTGCCCGGCGAGACACGCTACGCCGCGCCGGCCTCGCTGAGCCTGCTGGAGGCGGCCCTGCTCGAAGGCGTCGCCCTGCCCAGCTCCTGCCGCAACGGCACCTGCCGGGCCTGCATCAGCCAGCTTCACGCGGGGAGCGTGCGCTATCGGATCGAATGGCCGGGACTCAGTGCAGATGAGAAGGACGAGGGCCTGATCCTGCCGTGCGTGGCGTGCCCGACCAGCGACGTGGCCTTCGAGCCCGTCGGCACGAACTAGGCACCCGGGTAAATCGCCCCATCAAGCCAGCCCGCGCCCGTTCACGGAGAAGAAGCGCAGGGCGATCTTGAGCGCATCCGGGCCGGTCGGATCGGCAAAGGCCTGACCCGGCGCGCCGCCGCTCCAGGCGTGCCGCAGCCCCTCCACCCTGACCAGCCGCATGAAGGGCCGCACACCGGCCTGCCAGTCGAAGACATCGACCGCGCGCCGGGTGCCGCGCCGCACGCGCCGGGGCGGCATGGCCTTCGGGGCGACCGCACCAGGCGGCAGCAGCTCCAGCCACAGCGCGGCGGCCGAGGTGGCGTTGTCGTAGGTGACCACGGTGTCGTCATCGCCATGCAGCAGCAGCAACGGCGGCGGACGACGGCCCGCCAGCGCCAGCCGGGCCGCCACGGCGTCCGGCACGCGCTCGCCGCGCATGGCGCGCGGGGCCTGGGCTGCGTTGACGGCGCTATAGGGCACGGCGCCCGAGTGCGAGCCCACGGCGGCAAAGCGGTCGGGGTAGCGCAGGCCCAGCATCATCGCCATCGCCCCGCCCGCCGACAGGCCCAGCGCGCAAACCCGCTCGCCGATGATGGCGTAGCGCCGGCAGACATGGTCGATCATCGACATCAGCAGCGCTGCCTCGGATGCGCCCCGGGCGTCCGGCCGGAACCAGTTCCAGCAGCGCTGCGAGTTCGCCTGCACCGACTGCTCGGGCATCAGCACCACCCAGCGCGCGTCGCGCGCCACGGTGGTCACGCGCGCGCAGGCGGCAAAACTGGCGGCGTCCTGCCCGCAGCCGTGCAGCAGCACCAGCAGCGGGGCGGGACGCGCGGCGCTCACGCCCGGCGGCACGAAGATGCGGTAGCGCCGCTGGCCCAGCGCGCCAAGGCCGAGGGTGAAACCCCAGACCCCTTCCTCCCAGACCCCGCCGCCCTTGCTGACCGGCGACGGCGCGGGCGTGACCACTCCGGTCAGCGCCCGATGCGCAGCCTTGCCCACGGCACGGCCCACGGCCTCGCTCACGGCGCTGCCCTGCTGCCTGGCCGTCTTCAGCACGGAATTGGTCACCGTGCGTTGCAGGCGCCGGGCGCTGCGCGCCGCCTGCTTGCCCAGCGTTGCCCACAGTTGGGTAGTACCCCTGCGCCGTGTCATGCCGCATCGCCCTTTCGTCGTCTGGTGCCATGGCGGATGCCACGTTGCGATCCTGCACCAGTATCCGGGGCGATTGTGTCAGGTTTTCATGCCAGGGCCGGTCAGACAATGCCGCGCAGCGCCAGATCCGCCCCCAGCAGCAGCAATCCGCAGAAGAACAGGCGCCGGAAGCGCTCCGCGCTGATCCGGTGCCGCAGCCACTGGCCAAGGAACATGCCGCCCAGCGCCGGCACCAGCGCCAGCAGCGAGGCCCCGAGCACCGGCGTATGGAGCAGCGCGCCGCCCAGCGCCAGGCTCACGGCCAGCGCGATGGTCGAGACCGTGAACGACAGCCCCAGCGCCTGCACCATGCTTTCCTTGTCGAGGCCGAGCCCCTGCAGGTAGGGCACGGCGGGGATGACGAAGACCCCGGTCACGGCGGTGATCGCCCCCGTAACCAGCCCGGCCAGCGGCGCCATCCAGCGCTCCGCCCGGGGCGGCACCACCAGCCGCACCGCGGCGAGGCCCATCACGGCATAGACGATCAGCGCCACGCCGAGGGCGTTGGTGGCGTGGTCCATCATCCTGGCCGGCACCAGCGCGGCGCACAGCCACGTGCCGGCGCAGATGGTGACCAGCATCGGCCACAGCCGCAGCAGCAGCTGGCCGAAGCGCGGGCCGCTGAACAGCTGCACGACGTTGGTGACCATGGACGGCGCCACCAGCAGCGCGGCGGCCTGCACGGGCGGCATGACCAGCCCGAGCAGGCCCACCGCCACGGTCGGCAGGCCAAGGCCCACCACGCCCTTGACGAAGCCGGCCAGCAGGAAGGTCAGGCCGATAAACGCGAATTCGGGACCGACGTGGAACATCGACAGGCTCCCTTAGCGCGGGGTGGACACACCGTTGGGCACATCGGCGTGCACGGCCCGGCTGTCCGCCGGCGCCTCGTCACGCTCGTGCAGGCCGTAGTCGCGCAGCACCTGGGCCACGCGCAGCCGGTAGTTGGCGAACACGCCGCCGCGCCCGGCCGCCTGCGCCTGGCGGTGGTCGAGCGTGTTGCGCCAGGCGATGACCGCCGCCTCATCACGGAAGAACGAGAGGGACAGCAGCTTGCCGGGCGTGGTCAGGCTCTGGAAGCGCTCCACCGAGATAAAGCCGTCGATGGCCTCGAGGGTCGGCTTGAGGTGGGCGGCGATGTCGAGGTAGGCGTCCTGGCGGCCCGGCGCGGGTTCGACTTCAAAGATCACGGCAATCATGGGGGCTCCTCTACTTAATAGTGGGATGGTGTGAACAGCGGAATGCGCGCGTTCACGGATGGACGATAGCGCAAGCCGCGCAGCAGGCGGCGTGGGTTCACATCGCGCTGGAGCAGGCTCTCGACGGTGACCGCCGCCAGAAGACGCGCCAGCGCGTCGCCGGGGCAGCCGTGGCGGCCGGTGCCGAAGGTCCACGGCCGGTCCGCCGGGTCCGCCCGCGCTGCCGGGTCATGCGACCCGGCGGCCAGCAGCACCAGCACGGCATCGCCGGTCTTCAGGGATTCGCCGCACAGCGTGGCGTCGGCGGCCAGGAAGCGGCGCGTGTTCTGCACTGGCGGATCGGTGCGGGCGACGTCCGCGACCAGTTGCTCCACATCCCCCACATCGCCCATTTCGCCCATTTCGCCAGTCCGGCCCAGCCGCACCAGCGTATTGCCGACCAGCCCGGCCGTGGCCTCGCAGGCCTGGATCATCAGGCCGATGGCGTTGGCCAGCAGCGTGGCGGGGTCGATGTCGGCCTCGCCAGCGGCCTGCGCCATCGCCGCGAGCAATCCGCCCGGCGCTGCGTTCTCCCCCGCCCAGCGCGTCAGCCATTGCGCGGCCACGGCGCCCGCCTCCACATCGGCGGGCCGGGCCAGCGGCGACATGGCCGCCGCGAACGTCGCCACGAAGCCGGCCACCCGTGTGGACACATGGCCGGCTTCGTCCCGCTCCAGCGGCAGCCCGAGCAGGTCCGCCACGCAGAGCACGGGCAGCGTGAACATCCAGCGATTGGCCTCGTGGGCGTCGTCCGCCTCCACGCGCGGCAGGTGCGCGGCCAGCGCGCGGACGCGGAGGCGGGCGGCAGGGAGGTCGATGCCCGCCATCGCCCGCAGGACCACGGTCTTGAGCGCCGCATGAGGCGCCCCGTCCGTCATGCGCACCAGCCGGCCGAACAGGTCGCCCGCCGGGGTGCCGGCCAGCGCGGGCGGCACCGGCTGGGCCGTCGGGCGGACCCGGCAGTCAGGATGGGCGAGCACCTCGGCCACCGTGTCGGCGCTGGCCGCCACCCACAGGCCCAGCGCGGCATCGCGGTGAAACGGCCGCGTGGCGGCCAGGTGCCGGTAGTACGGATAGGGGTCCGCATCGGTGACGGCGGCAATCGGATCGGCAACGTTCATGGGGGCGGCTCCGTGGCGAATGGATGCAGTGTGCGTCACGCCGTGCCGCCGATGCTTCATGGCGGCGTGAAACGTCGAATGCGGGCAGGCGGGCCTGACAACGGCGCGGGCGCGCTCGGGCATGTTTTGTGCGCCGTTCTGCCCGCACCGGCAGACGCCCCGTGCAGCCGCCCCGCGCGGCCGGCCCGCGCCGTGTAAGAACTGCGCGCAACCGTCGCCACATTGCAATTTCGGGCGTCCGCGTCCGACATCACAAGGAATCCCCCACCCATGGAAGACTTCCGCGACCCTCTCAAGCTATCGCGGCGCGAGTTGCTCAAGGCGAGCGCGGTCTCGGTGACCGCCGCCGCCGTGCCGGGCGCCGCCACCGGCCGGCCCGCCGGCGCGCCCTCCCCCGCCACCACGCGCCCGCCCATCTCGCACAAGGTGTCGCTGATCGTCAACGGCCAGCGGCGCGACCTTGACCTCGATACCCGCACCACGCTGCTGGACGCCCTGCGCGAGCACCTGCACCTGACCGGCACCAAGAAAGGCTGCGACCACGGCCAGTGCGGCGCCTGCACGGTCATTGTCGATGGGCGCCGGCTGAACTCGTGCCTGACGCTGGCGGTGATGCACCACGAGGCCAAAATCACGACGATCGAGGGCCTGGGCACGCCCGAGCGCATGCATCCGATGCAGGTGGCCTTCGTGAAGCATGACGGCTACCAGTGCGGCTACTGCACGCCCGGCCAGATCTGCTCCGCCGTGGCCGTGCTCGACGAGATCCAGGCCGGCATACCGAGCCACGTCAGCGCCGACCTGAACGCGCGCCCGGCCCTGAGCGCCGAGGAGATCCGCGAGCGGATGAGCGGCAACATCTGCCGCTGCGGCGCCTACGCCAACATCCTCGACGCCATCGGCGACGTCGCCGGGAGGAAAGCATGATCCCCTTTACCTACGAACGCGCCCAGTCGCCGGCGCAGGCCGCCGCGTCCGCCACGCGCATCCCGGGCAGCCGCTTCATTGCCGGCGGCACCAATCTGCTCGACCTGATGAAGCTCGGTATCGAGACCCCGCTGCACCTGATCGACGTGAACGGCCTGGCGCTGGACAAGATCGAGGCCACCTCTCAGGGCGGGCTGCGCATCGGCGCGCTGGTCCGCAACACCGACCTCGCCGCCGACCCGCGCGTGCGGCGCGACTACGGCGTACTGGCGCGCGCGCTGCTGGCCGGCGCCTCCGGGCAGTTGCGCAACCGCGCCACCACGGCGGGCAACCTGCTGCAACGCACACGCTGCCCGTATTTCTACGATACGGACCAGCCCTGCAACAAGCGCGCGCCGGGCAGCGGCTGCGCGGCCATCGGCGGCGTGACGCGCCAGCATGCGGTCATCGGCGCCAGCAACGCGTGCATCGCCACGCATCCGAGCGACATGGCGGTGGCCATGCGCGTGCTCGACGCCACGGTGGAGACCGTCAACCCGAAGGGCGCCACGCGTGTCATTCCCATCATCGATTTCCACAAGCTGCCGGGCAACACGCCGCATATCGAAACCGCGCTGGAGCCGGGCGAGCTGATTACCGCCGTGACGCTGCCTCCGCCGGTAGGCGGCGCGCAGCTGTACCGGAAGGTGCGCGACCGGGCCTCGTACGCATTCGCGCTGGTGTCCGTGGCCGCCATCGTGCAGCGCGACGGCACCGGCCGCGTGGCCGTGGGCGGTGTGGCGCACCGGCCGTGGCGCCTGGAAGCCGCCGAGACCGAGTTGCCGCGCGGCGCCCAGGCCGTGACCCAGCGCCTGTTCGCGGACGCCCGGCCCACCCACGACAACGCCTTCAAGGTGCCGCTGTTCCAGCGCACCCTCGCCGCCGTGCTGGCGCAGGCCCGCACCTGACCGGAGGAGACGGACGATGAAATTCGATACCCCCGCCACCACCAACCCGATCGACCAGCTCCGCGTGGTTGGCAAACCCACGGACCGCATCGACGGCCCCCACAAGGCCACCGGCACCGCGCCCTATGCCTACGAGCGGCACGACGTGGCGCGCAACCAGGCGTACGGCTATGTGGTGGGCGCCGGCATTGGCAAAGGCCGCATCATGTCGATGGACACCACCGCCGCGCGCCGCGCGCCCGGCGTGCTGGCCATCGTCACCGCCGCGAACGCCGGCAAGCTCGGCAAGGGCCAGCGCAATACCGCCGCGCTGCTCGGCGGCCCGGAGATCCAGCACTACCATCAGGCCGTGGCGCTGGTGGTAGCGGAAACCTTCGAGCAGGCCCGCGCGGCGGCGCAGATGATCCGCGTGCGCTACACCGCCGGGAAAGGCGCGTTCGACCTGGCCGCCGCGCGCGATGCGGCCGTCGCGCCGAAGGGCGATGACTTTTCGGGCAAGCCGGAAACGGCCGTGGGCGACTTCGCCGGCAGCTTCGCGGCGGCGCCGGTGCAGTTGGACGCCACCTACACCACGCCCGATCAGTCGCACGCGATGATGGAGCCGCACGCCTCCATCGCCGCCTGGAACGGCGACAGGCTCACGCTGTGGACGGCCAACCAGATGATCGCCTGGGGCCGCGAGGACCTGGCGGCCACGCTCGGCATCCCCAAGGAAAACGTGCGCGTGATCTCGCCCTATATCGGCGGCGGCTTCGGCGGCAAGCTGTTCGTGCGGGCCGAGGCGCTGCTCGCGGCGCTGGGCGCGCGCGCGGCCGGGCGCCCCGTGAAGGTGGCGCTGACGCGGCCCCTGATGTTCAACAACACCACGCACCGGCCGGCGACGATCCAGCGCATCCGCATCGGCACCACGCGGGACGGCAAGATCACGGCCATCGCCCATGAAAGCTGGTCGGGCGACCTGCCCGGCGGCGGACCCGAGACCGCCGTGCAGCAGACGCGCCTGCTCTACGCCGGCGCCAACCGGATGACCGCGCTGCGGCTGGCCACGCTGGACCTGCCCGAAGGCAACGCCATGCGCGCGCCGGGCGAGGCGCCGGGCATGATGGCGCTGGAGATCGCCATCGACGAGATCGCCGAGAAGGCCGGCATCGACCCCGTGCAGTTCCGCATCCTCAACGACACGCAGGTGGACCCGGAAAAGCCCGCGCGGCCATTCTCGCAGCGGCAGTTCGTGCAATGCCTGCGGCTGGGCGCCGAGCGCTTCGGCTGGCAGGCGCGCAACCCCAAGCCCGGCGCGACGAAGGCGGGGCAATGGCTGGTCGGCATGGGCGTGGCGTCGGCGTTCCGGAACAACCTGGTCATGAAGTCCGGCGCGCGCGTGGGGGTGGACAAGGGCGGCCGGGTCATCGTGGAGACCGATATGACCGACATCGGCACGGGCAGCTATACGGTCATCGCCCAGACGGCCGCCGAGATGCTGGGCGTGCCGATCGAGCAGGTGGTGGTGCGGCTGGGCGATTCGTCGTTCCCGGTGTCGGCGGGGTCCGGCGGCCAGTGGGGCGCCAACAGCGCCACCTCAGGCGTCTATGCCGCCTGCGTGAAGCTGCGCCAGCTGCTGGCCCAGCGTGCCGGCCTGAGCGTGAACGCCACGGACGCGGTGTTCGAGGGCGGCCAGATCCGCGCCGGAGGCCGCAGCGTGCCGCTGGCGCAGGCGGCGGGCGAAGGCGTGACCGCCGAGGACACCCTGGAGTTCGGCGATCTCGACAAGCAATACCAGCAGTCCACCTTCGGCGCGCATTTCGTCGAGGTGGGCGTCGACATGGCCACTGCCGAAATCCGCGTGCGCCGCATGCTGGCCGTCTGTGCGGCGGGCCGGATCCTGAATCCGAAATCGGCGCGCAGCCAGGTGATCGGCGCCATGACGATGGGCGTGGGCGCCGCCTTGATGGAGGAACTCGCCATCGACAAACGCGTGGGCTTTTTCGTCAATCACGACCTCGCCGGCTACGAGGTGCCCGTGCACGCCGATATTCCGCACCAGGAGGTGATTTTCCTGGACGAGGTGGACCCCATCTCCTCGCCCATGAAAGCGAAGGGCGTGGGAGAACTCGGCATCTGCGGCGTGGGCGCGGCGGTGGCCAATGCCATTTACCACGCCACCGGCGTGCGGGTGCGTGACTACCCGATCACGCTGGACAAGCTCCTGGCGGGCATGCCGACGATGGTCTGACCAACCGCGCCCATACCCGTCCGTCACGCCTTGCGCGAGGGACGGGTATCGCGCAGTGCCGAAGGCCGCACTTCCTGCAGCGATCGCAGGGAGCGCTGTGCGTCCTCCACCGCTTCAAGCCCCTCCCGCAGGCGCGTGCAGGCGTAGCCGAGGCGCGCCTGCACCTCGGGATCCAGTGAAGACAGACGCTCCAGGGCGTCCAGTTCCGTCTGCAAGTGGCCAATCATCCGTCGTAATTGCGCCGTGCTATGAGATGCGAGTGACTGGATGGCCATTCGTAATCCCCTATCGCTAAGATGCAAAATGAGAAGGGCAGTGCCCATCCTAATACCCTAGGGCGAGCCGCCCAGATTTCCAGCGCTGTTACATATATGTCGGGAGCCCCACGGGAAAATCCGGCATTGCGCTGGCGAGTGAGCATCCCCTTTCGCTGTCACCCCCGCCAGTTCTGTATTTTTTGCATGATGGACCGCTACATGGATAATAAATGACAATCGCAACATTGCGTTATATCGAGGCGGAAAATAAATATCAGACAATGCAGGAAAATAAATACCCCGCACTATCACTAATCCACTTTCTCAACCCCTTCGCATCACATACACTGCCTTTCAATTCCACCCAATAATCTTCTGATAATCCAATATCGCCCATTATCAAACATATTGGATTCAGTTTCCGATCCGTGGGAAATTGCCGATGCCCGTTCCGTCCCGAGTTCGCATCGCTGTGCTTCTGTTGTTTGCCACCGCCTTCCGGCCCCTTCAGGCGACTGACCTGACGAGTTCGGAGGTGGGCTACAAGCTGAGCCGCGCCGACAATCCGTTTGTCGTGGTGCCCGGGGCGATCATCGACACGCGCGGGAACGGCGCCGTCGCCATCGACGCCTCTGGCAGTTCCGGGTGGTCGTTGACCAACAACGGCACCGTCTACGGCGGCTACAACGCGGTGCACCTCCCCTTGGGCACGCTGACCAACTTCGGCGTGCTGGCGAGCCCCAGTACCACCGCGGTGGCGATGTTCGCCGGCGGCACCGTGGTGAATCAGGCCGGCGCGGTGATCGCCGGCAAGCTCGACGGCATCTACCTCGGGCAGTCGGGCAGCATGGTGATCAATGCCGGCGACATCGCCGGCGACGTATTCGACTACTCCAGCACGCAGGCCGCCATCCATTTCGCCGAGAGCGGCACCGTGGTCAATCTGGCGACGGGCCGCATCGTGGGGCATGCGCACGGCATCCTGGCCACGCCCGCCCTCACCCTCGACAACGCCGGCCTGATCGCGTCGGACGAGGGCGCGGCCATCGACCTGGACACCGGCCCCAGCGCACCGGCCTCCATCGTCAACAGCGGCACGATCGACGGGCGCAGCGGCGTGGCGATATCGTTCGGCCCGGCGGATGACCGGATAGAGATCACCGGCACCTCGCGGATTACCGGCATCGTGGACGGCGGCGCGGCGGCCAGCGCCGGCAACACGCTGGTGCTGGGCGGCGCCGACGCCGGCAGCTTCGACGTCTCCACGCTCGGCCCCACCGCGCAGTACCGGAACTTCGGCATCCTCCAGAAACAGGGCACCAGCGTCTGGACGCTGACGGGTGCGAACGCGGACGAACAGGCGTGGCAGATCGGCGGCGGCGGTGTCGTCGTCGCCGGGCAACTCGCCGGCAGCCTGACCGCCCAGCCCGGCGTGACCGGCCTCTATATAGAAGTCGCGCCAGGGGGCGTCGTCCAGTCGCCGACAACCAGCGCCATCTCGCTCAACGGCGGGAGCCAGATCGTCAATGCCGGCACGATCGCGGCCAGCGGCGCGAACATCCCCGCCATCCGCATCGATGGCGCTGACGGTCCGGCCAGCGTGGTCAACCAGCCGGGGGCGACGATTGCCGGCAGCCAGGGGCCGGCAATCGTCGCGGGCGCCAACGTCGCCATCGTCAACGCGGGCACGCTGACCGGCAGCGGTGTCGCCGTGCAGTTCACCGGGGCGAACAGCACGCTGACGCTGGATACCGGCAGCGCCATATCGGGCGACCTCGACGGTGGCAACGGCGCCGGCAACGCCCTGATCCTGCAGGGCAGCGGCAGCCTGCCCGGCCGCGCCTATGGCTTCCCTGCGCTTTCGATGCGTGGTGCGGACTGGTCGCTCGACGGCACCTCGGAGATCGGGACATCGGCCACCGTCGAGACCGGCACCCTGCGCGTGAACGGCACGCTCGCCAGCCCGGCGGTGGCGGTGTCGCCCGGCGCGGCGCTGGCCGGTACGGGCACGGTGCAGGGCGCTGTCAGCGTGCAGGGCATCGTCGCACCCGGGAACGCCGTCTTGCCGACCACGCCGCGGGCGCCGTTGTCGGTCGGCACGCTGTCCATCGCGGGCAGCTACAGCCACGCGGCCAGCGCCGTGTATCAGGTCGATATCTCGCCCACCAGCAATGACCTGATAGATGTCACCGGCCCCGCCGCGCTGGCCGGCGGCACGGTGCAGGCCCGCCTGCGCGCGCTGTCGCTGCGGCCTGCCGATACGTACCGCATCCTGTCGGCCTCGGGCGGGCTGACCGGCACGTTCGCGGGCGTGACCACGCTCAACCCGTTCGCCGCGCCGTCCCTGGCCTACGATGCCGGGAATGCCTACCTCGTGGTCGCACGCGGCTTCGCCCTGGCCGGCGGTACACCGAACGAGATCGCCGTGGAAACTGCCCTGGACCGCGACGCCTTCGCCGCAGGCACCAACAACGCGCCGAGCCGGGATTTCTTGGCAGTGGCCGTCGACCTGTTCAACGTGGAAGGCGCAGCGGCCTACGCGGCGATCGACCAGTTGAGCGCGGAAGCCTACGCCGCGCTGCCGAACGCCCACTACGCGGCGGCGCGGGCGGGGATGAACGCCATCGACACCCGGCTCGCGGACGAGACCTGCACCCCTGCGGCGCCGGCGGCGCGCTTCTGCGCATGGGCCACCGTGCTGGGCAACACCGGCCGCATCGGCGGCTATGACACGTGGCTGTCGCAGGACATCAACCTCGCGGGCGTGATGGCCGGGGTCGACTATCAATGGACGCCAGCCTTCGTCGGCGGGATGGCATTCGGCTACCTCCACGGCAATACTTTCACCCACAGCCTGCCGGTGCACGGCCAGTTCGACAGCTATCAGGCCGTGCTTTATGGCCGCTACACGGCGGGCCGCTTCTGGTTCCGCAAGGCGCTGGGCTATGCGCGCAATATCGACGACATGCGCCGCGACATCACGTTTACCGAGGTGCCCCGCACGGCCACCGGCAGCACGCACGGCAACCAGTTCTTCGCCGCCCTGCGCACCGGCGTGGACCTGCCGCTGGCCCTGCCCGGCGTGCTGTCGCCGTTTGCCGGCGTGGAAGGGCAGGCGGTGAAGTTATCCGGCACGACGGAAACCGGGGCGGACAGCGTCAACCTCGTGCTGCCCTCGCGCTCGACGAATTCGGTCCGCTCGCTGCTCGGCACCGAATGGCGCCACCTGTTCGACGGACCGGCAGGCGCCTGGCGCATCCACGCGGCGGCGGCCTGGGTGCACACCTTCGGCACGAACACGCAGTCCATCACCGCGCGTTACGCCGGCGCCCCGGCCACCGACTTCACGGTGCATGGCAGCGGCCAGAACCGCAATGCCGCCCAACTCCGTCTGGGCATGAGCGTGAGCCCCACGCCACGTAGCCGATTGTCCATTCGCTACGACGGCGAACTCGGCACCCACGGCAGCACGCATGGCGGCGCGGTGAGCATCTCGCATCACTGGTAGTCCCTCGACTCGCAATTCATCCAATCCGGTGGAAGCGATGACCGCAGCCCCGGCTGCGCAGCTTGCTTTTTCAGGAAACAGCGATGGTGACATCACGGCTAAGCGGCTAACGTAGGCCATGACTTTCACATCTATCGCATATGCACAAAAATTTTCCGCTGGAGATTGAGACAGACCATCCGGGCCAGCCGGGCAACAATCCTGCCGAAATGGAGGTTGCCCTGCTCAGGAATCGGTACTGCAAGACGATGGCCGAGTTCTTCGAGGCACCGGCCTCGGTATCGCTGTCGCGCGCGGCGCGGGCGATGTATCGGCTGGGCCGCGTACGGCAGTGGCAGGCCATCAACGCCACCGCGCGCGGCGCACCCGCGCCAAATGTGGGCAACCTGCGCTCCGGGGTGCTCGAGAGCCTGGCCGGATCGCACGCCATGGTCGTGCATCGCAGGCACTGGTATGGCACCCACTATAACAAGACGGACCTTTCGGACCTGGCGCTCCAGGTTGCAATGCTGCTCGCGCTCGACTGGCGCGATCTCGGGACGTTCGCGCTGCGGGAATGGTTCGGCCAGCACTCCGAGCTCGACAACCTCTACCAGCCGACGCTGAGCGGCGCGGCCGGCATGATCGTCGGGGTTGCCGGCCAGGCCCTCGATATCAAGGTACCGGAGGCCACGTTCCGCGCCACGGAAGCACCGCTTGCGGCCATGACCTCGCAGTGGCGCGACAACGAAACCGCCTTCGTGGAACTGGCGCTCCAACTGGCCGACCGCCATCTCGCCCAAAGCCACGGCCACTCGCCCACCGCGCTCGCGGACTTCGACCAGCCGGTGGAACAGGCCGTGCCAGTCGAACTGTTGATGCTGTTGCGCCTGCGCGGCTATGCCGCCATCCCGCGCTGGCTGGCCATCCATCCGGCAATGGCACATCCGGCCGTGAGCATGCCCACCCCCGCCTCCCCGGTGCCATCGCAGCGCTGCGACCAGTTCGTCATGCAGACCGCTCGCCTCCTGCCCGAATATCAGGCATTGTGCGCGGCCATCGCGGCCCAGCAGGCCAGCCTGCGCGCCAACCGCTTCCGATAGAGCCCTGCCCCGCTCGCCCCGCAGCCGCCACGTGCCTGCCGGGCGAGGTCTCTGGCCCCGTGTTGGCCTCTCCTCGACCACCCGTTTGACCCCGTTTGACTCCGTTTGACCCCCGTTTTACCCGCTTGACCACCCATAGCAGCATCGACCTGTTCGGAGACTACGTTATGACATTGATGGCCAATCGAATTGCGGTCGCAGACGACCACCCCCTCATCCTCAAAGCACTGCATGACTGCCTGGACCTGACGCCGGGGTTCGAAGTGGTCTGCGCATGCGCCAATGGCAGCGCGTTGATCGACGCGCTGGCCCATACCGAGGTCGACATTATCGTGACGGACTTCGCCATGGGGCAGGGGGATCACGGCGTTGACGGCTTCAACCTGCTGAAGCAGCTGATCGAGCACCACCCCAAGGCCCACGTTGTGGTAATCAGCGGCCAGATGAACCCGGGCATCGTCGCCCGCGCCATGAATCTGGGCGTGCGCGGGTTCGTCAGCAAGCAGGACGAACTGGATGAAGTGGTTCAGGCCTGCGTGCACGTGGCCACCACGACCGAATGCTTCTACTCCTCGACCATCCGCACGCTGCTGAATGCCTCCGGCGCCATGAAAAAGCCGGTCCATGACCTCACCCCGCGCGAGATGGAAGTGGTCCGCCTCTATGTTCAGGGCTTGCAGCTGCAGGAGATCGCCGCCCGGGTCGGGCGGTCGATCAGCACCGTCTCGTCGCAAAAGTCCACGGCCATGGACAAGCTCGGGGTCAACAAGAATACCGACCTTATCCGCTACGCCTACGAACACGGCCTGCTCTAGGTGCCCCGCCGTGCTGCGCGATCCTGCAGAAACGCGATCAGCGTGACCACGGCGCGCGTCTGGTAGCGCGCCGGCATATAGAGCAGATACATGGTGGTCCGGAGGAAGGACAAATCCTCCGCCGGCAGCGGCAGGCGCAGCAGCGCCCCCGTGGCGAGGTCCTGGTCCACCATGTAGTGCGGCACCAGTCCAACCCCCAGCCCCTGGAGGATGGCATCGCGCAGGAAGAAGAAATTGGCCGACATCAGCCTGGGCCGGATGTCGAGCTGCCGGCTTGCCGGACCCGGCCGCCCCGCCGCATGCAACTTCTGCCCCGTCAGTTCCGAAGTAATCAGCGGCAGGTCCTTGAACTGCTCCAGCGTCTGCGGCATGCCGCAGGTGCGCACCAGGTCCGGCGTGGCGCAGGCCACGTACTCGACGTCGCCAAGGCTGCAGGCCACGGCGTTGGTGGGCGCATCGCCCATCACGCGCACGGAGAAATCCACCGCACCCTTGATCAGGTCGTCGATGTCGTTGTCGAACACCACGTTCAGCGTGATGGCCGGATACAGGTTCATGAACTCGATGAACCACGCGGACATCGTGTGCTGGCCGAAGCCGCTCGGCACGCTGAGCCGGACCGTGCCGCTCAGCCGCTTCCCCAGGCTCTCCACCGACTCCTGCGCCGCCATCACTTCGTGGCGAATGGCCCGGGCGTGCTCATACAACTGCCAGCCCAGCTCCGTCGGCTCCAGCTGCCGCGTGGTGCGACGCAGCAATTCCGCACCAATCTGCCGCTCGAAGTGGTTGAGGCGCTTGCTGACGTTGGCGCGGCTCATGCCCAGTTGCGCGGCGGCACGGCTGAGATTGCCGGCCTCGATGATGTCCACTAGCAGGGAAAGCCCGTTCAGGTCCATTGTCAACTTTCCATATTCATATGCGTTGCTAATTTGTAGCAATTGTCAATCATTCGGAACATATAGACAATGCGCTGACAGGAGACAGATCACCATGGCACTACAAGATCAAGCCGCGCCGTTGCCGCTGGCAGGCGTGCGCATTCTCGACCTCTCGCGCGTACTGGCGGGGCCGATGTGTGCGATGGCCCTGGCGGACCTCGGCGCCGACGTCATCAAGATCGAGCACCCCGAGCGGGGCGACGACACCCGCGACTGGGGCGTACGGATCGGCACGCGCAATACCTCCTATTTCAATAGCGCCAACCGCAACAAGCGCTCGGTCACCCTGGACCTGCAGAGCGAAGAGGGCGTGCAGCTGGCGCGCCAGTTGGCCGCGCGCAGCGACGTGGTGATCCAGAACTTCAAGGTCGGTGGCGCTGAAAAGCTGGGCCTGGGCTACGAACAGCTCAGCGCGGACAATCCGGGCCTTGTGTACTGCTCGATCTCCGGCTACGCACGCTTCACGCCGGAAGCCGAGCGTCCGGGCTACGACCTCGTGGTACAGGGCGAAGCCGGCGTGATGGCCACCAACGGCGAGGCCGGGCAAGGGCCGCTGAAGTTCGGCGTCGCGGCCGTGGACATGTTCACCGGCATGTACGCCGGGCAGGCGATCCTGGCGGCGCTGTTCGCGCGCCACACCACAGGGCGCGGACGCCATGTGCAGATGGCCCTCTACGACTGCGGGCTGATGATCACGTCGTACTACGGCATGGAGGCGCTGCTCAAGGCCGGCGACCCGCCGAAGTTCGGCAACGCCCATCCGTCCATCGTTCCCTACGGGGTCTTCGAGGCCGCCGACGGCCCGCTTGTGATTACCGTGGGCAACAACGGCCAGTTCCAGCGATTCTGCCGCGAGGTCATCGGCCGTCCTGAATGGGCGGAAGATCCGCGATTTGCGACAAACACGGCGCGCTCGGCCCATCGCGACACCCTGCTGGCCGCGCTGCGCGAAACCCTGCGTCATTTCACCCGGGCCGAGCTACTGCAGCGGCTGACCGCCGCCCAGATTCCCTGCGGCGAGGTGCTGGGCATGCTCGACGCGCTGCAGTCCCAGCGCACCGCCGACGCGGGGCTGCTGCACCATTTCCACGACACCGAGGCCGGTGCGCAGGCCGTGCTGGCCCCACCCTATGCGATGGATGGCCAGCGCCTGCCCGTGCGCCGTCCGCCGCCCCATATGGGCGAGCACACCACGGAAATTTTCAAGGAAGTGCTACAACTCGACGACAACGCTATCGCGGGCCTGCGATCCCGAGGCGTGATCTGATCCCGATATTCAATTCAACAGACTGGAGACAAGACCCATGACCAAGCTGCAACTCAGCCGCCGCCAGATCCTCAAGGCCGGCGCCGCGGCCTCCCTGGCGTCGATGATGCCCGCCGTGCTGGCCAAGACCGGCTGGCCGGAGAAGTTCATCAAGATGACCGTCGCGTTCCCGGCGGGCGGCCCCACGGACACCGCCGCCCGGATCGTGGCGCAGAAATTGTCGGAGCGGCTTGGGCAGCAGGTCATTATCGAGAACAAGCCGGGCGCGTCGGGTTCCATCGGCACGGCCAGCTTCATCAAGAGCCCCGCCGATGGCTACAGCCTGTCGATGTTCGGCATGCCGGCCCTGCTGGCGCCGCTGATGTACAAGAACAACGCCTATGACGTGAAGAAGGACTTCCTGTCAGTGGCGACTGTCTACGTGCTGCCGATGGCCGTCGTCATCAACCCCGCCGTGGTGCCTGGCGTGGAGACCCTGCCAGACCTGATCCGCTTCGCCAAGGCCAGCAAGACGCCGCTGAACTACACCAGCTCCGGCACCGGCAGCTTCGGGCACCTGGCCATGGAGCAGCTCAAGGACCTGGGCGGCTTCGACATGCAGCACGTGCCGTACCGCGGCAGCGCGCCGGCCGTTGCAGACCTGCTGGGCGGACAGGTCGGCATCATGTTCGCCGACGTGGTAGCCGCCCTGCCCCACATCCGCGCGGGCAAGCTCAAGGCGATTGCCTTGAGTTCGCCGAACGCCAAGGTGCTGCTGTCCGGCGTGAAGACGGTTTCCGAACAGGGCTTCCCGGGCTTCGACTTCGACTCCTGGGGCGGGCTGATCGCGCCGCTGGAGACGCCCCAGGCCATCGTGGACCGCATTGCCAGCGAGACCCGCGAGATCGTCACCGGCGACAAGGAACTGCAGCAGAAGCTGGTGAGCGCCGGCGCCATCGCCGCGTTCCAGGACGGCAAGCAGATGCAGGCGCGCCTGAACAAGGACTACGACCGCTGGAGCGCCATCGTCAAGGCGAAGAACATCACCGCCAACTGAGGTCTGTGCACCGGCGGCCGTCGCCGTGAAGGCGGCAAAACGGGTGTGTGGTATTCAGCGCTTGTTGCCAGGCCGCCGGTGTGACGCTATCGCAGCGTTCCCTGAGTAGTACTAAAACTTCTTGCCGCGCGAACGCGCCTTTTGATCTGCTGCGCGAAAATTGCGGATGTCCTATGGTCGAAAAAGCCGTGCAGGCTCACGCTGACGCGTGATCAATGGCGTGATCAATGCGACTTTGTCTTATGTTCCAGATGGTCAGCGGCGATATCTTCCTCGCGGGATACCGTGTTTGTCAGTCGGAACTGGAACCAGAACAAGGCAATCAGCGCCAATATCGCAAGGCCGCCAAGTAAGAATCTGGGCCACATTTTTATCCTCGTCTGAGATGTCACATCGACCAAGTCGACGGTAACGCGATGAATAGTCCGGCCAGACTCGCACGCCGTCCCTTCGTGCAGCAGCCACGCCACTCGGAATTCCGTACTGCCCCGCTTCAAGCGTACGCAGAATGGGGTAGAACCGGCATCAAGACGCCATCGAACGCGATCAAATTCCTGTAAAGGCCCGCTGATCAGCAGATTGCCGTCGTCGAGGGCATTTGGAAGCCGCGAAACGATCCAGGCTATTCGCCCCCACGTTTACGCAATTTCTATGCGGCCGCGGTGTTCTGTTATGGGAACTTGATTCCCCGGCCTCTACCATGCAGTCATCTATCGTTTCTCCGGCAAACCTGCCGGTTGAGGAGCATCATGACGACACCGATACTGGTGGCACCGTACCGAGGCGGCTGGGACGTGATTCATGAAGGCGCGCGGTACGCCGATTCGCACCATGCAGATCGCGATGCGGCCGTCGTTGCCGGAACGGCATTGGCCCGGAGCGAAAGGGCGACGCTTGTAACACTAGATCTCGCCGGCTGCGAGTGCACCAGAATCGACTACGCCGCGCGTACCCACATGGCTGCAACGGCCGACTGAAGTACGGCGACGCGGCGGGCCTTGGGGCCGGAAACCCCGTTGCCGACCCAGAAAGATACGCTCCGTTGATGTTTCACAGCGCAGCTTTTGAAGGAGGCCAACCCGCCTTCGGCGGTGTTCAACACGGTGCTCAAGCTCGACACCGAGACCGGCCGATACACGCGCCATGACCTGGGCAACCAGATCGTTGGTGAGGCCGCCTTCGTGCCAAAGCCGGGTGGTCGTACCGAGGATGATGGTTACCTGGCGGCCTTCACTTACGATCCGGTGCGCCGGGGCAGCAACCTGGTGCCGCTGGATGCGCGCCGGATCGCACCTGACAAGCCCCGCCCCGCTCTTCGCCGAAAGCATCGCGCGCGCTGCAAGGATGTCAGGCACAGCCCCGTGACCTACGCCATCGTCAGCATGATCTTCCCGATATTCTGGTTGGATTCCATACGGCGATGCGCATCTGCTGCATTTTTCAACGGAAACGTGCTGTCGATGACGGGCGCCAGGCTGTGACTCGCAAATCGGGGGAGCCACGTATCGGCGAACCGGCGAGTCATGGCATGTTTCACTGCTGGCGGGCGCGATTTCATGACCGTTCCCATGATTTGCAGGTGCCGGTAGAGCAGCCTGTCCAGCGGAAGCTCGGCGCCCTCGATGCCGCCAAGGATGCCAACTTGAACCAGCCGGCCGCCAGAGTTCAGGGAGCGGATGTTGCGTGCCAGGTAGGGCGCGCCGACGAAATCGACGATCACATCGACGCCGCGCCCCTCGGTGACGCTATCTACCACCGCCTCGAAGTCTTCGGTCTTGTAGTCAATAGCGACATCCGCGCCGAAGCCGAGTATGGCTTCGCGCTTGCTGCCATCGGCCGTTGCCAGGACCCTGGCGCCTAGCGCGTGCGCCAGTTGCACCGCCGCCGAGCCGACACCACCAGCCGCCGCATGGATCAGCACTGACTCGCCTGATGTCAGCCGACCGAGATGACCAAGCGCTTCCCAGGCGGTGACGAATACTTCCGGCAACGCACCCGCATGTACGTCGTCCAGCCCATCGGGAATGTGCATGGCCATGCGATAGTCGATGCGTGCCAGTTCCGCGTAACCACCGCCGCCCACGATTCCCATGACGCGGTCGCCAATGGCGAAACCCTGCGTCTCGGAGCCCATCGCAATCACCTCGCCGGCGATCTCCAGGCCCATGAGGTCCGAATCGCCGAAGTTCGCGCGCCCGTAGCCGCCACGCCTGTGCGTGAGGTCCGCGCGGTTGAGACCGGCGGCACGGTTGCGCACCAGCAAGTCATGGGGCCTGACCTCCGGGTCCGGCACGTCGGTGAGTTCCAGAACGTCGGCATCGCCAAATTCAGCGAAAGTGATGGCTTTCATTGTCAGTCCCTGATGGATCGCACGCGCGCCGGACGACAGGTGTCCGGCCATTGGCAGCGAGTATAGAGTTGCGCACCGATGAACTGGTGCGGCAATATTCAGCTTCTCGAATGCAAAAACGCATCACAGGGCCGACAGCATGAATTGGGATGACGCACGGGTTTTCCTTGCGGTGCAGCGTGAACGCACGCTGCGCAAGGCCGCCAAGGTAGTGGGGCTGGACCAGGCTACGGTAGGACGGCGCATTGCCGCGCTTGAGCACGCATTGAACGCCACCTTGTTCTTTCGCGCGTCGGATGGCTATGCCCTCACACCTGCAGGCGAGAGCGTCCTGAAGGCAGCGGAGAAGATGGAGCAGTCCGCGCATGAACTGGCCAGGCAGGCACAGGGTGTGGACAATCGGCTGGCGGGTGAGGTGAGGGTGACCACGACTGATTCGCTTGCACTCGCGTTCGTGATCCCTGCAATTGCCAGCTTGCATGCTGAGCATCCGGACGTCAGGGTGCAGTTGAGCACCTCCACGCAGATGCTCAGCCTCGCTCGGCGCGAATCGGATATCGCCATTCGTACGCAGAAGCCAGAGAGTCCCGACCTGGTGGCGCGACGGCTGGCCCGCTGGCGCGTGGGGCTCTATGCAACGGAGCATTACCTGAGGCGCCACGGCGGGCCCGAACGTGGCACGGGATTGTCGGGACACGATCTCGTGCTGTACCAGCCGTTCCTGTCAGGCAACAGCCGGCCCACGCTGGTGGGCGAGCCTATACATGCGGGGCGCATCGTCGCCAGCGTGCACTCAAGCCTGATGCTGCGCGCGATGATCCGTGCCGACATCGGCATTGGCGAGGTGCCGGTGCATATGGGCGAGCGGGATGGGCTGGTAAGGATCTGGCCCGAACTTTCGCGGGGATCAGCCTACGAAGTCTGGCTGGTCACCCACCAGGACCTCCGTCATACCGCAAGGGTTCGGGCGATGATCGATGCCATCGTGGCGCGCTTTGAGACCGAGGACTGAGGTGCATCGGTGTCGATTGCTACGCAAGCATCAGGTTCAGGTTTTGAATCGCGGCGCCGGATGCGCCCTTCCCAAGATTATCGAACACCGCAGACAGGAGGACGTGCCCGTACTCCATGCCAGGAAATACGCTCAAGCGCATGTCGTTCGTACCGTTGAGCATTTGCGGATCCAGGTGCGTCAGGACGCGCGACTCTTCCAGCGGCAAGACATGTACGTGGTCCGCCCCGGAATAGTGGCGCGCGAGGCAGGCATGTAACGTGTCGCCATTCACGCCAGGTGCCAGCAGGCGCAGCGCCAGCGGCACGGTCAGCACGATGCCCTGGCGGAACGCTCCGTATGCAGGAACGAAAATGGGAGGCTGCGCGAGCCCGGCGTGCTGCTGGATCTCCGGCGTGTGCTTGTGCGCGAGTTCCAGGCCATAGACCTGGTATGAAGGCGCGTTGGAGGCTCCCGGTCCCTCATATTCCGCCACGCCGGCGCGTCCGCGTCCGGAGTAGCCGGATACCGCATGAATGCTGATGGGGTAATCGCCCGGTATGAGCCCAGCCTGCACTAACGGACGCAGCAGGCCAATCGCACCGGTCGGATAGCACCCGGGGTTGGTGACCCGACGTGCGTTTGCGATGCTCTCAGCCTGCCCCGCCATCATCTCCGGAAATCCGTACGTCCAGTCCGGCTGGGTACGGTGGGCGGAGCTTGCGTCGAT
Source organism: Cupriavidus sp. SIMBA_020 (assembly GCF_046535395.1). Classification (NCBI taxonomy): domain Bacteria; kingdom Pseudomonadati; phylum Pseudomonadota; class Betaproteobacteria; order Burkholderiales; family Burkholderiaceae; genus Cupriavidus; species Cupriavidus sp. SIMBA_020. The sequence goes on along the minus strand of NZ_JAWRWU010000012.1, from coordinate 104,887 downwards.
GACTCGAACCGCAGGATTGACAATCGTGGCCACTGCCTCGCGCGCGGCGGCATCCGGCAGACAGAGGATGGCGATGTCGCAGGCGTTGATGGCTTCTGCGCGACGCCGCAAATCCTTGCGCTCCGCAGCAGCAAGCGTGATGAGTCTGATGTCGGTCCGGTTACGCAGCCGTTCGTGGATTAGCAACCCGGTGGTGCCTTGGTCGCCGTCGATGAAAACAACGGGAGAGCTCATACGTGAAATACTCCGCTGACTGTGGGTTGCGAGAAGCAAAACGAAGAACGAGCCCTTATGATCCATGGGCCGCTACAATATAGAAAGTTGAATTTCATAACATGAACATTCAGTTTTCCTGAACTTGGACGCCGACATGCGAGAGATCAGCCTGGACCGCTTGCGCACTCTGGTCGCCATTGCAGACCGCGGATCTTTTGCCGAGGCGGCGCGTGCATTGCACCTGGCGCCACCAACGGTTAGCCTCCATATCGCCGAGCTTGAAGAACGCATTGGGGCTCCACTCCTGTCAAGGAAGCGCGGACATGTCAAGCCGTCGGCGATAGGAGAGGTGCTGGTGGAGCGCGCGCGCCGACTGTTGGCCGATACGGAGCGGGCGTTAGACGATATTCAACGCCAGGTGCAGGGGCTCGAGGGGCGCGTGCGGCTCGGTGCGTCGACTGGCGCGATCGCGCACCTGTTGCCGCAAGCGCTTGAAGTGCTGCGCCAGCACCATCCCGCTATCGACATTCAAGTTGCAGTGCTGACTTCACATGAAACGTTGTCCCGACTGGCGGATGGGACGCTGGACGTTGGACTGGTCGCTCTGCCCCAGCCCCCGGTGGCCGGACTCGTGATCAAGCCTTGGAGGCGCGACCCCGTGATGGCCTTTGTACCGGCGCATTGGCAGTGCCCGGCCCGCGTCACACCTGAATGGCTCGCTGCCCGACCTCTCATTCTCAATGACGCGACCACGCGTCTTTCACGCCTGACTATGGAGTGGTTTGCGACCGGGGGGTATCATCCCGCGCCTCGCATTCAGCTCAACTACAACGACGCGATCAAGAGTCTGGTAGCGGCAGGTTACGGCGCCGCGCTGTTGCCCCATGAGGCGACCGCGCCATCGCCCGACAAACGCATTGTCATGCGTCCGCTGCGCCCGGTGTTGTGGCGTCGGCTCGGCATTGCACATCGTGCGGGGTATGTTGAGCGTTCCACGCAACACGTCCTTGATATGTTGCGGGATCTGCGATTGGCGTAGGAGCTGCGGTTTTCCGCCTCGGTTCGTTCTCGCTGGAACAGTGGACCCGCGGAAGACCTTATCAAGCGGTTGCGGTACGACCCCAGAGCGGTGCACTCCGCAAAGCCACCTGGTCGGCAAAGGTGTTGGAGGTCGCCGCGACGCACGTGTCGGTCCGTTTGGAGAAGAAGTAGTCACCAATCAGGAAAGCGGACAACTTGTGGCCGCTCTCTCCCGCCGCGTTGACATCATTGGCGGCGTCATAGATCGCAGCCGCCGATCATTGTTTGCGTAGGTCTCCGTTCGAGCTTCTCGCAAGTCAGAATCAGCGACGGCGCATTGGTGAAAACGGCTCCGCGAACTGTTTGCTCATTGAAGAAGAACACCCACATCAGCAGCATGACGGGTGCCATTCGGATCGTAGCGAGTTCATCACCACTGAGCAGGTGCCTCGATATTGGGGCAGCCTGTAGGCGAGTTCCCCAAACCGTCAACCCCTGCCGAATTCCGATCCACGCAATGCTGCAAAGACTGATTGTGATGTCTATGACCCGCAAACCATGTGGCATCCATCGGCATCCAGGCCGCCGCCATGGGCGCCCGCTGTACCGGTGAACAGCAGACCAGCGACGCCCGCAACAAATGCGGTCAGAACGCTGCAGATGCGCTGCGCCGGCCACTGTCTTTCGTAAGCCGAAGTCTGGCGTTCGTCCGCCACAATGCCCGGGTCCAACCGACTAGGCGGTGGCTTTTCAGAGCAGGTGCGACAACGCTTGACGCGTTTCGTTGGGTACTGACACCGGCCGGTTCGATTTGCGGTCCACATAGACGTGGACAAAGTGGCCGGCAGCGCAGACGACTTCCTCCCCCTCGCGGAACACCGCCACCTCATATCGGACACTTGAGTTGCCCAACTTCGACACCCGAACACCGATCTGCAGCCGGTCCGGAAACGCAAGGGATCGGAAATACGAACAGCCGGTATCGACGACGAGGCCAACCACGCGTCCGCCATGAGTATCAAGCACCCCGCGTTCGATGAGGTATTGGTTTACGGCGGTATCGAAGTAGCTGTAATAGGTCACGTTATTGACGTGCCCGTAGACGTCATTGTCCATCCAGCGTGTCTGTACACTCGCCAAGTGGGGGTAGTCCGCACGAGTCGCATCACGCATACCGAGCCCCTCCGTCTGCGTCGACGACTACGCCACTGAGGTACGAGGCGCGCTCCGACGCCAGGAAGACCACTAGGTCTGCCATTTCGCTTGCGTACGCAGCTCTTCCGAAAGGAAGATGCTGGAGCATTTCCTGCCAGCGCGATTCGTCGGCAAATTTCTCCTTCGCCCTCGCCTTGTAAAGCTCTACGAGTCGGTCAGTCTCCGTCGGACCGGGGTGTACGCCGACCACTCGCACGCCGCGGGATGTCGCATGAGCGCCCACGGCCCGGGTAAACGTCGACAACGCAGCGTTACCGGTTGCTCCACACAGATAGTCGTATCGCGGCATCTCCGCCGCAATTCCGATGACGTTGACAATGACCCCAGACCCTCTTTCCATCATCTTGGGAAGAGCCATCCTGGTGGTTTCGATGTAACCGAAGACCTTTAGCTCCCACGCTTCGCGCCATTGAGTGTCGGTCATCGCTGTCAAGCCGCCACCAGGAATCGCACCTGCGTTGTTGACCAGGATGTCAACCTCGTCCAGACGCGCCTCGAGGGCCTGACGCACTTCCGGTAGCGACAGGTCGCCGACAAATGTCGCGACATTTATGCTTTGCTTGTCTGCCAGTTCACGTTGCGCCCGCGCAGTCGAGTCGGCCGAAGAACCCGCGATGGTGACACTCGCACCCTCTGCCGCGAAAGTGCTGGCACAGGCAAGCCCAATTCCGCGACTTCCGCCTGTGATGAGGACCGACTTACCTTTCAAATGCAGATCCATCGCCGTGCTCCTACCTGTTCCTGTCAGCCGACATCATGAAATCGAAGACCACCCGGTTGAACGCTTCCGGCTCTTCCAGGTTCACTGCATGCGTAGTTCGCGGAACGATCCAAAGGCGCGCATCGGGAATGGTGCGCTTCATGAACAGGGCCGGTTCAATGCAGGGCTCGTCGTCATCGCCGGTGACGATGAGCGTCGGCACCCGCAGTTCGCGCATCTTCGCTTCCAGCTCATAGATGGTCTGCCGTCGCATCTGATAGCCGCGAGTAGTCAGCGAGGAGCCCAGCGCCGAATGTTCGGCGAACTGGCGATTGAATTGATCGAATCCCTTGGGATTCTTCTCTTTGAAGCGACGACGAATGGTGCTGTTGGCATAGTGAACGATGCCCTGCTCCATCCCAAGGTTCACGAGACGGTCGGCAAGTTCACCGCTATCACGCAGGAACTGCTCCCGGCGGGCGGGGTCAGACCCATGTCCCGCGCCCACTAGCGTGAGAGACCGGGCCTTTTCTGGGTACGTCAGGCCAAAATTCAAGGTGGCATAGCCGCCCATCGACACGCCCACAATGTGGGCGTTTTCTACCCCGGCCCAGCGCATGACGCTCGCGATATCCTCCACCGCGAACGTCTGGCCGTACTGTTCCACATTTGCGGGGACATCGGACGGGGGGTATCCCCGGGCATTGAAAGTAATGCACCGGAAGTGGGGGCCAAAGAAGCGAACTTGGTCGTCATAGTTGCGGTAGTCGCCCGCAAACTCATGGACAAAGACGATAGGCGTGCCGGATCCAGTCGATTGGACGAAGAGCTTCACACCTTGAGAATCCGCAAACTGCATGATGTTGTCTCGCCAATATGTGTTTTTCAAGATCAGCGCGGTTGGCTGGCAGAGTAGATGTTAATGCCCTTGCTTTCCCTGACAAAGACTGCGCAGATGAGGAAGCAGGCGGCTGCCAGGGCAACCGGGTACCAAAGTCCCGCGTAAATGTCACCTACTGCGGCCGAGATCGCGAAGGTGGTGGCCGGCAAAAATCCACCAAACCAACCAATACCTACGTGATACGGCAAGGACATCGCCGTGTACCGAATGCGTGAGGGGAACAATTCCACCAGCATCGCCGCGATGGGGCCATAGGTCATCGTGCCAAACAGCATCAAGGCGATAAGGACAAGCACCGTCATCGGCTTGTTGATCTGAGAGGGATCTGCCGGGCCAACATGATACCCACTATCGGCCAGTGCCTTGCTCAGCGATGCATTCAACGCCTTAGTCTTCGCACCGTCCTGAGCCGTACCGCCATCGAAGCTCTCAATTGCAATGTGACCAACAACGATTTGGGCTGGCTGGCCAGGCTGTGATGGGACCGAGGTGTAGTTCAGGCCGGCCTTGGCAATGGCGGCACGGGCAATATCACAAGAACTCTTGAACTCCGCGGTCCCCACCGGGTTGAACTGGAAGCTACAGGTCGCTGGGTCAGCGCGTACTGCAATCGGCGCCGATTGCTGCGAACGCTCCAGCGCCGGATTAGCGTAGTGCGTGAGGGCCTTGAACAACGGAAAGAAGAACAAGGCAGCAAGCAGACACCCGGACATGAACACGGGCTTACGGCCAATCCGATCCGACAGTTTGCCGAAAATCACGTAGAACGGTGTCGTGACAATAGTCGCGGCGATGATGAGAAGGTTCGCGGTACCGCCATCTACCTTGAGCGTCTGGGTAAGGAAGAACATGGTGTAGAACTGGCCTGCGTACCACACGACGGCCTGGCCCATTACCATCCCAAAAAGCGCCAGCAGGACGATACGGAGGTTCTTCCACTGCCCGAAGGCTTCCGAAATTGGTGCTTTCGACGTCGCGCCTTCCCGCTTCATCCTCTCGAACTCGGGCGACTCATGAAGCGTCAGGCGGATTCGCAGGGAAATGAGCAGCAGCAAGAGGGAGAACAAAAACGGAATGCGCCAGCCCCATGCGGTGAACGTCTCCTCGCCTAACAGATAACGTGTGGGAAGAATCACAGCCAGCGACAACAACAGGCCAAGCGCCGCCGTAGCCTGGATCCACGCAGTACGAGCGCCCCGTTCGTGGTTGCCCGCATGCTCCGCTACGTAGACGACGGCTCCACCGTATTCACCGCCGAGCGCCAATCCCTGCAGCATACGCATGGCGACAAACAGTATCGGCGAAGCCATGCCGATCTGTGCGTAGCCGGGCAGCAAGCCGATGGCGAAGGTGGCAACGCCCATCAGTGCAATGGTCACCATGAAGGTGTACTTGCGCCCGACGATGTCTCCAATTCGACCGAAGACGAGTGCGCCGAAGGGGCGAACTGCGAAGCCGGCGGCAAAGCTGAGCAGCGTGAATATGAACCCAGCCGTCGGATTTACGCCGGAAAAGATGTTGGCCGAGATCTGCGCAGCCAGAGAGCCAGCAAGGAAAAAGTCGTACCACTCAAACATGGTACCAAGGGAGGATGCAAGGACAACCCGCCGTTGCGACTGGTCTTGTGCTGCGGCGGGCGCATCGGCAACGGAGCCATCAATACTGGCGGTCATGAAGCGTCTCCTTTCTTGTTGTCCGCATAGTGGGTGCAGCAGCGGACTTGTCTGTGGGCGCAGTATAGGGAGCAGATCAATCGAGGAAAAATATTGAATAACAATGACTCCATCGCGTAGGCTTATGGATTGACACAAGGCATCGTCGTCACGGAGACGGCCAGTAACCATGGAATTCAAGCAGCTCAAGTACTTCGTAAAGATTGCCGAGCTAGGCAACATGACGCGGGCATCGGAGGCATTGCGCATTGCTCAGCCAGCCTTGAGCCAGCAAATCATCAACCTGGAAACCGAATTGGGAGCGCGGCTGCTGGATCGCGGGGTATACGGCGCGCGGCTAACGAGTTCCGGCGAAGTCCTATATGGCTACGCCAAATCGCTGCTCCGCCAGCATGAGGACGTACGCCAGGCCGTCTCCCAGGAAGTCGCCCATCCAACTGGGCGAACGGCCATTGGCATCCCGGGAAGCGCCGGCAAGATGCTGGCTGAGCCGTTAGTGCGGGAATTGCTGTCGAGTGGCGGGATCCTGCTTGAGATTGTTGAGCGGCCCAGCGCGGAGCTCGTAGATCTTGTGGCCGCCGGGAAGCTCGATATCGCCATCGCGGTGGACGCCCAACCGAGACGTGGCGCAAAAATCACTCCTCTATTTACTGAAGCCCTTTACGCCGTCCTTCCCCAAAGCGCAGTGCAAGGCCGCCAGACCTTGAAACTTAAGGAATTGGCGGACAGCCCACTGATTCTTCCGAGCGCCCCGAGCACGATCCGACAACGGGTCGAAGCAGCGCTGCTGGACAAGCGGCTCAAATTCCGCCTCGTCAGCGAGGTCAGCGCGACAGACATGCTTATTCGCCTGGTCGCCGCCAACCTGGGCTGGACCGTGCTGCCTTGGTCCGCCCTCTCCGACGACGTCCAGCGCCAGACCCGCATCACCGCCCTTCCGATTGCCGGATACCGCCTGGACCGCGAGATTTCCCTTTGCGTATCCGACGCCCTGCCCTTGAGCCGCGCAGCGGAGGTAGTGGTCGCGACAACACTTGCCATCCTGAAAGAGCTCCTGGACAACGGAAATTGGCTGGGAGCCAAGCTGCTGCCAGAGGGGCCACTGGCAGGTCCATCGTAATTTCCTATCGAGCGATCCCAATTCCATATTTTTTTTCGTTTGAGAGCGTTCTTATACTGGGCGCATCGCCTGGCTGCCAACGAAGAAGGCGCCTAGGCAAAACGACAAAAAGGATTGGAGATGAACGCAGGAGACGAGCAGTTCGAACGGCCGCTGCATGGCGTGAAAGTGCTGGAGCTGTCGCAGATTATGGCTGGTCCAACGTGTGGTCTGATGCTTGCCGACATGGGAGCCGAGGTCTACAAGGTCGAGAAATTCCCGGCGGGCGACGATTCGCGAAACTACCGCCGAGAAGGCGATAGTGGGCTCCCCCCATCGTTCATGATGCTGAACCGCGGCAAGCGGTCCATCGGCATCGATTTCAAGTCTCCCGAGGGAAAAGCTGCTCTGTTGCGCATGGTCGCGCAGGCAGACGTTCTCACGGAGAACTTTCGACTTGGCGTGATGGAGCGGCTCGGGCTGGGCTACGACGTCCTCAAAGAGGTGAACTCTGCTCTCATCTACTGTTCGGTTACAGGATACGGACGCGAAGGCCCGCTGGCCAGTAAAGGCGGGTTCGACCTGATTCTCCAGGCGTTCAGCGGCCTCATCAGTGTTACTGGTGAAGAAGGCGGCGAGCCAGTCAAGCCAGGTATCTCGATCGCCGACGTGAATGCAGGCGTTCTGGCCGCAGTCGGAATTCTGGCTGCATACATCCATCGTCTGCGCACGGGCAAAGGCCAGCGAGTAGACACCTCCCTCCTGCAGGCTTCAATGCAGCAGCTCTACTGGTATGCCGCAGGGTATTTTTCGCACCGCATCGTCCCGACGCCATCCGGCACGGCTCATCCTATTGTCGCCCCATATCAAGTCTTCCGCTGTGCCGATGGCCGGATGGCCATCGGAGGGGCCAACCAAGCAAACTGGGAACGCATCGCAGACGTGCTGGGGCATCCGGAATGGAAAACTGACCCGCGCTTTGATAGCTCGGAAATCCGCCATTCCAACCGAAAGATCCTCGCCGCCCTTATTGAAGAGGTGTTGGCCAGCGACACGCTTGCCTCGTGGCTCGAGCGATTCGACGCAGCATCCATCCCGGCCGGGCCCGTGAACGATGTCGGCCAGGCACTGGAGCATGAGCAGGCACGGGCGGTCCGCATGGTTGTAGACGTCGAGGGGCCTGAGGGCAAAACCATGCGTGCGCTCGGATTGCCGATTCTGTTCAACGGAACGACACACGTTGCCAAGAGCGCGCCGCCCCGAGTCGGCGAAGACAGCGCGGATATTCTTCGTGAGTTCCAATTCTCCGAGGAAGAAATCGACAAGCTCGTCTCCAGCGGAGCGGTGTTTCAGACAGAGACCGGCCGCCGCATTTCGGCTGCGGAAGTTACCGAAGCAATTCCGTCCTGAATGGAGACACCATGAGAACCGAACTCAGCCACACATCAGAAGGCAATGCCGGCTCCCTTGCCCTCCATGAAGACCTCAAGCTGCGCGTGGAGAACGGCCTCGCAATTCTGTCCATCGAGCGCCCAGAGAAACGAAACGCGCTGACGCTTGCCATGTGGCGGGCAATTGGGAACACGATGGCTCAACTCGACGCACGAGACGATGTCCGGGTCATCGCGCTGACCGGAGGCGGGCCCAGCTTCTGCGCTGGAGCGGACATCGCCGAATTTGCGACTGTGCGCTCCAACCCCGAGCAGGTCGTGACCTACGAGGACGCCGTCGACGGCTGCTGCGACGCCATCGAAAACGTCTCGAAACCGACCATTGCTGCCATCAACGGCTTTTGCGTGGGGGGTGCAGTAAACCTCGCGATGGCGTGCGACTTCCGCTACGCGGTCCCGGAGGCCCAACTCTCCATTCCAGCCGCTCGCCTGTCCATTGTCTACGGCCTCAAAGGTACGCGTCGGCTGTTCGAGCTGGTTGGCATCTCCAATGCCAAACGTATCCTCTTCTCCGGTGACCGGCTCGATGTCGCAGAGAGTCTTCGGATTGGCCTCATCGACGAAGTCGCAGACGATGTTCTGGCGAAGACGCGCGCCTCGGCCGCCGTCCTCGCTGACAACGCGCCACTCTCCATTAGCGGCGCCAAGGCAATCTTGAACGGGCTGGCTACGGCCGATCCAAATCTGACCGAGGAAGCCGTTCAAGCCCTGGTAGACCGTGCTGCGCAAAGCGAGGATTACGCAGAAGGACGTCGGGCCTTCGGGGAAAAACGCCGCCCCGTGTTTCGGGGAAGATAAAGCGAGACACGCAACATAGTCACGCAGCCGGCAGGGTCGACACCAGACCGGCACACTATAAATAGAGAGGAGACGCTATGGAATCAAGCACACGTGCACGACAGTTGTTTACGGTATTGAGCACCCTGTCGGCAGTATCGGCCTACACGCTGCTTCCGGCCAACTCGGCCATTGCTCAGGAACCGTATCCAAGCAAGCCCATCCGGCTGGTCATCGGATTTCCGCCTGGAGGCGCGGCGGACACCATCGCACGGATCTATGGTGAAGCCCTTTCCAAAGAACTGAAACAGCCTGTCGTCGTCGACAATCGCCCCGGCGCCGGCACCACTATCGCAGCCGACTACGTCGCAAAGTCGCCTGCGGATGGCTACACGCTGTACATTGGCGGCGCCAGCCTGATGGGAGGCGACAACGCGCTTTACAAGAACCTGCGCTACACGCCGGCGGACTTTGTCCCTGTCACTCAACTGACGACTGCCCCCCTCCTCCTGGTTGCCGGAAAGAACAGCGGCATCAAGAGCACGGGCGAGCTGCTTCAGAGAGCGCGCCAGGCGCCCGGGGGGCTCAACTACTCGTCGAGTGGAAACGGCGTAATCACGCATCTTGCAGCCGTGCATTTCGCCAAGATGGCAGGCATCAGCATGACGCACGTTCCGTACAAGGGCGGTGCCCAATCTGGCCAGGCTGTTGCTGCCGGAGATGCGCAATTGAGCTTTGCCACGCCTGCTTCGGTCCAACCGCTCATTGATGCAGGAAAGCTGAATCCCCTTGCGGTGACATCGGCAAAGCGCTCCACCGTGATGCCGAACTATCCCACTATCGCAGAGGCGGGCGTACCGGGTTACGAACTGTCCAACTGGTATGGACTTTTTGTCACCAAGGGAACGGCTCCGGCGATTGTCCAACACCTCTTTACGGCAAGCGCCAAGGTCCTGCGAGAACAATCGGTCCAAAAGCAACTCGCCGGCCGCGGCGAGGAGGCGGCACCATCGGCTTCTCCCGATTCATTCAAGGTCTTCGCCGCGCAGGAAGGCAAACTGAATGTCGACCTGATCGCCCAAAGCGGTGCAAAAATTGACTAACTCGATAAACGCTCGTTTTCGACACCCCTCTGTTCGACCGCTCTATGCGGTCCGCCCGGCTCACCGAGAAGGGCGAATAGATGTTCACGCTCGGCCCCAGCCTTGACTTCCGTTACACCGCTGAAGGAATAAACAAACTCTCCCCACGGATGCTTCAGCACTGGGTACATCCCGTGTGCTGGCTGTGTACAGGCCCAGATTTTTTCACCCTTGCCTGGGCCGCCAGCAATGCCTCACTTCATGACGCACTTCGAGAAGAACCAACTCGCGGAAGGCGACCCGCCGAGGCGCAGTCAGGTCAAGTACGAAGCGATCCGCCTGAGCAACGTCGTGAAAGGCAGAAGCTCTCGCCGTGCAGGACTGTTCGCGGGAAGGCGCCGGTGATGGGCTGAAGCAATGAAACTTCATCCCCTAGGGGACCCTCTTCCCCAACCTGGCGAAGTGGCACCTCGGAAAGGGATGCGAGAGATATAGGGGCAGATTCGTGCAATGCGCGCCTTGCGAGCGAGCCCCGAAAGCGCCAGGAACCCATCTGCGCGAATACATTTCGCAAGCACTTAATGTTTTGCAAGTTCTTTAATGCGCAAGGTCAGTTGCGCCCACATCGCTATATAATGCATCCGTCATTTCACTGCGCACTGAACTATGGAATACGCTCCTGGTATCAGCCAGCTTGCCGGCCTGCTGGCCGATCCCGGCCGTGCGGCCATGTTGTGGGCGCTGATGGATGGCAGCGCCCGGCCTGCCGGCGAACTGGCGATGATTGCCGGGCTGTCGGCCTCCTCCACCAGTGGCCATCTGGCCCGCATGTCCGAAGGCGGGCTGCTGGCCGTGGAAACGCGCGGGCGCAATCGCTACTACCGGCTGGCCACGCCTGAAATTGGCGTGGCGATCGAGGCACTTGCGTCGGCGTCGCTGGCCAGCCAGCCACCGCGCCTGCGTGCCGTGCCGGTTTCCCGCACCGCGCCGCCGGCGCTGCGGCAGGCGCGCACCTGCTATGACCATCTGGCCGGGGAACTTGCGGTGGGTCTTTTCGAACGAATGTCCGAAGCGGGCTGGCTGATCGTGTCGGGCAGCACCGTCGACCTCAGCGCCCCCGGCGCGGAGGCGATGGGGCAGCTTGGCATCGACCTGGGCGCCACCCGCCGCAAGCGCCGGCAGTTTGCCTGCACCTGCCCGGACTGGAGCGAGCGCAAGCCTCATCTGGGCGGGGCGCTCGGCGCGGCGCTGCTCGAAAGCCTGCTGGCACGCGGGTGGATCGAGCGTACGGACACGTCGCGCGCCCTGCGCGTGACGCCCCGCGGCCAGCGCGAAATCGTGAACGTGGCCGCATGAGTGATATGAATACCAAAGCCAGAGGAGGAGCAGATGGCAATTGAACTGGACGACGACGCGCAAGACGCCATCAGCCGGCTGTTCGCGCTGATCAACCTCGGGGATAGCGCCCAGACCAGCCGGCAGTTCTCGCTGTTCGAGGAAGCGCTGGAAGACGCCGAGGAAGACGAGATCGATGCCGCCGGCCTGCTCTGGCAGGTCAAGGACATCATCGACTGGGAATCCGGCTACTACGTCGACTGGAAAGACGCCGAGTCCTTTATCGGCTGCCTGAACCAGCTTTGCGAGCGGATCGACCTCGAGGTGGACTGGGGCACCGAGGACACCGAGGACGAGGACTTCCTGGAAGGCACGAGCGTGCCCGAGCTGATGGAGATCGTCGCCACGCAGCTGCGCATGGCCGGCTACACGCTCTGGAACTGGGATACCGGCGGCGACGCCTACGGCGGCTGGATCACGCGCAGCGAGGACGACGAAGAGATACTCGAGATCGCCGACACGCTCGGCTTCGACATCCGCCCCGGCGACCAGCCCTACTGAGCTCCCGGCCCGCCCGGGAACTCAGTCGAGCCCGATCACCACGGCGCCGCCGTCATCGTCCGGCGTGTTGGCAATGTCGGTGGCTTCCGCCAGCGCCTTGGCACGCGGCGCCGGGCGCCGGGTCTCCGGCACGCCCAGCGTCTCTTCCAGCACGGTGAGGAAGGCCCGCACGCTCGGCGGCATCAGCTTGCGGGCCGGCATCAGCACGTACACCTTCAGCGGGGATGACGTATAGCCGGGCAGCACGCGCACCAGTTGGCCGTGTACCAGATGTTCGTGCACGAAGCGCGGCGACATGCGCGCCACGCCCAGCCCGTCCAGCGCGGCCTTGAGGCGGACTTCGGCGTTATGCGTGGAGATACGCGGCGAAACATCCATGGCGAAGGTTTCCACGCCGTCGCGCAGGAATTCCCATTGCACGTCGTCGAGGTTGCCCAGCGTCGGCCAGCCCTTCAGGTCCTGCGGCGCGCGCGGCAGGCCGTGCTCGCGGATCAGCGCGGGTGCTGCATAGAACGCACGCTCGATCAGCACCACGCGCTTGCTCGCGAACGAACTGTCGTGGAGGTTGGTGTCGGTCATGACGAAGGCGAGGTCGTAGCCGTGGCGGATCAGGTCGGGCTGGTCCCAGCTCATGTCGAGTTCCACGTGCAGCGACGGGTGCAGCTTGAGCAACCTCGAAAGCGAGGCCGAGAGGTGCTGCGAACCCACCTCGTAAGGTGTGGCGATGCGCAGCGTGCCGCTGACCTCGGCGCTCACCGAGGCGGCCTCCGCGCTGATCTCGCGCAGCTCGCCGAACAGCGGCGCCACACGGTCATAGAGCTGCTGGCCGCGCTGGGTCACGCGCACGCGCCGCGTGGTGCGCTCGAAGAGGCGCACGCCAAGCTGGGTTTCCAGCCGGGCAACCGCTGCGCTGGCCGATGACTTGGGCACTTCCGCCAGTTCGGCCCCCTGCGTGAAGCCGCCCCCTTCCACTACGCGGCAGAAGATTTCCCAGTCTTTCCAGTCGATCGATTTCATGCAACACCTTGGTCTTCGCGTGCCTCCGGGCACGGCCGGATTGTCCCACAGCACGAACAATCCTGCCGCTTGAGACTCAAGGCTGGGGAAAACATTGATTGATAATAATTCGTGTTACCGCGTACGATTCCCGCATCCGCCCCGAATGGGGTGTCTTGTGGGAGTTGCAATGCTGAAAGTCGCCGTCCTTCTCATCGCCGGTGCGTTTTCCACGGGTGCGCTCGCGGGCGCCAAGTGCGACAAGCATCCGAAGTCCGAATGGATGCCCGAGGCCGACGCCAAGGCCAAGATCGCCGCCCAGGGCTACAACATCAAGAAATTCAAGGTGGACGGCAACTGCTACGAGATCTACGGCACCACCAAGGACGGCAAGAAGGCCGAGATCTACTTCGACACGAAGACGCTCGACATCGTGAAGTCCGAGATCGAGAAGTAAACATGTCGGTCCCGGCTAGCCAGCTGCGCGAAGTCGCCACGCTCCGCGTCTGGGACGGGGTGGTGCGGCTCACGCATTGGAGCGTGGCGGCCATTGTGTGCTACGACATCATCGACGATTCCGGCGACCAGATGCACCGCCTGCTGGGCTACGTGGCCGCCGGACTCGTGCTGTTCCGCATCCTCTGGGGCTTCATCGGCAGCGAACACGCGCGCTTCCGCGCCTGGCTGCCGCGCCCTGCCGGTGTGCTGGTCCATGCCCGGGCCATGGCCCGGCGCCGCGCGCCGCGCTTCATCAGCCACACGCCGCTCGGCGCGGTGATGATGCTGGCGATGTGGACGCTGATCCTGCTGCTCGCCGTCACCGGCTGGCTCTCCCGCCTCGACCCGTTCTGGGGCGAGGACTGGCCCATCGACATCCATCGCTGGCTCTCCAACACGCTGCTCGGGCTGGTGGCGGTGCACGCGCTGGTGGCCATCGTTGCCAGCGTGGCCGGCAAGGAAAACCTGATCGGGGCGATGATTACCGGCCGCAAGCCACGCAACCTCGACTAGCCGGGGTTGCCGGAGCAGCGATCCCCGTGGCATAGTGCCCCCGTCGTACCTGTTTTACCCGCGTTATCGGGAGAGACTGTGCCTGCCGCCCGGCAGGCCGGCGCCGAAGGAGCAACCGCCCCGGAAACTCTCAGGCCAAAGGACCGGTAACGCCATTGCACTCTGAAGAACCCCGGCTCGCGTCAGCCGACGGTACCGAAGGAGCAAGCGATGCGCCCGCGCGCATCGTGAATCTCTCAGGTCAAGGACAGAGGGGGCGTGCGTCGCGCATGGTGCGCCACGTACCCCCCATCCACGACGTCCTGGAAGACCTGACAACATGAAGACAATCGCAGTCATCGGCGGTGGCATCACCGGCGTGACGACCGCTTACGCCCTCGCCAAACGTGGTTTCGCGGTCACGCTGCTCGAGCGCCATCGCTACGCGGCCATGGAAACCTCGTTCGCCAATGGCGGCCAGCTCTCCGCATCGAACGCCGAGGTCTGGACCCACCGCTCCACGCTGGTGAAGGGCATCAAGTGGATGCTGCGCAACGACGCCCCACTGCTGGTGAACCCCCGCCCCACCTGGCACAAGCTGAGCTGGTTCGCCGAATTCATCGCCGCCATGCCGCACTACCGGGCGAACACGATCGAGACCGCCCGGCTGGCCATCGCCGCCCGGGCGCACCTGTTCGGCTGGGCCGAGGCGGAAGGCATCGACTTCGACCTCAAGCGGCAGGGCATCCTCCATATCTACCGGGACAAGGCGGGCTTCGACCATGCCGGCGAGGTCTCCCGCCTGCTGGCCGAGGGCGGCCTGCCGCGCCGCGCGGTCACGCCCGAGGAGATGCGTGCGATCGAACCGACACTGGCCGGCCAGTACTACGGCGGCTACTACACCGAGAGCGACGCCACCGGCGACATCCACAAGTTCACCTCCGGCCTGGCCGCGGCGGCCCAGCGGCTCGGCGTGGTCACGCGCTACAGCCAGGATGTGCAGACGGTCACATCGGACGGCCGCAGGGCCACCATCACCGTCCGCGACGGCGCGCAGGGCACCGCAACCACGTCGACGACCTTCGACGCCGTGGTGGTCTGCGCCGGGGTGGCCAGCCGGCAGTTCGCCGCGCAACTGGGCGACCGCGTGAACATCTACCCGGTGAAGGGCTATTCGATCACGGTGAACCTGCCCGACGCCGCCAGCCAGGCTGCGGCCCCTACGGTCAGCCTGCTCGACGACGAGACCAAGCTCGTGACCAGCCGGCTCGGCGTGGACCGCTTCCGCGTGGCCGGCACGGCCGAGTTCAACGGCATCGACCGCGACATCCGCGCGGACCGCATCCGCCCGCTGATCGACTGGGTCAACACCTGCTTCCCCGGCGTGAGCACGCGCAGCGTGGTGCCGTGGGCGGGGCTGCGGCCGATGATGCCGAACATGATGCCGCGCGTGGGGCGCGGGCGGCAGGCCAACGTGTTCTACAACACGGGGCACGGGCATCTGGGGTGGACGTTGTCGGCAGTGACGGCCGAGATGGTGGGCGATGTCATCCGGCAGGCGGCAGGCGAGCGCGCGACGGTGCGGGCGGGCCTGGCACTGGCTGGCGAGGGCTGATCGATCGCAGGAAGCAAAAAAGCCCGCGACTTTCGTCGCGGGCTTTTTTGCTGAAACTTTGGTGCCCAGGAGAGGACTCGAACCTCCACAGTGTTGCCACCGCTAGGACCTGAACCTAGTGCGTCTACCAATTCCGCCACCTGGGCAAGGTGAGCGGCGCATTCTACATGACCTTGCGGATTTTGCAAGCCCCCGCGCGTGCCACTACGCCTGCAGGCCCATGTAGATCTTCCCATCCTGAACGAAGCGATTGCGCCCGGCGCGCTTGGCCTGGTACATCGCGCTGTCCGCCCGGTGCAGCAGCGGCTCCAGCCGTGGCGCGTCCGGCACCGCGCAGGCTGCGCCCACGCTGATCGTGACGAAGGGCTGCACCGGCGTGCCGTTGTGCGGGATCTCCAGGTCGCGCACCGCCGCCACCATGCGGCGCGCCACGTTGCGCGTCTCGTCCTGCGATGCATCCGGCAGCACCACCGCGAACTCCTCGCCGCCCAGCCGCGCGCAGAACTGCTCCCCCGCCAGCACGCTGGTCAGCGCGGTGGCCACCCGGCGCAGGCAGTCGTCGCCGCAGGGGTGGCCGTACAGGTCGTTGTATTGCTTGAAGAGGTCCACGTCGAGAATCAGCAGCCCGATCGGCGCGTTCGCCTCGAAGGCCCGGGTCACGGCCAGCAGGGACTCGCGCTGGAAGAAGCGCCGGTTCGGAATGCCGGTCAACGCGTCGATGTCGAGGTCCGCCTCCACGCGCGAGAGCCGCGCCTCGGTCTGGCCGAGCTGGGCCGTCAGCGCCAGTTCGCGCGACTGGTAGCGGCTGATGTCGCGCATGAAGACCAGCGTGCCGATGCGTTTGCCGTCCAGCCGCATCACCGGCTCCGCCGTCACTTCGTAGTGCGCGTCCTGGGGAATGTAGGGGACGGCGCCGTCGCCGGCCCCCGCCTCGCGCGGCTGGCGCAGCGCCTCGTCCCACACGGCCGGCATCGGCTGCCCCCGGCGCAGGTCGGGCACCAGCCGCACGGCGGCCGGGTTGAACTCGACGATGTGCCCCTTCGCGTCGACGATCACGCAGCCATCGCCAATCGTGTCGAACACACGCAGCCGCGCGTAGTGGCCGATGTCATCCAGATGGGTGCGCAGCGCGCAGATCCAGACCACCACCGTCATCAGGGAGAACGTGGCCGGGGTCAGGTCGCCGCCCAGCGGGCTGGTCCAGCGCTGCAGGTAGGCCATGTGGGTCAGCAGCGGCAGGGTCAGGCTGCTGGCCACGATGGCCCGGCCCCAACGCGTCAGCGCCGCATTGGGCACCTCCGCCGTAAGCAGGAAGACCAGGCTCAGCAGCAGCATGAAATAGGTCCACGCCGCCACCACCACGTAGCCGGGGCCATGGTGGAAGATGGCGCCCGGCGAGACCCCGGCCGGCATCAGGTCGATGCGCGTCCAGATCAGGTGATGCCGCTCGTTGGTCAGCACCAGCACCACGGACACCACCGCCGCCAGCACCGGCAGCCACAGCCGCGACCACGGCACCACGTAGCGCGGCCGGCTCAGGTGGATCATCGCCACCAGCCAGCCGATGGGCACCATCACGATACCGACGTACTGGGCCTTGGCCCAGAAGATGCGTCCGGCCAGGTCGGCCGAACTGACTTCCAGGAGCCGCCCGCCGCTCCAGATCGCCACGCCGCCGGCCAGCACGAGGAAAGCCTTGATCGTGGGATCGTCGCGGCGCGGCCAGGTGGCGATAACCATGCCCACGCTGCACACCACGGCTATGGTCAGGCAAAGGACAAGAGGGTACGAGGGCATGAGAACGGCGGGGAACCTGATGAAGAGCCGCCGCGCCCGACATGGCGGAGGCGCCCCATTATAGGGGCTAGCCGGGGCGCCACCCCATCGCCCCCCACTTACTTGGAGCGGCTGCGGTCCCCGCCACGCGAGTCCATGATGATCATGGTGCGATCCAGCACGCCGGCGTCGTCGAAATAGGCGCTGAAGTGCGCCGGCAGGTTGCCGGCCATGTACATCCGGTAGCTCCACGCCTCCCGCTTCATCAGGGTGAAGTACTGCACCGGCTCGCGCGGCAGGCCGAAGCGCTCGGCGATGTCGCGCTTGGTCCAGACCCCGGGGCGCGCCTCGTAGATCTCCTTCTCGGTCAGGGTCTGGCGGAAGCCGGTCAGCTTGCCGGCGGCGTCGAAGTCCGCGGCGTAGACCTCGTAGCCATAGGGCTGCTTGGAATAGATCCAGCGCTGGGTGCCGTCCGCCAGCTGGTAGGTCTCGGTCGGGTTGCCGAAGGTCTCGCGCACCGCGCTTTGCGGGCTGCCGAGCATCGACTGGGCGGTCTGCACCGGCTGGAGCGTGGCGCAACCGGCCAGGACCACGGCGGCCACGGCGGCGAGGGCGGCCAGGAGCGCGACGCGGGCGGCGCGCACGGAAAACGGGATGGGCATGGCATGTCTCCAGAGTCCATGCCAAGCATAGCCCAGCCGGCTGAACTCAGCGCTGCGGCTGCGGCCAGCCCGCGCGGACAATCTCCCGGTCGTCGATCGGCCAGTGCAGCGCGGCCGCCACCACGCCGAGCGCCATGGCCCCCATCCACACCAGGTCGTACGAGCGCGTGGCCTCGAACACCACCCCGCCCAGCCAGACCCCCAGGAACGAGCCCAACTGGTGGCCGAAGAACACAAAGCCGAACAGCGTGGTGATATAGCGCACCCCGAAGACCTGCGAGACGATGCCGCTGGTCAGCGGCACGGTGCCGAGCCAGAGGAAGCCCATCACCGCCGCAAACCCGTAGAGCGTAGCGGCGCTGAGCGGCAGCAGCACGAACAGCGCCATCGCCGCCGTCCGTACTAAATAGATACCGGCCAGCAGATACTTGCGCGAATGCCGGCCGCCCAGCACGCCGAACCAGTACGTCCCGGCGATATTGGCCAGCGCGATGACCGCCAGCGCGGCCATGCCCTCGGACGGCTGCATGCCCTTGTCGCGCAGGTAGGCCGGCAGGTGATTGGCGATAAAAGCCAACTGAAAGCCACATGCGAGGAAGCCGAGGTTGAGCAGCCAGAAGCCGGAATGGCGGAAGGCCTCGCGCACCGCCCCAAGCAGCGGCGGCTGGGCGCCGCCAACTCCTCCGCCTCCGCCTCCGACCCCGGCGCCGCCAGCCGGCTGTGCCCGGTCCTGGAACGGCAGCGCCAGCGGCAGCATGGCGGCGGCGGTCACGGCCAGGATCAGCAGCGCGCCGCGCCAGCCCGCCTGGAGGATCATGGCCTGCGCGCCCGGCACCAGCAGGAACTGGCCAATGCCGCCCATCGCCCCGGCCAGCCCCAGCGCCCGGCTGCGCTGCGCCGGCGCAATCATCCGGCTCAAGGCGCCATAGACCACGCCGAAGGTGGTGCCGGACAGCGCCACGCCCACGCACAGCCCCGCTGACCAGACGAACGCCGCCGGCGTGGCCGCCTGCGCCATCAGGAACAGGCCCGCCGCGTACAGCGCCAGGCCGGCCAGCATCACCCGGGCCGAGCCGAAGCGGTCTGCCACCATGCCGGTGAACGGCTGGGCCAGCCCCCAGGTGAGGTTCTGCACGGCCATGGCGAAGGCAAAGGTTTCGCGCGTCCAGCCCCGGTCCGTGATGATCGGCAGCATGAACAGGCCCTGCACGTGCCGAGCGCCCAGCGCCAGCCCCATCACGAGCCCGCCGGCCAGCAGCAGGAACCAGGCGGTGCGCCACCAGGGCGGCAATGCGGTGCCGGCATGGGACGTGGGGTGACTGGTCATGGCGATGGGGTCCGGAAAAGATGGCGATCGGGTCGCACGGTCGTTCTATTTCAGGCGATCGGCGGCGCCGGTTCAAGCGACATTTCCGCCCTGCTGCCATGCGTGCAGCTCATGGCAACAGCGGTTCTCCCGTGCTTTAATCCCAGCACACCATTTCACCCATCCCACCATGTCCGTCCCGCTCGCCCGGCTGTTCCCGCTCGATCTGCTCAAGGGCTTCGTGGCCGTTGGCCGGCGCATGAGCATCACCCAGGCCGCCGACGACCTGTGCCTGACGCAGTCCGCCGTCAGCCGGCAGATCCGCGCGCTGGAAGACCATCTGCAAGTGCGCCTGTTCGTGCGCCAGCATCGCGGCGTGGCCTTCACGCCCGAGGGCGAGCGGCTGTTCCGCAGCGCCGACGGCGCCGTGCAGCAGCTCCAGGACGTGGCCGGCGAACTGCGCAGGCGCGATGGCCGCCAGCCGGTGACCGTGACGGCCAGCATCGGCGTGGCCGGGCTGTGGCTGCTGCCGCGCCTGGGCAGCCTGCAGCGCGCCCATCCGCAGCTCGACGTACGGCTCTCCGCGAGCAACCAGATCAGCGACCTGCGTGCGGACGGCATCGACCTCGCCATCCGCTATTGCCGCGAGGCCGACGCCCCGGCAGACGCCATCCGCCTGTTCGATGAAACCATCGCCCCGGTTGCCCATCCGTCGCTGGGCGCGCACCGGCTGACCACCGTGGCCGAGCTCGCCCAGTTGCCCCTGCTCGAATTCGACGATCCACGCCCCTGGCTGCACTGGCGCAACTGGCTCGGCGCGCATGGCTACCGGCAGGCCAGCCGGCGCGGCATCCTGCGCTTCAACCAGTACGACCAGATGATTCACGCGGCGCTGGCCGGCCAGGGGGTGGCGCTGGGGCGGCTCGAATTGATCCAGCCGTTGATCGCCGGCGGGCAACTGGCGGTGGTCGATATGCCCGGCGCCGCGCTGGGCAGCCCCAACGCGTTCTGGCTGATCCACGCCACCGACCATCCGCGCGAAGACGTGGCGCGCGTGGCCGCCTGGATTCGCGCCGAGGCCGCCCGGGTGGCGCCCGCCTCAGCGCAGCGGCAGGCTGCGCCAGCGCCACCGGGGCCGTAGCGGCGGCGTAGGCGGCGTAGGCAGGGCAGGCGGGGCGCTCACCCGGCACACGGTCACGGCGCCGTGGCCCAGCGCGGTCAGGAAATAGGTGGCGTCCTCGGTCACGCGGTGCCGCTGCCCGGCCTCCAGCACGATATCGGGCGAACGCCGCGGCCGGGCGCCTTCCAGCGTCAGCCACAGCGTGCCTCCGGCGCAGGCCAGTTCGGCCCCGGCGCGCAAGGCCATGGGCAGGCAGTCATTCTCGATCATCAGGGTGTAGGTCATCATGGGCTCCGGCAACGCTTTCATCGTCGCCGACCGGCCGGGCCGGTGCCATGCGGATTGCGGCGCGCTCGCATGACTTCCGCGCCGACGTTCGGGCTGACTTCCGCGCTGACTTTCGCCAACAAGACGTCAACTTTCCGGCAGGGGATGCCGATAGAATGCGGTGTCGGCGCGCATTCCGTGCCGTCTTGCCACCGATTGCCATGGACCCGATCTCGTTTGAATTTGTCTCCGTCGAGGAAGCCAAGAAGATTCTCGACGGCGAGGTGCCGACTACCGGCACCGGCACCGTGGACTGGCGCGACGCCCGCCAGCCGCCGGACCCGGCCACGCAGGCGCTGACGCCCGCCGCGCTGAAGTGGCTCGCGCAGCTACCGCGCGAGGTGCGGCCCCTGGAGCTGTTCCACACCTATCCGCGCATCGCCAATCAGCTTGCCGCGCTGGCCGGCCAGCAGGGCTACCCGACCCCGGTCACGCTCTTCCTGGCCGACCTGCTGATCGACAAGCGCGGGAGCCGGCAAGGCTTTCCGGGCGGCATCGCCCAGGAGCTGTCACGGCTTCAGGAGCATCTGCTCCAGTCCTCCGAGCCGCCCGAGGCCGATTCCCCCCCATCCGCCCCATCCGCCCCATCCCTATAGCTGGTCCTCCACCGGCAGCACCCGCAGGATGCCGATGCCCATGTGCTGCCACACACTCATGTCGGGCTCGCTCTCCACGGTTGAAACCTCGCCTTTCTCGCGCGTGGTCCACGTCATGGACTCCCCGCCGCCCTCCCCTTTGCGCAGTTCGACCTTGTAGGCGATGTCGAGCAGGCCGTCATCCATGCTCTTGACCAGCCGCTCGGCCAGCGGGGGGCTGTCCAGCACCACGCCCATCTCCGTATTGAGCTTGATCGAGCGCGGGTCCAGGTTCAGGGAGCCGATGAACAGCAGGCGCCGGTCCACCACATAGGTCTTGGCGTGCAGGCTGGCGCGGCTGGAGGCGAACATCCGGCTCTTGCGCGCCCGGCCGCGCGCCAGCTCGGCGTTCGCGGTGGGCTTCAGTTCATAGAGTTCGATGCCGGCCCGCAGCAGCGCCTTGCGCCGGGGCGCGTAGCCGGCGTGCACGGCGGCCACGTCCGTGGCGGCGAACGAGTTGGTCAGCACGCGGATCTTCACCCCCCGTTTGGCGATACCGGCCAGCCAGGCCATGTTCTCGTCGTCGGGCACGAAATACGGCGACACCAGCACCAGCTCGTGCTCTGCCTTTTCCATCATCGCGCGCAACTGCGGAATGGCGTGGGAGGTTGGGTCGTCCGGGTCTTCCTCCACCTTGTCGGCCTTGTCCGCGATGATGCGCGCACCGCCCACGTAGCCGGGCAGATGCCCGAGCTCGATCCCGCGCGCCAGCCCCGAGTCGAGCAGTTCCTGCACGAACTCGCTGGCGCGCACCTGGTCGCCGCGCGCCTCGATGGCCTTGCGGAAGGCGCGCAGCTCGGCCGGCGCCTCCTTGCCCTCCGGCACCAGCGTGGCCACCGGGTAGGCGCTCGCGCTGTTCCAGTATTCGTCGAACACGGCGCTCGCGGCCGGCACGGCGGGCCCGGCCACCATCACGTCCAGGTCGCTGAAATCCATGTCCGGCTTGGCCGAGAAGTAGGCGTCGCCGATATTGCGCCCGCCGACGATGGTGACGAGGTTGTCCACCGTCATCTGCTTGTTGTGCATGCGGCGGTTGAGCCGGCCGAAGTCAAACGCCAGTTCGAACCAGCGCGCGCGGCGGCTGGCAAACGGGTTGAAGATGCGCACCTCGATATTGGGGTGGGAATCGACGGCGGCCCAGGTCTTGTCCTGCTTGCCGGTGTGGATGTCATCCATCAGGATGCGCACGCGCACGCCCCGGTCGGCCGCGTCGATCAGGTCGCCCATCAGCACGCTGCCGGTGTTGTCAATGTCGAAGATGTAGTACTGGATGTCCAGCGTCTTCTGGGCGGCGCGCGCCAGCGCCATGCGGGCGGCCAGCGCGTCCGGGCCGGCGCCGAGCGGATAGAAGATCGACTTTCCGGGGTTCTGCGCCAGCCGGGGCGCCAGGGTGCGGGCCAGCAGCGTGTTGCTGGTGTCCTTCGCGGCGTAGCTGGGGGTGCGGCCGGCATTGGCCGGCAGGCTCGCGCAACCGGCCAGCGTGGCCAGGCAGAGCGAGACGAGCAGCAGCGCCACCAGCGAGCGGCCGCGCCGCCAGCCGGCCCAGCCCGGCCCGCCGCCCACCCCGTCCATCCAGAGCCTCAGCATCGGCGCCATGATCCGCTCTCCTCGAAGATCCCCGTCAGGCCATCTTGCTGCATTGCGGGAACGGCTCTGCATCCGCCCCTTTCTTCACCTGTCTTCCACCTTATACCGCCGCCCCCGCCTGCGGGAGGGTGCACGCGCGGTAGTAGCCGCGCACGATCTGCTGGGCCACCGGCAGGCGCGCGCTCACCGGCACCGGGAACCGCACGATGGCGTCCACCCGCTCGGCGTCCACGGGTTCGAACAGCACGCGCGGCTCGAACTGCGACAGGTCCACGAAGCGCATGTCGCCATACCGGCGCAGCGTGCGGCCGGCCTCTTCCATGAACGGCTCGCACGCCTGGCGCGCCACGGCCAGCAGCTTCGCCTCCACCACGTCCGGGTCCATGCCCACCGCCAGCGGAATGCGCACCATGTCCAGCGTGTACTTGCCGGCCTGCGAATGGTTGCGCACGGCCGTGGTCAGCAGCAGGCTGTTCGGCACCTGCACCGTAAAGCCCGTGTACTGGCGCGTGGGCGCCACCTCCACCAGCGTGGTGGACATGACATCCATGTCGATGACCTCCCCGCCGAACGGCCCGATCTCGACCAGATCGCCCAGCTGGTAGGGCCGCGTAATCATCCGCATGAACGCGCCCAGGAAACACATCACCAGTTCCTTGCCGACCAGGATCAGGGCCGCCGCGAACGCCGCCAGCGAAATGGCCACGCTCTTCAGCTCCGACACCCAGATGCCGAGCAACAGCAGGAACATCACTGCCGCCACCACATTGCGCGACGCCACGGTCCAGGCGCGATAGGCGCCCCGGTTGTCCGCCTGCAGCCGCCCCGAGAAGAAGCGGTTGATCAGCTTGACCACCAGCGTGCCCGCCAGCACCACCACCATGCTGGCGACCACGTTGATCAGGAGACTGTCGTTGGCGTTGAAGTGCATGGCGGGCGGGCATCCGGGGGCGCGCGCCGGCGGGATCTGTAACACATTGTTGCAAACCACGGCGCGGGGGCGGCGCCAGCTGATCAGATGCCGATGCCGCCCACCCGGATTCTATCCACACGCCACTGTGCCGGGCGCGCGGTGGCGCCAACAGGGGTGGGCGTCTGGTTTGCGTGTAGGCGTTTTCTTAGGTGCGCCAGCCCAGCCCCAGCGCCTTCTGCAGCGAAACGTAGTCCTTGAGCAGGTTGGCATCGCCCGAAATCCGGTCCTGCTGGGCCACCACGCGGGTGCGCTCCACGTCCAGCCATTCGAGCATGCTGGCGGTGCCCGCCCGGTAGCGCTGCTGCTGGAGCGTGGAGGCGCGCTCGGCGGACGCCTCCACGCGGCGCAGCACCACCACGTTGTCGCGCTGGTGCCCGTAGCGGGAGAGCGCCACGTCGGCATCGCGCAGCGCCTTGAGCACCACGCTCTCGTAGCTGGCCTCGGCTTCGTCCCGGCCGGCCTCGGCGTTATCCACGCTCGCCGCCACCCGGCCAAAGTCGAGGATGTTCCATTGCAGGCGCGGCAGCGTCAGCCACGTGCCGTTTTCCTTGCGGACGAGGTGGCCCGGGTCCATCGCACTGAAGCCGAGCGAGCCGAGCAGCGACACCTTCGGGAACCAGTCCGCCTTGCGCTCGCCGATCTGCGCCGTGCGCGAGGCCAGCCGGCGTTCGGCCACGCGGATATCGGGCCGGGCCTTGAGCAGCGTGGCCGGATCGCCCACGGCCACGGTCTCGGGCAGCACCGGCAGGTCGCGCGACGGACCCAGCGCAGTGTCCAGCGTGCCGGGCGAGCGGCCGGTCAGCAGTGCGAGCTGGTCGAACGATTCGATCAAACCCGCCTCCACCGGGGCGATGCGGGCGCGGGTGTTTTCCAGCTGCGTCAGCAGCCGTTCCACTTCGAGTTCGGAGGCCACGCCGCGCGCGCGGCGCTGGCGGGTCAGGTCGAGCATGTCGGCTTCCAGCGTCTCCGACGCGCGCAGATGGGCCAGGCTGGCCTGCTGCTCGCGCAGCGTGACGTAGGCCTGCGCCACTTCGGCGGCCAGCTGCACGTGGGCATCGGCCAGTTCGGCATCGGCGGCATCGGCCTCGGCGGATGCCGCTTCGATGGCGCGGCGCGTGCCGCCGAACAGGTCGAGTTCCCAGCTCGCATCGAACCCGGCGATATAGAGCGACAGCGGCCCCCGGCCGCCCCCGCCCCCTCCGCCCCCTCCGCCCCCTCCGTCGCCGCCAAACGAGGCCAGGTCCGGCTCGCGCGTGCGCAGCATGGCAGCGCTGGCATTGACCTTCGGCATCAGGTTTGCGCGATTCCCGGCCAGCCCGGCGCGGGCTTGCCGCACGCGGGCGCGCGAGGCGCGGATGTCCGGGCTGTCGCGCAGCGCGGTTTCGATCAGGTTGGCCAGCAGCGGGTCGCCCAGTGCGCGCCACCAGTCGGCCACGTCAGGCTGGCGTGCCTCGGCCAGTGTCGGTGCGTGCGGGAAGGTGCCGGCCGCCACCGCATTGCCGGCCACTTCCGGGGCGGTGCGGTAGTCGGGGCCCACGGTGCAGCCGGCGGCGGCCAGGGCGGCAACGAGGAGAATCAGCGCCGGCCGGGCGGCGCGAAGGGGTGCGTACATATTAGGTACCGCTTTATTTATCGATTTAGTGACCGGCTTCGACCGGGGCTGCGCCCGGACGGGGCGCCTTCAGCAGCAGTGCCAGCGGCACGCAGCACAGCAGCGCCAGCCCGAGGGCATAGAAGGTTTCCGAGAACGTCATCACCGCGGCCTGCCGGGCGATCTCGCCGGACAACTGCGCCACGGCCTGGAGGCTGGCGTGGGCATAGTCGCCGCCCTGCGCCACGAAGCTGGCGATGCTGGAGGACATGTGCTCCTGCCCGATCGAACTATTGGCCGTGACCGATTCCCGGATCACCGCGTCGTGGTAGGCGTTGCGGCGGTCGATCAGCGTGCCGAGCAGCGCCAGCCCGATCGAGCCGCCCAGGTTGCGGGCCATGTTGTAGAGCCCGGCGGCATCGCCGGCCTCATGGGTGGCCACGGCCGCCATCGACGCCTGATTCAGCGGCATCATCGCCAAAATCTGCCCGAAGCCGCGCAGGATCTGCGACAGCGTGAAGTCATGCCCCACGCTGTCCGTCGTCAGGCTGATATCGAGCATGCAACTGCCGAAGAAGCACACCAGCCCGGTAATCACCAGCCAGCGGCTGTCCACCTTGCCGAGCAGGCGCGGCAGCACCGGCATCATCAGGAACGCCGGCAGCCCGGACAGCAGCATGATCCCGCCGGCCTGCTCGGCGTTGTAGCCGGCAATCGTCGCCAGGAACTGCGGCAGCAGGTAGGACACCCCGTACAGCCCCGCCCCGACCACCGAGACGATCAGGATCACGCTCGCGTAGTGCTTGTTCAGCAGCAGGCGCAGCCGCACGATGGGCGTTTTCGCGGTGAACTGGGCGACGAACATCATCAGCAGGCCAATCGCCGACAGCGCGGAGAGGTAGACGATGGCCGAGGACTCGAACCACTGCTCGCGCTGGCCTTCCTCGAGCACCACGGTCAGCGAGCTGAGGCCGATGGCCAGCCCGATAATGCCGAGCCAGTCCGCCTTGATGAAGGCCGACAGGTCCGCCCGCTCGGGCTTGAGCCCGAAGTACAGCAGCGGCACCAGCACGGCAGTCACCGGCAGGTTCAGGAAGAAGCACCAGCGCCAGTTCACGTTCTCGGCCAGCCAGCCGCCCACCACGGGGCCCAGCAGCGGCCCGAGCAGCACGATCAGGCCGAACATCGACATGCCGATGGGCATCTGGTGGCGCGGCAGCCGGGTACGGACGATGGTCTGCGCGGTGGGGATCATCGCCCCGCCGGCAAAGCCCTGCCCGATCCGGCCGATGACCATCTCCGGCAGCGAATGGGACAGGCCGCACATCATCGAGAACGCCGTGAACAGCAGCGCGTTCCACATCAGGAAGCGGCGCAGCCCGAACACCCGCGTCAGCCACGCGGTGAGCGGGATGATGACGATCTCGGCCATCAGGTAGCCGGTGGACACCCACGTGCCCTCGGTGCCGGCCGCGCCGATCTGGCCCTGGATCTGGGGCAGCGCCGAGTTGGTGATGGAGATGTCGAGCGTGGCCAGCAGCGCGCCGAGCGAGCCGGCGGCCACGGCGATCCAGTCGGCGGCGGTGGCGTTGGCGGGCTTGTCGTTCGGTGGCGTGGCGGGAGCGGCGGGGGCGGCCCCGGCGGGGAGCGCCGTTTCAGCCATGGCGGGCCTCGCCGGCGCGGGCTTGTGCCGGATGCATGTCCCGCGTATCGACATCCACCACCACGGAGAGGCCCGGCATCAGCACCGCGCGCGCCTCCGGCGTCACATCCACATGAATCCGCACCGGCACGCGCTGGACGATCTTGGTGAAGTTGCCGGTGGCGTTCTGCGCCGGCAGCAGCGCGAACTGCGAGCCGGTGCCGGGCGAGAGGCTGTCCACCACGCCGTGGAGGTCTTCACCGGGCAGCGCATCCACATGCAGCGTCACACGCTGGCCGGGACGCATGCGACCCACCTGCGTTTCCTTGAAATTGGCGGTCAGGTAGAGGTCCTGCACCGGCACCACGGTCAGCAGGCGCGTGCCGGGCTGGGCGAACTGGCCCACGCGCACGCCCTTGTCGGCCACGCGGCCGGCGTTGGTGGCGCGAACCACGGTGTCATCCAGGTCGAGCCGGGCCTGCCGCGCGCTGGCCTGTCCCACCTCCAGTTGCGCCTGCGTCTGCTGGAGCCGCGCCTGCAGCGTCACCACCTGGCTCTGCTCCACACGCAGCGCGGCCTCGTTGGCGGCCAGCGTGGTACCCGCGCGGGTCTGGGCGTTACGCAGTTCGGCGGTACGTTCCTCGGTCTCGGCGCCGGACTTCACCAGCGGCGCGTAGCGCTCCACCTGCGAGGCGGCGTAGCGGGCGTTGGCGCGGGCGCCTTCCACCTCGGCGCCGGCCTGGGCGATGCGCGCCTTCTGCTGGGCAAGGTCGGCCTCGGCCCGCGCCACGTCCGCCTGGCGCGAGGCCACGGTGGCCTGCGCCTCATCGAAGGCCGCCTGGTACTGGCGATTGTCGAGGCGCACCAGCGCCTGACCCGCGGTGACCTGCTGGTTGTCGCGCACGAAGACTTCGGCCACGTAGCCGCTCACCTTCGGCGCCACCGTCACGCTGTCCGCCTGGAGGTAGGCATCGTCGGTGCTTTCGATAAAGCGGCCTACCAGCCACCAGCGCGTGCCGAATGCCACGGCGGCCAGCAGCGCGAGCGCGCCCAGCGCCAGCAGCACGGTGCGGCGGCGCGAGGCAGCGCGCGGCTTGCGCGCCGAAGATCCAGTGGAGGCAGGGAGGCCGGCGGCCGGATGGGCGGCGGCGGAAGATTGGGGGGCAGACATGGGGGCGCGGGGCTTTGACAGCACTAATGACGGGGACCGCGCAATTATTCCATTTGGAATAATTGTGTCAACTGATATATTTCTGCCTGCCCACGGACTGAGGAAAACGCAACATGGCCCGACACAAGCCCGCCACCGAAGGCGGCTACCAGCGCGGCGAAGAGACGCGCGCGCGGATCATCGACGCCGCGCTGCGGCTCTTTGGCGCACACGGTTTCGATGGGGCCTCCACGCGCGACATCGCCCGCGAGGCCGGGGTCAACGCGCCCGCGCTACAGTACTACTTCGACAATAAGGAAGGGGTGTACCTGGCGTGCATCGACTACTTCGTTGACCGCGCCTGGGGTCTGCTGGCCGATGTGGTGATCGCCGCCGAGGCCGTCGTGGCCCGCCCGGATGCCACCGACGCCGAGCTGATCGACGCCTACCTGGGCCTGCAGCTGCGCTTCACCACCTTCCTGCATGAATGCCCGGACACCGACCACTGGCGCCAGTTCATGGCGCGTGAGCGCGCGGGGCTCGGGCCGCCCGCCGCGTTCGAGCGCATCGACGCGGGCATCAACCGCCGCATTTTCGCGGTGACATCACAGGTAATCGGGCGCCTGACCGGCCAGCCGGCCACGGACGAGGCGACGCGCATCCGCACCATCGCCATCGACAGTCAGGTGGCAGCCTTCAAGGTCATGCGCCGCCACGTGCTCAAGGCGCTGAACTGGGACGCTTTCGGCGAAGCCGAGACCGCCCGGGTGCAGGAAGTGATCCGCGAGCAGACGCGGACGTTGCTCCAAGCGCTCGTTGCGCAGCGCAATGCAAAGGATCTACGAGGCTAGAGCATTTACTCTAACTCCCAGGATGGTGGGATGGAACCTTTGTGATTAGGTCGTCAAATCAATGACTTAAGTCATCACACCATCCAGCCTGACGAGGCAAATCGCCCATTTTTCCAACGAAATACGATTGCGCGGCGCAAAAAGTCCTTGCTTGTCTATCTAGTAGTAGATACTATTCGAGCCATGGACGCCGCTGCACCACCCGGCAAACAGAAACAAGCCCCGCGATGCAGTACCCGTCCACGCAGTACAAGTTGTCGATCAGTACCGGAAGGCGGTCTTTTTTTTAGCCCTGAAAATCTACCTACCAGTAGATAGCAGCAAAAGAAAAGACAGCCACAATGCAGCAAAACAACGCAGCACCGACGGCCCCGTGATCCACCTCCAACCGAGATCGCCCGGCCCAACGAAGACAAGGAGCTACACCATGAACGCCAAGACCATCCTTACCGCCGCCGCCCTCGCCGCCGCCTTCGTGACTGGCGCTGCGCAAGCCGCTCCCGCCAACAAGACCGGTGAAGTCTACGGCTACAGCTACCGCGTGAACGACGCCCGCAACGCCTTCACCGATGGCGCCCGCGCCAGCGGCGTGAACGAACCGCGCAACCCGTATGTCGATGGTGCCCGCGTTGGCAAGGCTGACCCGTTCACCGACGGTGCCCGCACCGTTGCCGGCCTGGATCGTACCGGTGTTTCGGCCAGCCCGGCCCGCACCGCCGACCCGTACCTGGACGGCGCCCGCCAAGGCAGGTTCGACACGTTCAGCGAAGGTGCCCGCACGGTAGCCGGCCTGGATCGCACCGGTGTCTCGGCCAGCCCGGCCCGCACCGCTGATCCGTACCTGGATGGTGCCCGCCAAGGCAAGTTTGACCCGTTCACCGAAGGCGCCAACGCCTGAGTCCCGCCCGATGACGGCGGATTGGAAGTACGTCAGACAAACGGAGCAGTAGCCTCGGGGCTCCCCGAGGCGGGCTCCGGGTTGTCATTCCTGGAGTCCATCATGACTTTCCGTAACAGTGCAGTACTCGTAGGCGGCTGGGTGGCCGTCGTCGTGGCGAGCGGTTCCGCCGCCGCCGTGGTCGCGCAGACGCTGATCTGAGCGCCGCCCCCCCTTCGCCACAGGACCGGTTCCGGTCAGCCCTGCAAGACGCCGATGAACGCCGGCAGCGCGTAGGGCTTGCGCAGCGTGACCGCGTTTGGCAATGCGGCACGCTGCACGGGCGTGAGCACCACGTCGTAACCGCTCACGAAGATCACCCGCAGCGCCGGTTGCAGCCGGCAGGCATCCATCGCCAGGTCCACGCCGGAGGCGCCGGACAGCCCCACATCGGTCAGCAATACATCGACCGGCCCCTCGCGCAGCACGGCCATTGCCTCGGCATCGGTGCTCGCTTCCACCACGCTTAGCCCGAAGGTCCGCATCAGCTCCGCGGTGCTGGCACGCACCAGTGCGTCGTCTTCGACAAAGAGGATGCGCTGCGGCGCCAGTTGCATCGAGGGTGGCGTATCAGGCACCCCCATGGCGATCGAAGCCGGCGCCTCAGCCGGCGCCGGGCCCAGTTCGGCCCCGCCGCTCACCAGCACATGGCGCACCTTGCGCGCGAGCGCCTCGCGCGTGTACGGCTTGCTCAGCAGTTCGATGCCCTCGTCGAGCCGCCCGCTGTGGACAATGGCGTTGTCCGTATAGCCCGAGGTGAACAGCACCGCGATGCCGGGCAGCCGCTCGCGCACCTTGCGCGCCATTTCCGTGCTGCGCAGCGGGCCGGGCATGACCACATCGCTGAACAGCAGGTCCACCGGCACGCCGCTCTCGACGATGGCCAGCGCGCTCAGCGCGTCGCGCGCCTTCAGCACGCGGTAGCCCAGGCTGGCCAGCATATCCACCACGGTGGCGCGCACGTCCTCGTCGTCCTCCACCACCAGCACGGTTTCCGTGCCGCCGCCTGCCGGCCCGGCATCCACATCGGTCTCGAGGTCTTCCTCCTCGCGCACGCGTGGCAGGTAGAGCCGCACCGTGGTGCCCTGCCCCGCCTCGCTGTAGATCTTCACATGCCCGCCGGACTGCCTGACAAAGCCGTACACCATGCTCAGGCCCAGCCCGGTGCCCTGCCCCTCGGGCTTGGTGGTGAAGAATGGCTCGAAAACCTGCGCCTGGATCTCGGGCGACATGCCCGTACCGGTATCGGTCACCGCCACCATCACGTACTGGCCGCGCGCCACGTCGGCGTTGCGGCGGGCGTAGGCATCGTCGAGCACCGCGTTGCCGGCCTCGATGGTCAGCCGGCCGTGGCCGCTCATCGCGTCCCGCGCGTTGATCGCCAGGTTCAGCAGCGCGTTTTCCACCTGGAACGGGTCCACCAGCGTATTCCACAGGCCGCCCGCCACCACGGTCTCGATCTCGATGCCATCGCCAAGCGCCCGCCGCAGCATGTCGTCCAGCCCGCGGATAAAGCGGCCCAGGTTCACCACCTTCGGCGCCAGCGGCTGGCGCCGGCCAAACGCCAGCAATTGCGATGCCAGCTTGGCGCCGCGCGCCACCCCGGCCAGCGCGTTGCGCACACGCGCCTCGGGGCGCTCGTTGCCGGATACATCGCGCGCCAGCAGTTGCAGGTTGCCGCCAATCACCTGGAGCAGGTTGTTGAAGTCGTGCGCCACGCCGCCGGTCAGCTTGCCGATGGCTTCCATCTTCTGCGCCATGCGCAGCGCCTCGTCGGCATGGCGCAGGGCATCGGCGGCTTCCTTGTCGCTGGTGACGTCACGGCCCACGCCGTGGATGCGGCCCGTGGCGGGGTCCACCGTGAGCGTCCAGGCCACCCAGCGCAGCCCGCCATCGGCCCGCGCCATGCGGCATTCGTAGCGCACCGCCGTGCCATCGTGGCGCAGCGCGATCATCTGCTCAGTCACCGCCACCAGGTCGTCCGGGTGGACGAAGGCCATGCACGAGCGGCCCAGCAGCGCGCTGTCGGCGTAGCCGAGCGTGCGCCGCCAGGACGGGCTGAAGCGTTCCAGCACGCCGTCGAAGCTGGCCACCATCAGCAGGTCTTCGCTCAGCTCCCAGAGGCGGTCGCGGTCCGCCACGGTCTCGGCCACGCGGCGTTCGAGCGAATTGTTCAGCTCGCGCAGCGCCTCTTGCGCCCGGGTGCGCATGGCGATTTCCTCGCGCAGGCGGCGTTCCGTGGTGCGGCGCAGGTGCGACAACTGGAGATTGCTGGCCACGCGGGCCAGTAGCTCGCGCGAGGTGAACGGCTTGGTCAGGTAGTCATCCGCGCCGGTGGCCAGGCCGCTGACGCGCGCTTCCTCGCCCGCGCGGGCGGAGAGCAGCACCACGGGGGTCTCGCGCAGCGCCGCGTCGGCGCGCACGGCCTGCACCAGGGCGAAGCCGTCCAGGCGCGGCATCATCACGTCCGAGACGATCAGGTCCGGCGCGTGCGTGCGGGCCATGTCCAGCGCCTCCTGGCCATCGGCCGCCACCTCCACCGTGTGGCCGGCCGCGCCCAGGATGCGGCGCATGTATTCGCGCAGGTCGGCGTTGTCATCGACCACCATGACATGCCCGCGTACCGCGCCGGGCACCGCGTCCGGCGGAGGCGCGAGCATGGCCAGCGCCGCAGCCGGCATCGCCTCTGCCTCGGGGGTCCAGCGCCGCGCGGCTTCCACGTAGGCCAGCGCCTGCTGGCTGGCGTGTGTCGACAGGTTTGACGCAGCCCCGGGTGCAGCCGGCTGCGGCACGGCCGCCCGGGCCGTGCGCGGCAGCGTAACCACGAAGCACGTGCCTTCGCCCACCTCGCTTTCCACGCGGATCACGCCATCGTGCAGGCGCACCAGTTCCAGCACCAGCGCCAGGCCGATGCCGCTCCCCTCGATCGACCGGCCCACCGCGCCGGACACCCGGTGGAAGCGCTCGAACAGCCGGGGCAGCTCATCCGCCGCAATGCCGATGCCGGTATCGCGGATGCTCAGTTCCACGCCGCCGTCTTCCGCCTCGCGCACCGCCACCGCAATCGCCCCGGTGTAGGTGAACTTGAACGCGTTGGAGAGCAGGTTCAGGACGATGGTCTCCCACATGTCGCGGTCCACCGCCACCGGGAAGCCCAGCGGCGCGCATTCCACGACCAGCTGCAGGCCGGCGCCCTCGATGGCCGAGCGGAACAGCGAGGCCAGTTCAGCCGTGAACGCGGGCAGGTCGGTCGGCTGGGGGTGCTTCTGCACCCGGCCGGCCTCGATCCGTGAGAAATCGAGCAGCGCATTGACCAGCTTCAGCAGCCGCAGGCCGTTGCGGTGGGTGATCTCCACCAGCTGGCGGTCGGCGTCGTCGCGTGGGTTGACCTGGGCCGTCTCGTCCGCGCGGTTCAGCAGTTCTTCGAGCGGCCCCAGCATCAGCGTCAGCGGGGTGCGGAACTCATGGCTGATATTCGAGAAGAACGTGGTCTTGGCGCGGTCGATCTCGGCCAGCGCCTCGGCGCGGCGGCGCTCTTCCTCATAGGCGTGCGCGTAGCTGATGGCCTGGCCGATCTGGCCCGCCACGAGGTCAAGAAAGGCGCGGTAGCGTTCGCCAAACAGCCGGCAAGGGTTCAGGCCCACCACCAGCACGCCGCTACGCGTGGTTTCGCCCGAAGGCGTGACCGGCACCACGGCCGCGTGGCGCGGCGCGAACTGCCACGCGCCGCCGGGCAGTGTCGCCCCGAAGCGGGTGGACAGGTCGTCCACCAGCACCACTTCGCCCCGCGCCAGCACCTGGGCAAACGGCCAGGCGGCCTCGCCGCCGGCGGGGATCTCCGCCGGCGCGGCCGGGTGGCCCACTTCGATGCCATGGTGGCCGCACAGCGTGGCCGTGCCGGCGCCGCGCTCGCCCAGATAGAGCAGCGCGAAGGGAATGTCGTACGGATTGGCGCCCAGCGCGCGCAGGCTCAGCGCGCACGCTTCGTCCCAGGAACGGGCATTGGTAGCCGACGAGGCCAGCTCGCGCAGCAGCTTCAGCTGGCGCTCGGCCACCACGCGCTCGGTGTCGTCGCTGTTGGCGCAGATGATGCCGCCCGTGCCGCCGTGATCGTCGGGCACCGGGCTGTAGGAGAAGGTGTAGTAGGTCTCCTCCGGGTAGCCGTTGCGCTCCATGATCAGCAGCTTCTGCTCGACGAAACTGCCTTCGCTGCCCTCCATGGCCGCGTCCAGCATCGGCCCGATCTCTGGCCAGATCTCGCTCCAGACGCGCTCGGTCGGCTCCCCCAGCGACGCCGGATGCTTGCCGCCGATGATCGCCTTGTACGGGTCGTTGTAGAAGAAGCGGAGGTCGGCGCCCCAGCCCACCCAGATCGGCTGGCGCGAGGTCAGCATGATGCGGATGGCCGTCTTCAGGCTCTGCGGCCAGGTCTCGGGCGCGCCCAGCGGCGTGCGCGACCAGTCGTGCGCACGGATCAGCGCGCCCATCTCGCCGCCCCCGGCGAGGAAGGCAGGGGCGATGCCCTCGGCATGGAGCGGCGGCACGTTGCCCACCGTGTTCTTCATGGAGCCTCCGGTTTCCCGCATGTTTCTCTTTCTTCACTTTTCTGGCATGCGCCGCATGGTGCATTGTCAGCGTGCGGGCGCTTCTATAGTCTGCCGGGAAACACCGCGCCAGAAAACCACCCTTGCCGACCATGGACGCCACGGCCTCCCCCTACCTGATTGCGATCCTGATCACCGCCACACTGACCATCGTCTGCGTGGCCGTGCACTACGAAGCCCTGCGCCTGATCTCGGCCATGCACCCGCGCCACTGGAGCGGCAAGGTCAACATCGGCGTGATGATCCTGCTCATCATCCTGGCCCACGTGCTGGAAGCCGTGCTGTTCAGTTCCGGCTACTGGCTCGGGGCGGACGTGTTCGGCATCGGCGAACTCAAGGGCCTGCACGACCATGGCGTAGCGGCCTATGTCTATTTCTCGCTGGAGACCTTCACTACGCAAAGTATCGGCGACATCATCCCGATGGGCCAGTTGCGCCTGGTGGCGTCGGTGCAGCCGCTGGTGGGGCTGATGCTGATCGGCTGGTCCACCTCCTTTACGTTCCTGGTGATGCGGCGCGACTGGCGTACGGACGAACTGGCTGACCGCGACTAAGATGCGGCCACGGTGACTGGATGGTAGGCAACGGGGGCCGCCGGTGAAATCGGCGTCCTTCCTACACGCTTGTGGGATTCGAGGAAGTTGCGTGGGCGGCGCGCCGGTGAAAAGATGATTTGCCGTCATGCGAACCACAACAATCAACGGGAGGACCCTGACGTGTCCAGACATCCGGAACCCCACTCGCCGCTGGCGGGTTGGCTGACCGCGCTGATGCTAGCGCTGGCCCTGCTGCATGCACCGGCCGTCAGGGCGCAGACGCCCGCGCCGCTGGCCGAGTGGCAGTACTCGGTGGGCGTGCCGCTGGTGGAAATGTTCCAGGGCCAGCCCGAGGGCTGGAAATTCCGGCTCGGCGCGGCCATGACCGTGCGGCCGCGCTACGACGGCGCGCACGACTACTACGTCTTCGGCGGGCCGACCATCGACATCCGCTACGCCGACAAGTTCTTCATGTCCACCGGCGAAGGGCTGGGCTGGAACATCGTCTCCAACGACCACTGGCGCGCGGGCATCGCCCTGACCTACGACCTGGGCCGCCGCGAGAAGAAGGACCACGACAACCTGGCCGGCATGGGCAATATCGGCATGGCGGCGGAGACCAAGCTGTTTGTCGATTACGTGGTGTCGAAGTCGTTCCCGCTGGTGATCCGCGCCAATGCGCGGCGCCAGTTCGGCGGCGCCAACGGCTGGATTGGCGACCTGGGCGCCTATATGCCGCTGCCGGGCAGCTCCGAGAAATTCTTCTGGTTCGCCGGCCCGACCATGACGGTGGCCGACTCGGCCTACATGGGGCGCTGGTTCGGCGTGACGCCCGAGCAGGCGGCGCGCTCCGGCCACCCGGAATACCGTGCCAGCGGCGGGATCAAGTCCTATGGCGGCGGCGTCTCGGCCATCTGGTTCATCAACAAGCACTGGTTCGCCACGGCGGACTTCGGGGTATCGGCGCTGGTGGGCGATGCCAAGAACAGCCCGATCGTGCAGCGGACGACCAACCTGACGGGGGATATCTCGGTGGTCTACCAGTTCTGAGCGATGACCATCAGGTAGGCCGGCGCAGGTACCCCTCCACCACACTGCGCAGCCCCGGCAGCTTGCCGGTGAAGAAATGCCCGGCGGCCGGCAGGACCACCACCGGCAGCTCCTGCGGGCGGGCCCAGTCGAAGACGTTGATCAGCGGCACGCGCTCGTCCTTTTCGCCATGCACCACCAGCGTGTGGGCCGGCACGGGCGGGGTGTCGTAGGACAGCGTCTCGGACAGCGCGCCAGCCGGCATGCCGGTCAGGATCAGATGCTGGATCGATTCCGCCGCAGCGTCTCCCGCCGCCGTCAGCCGCGCCACCATCAGCGTCTGCACGAAGGCACCGAACGAGAACCCGGCCAGCGCCACCGGCAGGCCCGGATACTCGGCCTGCAGATGGCGCAGCACCGCTTCCACATCGGTGGACTCGCCGGGGCCGCCATCGTAGGCGCCCTCGCTCTGCCCCACGCCCCGGTAGTTCGGCCGCATCGTCACGAAACCATGGGCCTGGAGCGTGCGCGCCAGCAGTTGGGGGATCTTGTGCTCGGCGGTGCCGCCCTGCCCCGGGTGGGGGTGCGCCACCACGGCAATGCCGACGGGCGGGCCGGCGGGGGTGTCGAGCAGGGTTTCGATCTGGCCGGCGGGGCCGGCAATGAAGACGGGGGTGGAAGCTTGCGTGGTGTAGGCGGAAGACATAAAGCGGGGGCGACGGATGGATGTGCATCCGCAGCATACCCGCTCCCGGCGGGAACGATCAATGGTGGTGGTTGGCCTTGACCACCGAGGCGATCTCCTGGCGCCGCACGCTGACCACGTCGTCCAGCTCCAGGCCCTCGGCCACGACCAGCATCTCGGCACCGCGCGTGATGGCATGAATCACGCCGTACCAAAGCTCGGGTCCGGCCACCGCCGTCAGGCGGACGCTGAACTCGGTTTCCATATCCTGGCTGCAAACCGTCACCAGGTCGCCGACCTCGGGCATGGCGGCCTTCTCCGCCAGCAGGGATTCCCGGGCCGCCACCGTCAGTGGCATCTGCGCAATGCCGCGCGCAAACCTCGCTTGCATGGCTGTGTCTCCTGCGCGTTGTTTTCCCTACAAGAATATATAAGGGCGCCCCGAAAAGGCACGGTAAACCGTCACGCCCCGGACACAAGCGATGCGCACGCCGCCCGTGCGGTGCTTCCCGGGTGGCGTGGGTGGCGTGGGTGGCGTGGGTGGCCTGTCAGACAGCGCCGGATTGTGCTCTGCGCCATGGCAGCCATAATGGAAAGACCATACGATCCCGGAGAACCATCATGCAGACCAACCTCCATGTCGTGCCGCACGGCTCCGGTTGGGACGTGATCCACGAGGGCGCCCGCTACGCCGAGTCTCACCATGCCACGCAGGACGAGGCCATTCAGGCCGGCACCGGCCTGGCCCGGCGCCAGAAAGTGGAGTTGCTGATCCATGGCGTCGACGGCAAGATCCGCGAACGCGACAGCTACGGCCATGATCCGAGGGAGGTGGCTGGCTAGGCCGGCTGGATGATCCCCTGCGTCCCGCAGCACGCGCGGGGCAGCGTCACGGTGAAGACCGTGGTGCCCAGGGCCGCCGACGAAGCGGCCTCGACGCTTCCGCCGTGCAACGCGGCCAGCTCCCGCGAGATATAGAGCCCGAGGCCCAGCCCCTCGGCGCTGTCGCCGCCGCCCGAGCGGAACGCCTCGAAGACATGCGGCAGGGTCGCCCCATCGATCACCCCGCCATTGGTCACCGTTACCGCCAGGCGCTCGGCCGCCGTGCCATCCACGGCCACGACCACCGGCACCGCCGGGTCCCCATGATGCAGGGCATTGCCGACGAGGTTCGATAGCACCTGCGAGATCAGGTCCGGATCGATGGTCGCCAGCGTATCCCCCACGGTTTCCAGTACCACGCGCTCCTTGCCGTGCGACGCCTCGCACTCATCGACAATGGCCGCGCAGATCGCGCGCAGGTCTTCCTGGCGCGGCTCCAGCTTGACGCGCCCGCCGTGCAGCCGCGCCACGTGCAGCAGCTGATCCACCATGCGCGCCATGCGCTGGCTGCTGCGCGAGATGCGGTCGGTGGCCGGCTTGAGCTTCTCCTCGCCCCCGAACCGCCCCAGGAACGACGCCGACGCGATGATCGCCGACAGCGGCGTACGCAGGTCGTGCGCAAGCACCGCCATCAGCATCTCGTTGGTCTTGAGCAGTTGCTGGGCGGTTTCCAGCTGTTCGGCCAGCTGCTGCTTCTGCCGGGCCAGCTGCACGAATACGTCGACCTTGGCCGCCAGCACGCGCGCGTCGATCGGCTTGAACAGGAAATCGACCGCGCCGGAAGCGTAGCCGCGGAATGCCCGCGCGCTGTCCTCTCCGGCCGCCGTCAGGAACAGGATGGGGATATGGCTGGTGCGCTTGCTGCCGCGCATCAGCTCGGCCAGCTCGAAGCCGTCCATCTCGGGCATGTGCACGTCGAGGATGGCCAGCCCGAAGTCGTGCTCGAGCAGCAGTTCCAGCGCCTGCGCGCCGGAATTGGCGTGGACGATCTGCACATCGGGCTTGGCCAGCACGGCATCGAGGGCGGTGAGGTTGGCGGCGATGTCGTCGACGGCGAGGATCTTGATCGGAGCTTGCATGGTCAGGGTCATTCAGAAAACTGGGCCAGGCGCTGGCCGATTTGTTCCAGTGTCAGCACGCGGTCTGCCGCGCCACGGTCGATGGCCTCCTGCGGCATGGTTTCCACGGCGGCGCTGTCCGGCGACTGCACCCACGCCCGGCCACCTGCCGCGCGGATCATCGCCAGGCCGCGCGCGCCATCGTCGTTGGCGCCCGAGAGCAGCACGCCGAGTACCCGGTCACGCCACGCCACCGCCGCCGACTCGAACAGCACGTCGATGGAGGGCCGCGAGAAGCGCACCGGCGGCTCCACGGAGAGCGCCAGTTCCACGTCCTCGGGCGCCCCCGGTACCCGCTCCACGAGCAGGTGGTAGTCCGGCGGCGCCAGGTAGAGATGGCCCGGCCGCACCGGCATCTTGTCCTCGGCCTCGCACACGGGCAGCGCGCAGCGCGCGCCGAACAGCTCGGGCAGCAGGCTGGGCTGGTTCGGATGCTGGTGCATCACGATCAGCAGCGCCGGCCGGAAGCCCGCCGGCACCATCGGCAGCAGCACGGACAACGCCTCGACGCCGCCGGCCGACGCGCCAATCACCACGGCGGCGCATCCGGCATGCCCTTGTGCATCGATCAGCCCTGCCATCGCGCCTCCTTCACAGCTTGCGGTACAGCCGCTCGCGCGGCACCAGTGGCTCGAAAGCCCCGGCGTGGGCGCTGAAGTGCAGGCTCTCCTTGCTGCCCAGCCCCAGGAAGCCGCGCCGCGCCAGCGCGTCGTGGAACAGGCCGATGGCGCGGTCCTGCAGCGCACGGTCGAAATAGATCAGCACATTGCGGCAGGAGATCAGCTGAGCCTCCTGGAACACGCTGTCGGTGGCCAGGCTATGGTCGGCAAACACCGACTGGCGGATCAGCCCGGCGCTGAACTTGGCCTTTCCATAGGCTGCATGATAGTAGTCCGAGAGCGAGCGCCGCCCGCCCGCCGCCAGGTAGTTGGCGCCGAACGCCCGCAGGCGCCCCGCATCGTACACACCCGCCCGGGCGATGGCCAGCGCGTCAGGGTTGATGTCGGTGGCGTAGAACACCGTACGCTCGGCCAGCCCCTCCTCCTCGAACAGGATGGCCAGCGACCACAATTCCTCGCCGCTGCTGCACCCGGCCACCCAGACATTGACCGACGGGTAGGTCTGGAGCACCGGCACCACGTGCTCGCGGATGGCACGGAAGTAGGAGGGGTCCCGGAACATCTCGCTGACCTGCACCGTCAGGTACTGCAGCATGCGCGCGAACAGTGCCGGGTCGCGCAGCATGCGGTCCTGGAGTTGCGACAACGTGGCAAAGCCCAGGTCGTGCAGCGCCTGCTGCAGCCGCCGCCGCACCGAGGCCCGCGCGTAGTGCCGGAAATCGTGCTGGTACTTGCGGAAGATCGCCTCCAGCAGCAGTTCCAGCTCGATCTCGAAATTGGCGTCGGGCAGCGCCGTCTCGCCGCGATCCACCACCGGCACGGGCAGCGGTAACGACAGCGGCGGCAGCGGCGCGGTGTCCGGGGTCTTCAACTTTCGTGGAGCCATACGCGGCACAGGGACAGCAGTTGATCCACATCAATCGGCTTGGCGATGTAGTCGTTCGCCCCGGCGCGCAGGCACGCCTCGCGGTCGGACGGCATCGCCTTGGCGGTCAGCGCGATGATCGGCAGCCGCCCGTACTCGGGCATCTGGCGGATATGGCGCATGGCCGTGATGCCATCCATCTCCGGCATCATGATGTCCATCAGGACGAGGTCCACGTCCTTGTGGCGCGCCAGCATGTCCAGCGCCTCGCGCCCGCTGCGGGCGATCTCCACGGTGGCCCCGAGCGGCTCGATCACCTTGGACAGCGCGAAGATATTGCGCGCGTCGTCCTCCACCAGCAGCAGCTTGCGGCCGTCGAAGGCGTCGTCGCGGCTGCGCGCGGCGCGCAGCATGCGCTGCTGCTCGGGCGGCAGCTGGGACTCCACGCTGTGCAGGAACAGCGTCACCTCGTCCAGCAGCCGGTCCGGCGAGCGCGCGCCCTTGATGATGATCGACTTCGAATAGCGGCGCAGGCGCTGCTCGTCCTCGGCCGAGAGCTGCCGCCCGGTGTAGACGATGACCGGCGGCATCTGCCCGGCGCCATCGCTGGCCATGTGGGCCAGCAGGTCGTGGCCGGTGCCGTCCGGCAGCACCATATCCATCACCACGCAGTCGAACGCGGCGCCGGCCAGCGCCTCGCGCGCGCCGGCCACGCTGCCGGCGGTAACGATCTCGGCCTGGACCGACTGCAGCAGCGCGCGGATGCTCTCGCGCAGCGCCGGGTCATCTTCGATCACCAGCACGCGGCGCTGGCCCGGCGCCATGCGCGCCTCCAGCCCCCGCATCGCCTCGGCCAGCTTGTTGCGCTCGCTCGGCTTGAAGGTGTAGCCGATGGCGCCGCGATGCAGCGCCGCTTCGGCGTGGTCGCTGACCGAGATCAGGTGCGTGGGGATGTGGCGCGTGGCCGGGTCGTGCTTGAGCCAGTCCAGCAGCGTCAGGCCCGACTGGTCTGGCAGCGCCACGTCGAGCAGGATGCCGCAGGGCTGGTGGTGGCGCGCCAGCTCCAGCCCGTGGCTCGACGTGGTGGCGTGGATGCAGTCGAAATCCAGCTCGTGGGCGAGGTCGTAGAGGATGCCGGCGAAGTCGATATCGTCTTCCACGACCAGGATCAGGCGATTGCCGCGCGTGCGATGGTCGCGGTCGTCGGCAATCGGCTGCGGATAGCCGGACGGCGATGGGCCCGGCCCGCCTTCGGACGCCTCCGGGGCCGGAATCGGCGCGGGCCGTGCCATGGGCGGCAGCGGCATGGCCTGCGACGGCGGGGCCTGAACCCGCTCGGGGGCGGCCGGCGGTGTGACCAGCCCGGCCTGCGTGGCGGCATCCGCCACCAGCGTGCGCGGCACGGTCAGCGAAAACACGCTGCCCTCCCCCGGCTCGCTCGCCACGGCAATCGCGCCGCCCAGCAGCCGCGCCAGCTCGCGCGAGATCGACAAACCCAGCCCGGTACCGCCGTAGCGGCGGCTGGTGGTGCCGTCGGCCTGCTGGAAGGCTTCGAAGATGACCTGCTGCTTGTCCTTCGGGATGCCGATGCC
Organism: Cupriavidus sp. SIMBA_020; assembly: GCF_046535395.1. NCBI lineage: Bacteria > Pseudomonadati > Pseudomonadota > Betaproteobacteria > Burkholderiales > Burkholderiaceae > Cupriavidus > Cupriavidus sp. SIMBA_020. The sequence continues at coordinate 62,768 of NZ_JAWRWU010000012.1, read as the reverse complement.
GGTGTCGCGCACCTCGAAGCGGATCGCATCGTCGCCCTGCGCGACCAGCGCCAGCGTGACCGAGCCCTTCTCGGTGAACTTGAAGGCATTGGATAGCAGATTCTTGAGGATTTGCTGCAGGCGCTGGCTGTCCGTGACGATGGCGTCAGGCAGGCCCGGCATCCGCTCCACGCGGAAGGCCACGCCCTTCTGCTCGCCCACATGGTCGAACATCTGCGAAATCCGGGCGGTGAAGGTGTCCAGTTCCACCGGCTCCGGTTCAATCGTCAGATGGCCGGCCTCGATCTTGGAGAGGTCGAGGATGTCGTTGATCAGGTTCAGCAGGTCGGTATTGGCCGCGTGGATGGTGGCCGCGTAGCGGACCTGCTCGTCGGTCAGCGTGCCGTCCTTGTTCTCCTGCAGCAGCTTCGCCAGGATCAGCGCGCTGTTCAGCGGCGTGCGCAACTCGTGCGACATATTCGCCAGGAACTCGCTCTTGTACTGGTTCGAACGCTCCAGCGCCCGCGCATTGGCGGCCAGTTCGGCCTGGAAGGCGAGCATCTCGCGCTTCTGCGTCTCCAGCCGCTGCGTGTGCTCCTCCAGCTGGACGTTGGTCTGTTCGAGTTCCGCCTGCTGGGTTTCCAGCCGCGCCTGGGAGTCCATCAGCGCGCGGCCGCGCTCCTCCAGTTCCTCGTTGGAGACGCGCAGCTCCTCCTGCTGGACCTGCAGTTCCTCGCTCTGGCGCTGGGTCTCGCCGAGCAGGTGCTCCAGCCGGCCCCGGTAGCTCGCGGCGCGCAGCGTCATGCCGACTGGCTCACCGATGCGCTCAAGCAGTTCCACCACATCGGCAGTCCCGCGCCGGGACGTGATAAAGCCCAGTTCGATCACGCCGACGACCTCGCCCTCGGCCGTCAGCGGCGCGGCCACGATCTCGGTGGGGCGCGTGCGGCCCAGTGCGGAGGCCACCGGCAGATAGTCGGCCGGCAGCCCGCCCACGGCGATCACGCGGTTCTCGGTCACGGCCTGTCCGGCCAGCGTCTCGCCGGGCGCCAGCGTGGCCGGCGCGCGGTCCGCATCGGCCAATGCCCAGGTGGCCAGCCGGTGCAGGTTGCCATCCACGCACTGATAGACCACGCCCACGTGGGCATCTAGCGCCTGCGCCAGCGCGCGCACCAGCGCATCGCCAACATTGCCGGCCGACTGCGCCGAGCGCACCTCCTGGTGAATCCGCACCTGGGCCTGCTGCACCCACATCAGCCGCTGGATGGCGCCCTGGCCCACCAGGTAGCGGTAGATCACCACGGCCAGGAACCAGTTCACCAGCAGGCCGATGGAGCGGTTGGTGATGGCGACGACGGGCGCGGCGCCGGGCGGCGAGACCACGTAGCCAATCGCCAGCAGTACGGAGCTGACCGCCGCGGTGATCAGCGGCAGGCGCGGGTTGTCCGAATAGAGCGACAGGCAGATCGGGATCAGGTAGAACAACCACGCGGCCAGGCCGAGCGGCGTGAACGCGTCCGCCGCGAAGACCACGGCAAGCGAGACAGGCACCAGGATCGTGCCAAACAGGAAGCGTTGCAGGGAAGTCGGTTGCATACCGGCAGGATCGATGGGATGAAAGCGGGCGGGCGCGGCGGCAGGCGTCCCGGCCCCCCGCCAGCAGGGATGCCGGCCAGGGCGCTTTATCGTACCGTGCGACGGGCGCCGTGGCTGTCGGTGTCGCGCCGACAATTGCTGCACCGCAGCGCCGCTACAATCGGCCGATCGCCGCCTTGCCGGCACCCCCGGATCCGCCAATGTTCCCGGACGACCCCGCCGCCCACGCCTTGGCCCATGTGGCCGCGCGCAGCCACGGCGCGCCGCTGCACCCAGACTGGCGCGTCACGCTCAATTTCCACCCGGACCGGCTCCACGCCGGCGTGCCGCTGCTCGCGGCCATGGCCGCCGACGGCGTCTATCGCTCCCAGTTCGAGACCGGCACCAGCAACGGCGGGCTGACCGCCCACCCCGACGGGGACCGCTGGCACTGGGAAAGCCGCATGTTCGGCCAGGCCTACGACGCCGCGCCGCCGGCCGACCGCCCCAAGTACGGCGCGCTCAACCATCGCCATCGGCCCGAGGGGGGCTCACCACGCTTTGGCGCCTGCCATCTGCGGCTGGCGGCGGGCGTGCTGGCGCGGACCACCTTCTGCTACCCGGACAGCGTGTTCGATCCGGTGCATTTCGGCGTGGCCGAACGGCTGGATCTGGTAGACCGGCTGCGCGCCGCGCCGCCGGACGATCCGCTCGACCACTATATAGAAGCGCATGTACACGGCCCGCTGGTGCTGGCGCGCGACGTGGAGGCGCTCGTGCTGGACCCGTCGTACCGGGGCACCGAGACCGAGACGCTGGCCCGCGCCCTGCCCTGCCCGGTGGCATGGCATGCGGGTTTCTCGGCAACCGCCGATGACTTGCGCGCCCAGCCTGACTATCGCGGCGCCCACATCGCCGAACTGGCCGCGACACTGGCCGCGACACTGGCCGCGACACTGGCCGGCAGCGAGCCGCTCACCCCGGCCACGATCGGCGCCGCCGCCCGCACGGGCCGTCACGATCCCCAGCACTTGAAGAAAGTCTGGCACTTGCTGGCGCGCTTCGGCAACCGGAATTGATCACAGCACCAGCAGCACCACCCCGCAGAGACCCAGCGCGGCGGTCCAGATCCAGTCCAGATTGACCCAGCCGGTGCGCAGGAAGGCCACGCCGACGCGATCGTAGACCACCAGCGCCACGGCGCAGATGGCCGCGAGCATCGCCGCCGTGTGCAGGCCCAGCGCCAGCATGGCGGGACCGAGCGCGCCGGCGGCGTCGAACTGGGTGGCCCCGGGCGTGGCGCAGATCGGCATCAGCGCCGGCACCAGCATCAGCCCGGCGCCGTGCATGCCGGCCATCAGGAACGACCAGCCCGCCAGCCCCAGCATGCCGGCCCGCATGCCCACGCGCGGGCGCATACGGTGCCCGCGCGCCACGTGCCAGATCGCCCAGCCCAGCAGCACCGCGCCGGCCACGCGCGCGAAGCCGGTGTGCGGCAGCACGCTGCCCAGCCAGAGCGCCACGCCCACGGCCAGCGCCACCGCCGCCGCGTGGCCGAGCGCAATCGGCACCAGCGACCACAGCACCACGCGGCGCTGGCCCCGGTGCAGGCCCAGCGCCACGGCGAACAGCCATCCCATGGCCGGGTTCAGGCCGTGGAACAGGCCCAGCGCGGCAATCGTCAGCCATGGCCACCACGCATTCCATGTTGCGGTCCATGTCTGCATGCGCCCCCCCGGGAAGGCTAGGGAAAGCAGTAGGAATCCGACGAGCAGTCGCCGCCCTGCAGGCGCACCTGGTGCGGACGATGGCTCTTCGGCCAGTCGAGGAAGAAGCGCGGGTCGAAGGCGATGCCGCCGTCGGGCGCGGCATCGAGCTTGACCATCCAGCCGTCCAGCCCCTCGGGGTAGAACTGCGGATCGACCGCACCATAGAGCGAATTGGTGAAATAGACGCGCCGGCCGTCCCGGCTGACTTCCACCATCTGCGGGCCGCCGTTCAGGCTTCGGCCCGGCGCGCCCGGATGCCCGGCCCGCGAGACGATGCCGCCAATCCGCACCTTGCCGGTGAGTTTCGGGGCGAAGGGGTCGGAGACGTCGTACTGGAGCAGATCCCCGGTGCCCCAGCAGGACACGTAGAGGAAGCGGTCGTCCATCGACAGGTCGATGTCCGTGACCAGCGGCGGCACGGCGCCGAAGCCCTTGAGCATCGGCGGGAGCTGGTCCGGATCGGCCGGCTCGGCAGGGATGTCAATGATCTTCTTGACCGCCCACTGGTCGCCATCGCGGTACCAGGTCCAGATCGACGAGGACAGGTCCTTCAGGCACAGCACGCAGTTGACGAAACCGTACGCCTTGGTCGGGTTGTGCGCGGGGCGCAGTTCGAAGACCAGTTGGTAGTCCGGGCCGAAATCGATCTCCTGGAGGTGCCTGCGGCCGGTGAAATCCCAGAAATGGAGCTTCCGGCCGTAGCGCGCGCCGAGCAGGATGTCGGCGACCAGGCCGTCCTCGATCATGTCTGGCGTGCCCCACTCGCTTGTCACGAGCGTGTCATAGCCCAGGTGCCACCATCCGTCATAGGCGAAATGCTGGGGACCGCGCTCCACCTCCCATTGGCCGAGCGGGTCGAAGCTCTGGGCGTCCAGCATGGCGATGCCGCCCGGGCCCTTGCCTTCGGCGTTGCCCAGCGCCGTCACGTAGATGCCGCCCGGGCCGCAATGCACCGTGTGGGGGCGGCTGTAGCCGGTGCGCTCGGCCAGTTCCTCGGGCTCGATCACCCGGCAGATGGCCGGCTGGCGCGGGTCCGGGCCGGTATCGAGGATATAGATACGGGAGGAACGCAGGCCCGGCACCACGAGATAGCGCCGTGCCATATGCGGGTGGGGCGCGTTGGGACACAGGCAGGATGAGCAGGCATTCCAGCCGAAATGGTGCAGTTCGTCGCCGGCATGGGTCATGGTCACCTGCCCGACGATCTGCGCGTACGTGGCCGAGCCGGGGTCCACGTCCACCACGGCGATACCGTCCGGCTGCTGGCGCCCGGGGTCGAACATCGCCACATAGGCCAGGGTCTCGGGCGGCGCCTTGGCGGCCAGCCGCGGAGACGGGTAAAAGCTCGGGTCGGGCTTCCAGGTGGCCATGATTCGCCTCCGGTGGACTGCGGGCTTGAACTATAGGACATGGCCAGCCCGTGTGACGTCCATGATCCTTGGGTTCAAACGTCCTATCCCAAGGTGTTATGGCGGGTATCTGCCCTTTATCGGCACGATAGCCGTTCTCCGAAATCGCTGACATCGCGTTCGAATTGACTGACCCCTATCGCCGTTATTGATCAATACGATATGACTTGGTGCCGTCGTTCTGCGATAGTGCTTTTCAACACCCCCTGCCCACAAAGGAAATGTCATGAACAAGCTTACGACCGCTTTCGGCGCGCCCGTCGTCGACAACCAAAACATTCAAACCGCTGGTCCGCGCGGCCCGGCCCTGTTGCAGGACGTATGGTTCCTGGAAAAGCTGGCCCACTTCGACCGCGAGGTGATTCCCGAGCGCCGCATGCACGCCAAGGGGTCGGGCGCCTACGGCACCTTCACCGTCACGCATGACATCACCCAGTACACGCGCGCCAAGCTGTTCTCTGAAATCGGCAAGAAAACCGAGCTGTTCCTGCGTTTCTCGTCGGTAGCCGGCGAGCGCGGCGCGGCCGATGCCGAGCGCGATATCCGTGGTTTCGCGATGAAGTTCTATACCGAGGAAGGCAACTGGGATCTGGTGGGCAACAACACCCCGGTCTTCTTCCTGCGTGACCCGCTGAAATTCCCCGACCTGAACCACGCCGTCAAGCGCGACCCGCGCACCGGCCTGCGCAGCGCCGACAACAACTGGGACTTCTGGACCGGCCTGCCCGAGGCGCTGCACCAGGTCACCATCGTCATGAGCGATCGGGGCATCCCCAGTTCGTGGCGCCACATGCATGGCTTCGGCAGCCATACCTATAGCTTCATCAACGCCAACTACGAGCGCCACTGGGTGAAGTTCCACTTCCGGACGGAGCAGGGCATCCAGAACCTGACCGACGCCGAAGCCGCCGAGGTGACCGGCCGCGACCGCGAGCACCACCAGCGCGACCTGTACGAAGCCATCGAGCGTGGCGAGTTCCCGCGCTGGAAGCTGTACATCCAGATCATGACGGAAGCCGAGGCGGGCAAGTACCGCGTCAACCCGTTCGACCTGACCAAGATCTGGTCGAAGAAGGACTTCCCGCTGATCGAAGTGGGCGTGATGGAGCTGAACCGCAACCCCGAGAACCATTTCGCCGAGGTGGAGCAGGCCGCGTTCGCGCCGTCGACCATCGTGCCGGGCATCGGCTTCTCGCCGGACAAGATGCTGCAGGGCCGCCTGTTCTCGTATGGCGACACCCAGCGCTACCGCCTGGGCGTGAACCATTCGATGATCCCGGTCAACTCGCCGAAGGCCGCCAAGTTCGTGAACAGCTATCACCGCGACGGCCGCATGCGCATCGACGACAACCAGGGCGGCAAGACCTCCTACGAGCCGAACACGCGCGGCGAGTGGGTGGAGCAGCCGGACTTCCGCGAGCCGCCGCTGACGCTGGAAGGCACCGCCGACCACTGGAACCATCGCGTGGACGACGACTACTTCTCGCAGCCGGGCGACCTGTTCCGCCTGATGACGCCGGCCCAGCAGCAGGTGCTGTTCGATAACACGGCCCGCTCCATCAAGGGCGTGTCGCGCCATATCCAGCAGCGCCATATCGAGCACTGCACCAAGGCCGACCCGGCCTACGGCCAGGGCGTGGCGGCCGCGATCGAGCGGATCGAAGGCCAGAAGTAAGGAGCAACCGGGCACTCCGGGGCTGCGGCCCCGGGGTGCCCGGATACCGCAAGGCAGGACAACAGGAAAGCGCCATGGACCAGACATCGACCCCACCCACCCCCACCGGCACCATGACGGCGGAAGAGGAATCCCGCATGGTGGCCGCACTGGGCGAAGTATTCGACCTCGCGCGCCAGGGCGACGCGTCGGCGCTGGGGGCGCTGATCGCGCGCGGCATGCCGGCCAACCTGCGCAATGAAAAGGGCGACAGCCTGCTGATGCTGGCCGCCTACCACGGCCATGTGGATACCGTGCGCGCCCTGCTCCAGGCCGGCGCCTCGCCGGATCTGCGCAACGCGGCCGGCCAGACGCCGCTGGCGGGCGCCGCGTTCAAGGGCTATACAGAAGTGATTGAAGCGCTACTTGCGCACGGCGCCGATGTGGAAGGTGCCTCGCCGGACGGCCGCACCGCGCTGATGACGGCGGCGATGTTCAATCGCACCGACATCGTCGATCTGCTGATCGCGCATGGCGCCAACCCGGACGCGCGCGACCATCGCGGCTTCTCCGCCGCCGACGCCGCCGCCTTCATGGGCGCGGGCCGCACGGCTACCCATCCGGGCGGGCCGCGCCACTAGGCGCTTTCGGGCAGGTCAGGTCGGCTCAGCCACGGCCGACGAACGGCATCTTGGTGGCCATCACGGTCATGAACTGCACATTGGCCTCCAGCGGCAGGTTGGCCATGTGCAGGACCGAACTGGCGATGTGCGCCACATCCATCAGCGGTTCCGGGCGAATCTCGCCATTGGCCTGCGGCACGCCGCGCGCCATGCGGTTGGCCATGTCGGTGCCGGCGTTGCCGATGTCGATCTGGCCACAGGCGATGTCCCAGGCGCGGCCATCGAGCGACAGGCTCTTGGTCAGCCCCGTGATGGCGTGCTTGGTGGCCGTATAGGGCACCGTGTTCGGGCGCGGGGCGTGGGCCGAGATCGACCCGTTATTGATGATCCGCCCGCCGCGCGGATCCTGTGACTTCATCAGCGCGAACGCGCCGCGGGCGCACAGGAAGGCGCCGGTCAGGTTGGTATCGACCACGGCCTTCCACTGCTCGACCGACAGTTCATCGATGGAAATGGCCGGGGCGTTGATGCCGGCGTTGTTGAACAGCACGTCCAGCCGGCCAAAGCGCTCGCGCACCCGGGCGTAGAGCTGGTCGACCGACGCCGGGTCGCTCACATCGCACTGCACGGCCAGCGCGGTCTGGCCAGCAGCGGCGGCCTCGGCGGACAGCGCCTCGAGCGTGGCGGCGGTCCGGCCGGCCAGCACCACCTGGTACCCATCGGCCAGCAGCGCCTGCGCCACGGCCTTGCCAATACCCCGGGCCGCGCCCGTGACCAGTGCGACTTTGCTTCCGTGCGTCATGCCTTGGGTCATGCCTTGTCTCCTGTTTTTCACAACCGCCGATGATAGTCCGCCGCGCCTGAAAATGCCTTGAGAGCCATTCCCGGCGTCGCATTTCGATCATGATCTAAAGATATAACAACAAAGCATTTGGCCGGCGGAGCGGCTTCCCGTAGCATTCGGCAGTCTTTTCTTGCGGACAGGGCCGGTTGCGCCCGGTCCACGCGCAATTTTCTTTCAATCGCCCCCAATCATGTCTGCCGATCTTGCTCTGTCGCCCGCCGCGACGCAGGCCGCCGCCCCGGCGGCCGCGCCCGCCCGTGCGACCATCCGTTCCGCCGCCGATGTGGCCAAGCTGGTCAACCAGGGCGGCGCCGCCGTCAGCAATGCCCGCATCGTCGTGGCCATCGCGCTGGGCGGCATCTTCCTCGATGCCTATGACCTCGGCGCCCTGGCCTTCGGCCTGAAGGACGTCACCCGCGAATTCAACCTGTCGCCCGCCGGCACCGGCATGGTGGCGTCGGCCATCACGTTCGGCGCCATCGTCGGCGCGTTCCTGGGCGGGTATTTCACCGACCGCATCGGCCGCTACCGCGTGTTCATGGCCGACATGGTCTTCTTCGTCGTGGCCGCCATCGCCTGCGCGCTGGCCCCGAACGAATATGTGCTGGCCGGCGCCCGCTTTGTCATGGGGTTGGGGGTCGGCATCGACCTCCCTGTCGCCATGGCCTTCCTGGCCGAGTTCTCCAAGCTCCAGGGCAAGGGCAACAAGGCGTCCCGGGTGGCCATGTGGTGCCCCACCTGGTACGCGGCCATCTGCGTGTCCTATCTATTAGTGCTGCTCTGCTACTCGGTACTGCCGGAATCGCACAGCAACCTGCTGTGGCGCATCATCCTCGGCTTTGGCGCCGTACCGGCGCTGGTCATCATCGCCGTGCGCAGCCGCTACATGAGCGAATCGCCGGTGTGGGCCGCCAACCAGGGCGACCTGGAAGGCGCCGCCAAGATCCTGCGCCAGTCCTACGGCATCGACGCCGTGGTGGCCCCGGACGCCGTGGCCGAGCCGCCCAAGCGCCCCGCCTCGTGGCGCAACTACGGGCTGCTGCTCAAGGGCGTGTACGCGCGCCGCACGGTGCTGGCCACGGTGATGTCGATTGCCTCGTCGTTCGCCTATAACGCCGTGGCGTTCGGCCTGCCGGTGATCATCGCCAGCTTCCTGGCGCAGTCGATGCTGACCACGATCCTGGTCTCGCTGGCGCTGAACCTGCTGTTCGCCTTCGTCGGCGGCCTGATTGGCGTGCACCTGGTGCCGAAGACCGGCGCCTGGAAGCTGACCGTGACCGGCTACGCCTTCCAACTCGCCGCGCTGATCGGCCTGGCGCTGGTCGGCAAGCCCCACGGCGCCCCCGAGGTGGTCGCCGCCATCGCCTTCCTGGCCGTGTTTCTGCTGGGCCAGGGCTTCGGCCCGGGCGCGCACACCATGACCTATGCCTCGCTGAGCTACCCGACGTCGCTGCGCGGCGTGGGCGTCGGCTTCAACCAGACGCTGATGCGCGCCAGCTCCACGGCATCGCTGTTCCTGTTCCCGGTGCTGGCCGCCGCGCTGAGCACCAAGGTGTTCTGGGTCATCGCCCTGGCCCCGCTGGCCGGCCTGATCGCCCTGCTGGCCATCCGCTGGGAACCGGCCAACTACGACGTAGACGCCGAAGACTTCTGATCCGCCGATCCGCCCGCCGATGGGGAGCCGGTAGGTTCCCCACAGGTCTGCGCCAAAAAGAAACCCCACGCTTGAGAGAGCGTGGGGTTTTTACATTTTGGACACACACCGTGGGGTGTTGCCGACAGTGGGCATAGTGGCCATTGCCCATATTTTGTATATACGACAATATGCCAACACAGCATCACTTCAAACCAGATCATTCCCAAGAAATCGCGTAAAACGCGACGCCGCGCCCCCTGACCACACGGCTAACTCGCCCAACAAGCGTATTGCCGTATATACAAATAGGGGGTAGCATTTGAAGATCGTCATCTCACCAGCCATCGCAAAGAAGCTTGTGGCGAAGCACGGCGGCATTCGCGATGTGGAGATCCGGCAAGCCTTTGCAAACCGGGTGGGGCAGATCCTCGTGGATGACCGCGAGGAACACGCCTCGGACCCGCCCACGCACTGGTTCTGCGCGAAGACGGACACTGGCCGCATGCTCAAGATCGTCTACGTCAGAAGGGACGACACTATTTTTCTCAAGACCGCGTATGAACCGGCACTGCCCACCGTGGCGTTCTACCGGCGCATGTGCCTGGCCGGGCGGTCATGAATCAACCTTTGCAACAGGAGTAGCACATGAGCAACGCCAAGAAAATTCCGGGAACCGTCGAAGCGTGGGAGCAGGGTGACCTCGGGGAGGACGAGGCACACGCCGTCGTCGCACCCGACGAATCCGCGGCACTGGACCGGGCGCTTGGCCTGCAGGCAGTGTCGATCCGCCTGCAAAAATCGCTGATCAGCGATTTCAAGTTCCTCGCCGAAGAGCACGGCATGGGCTACCAGCCGCTCATGCGCGAGGCGCTGCGCCGCTTTGCGGAAGCAGAAATGAAGCGCCTCGCGGTCAAGTACGCCAACGAACGCCGGCGTGGCGCGGCCGCGCAGGGAGACAGCAAGCCCAAGCGGCCGAAGGCAGCCTGACCGACGTTTGACGCCGCCCTACGACCGGCCTTGCCCCTCCAGCCACGACCCCAGCGTTCCGACCACGCCCTTGGCGAACATCGTGAACACCGGCTCGCTGACAAACCCCACGTGCGGCGTAACAACCACATCGGTACGGCCGCGCAACGGGTAATCGGCGGGCACCGGCTCCTCGTCGAATACGTCCAGCGCCGCCATGGCCGGGCGATGGCGGTCCAGCGCGCGTGGCAGCGCTTCCATGTCGATCAGGGCCGAGCGGGAGGTGTTGACCAGCAGCGCGTCGGCCCGCATCAGTGCCAGCCGCTCGGCGTTGATCAGCCGCGTGGTTTCCGCCGTCGGCACCAGGTGCAGACTGACCACACGCGAGGTGGAGAGCAGCGCCTCCAGGCTCACCGCCGTCACCCCCTCCGCCGCCGCGCGCTCGGGCGTCATGCGCGGGCTCCACGTCACCACTTCCATGCCGAGGGCCTTGCCGACGCGCGCCACGCGCTTGCCGATCTCGCCCAGCCCGATCAGGCCCAGCCGCTCGCCGTGCAGTACGCCGGGCAGCGGCAGCGCCTCCGCAGGCCGCCAGCCGCCGCGCCGCATCGTCGCCATCTGCATCTCCAGCTGGCGCGTGGCCGCCAGAATCAGCGCCCACGTCATCTCGCAGGTGCTTTCCTTGGACGGCCCCCATTCCGTATTGGCGACGGGGATGCCGCGCGCGCGCAGCGCTTCCACGTCGAGCGTGGTGTTGCGCGTGCCGGTGAAGACCACGTAGCGCAGCCGCTCGGCCTGCTGCAGCGTGGCGGCGTCCAGCGGCGTGCGGTCCCGCACCAGCACCAGCACCTCCGCCTCGCGCAGCACGGCGGCCAGCGCGTCCCCGCGCAGCGGGGCGTGGTGGAAGACCACGTCCGCCTGCGCCTGGATGGCCGACCAGTCCGCCAGCCGGGTCAGGGCGCGCTCGTAGTCGCCCAGTACCGCAATCCGGGGCCGCGCCATGTTACGGACGCGCCAGCGCGGTGATGGTGCCGACGTTGGCCGTATCGCCCAGCTTCCAGCAGGCATCGATCAGCTTGCCCACCTGCGCCGCGCCGAGCACCGGGTCCGCCAGCGCGTGGAACTTGGCGTCCAGGTTGGCATCGGTCATCGGGCGTTGCAGCGAGCCGATGGCATGCTCCACCGTCACCGCGATCTCACGGCCGTTCTTGAGCACGGCCTTGACGATGGAAGCGGCCTCGTCGACGTTCGCGTCGGCCGTCGCCACCACCTTGCGGCGCAGCGCCACCACGTCCTCGCGGGTGACGATGTGGTCCGAAAACTCTTCCTCGCCGGCGCGGCCGAAGATCAGGCCCGCCGCGCAGCCGTGGTAGACGCTGAACTTGGCGAGCAGGCCGTCGCTCGGCTCCTTCTTGCCGGTCAGCTCCAGCACCAGCGGGTGCACGCGCAGCTCGATGCGCTCCACGTCCCCGGCCTTCACGCCCTGCTCGCGCAGCTGCACGCAGGCGTCGATGCTGGGGTGGATCACGATGCCGCAGGCAAACGGCTTGTAGGTGTTGAACGAGATCTCGAAGCGGCTGCCCAGTTCGTCGGTAATCTCGTTCCAGTCGGTCTTGGCCGAGATCACCTGCATGAAGCCGCGCGGCGCCTCCAGCGCCTTCGCGCTCGAGGTATAGCCGTGCCGCGCCATCAGCGCCGACATCAGCCCGGCGCGCGCCGCGCCGCCCGGGTGGAACGGCTTGGTCATGGTGCCGAACTGCTCGCGCAGGCCCACCGGCTGGGAAGCGGCGATGCCCAGCGCCATCGTCGTGCGGTCCTCGTCCAGCCCAAGCAGGCGCGAGCAGGCCGCCGCCGCACCCAGCATGCCGGTGGAACCGGTGATGTGCCAGCCACGGTCGTAGTGGTCCGGATACATGGCGTTGCCCACGCGGCAGGCCACGTCGATGCCCAGCACCACGGCATCGGTCACGGCGCGGCCGCTGGCGCCGGTGTGCTCGGCCAGCGCCAGCACGGCGGAGGCCACCGGGCCGGCCGGGTGGATGATGGTCTTCAGGTGCGTATCGTCGAAATCGAACGTATGCGAGGTAATGCCATTCACCAGCGCGGCGCTGGCCATGTCCACCTTGTCCCGGCGGCCCAGCACCGTGGCCTGCGGCGCCGGCTGGAGTTCCGCCACAGCGGCCAGCGCGGCCACGGCGGACTCATGCCCGGCCGCGCCCACGGCGCAGCCCAGCCAGTTCATGAAGGTGCGATGGGCTTCGTGGTCCACCTCGCGGCTCCAGCCTTGCGACGGATGCGTGGCCACGAACTTGCCGAGGATGCGCGTGACCGGCGGGGCGTTGTGATCGGCGGCGACATGGGTATTGCGTGCCATGGGATAGGGGTCCTTGTTCAGTGAATCGAGAGATCGAAAAATGGGGGCTGGCGGGCGGGCAGCCAGCGAGCCGGTCAGGTATCGAGATGGATGCCGCGTTCCTTGGCGAGCTTGCTCCAGCGGTTCACCTCGTCGGCGATATAGCGGCGGAACTGGTCGGGCGTCATCGGCGTGGGCTGGAGCGCCTCCGAGGACAGCTTGTCAGCCAGGTCCGGGCTCTTGAGCACGGTGTTGAGCGTGCTGTTGAGCCTGGCGACGACATCGGCAGGCATGCCGGCCGGGCCCACCACGCCGTACCACTGCTGGGCGTCGAAGCCCTTGAGCCCGGCTTCCTCCAGCGTCGGCACGTCCTTAAGCAGCGGGTGGCGCGCATGGCCGGTCACGGCCAGCGGCTTCACGCGGCCCGAGCGGATATGCGGCAGCGCGGCGGAGAGCCCCGGGAACATGGCCTGCGTCTGCCCGCCGATCAGGTCGTTGAACGCCGGGGCGATGCCCCGGTACGCCGCATGCGTCATCTTCACGTTGACCTGCTGGGCGAACAGCTCCATCGACAGGTGCGTGAGCGAACCCGGCCCAGCCGAGCCATAGGCCACCGCGCCGGACTTCTTCGCATAGGCGATGAACTCGGCCAGCGTGGCCGCCGGCACGCCAGCGCCAACCACCAGCACATTGGGCGTGCCGCCGATCATGCCGATGGCGGTGAAGTCCTTGAGCGGGTCGTAGGGCACCTTGCGGGTGGCCGGATTGGTGCCGTGCGTGGCCACGTAGCCCTGCATCAGGCTGTAGCCGTCCGGGGTGGCCTTGGCGGTCATCTGGCAGGCGATCACCCCGCCCCCGCCGGCCTGGTTCTCGACCACGATGGACTGGCCGAGCACGCGGCCCCAGCGGTCCGCCACGGTGCGGCCGATCAGGTCCGAGCCGCCGCCGGCCGAGACCGGCACCACGTAGCGCAGCGGCTTGTTGGGAAACGGGTCTTGCGCCTCGGCAAAGCCGGGCAGGGCGAGCAGCATCGCGCCAGCCTTGAGCAGGCTGCGGCGGGTGGCATTCATGTCTCCTCCACTTGCATGGCACCGCAGGAAGCGTCCCGGGTGCTTTTTTTTCGGGATGGGGCCGATGGCCGGCGGGGCCGGCTCTGGGCTGAACGCATCATGGACGCCCGCCGCCCGTCTGTGAATTGCAAATTTCCTCTCAATTGATGCATGATATGCATCAATACGGCGGCGTCATGGTGCGCCCCGAGTTGACACAGGCCGGCCGCCTGCGAATACTCCACCTCGCCAGCCCGCGCCCCGGTTCATGGGTGGCAGGGTTCGAGACGTCATTCACCGCTGTCACACATCCAAAGCAAGGACGACCATGAAAAGACTCCGCACGCTCCTCTGTGCCGCCGTGGTGGCGGGACTCGCCGGTTGCGCATCGACCCTCTCCGGCACCGGCGCCGACGCGCCCAAACCCACCGCGCCGGGGCAGATCGCCGCCGGCAAGACCGAAGTGCTCTGGCTCGGCCAGGCCGCCATGCGCATCACCACGCCGGGCGGCAAGGTCATCATGATCGACCCCTGGCTGACCGGGAACCCCAAGACGCCGGCCAACTTCAAGCAGCTGGGCGCGCTCGGCAAGGTGGACCTGATCCTGGTCACCCACGCTCACGGCGACCACCTTGGCGACGCAGCGGCGCTGGCGCAGCTCAACAACGCGCCCATCTGGAACGGCGGCGGCATGGGCCAGACCCTGGTCGCGCTGGGCATGGTCCCGGCAACGCTGTCGCAGCGCTTCAACAAGAGCGGCACGGTGGCGCCGTTCGGGCCGCAGGGGCCGAAAATCACCGCCGTCCACGCCGAGCACTCGTCCGAACTGGTCTGGAAGAACCCGGCCACGAACAAGGATGAAGTGCACTACGGCGGCGAACCGGTCGGCTACATCATCGAGATGGAGAACGGTTTCAAGGTCTGGCACATGGGCGATACCGGCCTGTACGGCGACATGCGCATGATTGGCGAGATGATCAAGCCGGACCTCGTGCTGATTCCGATTGGCGGGCACTTCACGATGGGGCCGAAGGACGCCGCCGTGGCCGTGCGCGACATGATCAAGCCGAAATACGCGATCCCGATGCACTACCTGACCACGCCGCAGTTGGCCGGCACGCCGGCCCAGTTCACGGCCGCGCTGGGGGTCACGGGTACGCAGGTAATCGTGCCGGAACCGGGCCAGAAGGTGGACTTCTGATGAACCGGACGCGACGCCTGATTGGCACTGCCGGCGCTGCCGGCGCGGCAGCCATCGCGCTGGCGCTGGCCGGCTGTGCCGCGCCGGGAGCCACAGGCAACCCCGATGCACGCGCCGCCGCCACGGAACTGGGCGGCACCGGCAAGCTGCGCGCCGCCATCAACCTGGGTAACCCGATCCTGGCGGGCCGGGCGGCCAACGGCGACCTCCAGGGCGTGTCCGTGGACCTGGCCCGCGAGGCCGCGCGCCGGCTGAACCTGCCGCTGGAACTGGTGGCGTTCCAGTCGGCGGGCAGCGTGGTGGAGGCGGTGAAGGCGCGGCAGGTCGATCTGGCCTTCGTCGCCATCGACCCGGTGCGCGCGGCGGACATGGAATACACCGCGCCGTACGTGATCATCGAAGGCGCCTACCTCGTGCGTAACGACGCCGCGCTGCAGCGTAACGAAGAGGTGGACCGCCCCGGCACGCGCATCGTGGTGGGCCGGGGCAGCGCCTACGACCTGTTCCTCACGCGCGAGATCAAGGCGGCCACGCTGGTGCGCGCGCCCACCTCCCCCGCCGTGACGGACATGTTCCTGGCCGAGCGGCTCGACGTGGCGGCCGGCGTGAAGCAGCAGCTGGAGGCCGACGCGCGCCGCGTGGGCGGCGTGCGGCTGCTGCCGGGCCGCTTCATGGTCATCGAGCAGGCCATGGGCGTGCCCAAGGGGCGCACCGCCGCCCGCGCGTGGCTGAGCGGCTTTATCGAGGAGATGAAGGCCAGCGGTTTCGTAGCGACGGCGCTGCAACGGCACCGCATCGAAGGGGCGGGCGTGGCGCCGCCCCGGCAGCCCTGACGCTATCGCCAGTTGCTATCGGCCTTAATCGATTCCCCACATAATCCCCGGCTTCCGCCACCGCCCTTTCCCTCCCCATGAGCCAGCCCGAACAGCCAGACCAGCCCGAACACCCGCTCCAGGCCGCCTTCCTGCGCCACGAACAGTCGCTGGCCCCGGCCGGACGCATGGTCGGCGAGGACGACAGCGCCGTGTACCGCACGCTGCTGGAGTCCACCAAGGCCATTCCGTGGAAGATCGACTGGGCGACCATGGCGTTCGCCTATATCGGCCCGCAGATCGAGGCGCTGCTCGGCTGGGCGCCGTCGTCCTGGAAGACCGTCAACGACTGGGCCGACCGCATGCACCCGGACGACCGCGAGGCCGTGGTGAACTTCTGCGTGGCGCAGTCGCAGGCGGGCACCGACCATGAGGCCGACTACCGCGCGCTCACCCGTGACGGCGGCTATGTCTGGCTGCGGGATGTGGTCCATGTGGTGCGCAAGCCCGGCGGCGAGGTGGAGTCGCTGATCGGCTTCATGTTCGACATCAGCGAACGCAAGCGCACCGAGGAACAGCTCGCCCAGTTGCAGAAGGAGCTGGAGCGGCTCTCGTTCACGGACGGGCTGACCGGCGTGGGCAACCGGCGCATGTTCGACACCGTGGTCGAACGCGAATGGGCCGCCCTGCAGGACGCCGGCAAGCCGCTGTCGCTGATCCTGATGGATGTGGATTTCTTCAAGGCCTACAACGACTACTACGGCCACCTGCAGGGCGATGACTGCCTGCGCAAGGTAGCGGCGCTGCTGGCCGAGGCGGTGGGCGCCGGGCATTTCGTGGGTCGCTTTGGCGGCGAGGAGTTCGTCGCGGTGCTGCCCGGCATCGACGCGGACGCGGCCGTGGCGATTGCCGAGCGCTGCCGCACGAGAATCGCCGACGCGGCCATCCCGCACCTGCGCTCCCCCTACGAGCAGCGCGTGACGGCCAGCTTCGGCGTGGGCACCACCCTGCCCGCGCCGGGCGCGGAACCCACCGCCTTCATCAACCTTGTGGACGCGCAGTTGTATCACGCCAAGGACAATGGCCGGAACCGCATCGCCGCCGTGGATCGGGCTGGCATGCAGGGCGAAGGCTTCCGGACGCACTCGCGCTGAACCCCGCCTGATCTACCCCCCCGCGGGGTCAGTGATCAGGTGTTGGCGCGCGGCCATCGGCACGCGCCGCACCTGTTGGCCGGCACCCGCCAGCCTGGCCCCCGACAGGGGGAATTTGCGCCAGCTACGGCACATTCGGGCGGATTTTCGATTGGCACGGCCCCTGCGTAGGAAGGGAGGAACGCGCGATTGCGTTCCTGGCCCTTCCTACCCTGTCCCAATCGGAGTTAGTCCCATGTCTTACCGCTTTCTTCCCTTTCTCGTCGGCGTCGCCATCGCAGCCGCCCTTGCCTCCCACCTTGCCCAGGCCGCCAGTCCGCGTGACAGCCAGTTCGCCGGCGACAAGTACGGCTACAGCTTCCGCATGGATTCGCGCGATGTGTACAGCGATGGCGCCCGCGGCCGTTTCGACGTCTACAGCGACGGCGCCCGCGACGTGACACCGCCCTCGCGCGACCAGGACAACTCGCGTTTCCTGTCGGGCATGGACCGCCGCGGCGTCTCCGCCGAGCCGTCACGCCAGTTCGACGTCTACACGGATGGCGCGCTGGCCTGACTGCCCCCCGCCTGCGCCGGCGGCTTGCGTGACTTGCGTGATAGTGTGCCGTCCATGACCCATTTCCCGGCGGAACTGGATGGACGCACTGATTACCGCCGCCGCGCGGGCGCTGGCGGCGGGTGACCCGCTCGGCGCGCTGAACCGCGTGGCCCTGCGTGACGACGCGCCGGCGCTGGCGTTGCGCGGCATCGCCATGGCCCAGCTTGGCGATCTCGCGCGTGCCCGGCTGCTGGTGCGCCGCGCCGCCCGGGCCTTCGGCCAGAAAGAGGCCGTGGCCCGGGCGCGCTGCGTGGTGGCCGAGGCCGAGATCGCGCTGGTTTCCCGCGATCTCGGCTGGCCGGCCAAGGCGCTCGGCGCCGCGCAGGCTACGCTGGCGGCGCACGGCGACCTCGCCAATGCCGCCCACGCCCGGCAACTCGAAATCCGCCATCTGCTGCTGATTGGCCGGCTCGACGCCGCCGAAGCCGCGCTCGCCACGCTCGATCCCACCCCCTTCCCGCCTGCCTCGCGCGCCGCGCACGAGCTGATCGTGGCCGGCATCGCCCTCCGCCGGCTGCGCACCCAGGCCGCGCGCGAGGCCCTCGCCCGGGCCAGCCGCGCCGCGCACCAGGCCGCCATTCCCGGGCTCCTGGCCGAGGTCGAGCAGGCCGTCCGGCTGCTGGACGCCCCCGCCGCCCGGCAGATCGCGCCGGACAGCGACCGGCCGCTGCGGCTCGCCGAGGTGGAGGCGCTGCTGGCCTCCAACGCGCTGGTGATCGATGGCTGCCGCCATGTCGTGCAGGCCGGCGGCACGGCCATCTCGCTGGCGCGGCGGCCGGTGCTGCTGACGCTGGCGCGGGCCCTTGGCGAAGCGTGGCCAGCCGATGTGCCCCGGGACACGCTGATCGCCCGCGCCTTCCGCACCCGCCATATCGACGGCTCCCACCGCGCGCGGCTGCGCGTGGAAATCGGCCGGCTGCGCGCGATGCTGGGCGCGCTGGCACGGGTGGAAGCCACGCCGGACGGCTTCGCGCTGGTACCGCTGGTACCACCGGTGTCGCTGGTGTCGCTGGTGTCGCCCCCCGCCCAGCCGGTGGTGGTGCTGGCGCGGCCGGTCGAGGAAAAGCACGGCGCCGTGCTGGCCTTGCTGGGCGATGGGGAGTCGTGGTCCAGCTCCGCCCTCGCCCTGGCGCTGGGCGCCAGCCAGCGCACCGCCCAGCGCGCGCTGGACGCGCTGGCGGCCGATGGCAAGGTGCAGGCGTTCGGCCGGGGCCGCGCCCGGCGCTGGCTGAGCACTCCCGTGCCCGGATTCACGACGACCTTGTTACTCCCCACGCCGCTGCCGAATCACTAGGATGGATGCATGTTTCCACCACCGAGGGAATCCACCCATGAAACGACAGCCCGCTGAAATCCTCCGTGAATACGGCCCCTTCCCCGGCGTCGAGGCCGTCCACGGCGTCACCTACGACGGCAAGAGCGTCTGGTTCGCCTCGGGCGAGGCGCTCCACGCACTCGACCCGGCCACCGGCCAGACGCTGCGCACCCTCGACGTGACCGCCAATGCCGGCACCGCCTTCGACGGCAAGCACCTGTACCAGATTGCCGAGCGCCAGATCCAGAAGATCGACCCGCAGACCGGGGAGGTGCTGGCCACCATCCCCGCCCCGGGCGACGGCAACGACTCGGGCATGGCCTGGGCCGAAGGCACGCTGTGGGTGGGCCAGTGGCAGGCGCGCAAGATCCACCAGGTGGACCCGCAGACCGGCAGGGTCCTGCGCACCATCGAGTCGAACCGCTTTGTCACGGGCGTGACCTGGGTGGACGGCGAACTGTGGCATGGCACCTGGGAGAGCGAGGAAAGCGAGCTGCGGCGCGTCGATCCGGCCTCGGGCGAGGTGCTGGAGCGGCTGGAAATGCCGGCCGGCGTGGGCGTCTCGGGGCTGGAGTCCGATGGCGCCGACCAGTTCTTCTGCGGTGGCGGCACCAGCGGCAAGCTGCGCGCGGTACGGCGGCCCCGGAAGGGCTGAAAAACGGGCTGAAAAGCCGGTTGAAAATCCGGCTGAAGACCCCCGCCCGGCGCTGTGACCGCAGAGCGCCATTTTCCTTGCGATGTCAATCCCCCCTCCGGCGCCCACCCCCGGGCGCCGCGCGCCTGTTGTAGCGGCGCCGACGCCGCGCATTCGTTGCCCCGCGCGGCGCTCAGCCTGATGCCGGCTCGTATTAGAATCGCCGGTGTCGATCCGTTCGGCATGCAACAGAGCCAGTGGTCATGTTCCGGGTGCGGGAAGGCCCCGGACTGGTTCCGACCTGCCTGCCTGAACCACGTTTCACATATCGCGCCCCACTCAACAGTTATCAGGCCAGCGTCCAAGGGGATTCCGGGCTGAGGAAGACATGACCTCGTTTGCATATGATGTTGCCCTGGCGCCAGAGCCCGCGGAACGCGGGACTGCCGGCGACCGCCCTGCCGGGCGCGAGGCCTGGGCGCTGCTGGAAGCTTCCGGCGCGCTGGCCATGCGGGTCGATATCCAGGGTCGCATCCTCCAGGCCACCGAAGCCACGGCTGACCTGCTCGTCTACCCTCACGAATACCTGCTGCGCACGTCGGTGCTCGACGTCATCGCCCCGGAATCGCGCGACAGCGTGGCCGCCCTGCTCCAGGCCTGCGCGCGGGACCGCGCCGCCCGCCGCGAGCGCGTGCGCTTTGCCGGCGGCATCGGCGGCGGCTGGCTGGACCTGCGCATCGCCCACCAGCCCGGCGAGCCCAACACCCCGCCGAGCCTGCTGCTGTTTGGCCACGACGTCACGGACTGGGTCGAGAACGAGCGCCAGCTCAACGCCCGCGCCTTCCTGGACCCGCTGACCGGCGTTGGCAACCGGGCCTTCATCCGCCGCCGCATCGAGCAGTACATGGCCGGCGCCGCCAGCGCGCGCGTGCCGTTCGCCGTGGCGCTGATGGACCTGGACGGCTTCAAGAACATCAACGACTCGCTCGGCCATGAGTTTGGCGACGCGCTGCTCAAGGAAGTCGGCGCCCGCCTGCAGGACACCGTGCGCTCCCAGCAAAGCGTGGCGCGCCTGGGCGGCGACGAATTCGTGCTGATGCTCGATGGCCTGGAGTCCGAGGCCGAGGCCATCCGCATTCTCGAACGCGTGATCCACGTCTGCCGCCAGCCCTTCCTGCTCGGCGGCTGCCATGTGCGCATCACCACCAGCATCGGGCTGGCCTTCTCGTCGGCCGCGTCCGGCAACGTCCAGCCGGAGTCGGAGTCGCACTGGCTGCGCCGCGCCGACCTGGCCATGTACGAGGCCAAGGCGCTCGGCAAGAACCGTTACTGCGTCTATTCGCCCGAACTGGACCGCCGGCTGGACGAGCAGTTCCGCATCGAGCAGAGCATGTTCGAGGCGGTGCAGAACGGCGAATTCCTGCTGCACTACCAGCCCATCGTCTGGCCCGCCACGGGCGAGGTCTGCGCCGTGGAGGCGCTGATGCGCTGGGACCACGCGGGCGAGTTCATCCGGCCCGACGTCTTCATTCCCGTGGCCGAGAAGAACGGCCTGATCAAGCATCTGGGCGCCTGGGCGCTGCGCTGCGCCTGCGCCCAGCTGGCCGCGTGGGACGCCCAGGGGCTCCAGGTCGGCCATATGTCGGTCAACGTCTCTGCCGTGCAATTCCTGCACCCGGGGTTCTTCGAGAGCGTGCGCAACGCCATCCAGGACGCCGGCATCAGCGCCGACCGCCTGGTGCTGGAGATCACCGAAAGCGCGCTGATGACCGACCCCAAGGCCGCCGAGGACCTGCTCATGTCGCTGCGCGCGCTGGGCCTGCGCTTTGCCGTGGATGACTTCGGCACCGGCTATTCCAGCCTCTCCTACCTGCGCCGCTTCCCGCTGTCCGCGCTCAAGGTGGACCGCAGCTTCGTGGCGGACATGGTCGATTCCCCGCATGCGCGCACCATCGTCTCGGCGGTGCTGTCGCTGGCGCGCGAGCTGGGCCTGGTGGCCATCGCCGAAGGCGTGGAGACCGACGCGCAGGGCGAGCTGCTGGCCGCGCAGGGCTGCAACCTGGTGCAGGGCTGGCGCTACGCGCGCGCGCTGAGCCCGCTGGACTTCGAGCAGGCCCTCGCGGATGGCCGCCTGATGCTGGGGCGCGACGAGGTGTTCTCGCTGCAGGTGGCCGGATGACCATGCTGTCCAAGGAACAATTCTTCGAGACGCTGTGGAACCGCATGGCGCAGCAGGGCGACTTCCCGACCCTGCAGTACTGCGTCGACAACATTTTCCAGACGCTCAACGGCGACCTCACCGTGGGCGAGATGGCCACCAGCGTGCTGTCTGACTTCAGCCTGTCGCAGAAGGTGATCCGGCTGGCCAACTCGGCGATGTACCGCTCGTTCGGCGGCGAGGTCACCACGGTGTCCCGTGCCATCCTGGTGCTCGGCGTGGAGGCCATCAGCCACCTGACGCTGGGCATCCAGCTGCTCGACTACTTCCACGGCGTGGCGCCACAGCGCCCGCAGGCCACCAAGGCGCTCCAGCGCGCGCTGGTGGCGGGCGAGATCACCCGGGCGCTGTCGCACGCGCGCGGCATCAACGAGGGCGAGGAAGCCGTCGTCTGCACGCTGATGCACCACATGAGCCGGCTGCTGGTGGTGTTCTACTTCCCGGACGAATGGGAGCGCGTGGAGGCGATGTGCGCCACGCACCCGATGACCGAGAACGAGGCCTGCCAGGCGGTGCTGGGCGTCTCGATGGAGGAGATCGCCGAGGCCGCCGCGCGCAAGTGGCGCCTGCCGGGAATCATCGCCCACGCCATGAAGCCGCGCCTGCCGGCCCCGGACACCGTGCTGGAAACCCATGCCGACTGGCTCGCCGCCATCGCCCATGTCTCGGCCCAGGCCGCCGCCGCCATGGTGCGGGACGGCACGCAGGAGTCGGTGCAGGAGCTGCTGACCGCCCACGCCAAGATGCTGGGCCTGACCACCGGCGACGTGGCGATTGCCGTGCGGCAGGCCGATACGCTCAATACCTCGATCATCCGCTCCGAGGCCCCGGCCGAGGCGGCGGCGCCCGTCGGCACCGGCGGCGATCCGGAAGACATGCTGCGGCGGCTGCGCCAGGGGCTGGACGAGGTGCGGCGCGAAGGCGCCGGCCTGTCGGTATCCCAGCTGGCGCCGATGGTGCTGGAAACCACCATGCGCGCGATGAACTTCTCGCGCTGCTTCCTGATGATGCTGAACCCGGCCACCAAGCGCTTCCACGCGCGGCTGGGCTTTGGCGAGGGCATGCGGGAAAAGCTGCCGGCCCTGTCCTTCGAGGAAGGCTTCGTGCCCGACGTGTTCCACTTCGCCGGGCTGGCCGACAAGCCGCTGCTGATCGAGGACGCCTTCGACCCGAGCATCGCCCACCGGATTCCGCGCTGGTACCGCGACGCCATGCCCGACGCAAAGTCGATCCTGCTGGCGCCGGTGCGCATGCGCAACCGCTGCATCGCGCTGATCTATGGCGACTGGGGCGCCACGCGCTGCGCCTGGCAACTCGGCGAAGCCGAACTGAATGCCGTGGACGAGCTGACGCGCGAGATTGCCGCCGGCGTGCTGCGCGCGGCCCCGCAGCGCACGGAGCCGTAGTCCGCCCGAGTCAGCAGTAAATCAGTGCCGGGTGGCCTTGCGCTGGGCCTTGTCGGCGTACATGGCGGCATCGGCCTGCGCCAGCAGTTCATGCACCGTGGCATGGCGGGACGGATCGAACTCGGTCAGCCCCACGCTGAAACGCAGGCGGTAGCCACGCGCGTTCTGCGCATTCCACGCGTCCACGTTTCGATGCAGGCGCGCCAGCGCCTCGCCGCAGCCGTTGGCATCGGTATTGGTCAGCAGCGCGGCGAATTCGTCGCCACCGAGCCGCCCCACCACATCCGAGTCCCGGAACGCCATCCGCAGCGCGGCGCCAAACGCGGCCAGCGCGCGGTCGCCCTCGGCATGGCCGAACTGGTCGTTGATCGGCTTGAAGCCATCCATGTCGAAGAACACCAGCGTGGCCGGCCGCTCCAGCCGGCGGCACAGCTCGATGGCGTGCTGGCTCAGCACCGTGAAACCGCGCCGGTTGGAGAGCGCGGTCAGTTCGTCCATGCTGGCCAGGTGCACGGCGGCCAGCTCCTGCTCGGCCATGCGGGCGAGGTCGTGCAGCAGCGCGCGGTCGTCGTCGTCGAAGGTGCGCGGCTGGCGGTCGATCAGGCAGAGCGTGCCCAGCTTGGTGCCGTTGTGCGCCACCAGCGGGCAGCCGGCGTAGAAGCGGATGTGCGGCTCGCCGGTGACCATCGGGTTGTCATGGAAGCGCGCGTCCTGGCGGGCGTCGGGCACCAGCAGGATGCCGTCGCCGGCAATCGCGTGGCCGCAGAACGAGGTGTTGCGCGGCGCCTCGGCCAGATCCAGTCCCTCGCAGGCCTTGAACCACTGCCGGTTGGCATCGACCAGGCTGACCAGCGCGATCGGCACGTCAAACAGCCGTTTGGCGAGCCGGGTCAGGCGGTCGAACCGTTCCTCGGTCGGGGTATCGAGGATGTTGAGCGATCTCAGCGTGGCGAGACGCAGGGTTTCATCGGGCGGAATCGGTGGCGGCTGCATGGGCGGTTCGTGAGCGCACGCCGGGCAAGCCCCGGCGGCGACGGATCGTGCCAGTGTTAACGGCCAATCCTACGCCGCCTGCAGGCTGGTCATCCACGTCCACACCGATTGTTTCAATTTTTTGCCAGGCCGGGGGGGGGGTGCGTTGATGCGTGTTCAGGGCGCGCCTTCAATCGCCCTGACTGGCCCGGTCCATCAACACGCGCACGCTGTCTGCCCGCGTCTCGGCACAGGCCACCGCTTCCGGCAGCACCGCCCCGGCGAGCCGCGTCAGCACGTTGCCGGGCGGCATCTCCACCGCCAGCCGCACACCGCAGGCGCGCGCCAGCAGCAGGGTCTCGTGCCAGCGCACCGGCAGCGCCATGTTGGCGGCGAGGTCCGCCGCGATGCGCGCCGGGTCGCGCAGCTCGCGCGCGGCGCTGGCGCTGAACAGCCGCAGCGTGGGCCGGCGCAGCGTCACCGGCGCGAACGCCTGGGCGAGGGTCGCGGCGGCATCGTCCAGCAAGGGGCAGTGGGACGGCACGGCGATGGCCACGCGCCTGGCGCCATGCGCACCGGCCTCCTGCGCCAGCGCCGCCACGCGGGCCATCGCCACGTCCGCCCCGGCGATGACGAGTTGCGTCGGCGCGTTGAAATTGGCCACGTAGACCGGCAGGCCGGTTGCCCGGACGCGCGCCACGATGGCTTCCAGCGCCGGCGCTTCCAGCCCGAGGATGGCGGTCATGCCGAAGCCCTCCGGGTAGGCGTCCGCCATCAGCCGGCCGCGCAGCGCCACCAGCCGCACCGCGTCGTCATAGGCCAGCGCGCCGGCCACCACGGCCGCTGCGTAGGCGCCAATCGACAGCCCGGCAACGGCCTCCGGCCGGGCGCCGTCCGCCATCAGTGCGCGCGCCGTGGCCACGCCCGCCGCCAGCAGGCAGAGCTGGACCGATACGGTGGATTGCAGGCTGTCGGCGGTGTCGAGGGCCAGCACGTCGTGGCCCAGCGCGTCGCTGGTCTGGGCGAGCGTCTCGTGCACGGCGCGATGATCGGGCAGGCCGTGGAGCATGCCGGGGCGCTGCGCCCCCTGCCCGGGAAAGGTCAGCAGCGTGCTCATGCCGCCTGCCACGGGTCCGCGCAGCGCACCGGGCCGGTGGCCGTCTTCAGCAGCACGCGGCCCCCGGTACGCAGGCGCTCCAGCAGGGCAAAGCCGCCGTGGGGCGTGGCGACCTGGATGTCGAGCCGCGCCTCCGTGCAGTCGTCGATCAGCGCCGCCAGCCATTGTTCGTCCGCCTGATCCAGCGGCGCGGCGGCGTCGATCAGCAGGTCCACATCGCTGCCGGGATGGAGCACATCGAGCCCGGACGCGAGCGTGAAGCCGGCCGCGCCGGTCACCCCCCATGGCAGGCCGCGTGCATCGAGCAGCGGAGCGATCCGCGCCAGCGTGCGCAGCGCCGGCAGCGCCAGCCGGCGCGGGTGATCCTGCCAGCGCGCCGCCCGGGCGATGGCGAACGGCGACATCACGCGGGCGCACTGGGACGCCTCGATCCACGTGCCATGGCGCTCCTCGCGCCGCCGGCCGCGCAGGCCCACCGGGATGCTGCTATCGCACGTCAGATCGCACGTCAGATCGCACGTCGGATCGCACGTCGGATCGCACGGCAGATCGCGCCGCACCACCACCGGCGCCACCGCCAGCCATGTGGCATCGACCCACGCCGGCAGCGGCTGGCTGGCCGCGAACGCCGGGGCGTCGCGCAGCCAGATCAGGTCGTGCGGCTGGAGTGGGCGGGGGAGCGGGGCGTCCGGCACGGGGTCATCCCTGCCACTGCCGGGCGAGCACCTCGCGCACCCGCGCGGAGGCCTGCCGGTTCTCGCCGCCCAGCCGGCTGCGCAGGTCGCGCTCGGGGTCGGCGTCGATATCGGCCAGCGCGGCTTCCAGCGTCGCGCGCACCGTGGTGACGTCACCGGCCTCGGGTGCCTCCGCCCGGGAGACCGGCACGCGCCGCCACAGCAGGCCCAGCGTGGCGTAGTTGTCGATGTCGTAGGCCATCGGCGGCACGGTGGCCGCGAAGGCTTCGAGGTCTTCCACGCTGCGCATGGTGATGCGCGCCGCCGCTTCCTTGCCCATCGCATGCACCTGCACGCCGGGGTCGGCCAGCGCGACGATGCGGTTGGCCTGATAGCCGTGCGCGAGGAAGGCGCCCGACATGGCCTTGCCCACCAGCAGCGCGATCACCGGATGCCCCTGCAGGCGCGCCGTGGCATAGGCATCCGCCGCGCTGGCCAGCGACTGGTGAATGCCGAACGCTTCCTCGCGCCGGCCGTAGGCCTGGCTCGGGGTGTCCACCACGGCGACGATGGCGCGCTTGACCGGCGCATCGCGGTCCGCCTGCACGGCGTCATGGACGGCGCGCGCGAGCGTCCAGCCCTCGCGCAGTCCCACCTCGCCCTGCCGGGCGCGCGGGAACGGGCTGGCGGCATCGGGCACCACGGCGATCCAGCGCACGGGCCGGCCCGCAAGCTCGCCATCGGCCACCTGGACCGAGGCCGGATAGTCCGCCAGGCGCGGTGCGCCCTGGCTCAAGGCGGCGAGCCAGGTGGCGCCGCGGGAGCTCGCTTGGTTCGTATCGGTCGATTCGGTCGTCATGATGGGTCTCCAAACACGGCGCGCACGGTGGCCGCATCGGCCTGCCGCGCGGGGTCATAGCCGGCCAGCCGCTGCAGATAGGACGCATACGCGGCACTGCGCGGCGGGGTGGGTGGCTGATTGGGCGGCTCGGCGACGAGTGCCGCCACGGTGGCGCGGATCGCCGCGCTGTCATCCTCGACATAGCGGTCCGCCAGCCCGGTAGCGATGCGCTGCTCGCCGCCGGTCAGGCTCCAGATCAGCGGCCGGTCGCGCGAGTCGTACTCGGCAATGCCAGCCTCCTGCTCGATCACCGCCGGCCCGTTGAGCCCCAGCCGCGCCTCACGCGTGACCACCAGCGTGCTGCACAGCCCGGCCGCAATCGACATCCCGCCGAAACACCCCACCTGCCCCGCAATCACGCCGATCACCGGCTGGTAGCGGCGCAGATCGACGATGCCCGCATGGATCTCGGCGATGGCGGCGAGGCCGAGGTTGGCCTCCTGCAGCCGCACGCCGCCGGTCTCGAACAGGATCACCGCGCGCGTGGGGGTGCCCTGTCGGTTGTCCTGCGCGGCCAGTTCCAGCGCGCCGGCAATCTTGGCGCCGCCCACTTCGCCCAGGCTGCCGCCCTGAAAGGCGCCTTCGATGGCCAGCACGACGGTGGGATGCCCGTCGATGGTGCCCTTGGCGACGATCACCCCGTCATCGGCCTGCGGCACCACGCCCTGACGCGCGAGCCAGGTCGAACTCAGGCCATCGAACGGCCCCGCCAGTTCGCGGAAGCTGCCGGGGTCCAGCAGCGCATGGGCGCGCGCGCGGGCGCCCAGTTCGACAAAACTCTCGCGCGACAGCAGTGCGGGCTGGCTCATGATCCCTCCTTACCGTCGTCCAGCGCCTCGAACGCCTCGGCCAGCCGCATGCCCACCACGCCCGGCGTGGCGCCGAAGTCGTGGATGCGGATGCGCATGGCGGCGCGCGGCTCGGCGCTGAAGACGCGCGTCAGCTGGGCGTCCCAGACGCGGCCATAGCCGTCCACCGAGGTGGTCACGTGGATCGAGGTCTTGCCGGCGTCGCCGGGCTCGATCATCACCTCGAGGTCGCCGGAGCCGACCACGCCCACCAGCACGCGCTGGCGGGCCGGCGCGCCGGCGGGATATTCGAACTGGAGTTGTTCCATCATCGGTCTCCGTGGGGGAGCGCCGGCCCGGTGGGCAGGCGATCGAGAAATAGTGTGGCGGCGAGCAGGTCGGCCGCGCCGCCGGGGGAGGCATTGCGCGCCAGCATGCCGGCTTCGAGCCGATGCAGCAGCCGCCGGCCCGGCAGCGTGCCGATGCCGCCCGCCGCCAGCACGGCGGCGGCGCCAGCCTGTATCGCGGCCAGCCCTTCGCGGCCGGCGCGGGCCAGCACGCAGGTATCGTCGAGCCCGGCCATGATCGCCAGCAGCGCGTTGACGCGCGCAGTGGGCTCCGCATCGCCGCGCGTGCGGCTGGCGCGCAGCGTCGGCAAACCCCGTTGCACGACATGCGGGAAGCCGGCCTCGGCCTGCCCGCGCGCGCCGCCAACCTGATAAGCCTGCCGCGCCAGTTCGCCCTTGTTGCCGGTGTGCGCGGGGCGATGCCGGTCTGGCAGCCGGGCGATGGCACCCGCCGCGTCGGCCACGGCGCGGGCATCGGCGCCGTCCGGCAGCAGTCCGGCGGCGCCGGCCAGCAGGCCCAGGCACCAGATCGCGCCGCGATGGGTGTTGACGCCGCCGGTGGCGCGCAGCATGGTCGCCTCCGCCGCGCGGCCCAGCGCGCCGAGGTGTTCGCGCAGGGGTTGATGAATGTGGGTGGCTTCCCGCCCCGCCGCCGCCATCGCCGCGAAGCCGCTGCGCAGGCTGCGCGCGGACGCCACCATCAGCGCCAGCGTCAGGTCGCGGTGCGCGCCGCTGCCGCGCGCATCCACCAGCCCGGGCTTGGGCGACAGCATCGCCTCGTCGATCAACACCGCTTCGGCCAGCGCGCCGATGGCGCCGGCGCGGTCTTCGGCGAGCGCAACTGCCTGTGCATGGAGTGCCATTACCAGCTCCGGAAACGTGCCGGCGGCTCGTACAGCCCGCCCGACCACTCGACCAGATCGGCCATGCTCTTGGCCGCCAGCAGCGAGCGCGTGGCATCGGCGCGATGCACGCCGAGGTCTTCCGGCAGCGCGATCAGCCCGTCGCTGCGCATCTGGCGCGTGGTGGCCGGGTCGTGGCGCATGCCGATCGGCGTGACGCCGGCCACCGCCGCGATCATCCGGCGGCGCTGCTCGATCGACGTCGCCTTATATAAATAGGCGATGCCTTCCTCGGTCAGCACGTGCGTGACGTCATCGCCATAAATCATCACCGGCGCCAGCGGCATGCCGGCATCCTTGGCCACCTGCACAGCGTCCATGGACTCCACGAAGGTCGGCTTGCCGCCCGCCTGGAAGGTTTCGACCATCTGCACCACCAGCTTGCGGCCCCGCGCGAGCGGGTCGTCGGTCTCGATCAGGTCGAGCCAGGCCGGGGTGGCGTGGCGGCGGCCGCCCGGCTGGTGGCCCATGTTTGGCGCGCCACCGAAGCCCGAAAGCCGGCCGCGCGTGACCGTCGAGGAATGGCCGTCGCCATCGATCTGGAGCGTGGAGCCGATGAACAGGTCCACCGCGTACTGGCCGGCGAGCTGGCAGAAGGCCCGATTGGAGCGCATCGCGCCGTCCGCGCCGGTGAAGAAGACGTCCGGGCGAGCCGATACGTAGTTCTCCATGCCCAGTTCGCTGCCGAAGCTGTGCACGCTCTCGACCCAGCCCGACTCGATCGCCGGGATCAGCGTGGGGTGCGGGTTCAGCGTCCAGTGCTTGCAGATCTTGCCCTTGAGCCCGAGCGATTCGCCGTAGGTCGGCAGGATCAGTTCGATGGCGGCCGTGTTGAAGCCGATGCCGTGGTTTAGCGACTGCACCTTGTGCCGCTCGTAGATGCCACGGATAGCCATCATCGCCATCAGCACGTGCACCGGCTTGATCAGGCGCGGGTCGCGCGTGAACAGCGGCTCACAGAAGAACGGCTTGTCGGCCTGCACCACGTAGTCGATCCACGAGCCGGGGATGTCCACGCGCGGCAGGTCGGCCGGGTCGTCCACGATCTCGTTGACCTGGGCGATCACGATGCCGTCGCGGAACGCGGCGGCTTCCACCAGCGCCGGCGTGTCCTCGGTGCTGGCGCCGGTATAGAGATTGCCGGCGCGGTCGGCCTTGTAGCCGGCAATCAGCACGATTTGCGGCGTCAGATCCACATACAGCCGCGCGTACAGCTCGATATAGGTGTGGATGGCGCCGACTTCGAGCAGCCCATCCTCAAGGAACTGCGAGATCCGCACGCTCTGCGTGCCGGCGTAGGCGAAGTCGAGCTTGCGCGCGATGCCGCGCTCGAACAGATCCAGATGTTCGACCCGGCTCACGCTCGGAATGATCATGTGCAGGTCGTGCACGGTGGCCGGGTCTACCTCGGCCAGCGCACGGGACAGGAAGTCCGCCTGCTTCTGGTTGTTGCCCTCGAGCACCACGCGGTCGCCCGGGGCGGTCACGGCTTCGAGGAAGGGGACGATGTTGTCGGTGGCAACCACCTTGCCATCGGCCAGCCGGGCGCCAAGGCCCTGGCGGCGGCGCTTTTCAGCGCGGCGGGTGTCCCATTGGCGGGGAGTGGGGGAATCTGGCATCGCGGCTCCGGACATGCGGCATGACTGTCGATGTGGGCCACGATACGCCGGGTGCCTTGGTCGAACAATGACACCCGGCGGCGGATCGTTACGGTGAGAGAAATGATGAATGCGCCACTTCGCTCGGCTCGGGCTCGGCTCGGGCTCGGCTCGGGCTCGGCTCGACTAGTTGCCCGCAATGCCGTTAGGCGGATCGGGGGCGAAGCGGTTGAACACGTAGTCGCGGTTCTTCACCACGGTGTGGCAGGCGAAGCAGGCCTGCTGCTTGGCGGCGTCCGAGGGCTTGCCGTCGTCGAACTGCACATAGCCCCAGCCACCGGTGGCGGCGTACTTGGTCGAATCCCGGACCATGAACTGGAGGCCGTTCTTCGGGTGCCCGGCCACGTGGGACTGGGGCTTGCCGAAGGCTGCCGCGCTTTCCGCCAGCGCGTCGTAGCTCCAGGCGAGCCGGGCGATGATGGCGCCGTCGGGCAGCGGGTACTTGCCGCTGCGCAGAGCGACGACCGCGGCCTCGTTGCCGAGGATGGCGCGCAGGTCATCGGTGGCGCCTTCCTCGCGGGCCACCGAGATCAGGGTCCACGCGCGGTAGCCGGGCGGGATCTTGTCTGGCACGGCCACCTTGCTGAGGTCCTGCGTGGCCCCCTTGGCGACCGGCCTGGCCGCCTGCATGCTGTCTTTCCCGGCGGCTTCCTCCGCCGTCTGCGCCAACCCAACGCCCGCGCCAGCCAAGGCCGTCACGGCCAGTGCCATCCCTACGATTTTTTTCATGGTTTGTCCTCCGGTGTGCAGGCGCTATCGTCACGTCAATCCGCCGCGCGGCTTTGATCGGGCGGGCGGATTTGTCCGGAATGAACGGGCTGACACGCGGGCGTCATACACGCCGTTTGCGCCACATCAAGCACTGAACTTTCTTAATCACCGCGCAAGAACTTTTACTTCCGCCGACCGGGCATTGCGGCCATCATGACCGCGTTCTCGAATCTGGCCAGGAAGAGGTAGGCGATGCGCGCCCATGGCATCCTGAATTCCGCGCGATGTGTGGTGATGGTGGTAGCGATGCTGGCGACGATGTTGGCGGCGATGGGCCTCGCCCCGGCGCTCGCCCATGCCCAGACCGGCCCCGCGTTCGGCATCGTGGGCGCCAACGTCCAGAAGCAGGCCAATGCGGTGCTCACGTTGATGTCGTTCGCCGTGGTGCCTGACCTCGCCTCCAGCTCGCTCTCCATCAGCAATACCAACACCGACAACCCCGCCCTGACGCTCTGGCAGCTGGGCGGCGGTTTCACCTTGAGCCAGTCGTTTCCGCTCTATCTGGAGGGGTCGATCGCCTACAACCGCTACGACCCGACCTTCGTGGCCTCCAACGGCCAGGAGACCCGCAAGCTGCCGGCCAAGTGGAATACCTTCGCGGGCACGGTGGGCGTCGGCTGGGATTTCCCGCTCATCGACAGCAAGGAACTGGTCTTCCGGCCGATCTTCAATGCCTCGCTCGGCCGGGTGGCCAGCGACCTCTCCGTCGCCAAATTTGCCGTGGAACACGTGACGGACCAGGAGATCGCGTTCCTGGACCATGGCGCGATGAACGCCTACGGGCTGGGCGGGTCCGTGATGCTGGACTGGGAAAGCCACCGCAACGAGCGCGATGTGGACGTGGAACTGCGCTACACCAACATCTACCTGCGCAGCTTTGGCACCACGGGTGGCATGGATGCCTCCGCCGCCGCCCAGACCGCCAGCCTCTACGCCCGCTGGCGCGCGCCCACCGGCCTGCGCGCGCTGGACCGCCCGGTGCGCTACGTGCTGGAACTGTCCCACTCGCACTACTTCGGCAATCAGGCCGGCGCGCTGGGCTTCGACCACCTGACCACGCTGGGCACCGGGCTGGAACTCGACACCAGCGCGCACGAGGTGTTCGTCACCCGTATCCGGGCCGTGGTGCGCTACGTCTTCGGCAACAACGTGCACGGCCTGTCGTTCGGGCTGGCGGCGAGCTTCTAGGCTCCCAGGCTCCCAGGGGCCGGGTTTAGAGCACGGCGGAGCGCTCGGCGGTCCGCGCTACTTCGAGGCGGTTGCCGCCGAGCGATTTGGCGCGGTAGAGCGCCTGATCGGCGGCGGCCAGCGCGTCGGCCAGCGGCGGCACCTCGGTCTCGAAGCAGGCCAGGCCGATGCTGACCGTGGCCGGAATGCCGATGCCGACACCGTGGGTACGGTGCGGGATGGTGCCGGCGAAGCGCGTGGCCACGGCCTCGCCCAGCGCCTGAGCGCGGCGCGCGTCGTCGCCGGTCAGCAAGGCGGCGAACTCCTCGCCGCCGATGCGCGCGAGCAGCGCGTGTGGCCCCACCACGCTCCGCGCGATTTCCGCGAACGACTTCAGCACCTGGTCGCCGGTCTGGTGACCGTACACGTCGTTGATGGCCTTGAAGCGGTCGAGGTCGAACGCCAGCACGGCCACCGGCCGGCTCCCTTCGCCACCGAAGAGGCGTTCGCCCTGCTCGAAGAACCAGCGGCGATTGCCGAGCCGGGTCAGATAGTCGGTCTGGGCTTCCTGCAGGAGCTGCCCGTGGGTCTCGTCCCGAATCAGCTTCAGCAGCGCCATCGGCAGGAGAACCGAGTACAGCACCCCTTCGTAGACCGTGAGCTTGCTGGCAGCGGCCTGCATCGCCGGCCCGTACATGGTCACCAGCCACGGCAGGATCAGGGCCCGCGCGACATAGACCACGGCATGGAGGCCCGTCACCACCACGATGATGTGGCGCGAACGGAGCGCCTTCATCGCCTCGCAACGCAGCATCTCGCGCGCCGTCATGGCGCTGATCAGCGCGATCGGCAGGGCGCTGACGTGGTTCCACATGGCGTCCAGGTGTTGCGCGCCCCAGCCGACCCACACCAGCGCGTCCACCAGCAGTATCCCCACCGACGCCGCGCGGTACTGCCGCCCGCTCAGCGAGGCGATACCGCCGAGGACCAGCAGGTAGCCGGTGAGGATGACGAGATTGCT
Source organism: Cupriavidus sp. SIMBA_020 (assembly GCF_046535395.1). Taxonomy (NCBI): domain Bacteria; kingdom Pseudomonadati; phylum Pseudomonadota; class Betaproteobacteria; order Burkholderiales; family Burkholderiaceae; genus Cupriavidus; species Cupriavidus sp. SIMBA_020. The sequence continues at coordinate 29,255 of NZ_JAWRWU010000012.1, read as the reverse complement.
GACCGCGGAGCCAATCGCCCCGGGCACGCTGCGCCGGACCAGCACCAGCGCGCAGCCGATGGCGAGCGTCGTGAAGCCGACCGCGAGAATCCGCAGCGTCCGGCTGCGGCGGGGATTGGTCCGATGCTCCCAGAACGTCATGCCGGCACTGGCCAGAAGCGTCCCGATGGCGAGGAGATAAAGGGTGAGGAGGTCGACGTACATCCCGAATGTAAAGACATTGCACCGACGCATCGCGCCGGCAGCCAAATTCTACGTGGGAAAGCCGGCTGCGGGCGGTGGCTGATGCGTGGCCGATGCGTGGCTGATGCGTGGCTGATGCGTGGCTGATGCGTGGCTGATGCGTGGCTGATGCGTGGCTGATGCGTGGCTGATGCGTGCCTCAGCGCCGCGCGTCCGCGTGTTCGCGGATCAGGTCAATCAGCGCGCGCAGGCCGGCCGGCACGTGGCGGCGGCCCGGGTAGTACAGGCACAGGCCATCGAGCGGCGGGGTCCAGCCTTCCAGCACGCGGACCAGCGTGCCGGCCTGCAGGTCGGCGGCCACGTTCCACTCGCTCAGGTAGGCCAGCCCCAGTCCGGCGCGGGCCGCCTGCTGGGCCAGCCCGGGTTCGTCGAGCGTCAGCGCGCCCCGTACGTCGATCCGCACCGCCTCGCCGTGCCGCGCGAATTCCCACTGGTAGATCGCCCCGCTCGGCATGCGGGTGCGGATGCAGGCGTGCGCGTGGAGGTCCGCGGGCGTGCGCGGCGGCTTGTGCCGGGCGAAGTAGTCCGGGCTGCCGACCACGGCGAAGCGCTGGGTATCGCCAAAGGGCACGGCGATCATGTCCTGCGGCAGGGTTTCGGCCAGCCGGATGCCGGCATCGAAGCCGTCGGCGACGATATCGATCAGCCGCCCTTCCGTGACGATATCGAGCGCCATGGCCGGGTAGCGCTGCAGGAAGGCGATGAACAGCGGCATCACCTGCCGCGCGGCGCCCGCCGAGGTGTTGATGCGCAACTGGCCCGACACGGTGTCGCGCAGGCTCCCCGCCTGCTCGATCGCGCCCCGGATCGTGGACAGCGCCGGCGCGATGCTGTCCACGAACTGCGCGCCGGCTGCCGTCAGCGACACACTGCGCGTGGTGCGATGGAACAGCCGCACGCCGATGCGCGCCTCCAGCGCCGCCACCGCGTGGCTGAGCGCGGAGGTGGAGACGCCCAGCTCCGCCGCTGCCGCCCGAAAGCTGCGATGCCGCGCCACCGCCAGCACCGCCTCCAGTTCACCGAGGCCCGAGGATTTCATTATCCTGATTTCTTCATCATCACATCCCGCATTGTATGGCTAGTCAACACAATGGCGCAGGGCTATCTTGTGCTTCAGCCCGCGTTTTTCGCGCTTTGCTTAAGATGCTTTTCCGCTACCCCGGAGACCCACCATGCAGATCATCGACAAGATTTATATCGACGGTGCCTTCGTCACCCCGCACGGCGACGAGATGTTCGACCTGTTCAACCCCGCCACCGAACAGGTGATTGGGCAGGTGCGCCTGGCCGACGCGCAGGACGCCCGGGACGCCATCGCGGCCGCCAAACGGGCGTTCCCAGCCTTCTCCCGCACCAGCCAGCGCGCGCGCGTGGAGTTGCTCAAGCGCATGCACGCCGCCGTGCTGGCGAAGGAGGACGAGCTGTATGAGGCGATCACCGAGGAATATGGCGCGCCGGTGTCCCGGGGCCGCTGGATGGCCCGGCACGCGAGCAACGTGCTGATCGACGCGGCCAATGTGCTCGAGGCTTACACGTTCAAGCGCCGCGTGGGCGGTGCCGAGGTGGTGATGCAGCCGATGGGCGTGGCCGGGTTGATCACGCCCTGGAACAGCGACGCGGGCTTTATCTGCGGGAAGCTGGCCGCCGCCGTGGCCGCCGGCTGCACTGCCGTCATCAAGCCGAGCGAGATGAGCGCGATGCAGACCCGCATCGTCACCGAAGCGCTGCACGCGGCGGACGTGCCGCCCGGCGTGTTCAATATCGTCACCGGGCGCGGCGACGTGGTCGGCACGGAGATCACCACGCACCCCGATGTGAACAAGGTGTCGTTCACAGGCTCCACGGCAGTCGGCAAGACCATCCTGCGCGTGGCGGCGGACACGCTGAAGCGCGTGACGCTGGAGCTGGGCGGCAAGTCGCCCGTGGTCGTGCTCGACGATGCGGATTTCGACCAGGCCGTGCCGCTGGCCCTGGACGCCGGCTTCATGAACAGCGGGCAGGCATGCATCGCCGGCACGCGGATTCTGGTGCCGCAACACCGGCTCGCCGAGTTCGAGGCGCGCGTGCGCGACATCGTGGCGCGTACGCAGGCCGGCGATCCGCGCGATCCGCAGACCACGGTCGGCCCGATGGTCAGCCAGAAGCAGTGGGAGCGCGTGCAGCGCTATATCCGCATCGGCATTGACGAAGGCGCGCGGCTGATTGCGGGTGGCGAGGGCCGCCCGGAGGGGCTGGACGCAGGCTGGTTCGTGCGCCCGACCGTCTTCAGCGATGTGACCAACGACATGACGATTGCGCGCGAGGAGATCTTCGGACCGGTACTGTCGATCATTACCTACCGGGACGAGGAGGAGGCCATTGCCATCGCCAACGACACCCGTTACGGCTTGCAGGCGTATGTGCTGTCGGCCGATGTGCGGCGGGCGCACGCGGTGGCGTCGCGCATCGAGGCCGGGCGGGTCCTCGTCAACACGCTCGCCCACGACCCGGCAGCGCCGTTCGGCGGCCTGAAGCAGTCGGGCATTGGCCGCGAGTACGGCGTCTATGGGCTGGAAGCGTTCCTGGAGACCAAGGCGGTGCTGAACGTGCCGGCGTAGTCAGGGGCGCTGTCGGGGCGGGCGGGCTCAGCCCGCCCAGGCATGCCGCACCAGCAGCGCCGACAGGACGAACATGGTGACGCCGACCAGCGCGTCGAGCACCTGCCAAGCCTTCGGCCGGGCGAACCACGGGGCCAGGAAACGCGCGCCAAACCCGAGCAGGCCGAACCAGCACAGGCTGGCGGAACTGGCGCCCGCCACGAACCAGCCGCGCAGCGCAGCCGGCTGCTGGGCGCCGATGCTGCCCACCAGCAGCACGGTATCCAGATAGACGTGTGGATTGAGCAGCGTAAAGGCCGCCGCCTGCGCCAATATCGCGCCTCGGCTAAGACTCTTCTCACCCTTCTCCCCCTCCGAGGCTTGCAGCCGCTGCGCCTGCCCCGCGCGCCGCAGCGCCCGCCAGCCATAGACCGCCAGGAAAACCGCCCCCGCCAGCGCCAGCACGCGCGCGAGGCCGGGGCGTTCGCCCAGCGCGTGGGCCATGCCCATGACGCCGGCGGCAATCAGCAAGGCATCCGCCACCGCGCAGAGCAGGACCACGCTGCCCACATGCTCCCGGCGCAGGCCCTGACGCAGCACGAACGCGTTCTGCGCGCCGATGGCGACGATCAGGCCGAAGCTCAGGGCCAGGCCCTGCAGGGAGACGGAGAGGGCGCCAGACAGCGCGAGCGAAGGGGTAGGCAGTACGGAAATCATGTGCGCAGCTTGCCTGCTCTGGCGAATGTAGACAAACTATCTTTTCTTCATTCGATGTAGTTTCACTAATCTCATGCTCGATTACGCCGCCTTGTCCGCCTTGGCCGCCGTGGTGCGGGAAGGCAGCTTCGAGCGTGCGGCCCGCGCGCTGCACGTGACCCCATCGGCCATTTCCCAGCGCATCCGCCTGCTGGAAGAGCGCGTGGGCTGCGCGCTGGTGATCCGCGACCAGCCCTGCCGGGCGACGGAGACGGGGCGCCGCCTGTGCCAGCACGTGGACCGCGTGCGCATGCTCGAACATGAACTGCAGGGGACGTTGCCGTCACTCGCGGCGGAGGGGATGGCGCGGGTGGCGCTGCCCATCGCGGTGAATGCCGACAGTCTGGCGACCTGGGCCGCGCCGGCCATTGCGACCTTTGCGGCGGCACATCCGGTGCTGATGGAGGTGGCGGTGGACGATCAGGACCACACCACCGAATGGCTGCGCAGCGGCGCCGTGCTGGCTGCCGTGACCGCTGCCGCCCGCCCTGCCGCCGGCTGCGAGAGCCGCCCGCTGGGCGCCATGCGCTATCTGGCGGCCGCGAGCCCGGCCTTCGTGCAACGCCATTTCGCCGCCGGCGTGGGCGCCGGCAGTCTGGCGGCGGCGCCGAGTCTGGTGTTCAACAACAAGGATGCCCTGCAGGCGAGTTGGGTGCGGCGCCTGTGCCATCGGCATGTGGAACTGCCCCGGCACACGCTGCCGTCGTCGCAGGCGTTTGTCACGGCGGCCGTGGCCGGCATGGGTTGGGGCCTGCATCCGCAGAGCCTGATCGCCGGGCATCTCGCAGACGGCTCGCTGGTCGAACTGGTGCCGGACACCCCGCTGGACGTGCCCCTGCACTGGCACTACGCCCGCGCGGCTTCGGCGTTGGTCGATGGCCTGAGCCGCGAGGTGATGGACGCGGCCCGGACCGGTCTGCTGCCACCCTGACCGGCGGCGGCGGCTTTCCGCCGTTACGGCGTGGTCACGCCATCGTCAGCGAACTCGACCCGGTTGCGGCCGCGTTCCTTGCTGCGATACAGGGCCGCGTCGGCGCGGGCAATCATGCCGTGGATGGTGTCGCCCTGCTGCACGCAGGCCACGCCCAGGCTCGCGGTCATCCGGCCGATCACGGCGAAGTCCTGCGCGGCCACGGCATTGCGCAGGCGGTGGGCGAAGTGCACGGCGTCCTGCAGGGCAGTATCGGCGCAGATCAGCAGGAACTCCTCGCCGCCCCAGCGGCCGAGGGTGTCCGTGGGCCGCTTGACCGCCATGATCAGGTCGGCGATCTCGACCAGCACGCGGTCGCCCACCTGATGGCCGTAGGTGTCGTTGACCGACTTGAAGCGGTCCACGTCGATCAACACGATCGAGAACGGGATGCCTTCGGCGCGGCTGCGCGCCAGCGCCCCGGCGAGCGCGTCGTCCAGGTGCCGCCGGTTGAACACCCCGGTGAGCTGGTCGGTCTTGGAGAGCGCCTCGAGCAGGCGGTTTTTCTCCATCAGCTCCAGTTCGGCCTCCGAGCGCTGGGCGATGATCAGCCGCAGCCGGCGCAGGACCGAGTTGAAGCCGTCGATCACGCTGTCGAACTCGGTGCGGCCCAGCCGGGACAGTTCGTCGAGATGGTCGCCGTGGCTGGAGGCCAGCTCGAACAGCGCCTCGCGCAGATGTTCGAGCGGCCGGAACACCATCCGCAGGCCGAAGGTCAGCAGCAGGACCAGCGCCACGTCGATGACCGCCACCTCGATGATCCCCTGGATCATCGCCGCGCGCAGGGTCTTCTGCATGGTGTCGCGGGTGAAGTGGACCACGGCCGTGCCGATGGGCTGGCTGCGGCGCACGGGATCGATGTCGTCCGGCGGGTAGAGCGTGACTTCGGCCAGCACGTCATGCCCGCTGGCCGTACAGAAGGGGCCGGCCGGGGTGGCGGTCGTCGTGCGGTGCACTGCCGCGTACACCTCCTCCCGGTCCGGGGAGAAAACACAGGCCTCGGTGACCTCTGGATGGATCAGCGTGGATTCCAGCCGCGTGCGCAGGTTGCCCACGTTCAGCGCCCAGGTGGGCGCGGCCAGGCTCTGCTTGAGGCCGTCCAGCACCTCGCCACGGGTCCGCTCGAAGCGCTGCTCCAGGTCCTGGTGGAGCAACCATTGCCGCTGCGTGGCGAACGCGCCCAGCGTTGTCGTGGTGGCAACGATGAACAGCACGATCATCCGGTTCCGGATCGAACGAACCGGTGGCAACAGTGGCATGGAATGCACAATCCTGAGGGGTCGCGGCGCTGGCTATTGGTCCGCCGCCTGGTCGAACAACTGCCGGAACCTGGCGAGTTCCGGGTGCGATTCCTCGTACTTCCTGCTGAATCCGATGTGCACGGTCTCGGTCTTGATGGTCATCGCCCGCCGGGACTTGTAGCGCATGCGCTCCGGAATGCCCTGCGCTTCCAGCGTGACCAGCGCCTCGTTGATGACCACGGTGGGATTCACCACGCAGTCGATCTCCTGCACCAGCATCTTCTTGACCAGGTCGTGGAACTCATGCCCCTCCACGAGCTGGATCTTGCCCTCCCGCGCCAGCTGGAAGAAGCGCGGGCCGGGGGCGAGGTAGCCGCGCTGGTTGCCGAACTTCAGCCCGGCGAAGTCGTCCGGATAGCGATGGAAGGTGCGGCCCTCGATCGAATCCCGGTTGCAGTGCACCGCCACTTCCTCGCTATAGAACGGCCTGGAGTGATTCAGGTACGGCCGCTCCCTGGGCCGGTAGTAGACGCCGAGCACCCCGGCACTGTTGCCGTTCCTGGCCTCCTCCACCACGCGCGCCCAGGAGGCGAAGCGGATCTGCACCTTGAATTCGGGAATCCGCTTCAGGACCCGGTTGACGTTGTCGATATAGGCACCCTTGGGGATGCCGTTTTCCTCGTAGGACTGGGGCCGCTGGCCGGCCTCCGAGTACAGGACGATGGTGGTCTGCGCCTGGGCAGGCACGGCCGCCCAGAACACGCAGGCTGCGAAGAGAATCCGGCACGGGCGAAAGAGGTGCATGCGGTCAGGTATCGCTCAGGACGGTCCGGTTGACGCCCGCTGGCGACACGAGGGGCTTACACGCCAGTACAACGGCATTCTCCCGTATTTATTGACAGTGGTGCGGCCCCCTCACAAGGGGTATTGCTTCCCGGAAGCCCTAGACCCTCATCAGCATCCGGCACACGGCGGCCAGGCCGAGCAGGTTCGGATCGCGCTCCCGGCGGCGCAGGAAACTCAGGCCGATGGACTGCTTCATGCCGTATTCGGCCGTCAGGGGCACAAAGGCGACATTCTTCGCAAACACATCCCGTACCCGCCCGGGCAGCAGGGAATAGCCGATGCCGCCGCCCACGAGGTTCATCAGCGAGAAGATGTCCCCGACCTTCATCACCACATTGGGCGTGAAATCGGCGATGCGGAACGCCTCCATGAAGCCGCTCGAGGTGACATAGCCCTCGCCCAGCGACACGAACGGCTCGTCCCGGCACACCCGCAGGTCGATCTCGGGCAGGCTGGCGTAGTGGGAGTCGGCCGGGGCGGCGAAGAAGATGTCGTCTTCGAACATCGGAATCGACTCGATTTCGGCGTCCGGTTCGGGCAGGGCCATCAGCGTGGCGTCGATGGAACCCTGGCGCAGCTTCTGGAGGAGGTCCGCATTGGAGCCGAGCACGAGTTCGGTGTGCAGCTCCGGGCGGCGCATCTTGATGCCGATCACCACCTGCGGCACGGTCTTGATGGTCAGCGAATAGAGCGAGCCGATCTTGAGCTGGTCGGCGGAGTAGCCGGCGGCCTCGCGCGTGACGCGGATGCCGTCGGACATCGTCTTGAGCACGTCTCGCGCCACATCGGCCAGCACGTGCGCGGCCTCGGTCGGCAACAGGTTGCGGCCTTCGTGGCGGAACAGCGCGCAGCGCATGCCGTCCTCGAGCGAATGGAGCGCCCGGTGCACGCTCACCGGGCTGATATCGAGCGCCTCAGCGGCCTTGGCAAGGTTGCCGGTCTCCATGAAGGCCAGCAGGGCCTCGAGCTTGCGGAACGTGATCTCTTCACTGATGCGCAGGGGCATGGCGGCGGGGGCGACGAAAGGGTCAGCGGGTCAGGGACGGCACCATGATACGCCGCCCGCCTTGCGCTATTCGAGCACCGTGCCCTTGGCCTGCGGCGCGTCCGTGGCATCGGCCGGCACTTCTGCTGCCGGCTCAGCCTGCCCTTCTGTCGGCGCCGGCGGCTCGACCTCTTCCTTGGGCACGTAGGACGGATCGCGCGCCCAGCGGTTCAGGTCCTTGGCCAGCGCCACCGCGCTGCGGTTCAGGATCGAACAGGTGCCCTTGAACCCGCCCCAGAATCCGCCGATGGACCAGCGGTTCAGCTTGACGTGGCGTGCCACCTTGCCGCCTTCGATCAGCTCGGCGTTGACGGTGATGGCCTTCGGGCCGGTCCAGGCGCCGCCGCCCACGCCCAGCACGTGCGTGATCTGGAGCCGCATCACCTGGGCCTCCCCGGCCTCCGCGCCGGCGGCCAGCTTGCCGTCACCGCCCTTGTTGCGGCGGCGCAGGACGTCCGACACGCGTGTGGCCAGCATCGACTCGATCTGGCATTCCTCGCGCACCTTGTCCACCACGCCGGCGCCAGGCGCGTAGGTGACGGGGGTTTCCAGCAGGACTTGAGTATTGGCGGCGAAGGCAGGCACGCAGAGCAGCGCGCCCAGGGATACTGCGCACAGGGATTTGGAGAGCATTCGGAACGAGACTGAAGATGGATCGCGAGCCGAAGGGTATCAGCGCGCCGGCCGCCACGCCTCAGTGGTTAGTGGGGTGTCGGCACGGCGCAACGGGGAGGCGGCGGAGCGGGGGCGCGGGGGCGCGGAGGCGGCCAGCGCCCCCGCAGCGCTACATCTCGTCGTGCGCGCCCAGCGCCTTGTTGATCCGCAGCGCCACGAGCGTGCCGACGGCGCCGGACAGCAAATACAGGCTCACCGCCGCCAGCCCGAACAGCGACGACAGCCCCAGCGCCACCAGCGGGGCGAAGGCCGCGCCGAACAGCCAGCCGAAGTCCGTGGTCAGCGCCGCGCCTGTGTAGCGGTAGCGGCGGTCGAAATTGGACGTCACCACGCCCGCCGCCTGCCCGTAGGAGAGCCCCAGCAGCGCAAAGCCGACCAGGATGAACACGTCCTGACCGGTCTGCCCGCCGTCGAGCAGCCATGGGGCGAACAGGCTGAAGATGCCGATCAGCACCGCCATCGCGGCCAGCGTGGTGCGGCGGCCGACGCGGTCCGCGATCCAGCCAGACAGCAGCGTGCCGATGAAGGCGATGAAGCCGCCCACGATCTGGATCGCCAGCATGTCCGTCACGCCCTGCGCCTTGTGCAGGATCACCCAGGACAGCGGAAACACCGTCACGAGGTGGAACAGCGCGTAGCTCGCCAGCGCCGCGAAGGCGCCGAGGAAGATATTGAAGCCCTGCGCGTTCACCATCTGCAACGTGCTGATCGGCTCCAGCTCGCCTTCGTCGAGCAGCTGGGTGTATTCGTGCGTCACCACCAGCCGCAGCCGCGCGAACAGCGCCACCACGTTGATGGCGAAGGCCACGAAGAACGGGTAGCGCCAGCCCCAGTCGATGAATTCGGCCGGGGTCAGGCTCGCGTAGAGGAACAGGAACAGCGCGCCGGCAATGATGAAGCCCGTGGGCGCGCCCAGCTGCCCCACCATCGCGTACCAGCCGCGCTTGTGGGGGGGCGAGTTGATGGCCAGCAGCGACGGCAGGCCGTCCCACGAGCCGCCGAAGGCAATGCCCTGCAGGAAGCGGAACAGCGCGAGCAGGTAGATGGCTGTGCTGCCGAGCGTGGCGTACGACGGCAGGAACGCGATGCCCACCGTCGCCGTGCCGAGCAGGAACAGCGAGCCCGTCAGCTTGACACCGCGTCCCCATCGGCGCTGAATGCGCATGAACAGCGCCGTGCCGAACGGCCGCCCGATGAACGCGAAGGAAAAGATCGTGAAGCTGTAGAGCAGCCCGGCCAGTTCACTGGCGAAGGGGAAGAAGACCGATGGGAAGACCAGCACCGAGGCGATGCCGTAGACAAAGAAGTCGAAGTACTCCGACGCGCGGCCGATCACGACGCCGGTGGCGATTTCGGCGGGAGCCACCTGATGGTGACCTTCCGCCGGAGGTGCAGTCGGCGACGCGCGGTGCTGATGGGTCAGGCTGGCCATCCTTGAGATCTCCTTCGCGAGCGAGAGGCATGTCAAACTGCACTCAAAGTCATCCACTGACAAGAATAGCGCCTAAACTGCCATAGGAAATCGAAAAGATGATTGCGTCGAGCGGCGCTCGACGTTCCTCAAACGCCACTTCCGCAACCATGCGACCCTTCGATTCTGCGGCTCGGCCGCTCAAAGTGACGGGAAGACTGCTTTTGCGTGTTGGTGCGTTCGGCCTGCTGGCCGCGCTCGCCGGTTGCAACGCAGTGCTTTTATCGCCATCTGGCGAGTTGGCCGTGCGCCAGCGCGACCTCATCATCATCGCCACCCTGCTGATGCTGCTGATCATCGTTCCGGTGATCATCCTGATCTTGCTGTTCGCCTGGCGGTACCGGGAGAACGCCAACAATCCCCACTACAACCCTGACTGGGACCACTCCACGGTACTGGAGCTGGCGATCTGGGCCGCGCCGCTGCTGATCATCATCGCGCTGGGCGCCGTCACCTGGGTGAGCACCCACCAGCTCGACCCCTACCGCCCCCTCACCTTCATCGACGACAAGCGCGCCGTCACGCCCGACACCAAGCCGCTGGTCGTGGAAGTGGTGGCGATGGACTGGAAATGGCTGTTCCTCTACCCCGAGCAGGGCATCGCCACGGTCAACGAGATGGCCGCGCCGGTGGACCGGCCCATCGCGTTCAAGATCACGGCCACCTCGGTGATGAACACCTTCTTCGTGCCGTCGCTGGCGGGCATGGTCTATGCGATGCCCGGCATGGAGACCAAGCTGCACGCCGTCATCAACAAGGCCGGCGTCTATGATGGTCTCTCCGCCAACTACAGCGGCGAGGGCTTCTCCCATATGCGCTTCAAGTTCCACGGGCTGTCAGACGGCGATTTCGACAAATGGGTGCAGCAGGTGAAATCGGGCGGCACCGCGCTCTCCAAGGATGCCTACGTGAAGCTGGCCGAGCCGAGCGAGCGCGTGCCGGTACAGCGCTATGCCAGCGTGGAGCCCGACCTGTACAAGCAGATTCTGAACCGCTGCGTGCTAGGGGGAACCTGCATGGCGGACACGATGGCGCTGGACCGCAGCCGCGGCAAGTTCGACCCGTCCACCTACGTCTGCACGGCCGGCAATACGGCTGGCAGCGCGGCGGGTGGCGCGGCGGGCGAGGCGCCCATGTTCGCCTCGGAGCCCACGCTGAACGACGGCAGGCGCTTGCTGCGGTAGACGAACCGCCGCCGGACTCGTAATCTTTCGCCAATACTCAGCGGCCTGCTGGCCCAGGTGACACAACATGCCCGAGCGTTCCGATCTCGCTTCGCCGATCTTTGGCCGCCTCTCCTGGGAGGCCATTCCGCTCCATGAACCGATCCTGCTGGCGACGTTCGCCGTCGTGGCGCTCGGGGGCCTTGCCCTCGTCGGCGCGCTGACCTACTACCGGGTCTGGGGCTACCTGTGGCGCGAGTGGTTCACCAGCATCGACCACAAGAAGATCGGCATCATGTACGTGATCCTGGGCATCGTGATGCTGCTGCGCGGCTTTGCCGACGCGATCATGATGCGAATACAGCAGGCCATCGCGTTCGGCGACAACCTCGGCTACCTGCCCCCCCATCACTACGACCAGATCTTCACCGCCCACGGCGTGATCATGATCTTCTTCGTGGCGATGCCGCTGGTCACCGGGCTGATGAACTTCGTCGTCCCGCTGCAGATTGGCGCACGCGACGTGGCGTTCCCGTTCCTGAACAACTTCAGCTTCTGGATGACCGTGGGCGGCGCCGTGCTGGTGATGATGTCGCTGTTCGTGGGCGAATTCGCGCGCACCGGCTGGCTGGCCTATCCACCGCTTTCCGGCATCCTGCACAGTCCGGACGTGGGCGTGGACTACTACATATGGTCCCTGGAGGTGGCCGGGGTCGGCACATTGTTATCGGGGATCAACCTGCTCGTCACCATCGTCAAGATGCGCGCGCCGGGCATGACGCTGATGCGCATGCCGATCTTCACCTGGACCTCCCTGTGCACCAACGTGCTGATCATCGCCGCGTTCCCGGTGCTCACCGCCGCCATCACCATGCTGGCGCTGGACCGCTACGTCGGCACCAACTTCTTCACGGCGGATCAGGGCGGCAGCGCCATGATGTACGTGAACCTGATCTGGATCTGGGGCCACCCCGAGGTCTACATCCTGGTCCTGCCCGTGTTCGGCGTGTTTTCCGAGGTGGTGGCCACCTTCTCGCGCAAGCGGCTGTTCGGCTACGCGTCGATGGTGTACGCCACCGTGGTGATCACGGTGCTCTCCTACCTGGTGTGGCTGCACCACTTCTTCACGATGGGATCAGGCGCCAGCGTCAACTCGTTCTTCGGGATCACGACGATGATCATCTCGATCCCGACCGGCGCCAAGATCTTCAACTGGCTGTTCACGATGTACCACGGGCGCATCAAATTCGAGGTGCCGATGCTGTGGACCATCGGCTTCATGGTCACCTTCGTGATCGGCGGCATGACCGGCGTGCTGCTGGCGGTGCCGCCCGCCGATTTCCTGCTCCACAACAGCCTGTTCCTGATCGCCCACTTCCACAACGTGATCATCGGCGGCGTGCTGTTCGGGCTGATGGCCGGCATCACCTACTGGTTCCCGAAGGCGTTCGGCTACAAGCTCGACCCGTTCTGGGGCAAGTGCTCGTTCTGGTTCTGGCTGGTCGGGTTCTACGTGGCGTTCATGCCGCTGTACTGGCTGGGCTTCCTCGGCGTGACGCGCCGCATGAACCATTTCGACGATCCCTCGCTGCAGCCGTGGTTCCAGATCGCCGCGCTGGGCGCGCTGCTGATCGCCCTCGGCATCGGCTGCTTCATCATCCAGCTGGTGGTCAGCTTCATGCGCCGCGAGCAGCTGCGCGACACCACCGGCGACCCGTGGAACGGCCGCACGCTCGAATGGTCCACCTCGTCACCGCCGCCGCAGTACAACTTCGCGTTCACGCCGATGGTGCACGATGCCGACGCCTGGTGGCAGATGAAGCAGCTGGGCTACCAGCGCCCCGAGCAGGGCTTCATCCCCATCCACATGCCGAAGAACACCGCCGCCGGGATCGTGCTGGCGGGCCTGAGCACCCTGTGCGGCTTCGCCCTGATCTGGCACATCTGGTGGCTCGTGGTGGTGTCCTTCGCGGCGACGATCATCGCCGCCATCGTCCATACCTTCAACTACAAGCGCGATTACTACATTCCGGCCGATGACGTGGTCCGGACCGAAGCCTCGCGCACCCAACTGCTCGCCTCCCATGGTTGAATCGACGATGCCCCTCTCGCACGGCGGCCCGGGCACCCATCCGGCCGCGCCGCTCGACCACAACTACCAGTTCTACGTCAAGGAGGAAGTCCACGCGGAGAACGGCACGCTGCTCGGGTTCTGGCTCTACCTGATGAGCGACTGCCTGATCTTCGCCTGCCTGTTCGCCTGCTATGGCGTGCTGGGGCGGGAGTACGCGGGCGGCCCCACCGGGGCGGAGCTGTTCGAGCTGCCGCTGGTGGCGCTGAACACCACGTTCCTGCTGCTGTCGTCCATCACCTACGGCTTCGCCATGCTCCAGATGCAGGTGCGGCGCAAGGCCGGCACGCTGATCTGGCTGGCCATCACCGGCGTGTTCGGCCTGGCCTTCCTGTTCGTGGAGCTCTACGAGTTCGCGCACCTGATCCATGAAGGCGCCGGGCCGCAGCGCAGCGCCTTCCTGACATCGTTCTTCGCGCTGGTGGGCACGCACGGGCTGCACGTGACGTTCGGCATCATCTGGCTGGTGGTGCTGATGTTCCAGGTGAGCCGGCACGGGCTGATCACGGCCAACAAGCGCCGCCTGATGTGCCTGTCGATGTTCTGGCACTTTCTGGACGTCGTGTGGATCGGCGTCTTTACCTTCGTCTACCTGATGGGAACGTTGCAATGAGCGTGCACGACAACACCCTCGGCGGCCACGCAGACGCGCATGGCCATGACCACGAAGACGACATCGGGCCGCACGCCACGCTGGGCGGCTACCTCACCGGCTTCGTGCTGTCGGTCTTCCTGACCGCGATTCCGTTCTGGCTGGTGATGGGCGACGTGTTCGACAAGACCTCGACCACGGCTGCAGTGATCCTGCTGCTTGGCGCGGTGCAGATCGTCGTCCACATGATTTTCTTCCTGCACATGAACGCACGTTCGGAAGGCGGCTGGAACATGCTGTCCCTGATCTTCACGCTGGTGCTCGTGGTCATCACGCTTGCCGGATCGCTCTGGGTGATGTTCCACCTGAACAGCAACATGATGCCGTCGATGCAGCATTCGGAGACGCTGCCGGGCCCGGGCGGCATCACGCCGCCCAAGGCCCCTTGATACGCTTTTGATACCCCGGCGGCCGCTCAGGCAGCCACTCAGGCGGCCAGGCGGAAGGTAGACACCGCTTCCTTCAGGCGCTGGGCCTGCTCCTCGAGCGAGCCCGCCGCCGCCGCGGCCTGCTCCACGAGCGCCGCGTTCTGCTGCGTCACGGTGTCCATCTGCGTGACCGCCAGGTTCACCTGCTCGATGCCGGCGCTCTGCTCGGCCGAGGCCGCGCTGATTTCCCCCATGATGTCCGTCACGCGCTTCACGGCGCTGACGATCTGCTCCATGGTCTCGCCGGCACGCGCCACCAGCTGCGAGCCGCGCTCCACACGATCCGCCGAATCGCCGATCAGCGACTTGATCTCCTTGGCCGCCGTGGCCGAGCGCTGCGCCAGGCTGCGCACCTCGCCCGCCACCACGGCGAAGCCGCGGCCCTGCTCGCCGGCACGGGCCGCTTCCACCGCCGCGTTCAGCGCCAGGATGTTGGTCTGGAAGGCGATGCCCTCGATGACCGAGATGATGTCCACCACCTTGCGCGAGGACACGTTGATCTCGTCCATCGTATGGACCACCTGCCCCACCACGTCGCCGCCCTGCGTGGCCACTTCCGACGCATTCACGGCCAGCGCGCTGGCCTGCTTGGCGCTGTCGGCGTTCTGGCGGACGATGCTGGTCAGCTCCTCCATGCTGGAAGCCGTTTCCTGGAGCGACGACGCCTGTTCCTCGGTCCGCTGCGAGAGGTCCGTGTTGCCGGCGGCGATCTGGCTGGTGCCCGTGGCAATCGCCTCGGTGCCGTAGCGCACTTCGGTGACGATGCCGAGGATGTTGTCGTTCATCTCGCGCAGCGCCTCGAGCAGCTGGCCGGTCTCGTCCCGGCTGTCCACCTCGATCTGGCTGGTCAGGTCGCCCGCCGCCACGGTGCGCGCAAAGCCCACCGCGCGGTGCAGCGGCCGCGTGATGCCAATGGTCAGCCACCACGCAAACGCCACGCCGATACCCAGCGCCACCACACCCAGCGTGATCAGGCCGTTACGCGCGCTGCGGTAGATGCTGTTGATTTCCGCCGCCGTGGTGTCGATGGAGGCGCGCTGGATGTCCAGCAGCTTCTGGATCTCGGCCAGGTAGGCATCGCCAGCCGGCACGAACTCGGTCTCGAGCACCTTGTTCGCCTCTTCGGTCAGCGCGTCCTTCTTGAGCTTGGTGATCTTGTCGCGCGAGTCGTTGTACGGGTTGCGCACGACGAGAATGCGCTGGAACGCGGCCTTCTCCGCCTCGGAGGTCAGCATCGGATCGAGCTTTTCGCGCAGCTTGGCGATCGCATCGGTCGAATACTTGGTCTCGGCCGCGAAAAAGGTGCCGAGCGAGGGGTCGGCGCTGCGCGCCACGGCGGTCGTGCGGCGCACGCTCGCGTACATCAGCCGGTACCAGTCACTAACCAGCCGTTCCTTGGCCAGCGGCTGCTGCATCATTTCGTGCGTACGGCCGGCCACTTCCTGGAGGCGCAGCACGCCCACCACGGTCATGAGCGTGGATAGCATCAAGACCACGCCAAAGCCAATGCCAAGGCGAACACCAATACCAAGATTCTTCATTTCTTCTACCTGATTGCACACTGGTGGGTGACCGTGCGCGCCCGCATGGCGCCCGGCCGCTCTCTCTCCGGTGCCCCGTCGCGCGAATGGTCGCAAGACCGGACATTGGATGACCTAACGGCATCGGGCAGCAGAAACTTGAGAAATTTCTCAGGGAAAACGCGCATTGCGGACGCTGCCCGCCCGTGGGCCGGTGGCCTCCCGCATGGCGGAACCCAGCGCGGTGCTGTCTTCCATCATTCCAGGCCCGTTGCGGGCAGGATGCGCGTCCGGCGCGGGTTGCCGGCCGAAGGCAGTTCGATCGCCACGCCGCCGCCGCTGTCGGCGCCATGGCCGGTCAGCGCCGAGATCACAACCTGATGCGTGACCATCAGGTAGGGCCCGCCGCGCGGGTCCAGGCCGTCGATCAGGCGGGAGAGCTTCTCGGTCTGGGCGGTTCGTGCGGCGGGATCGGCCTCGAAGAACGAGTTGAGCAGCGGCTGCACCTGGACCGGGCCCAGGTTCATCAGCCGCGCGGTGTCCTGGCAGCGGCACCACGCACTGCTATATATATGGGTCGGACGAACGCCAGCGGCGCGGAAGCCTTCGCCAAGCTTTGCCGCCTGGCGGCGGCCCCGTTCGTCAAGGTTGCGTTGCGTGCTGCAATCGCCAAGACGGAGACCTTTCGGATCGCCCACGCCCGGCGCGCTGGCGTGGCGCAGCACCACCACCACGTTGGGACGTCGCAACGCCTCCAGCGACATCGGCATCGGCTCGGATTGCGCCATCGCGGCCGCGCTACCCCATCCGGACGCCACCAACGACAGCGTGCTGACAAGCAGAATACGGAACATGGCGGCCTCCCTGGCAATGCGCCCCATCCACGATAGGACACCGGCGGCCACGCTGCCCGGGAGCTAGCGCGGCTGGGCGGCGGCCGAGGTCCGGCTGAAGGCGTACGGCACCAGCGCCAGCCCCACCAGTACGCCCGCCGTGAGAAAAATCGCCCCGTAGGAATCGGCTTCCGGCCATTGGCGCGTGTGGCCAGCGTTGGCAATCAGCCCGAAGCCCCACGAGGTCAGCGCGGAACCGAGGAAGACGAAGGTATTGAGCACGCCCAGTCCGCGCCCGCGCGACGGCGCCGGGATCAGCGCGCGGCCCTGCGCCATGACCAGCGGATGCAACATGCCGATGGTCGACAGCAGCGCCATCAGGCCCACGCCGGACACTATCCCGCTGTCCGGCCAGCCCCACAGCAGCAGCCCGCCCACCATCGACAGGACGCCCCAACCGAAGATGGTCGCCTTCAGGGACGTGCCGCGCACCAGCACCGGCAGCAGGAAGGCGGTCAGGAAGCCCGCCAGGCTCAACAGCGTCAGCGCCACGCCGCGCGTGCCGGCGTTCAGATGATAGACATCGGCCAGATACGGGCCGCTCCAGGCGTTCCGGAACGCCGTGCCGGCGGCCATCGCCACGCACATCGGAATCAGCAGCCAGAGCGAGCCCATGCCGAGCAGCCGCGCGCTGTCGGTCAGCATCGCGCCCATCGGCACGTTGCGCGCCTCGGCGTGGCCCTCGTCGCGCACCACGCGCCAGACGCCATAGCAGACGGCTGCCATGAAGATTGCCGATGCCGCCATCGCCGGCCGCCAGCCCACATGCTGCGAGGCCCAGCCCAGCGGGGCCGTGGCGCACAGCGCGCCGACCATGCCCAGTGCATTGGAGCGGCTGACCACGCGCATGTACTGCCTTTCCGAGAGCTGCTCGGACGCGTAATGGAGCAAACCCATGAAGACCGGCGCGCAGGCCAGGCCGAGACCCATCTGGGCGAGCATGGCCACCGTGGCGCTGGGCGCCGCCGCGAAGGCGATGCCGGATACCGCGCCAACGCCGAGCAGCCACGCCGTGGGACGGCCCACCCCGAAACGGTCGAATGCCAGCCCCACCGGAATCTGCGCCACCGCGAAGGCCAGGAAGAAACCCGACGACAAGGCCCCGTAGCCCGCCGGCGAGAGTTGAAAGTCGTGCTGGAGTTCAGGCGCGATCACCGCGAGGCAGCTCCGATAGAACTGGCTCAGGATAAATGCGAACGTGAGAAACGTGATGCCGCGCCGGGCCGTGGCGTCGGGCGTCGTGCTGGGGCTTTCCTCGGGGAAAGTCGAAATATGAGGGCGTTGCAACGCGATGACTCGTGGCTGTCGGGGGAGCAGCCGGCCATTTTACGCGCGCGGTTCGCCCGGTATTCGCAGGATTGCAACAAATCGTGCGAATTACGGCACGCCATTCCGCCTGGCGAAACCTGGAGAGCAGCCTAAGGCCTTGGCGCCCTGAACGTCAGCGGGCCGAGCGGCCGCCGTAGAACGTTCCCGTGCGCGGATTGGAGATGTGGTACGCCTGGCTGATGGCCCAGCGTTGCGCGGCCAGAAAGGCTTCCGGCTCGCGTTGTGTCCAGGCGCTGACCATCAGCGGCGAGGCATCTTCCTCGGTATTGGGGTAGACGGCCGCCCGGTGCACCGCCGCCCTGTCGGGCGATCCGGGAATCGTCGTGGTTCGAATCGTGACTTGCATCAACGCAGTTCCTAGAGCCCAGATGCCGAAAATTATGCGCGGATCGGCGTGACATTGCCATGACCACGTGATGACAGCCACGCGCACATGTATGGTGTGCGTCCCATTGAGGGAGACTGCCGCGCCGGCACTGGCTTTGCGGGCGGTGTGGCGCCGTGGTGACGTGGCGCGCGCGCCACGCTGCCGCCCTGGCGACGCGATCCGGGCGGTCTGGCGGCCCCGCGCGGGCGGCTACAATGCGCCTGCGCCACCTCTCCGGCCCGCCTAACGCGCCCAACCCGCCCAACGCGCTTTCTCCGCCTTCACCGCCTTATATCGTTTTATGCCAATTCCTGACCGGGTTTTCCTGCTCGGCCCGCTGCTGAAGGGGGTGTCCCGCTCGTTCTACCTGACGCTGCGCATCCTGCCCGCCGGCATGCGCGACCCCGTGGGGCTCGCCTACCTGCTGGCCCGCGCGGCGGACACCATCGCCGATACGGCGCTGATTCCCCCGCCGCAGCGGCTGGCGCTGCTGCTGGCGCTGCGCGCCCGCGTGAACGGTGCCGATGACGGGGGCGAGCTGGTCCGCCGACTGGCCGCCGAGGTCGCCAGCCAGCAAACCCTGTCGGACGAAAAGGTGCTGCTGGAGTCGATCGGCCCGGCCCTCGACGTGCTCGACCAGCTGCCCGACGCCGACCGCACCGCCGTGCGCGGCATCGTGACCACCCTGACCGAGGGCATGGAACTCGACCTGCGCACCTTCCCGGACGAAGGCTCCGGGCAGGTGGCGGCATTGCCCGCCATGGCCGATCTCGACCGCTATACCTATCTGGTGGCCGGCTGCGTGGGCGAATTCTGGACCACGATGACGGTCCGGCATCAGCCGGGCACGCTGCCGGCGCCGGCCGACCTGATGCTGCGCCGGGGCGTGCGCTTCGGCAAGGCCTTGCAGATGGTCAACGTGCTGCGCGACTGCGGCAAGGACCTGCGCATCGGCCGGTGCTACCTGCCGACCGAGCTGCTGGACCGGCATGGGCTGTCGCCGCAGGATCTGCTGGACCCGGCCAACAGCCGCCGCGCCCGGCCGATGCTGGCGGAGGGCGTGCGCGTGGCGCTCGACCATTTCCGCGAGGCCATCGCCTACACGCTGGCCATCCCCCGCACGGCCGTGCGGCTGCGGCTGGCCTGCATCTGGCCGATCCTGATCGGACTGGAAACGCTGCTGTTGCTGGTGGACAACGACGCCTGGCTCGATCCGGCGCGTGTCTCCAAAGTCCCGCGCGGCAAGGTCTACCGGGTGCTGGCGGGCAGCCTAGCGTGCGTCATGGTCGATACCGCGCTGCGGGGCTGGATGGAAGGGCTGGTAGCGCGCATCGAGGCCCGGCTGGCCTGAGGACAACCGGGCCCCAAAAACAAACGGCCCGCACAAGGCGGGCCGTTTCATCTGGCATGCAAGCGGTTACTTTGCGGCCTCGGCAGGCGCCTTCTTGGGCGCCTTGGCCTTCTTCGCCGTGCTCTTGCTGTCGGTCAGCGCCGATGCCGTGCTTTGCTTGGCGCCCTGGGTGTACGGGTCGAACTTGTCGCCTGCGCGGGCGGTGTCCGGCACGTAGCCGTCCTTGTTGGTCACACGGGCCGGATCGGGCACGTAGCCGTCCTTGTTCGTGGTCCGCATGTTGTAGTCGTAGCGGTCGGCGGGGTTCGCCGGGCCTGCCGCGAGCACGACGCCCGGAACCAACGTTGCAATGGCCAATACCATGGTGATGGACTTCATCGATGCCTCCTGACGGAATGTAAAAGATCGCGCGTCCAGGACGCACGTGCCAAGCGTAAGCCTAGTCCGATGGGCGCCAATGCGCCATGGCATTTGCACGTGAATTGTTGTAAAGCACTGGCGCGGTGCACCAAGGGCGCGCACGCCCCGCGCTTCACCACCCTATTGCGCCGTCCAGCCGCCATCCGCCGCCCAGGCCGCCCCGCGCACCTCGTCGCCAAGGGGCGAGCACAGCATCGTCACGATCCCGCCCAGCTGGCGCGGCGTGACGAACTGCCCGGACGGCTGCTTGTCCGCCAGCAGCCGGGCCTGCGCCGCCTCGGTCGAGATGCCGTCCCGCGCCGCGATGTCCGCGATCTGCTGCGCCACCAGCGGCGTCAGCACGAATCCCGGGCAGATCGCATTGCACGTGACACCGGTACCGGCCGTCTCGAGCGCCGTGACCTTGGTCAGGCCCACCAGCCCGTGCTTGGCCGCCACGTAGGCCGACTTGCCCGCCGAGCCCACCAGCCCGTGCACGGACGCGATATTGACGATGCGGCCCCAGTTCCGTGCGCGCATGCCGGGCAGCGCGTGGCGGATCGTATGGAAGCTCGAGGTCAGGTTGATGGCGAGGATGTCATCCCACTTCTCCACCGGGAACGCCTCCACGGGCGCCACGTGCTGGATGCCGGCGTTGTTCACCAGCACGTCAACGCCGCCAAAGCGCGCCTGCGCCGCGGCGACCATCGCCGCGATCTCGTCGGGCTTGCGCATGTCCGCCGGATGGTGGATGGCCTGCACGCCAGTCGCCGTGAGGCTGGCCAGCGCCGCGTCCACATCGCCAAAGCCGTTCAGTACGATATTGGCGCCAGCCTGGGCCAGCGCCTGGGCGATGCCCAGGCCGATGCCGCTCGTGGAGCCGGTCACCAGGGCGGTCTTGCCTTGCAGATGATTCAGATTGCTCATGATGGCTTCCGGGGGTCAGACCAGGCCGGTCAGGTAGAACGCGGCGATGACGAAGAACACCGCCAGCGTCTTGATCACGGTGATGGCGAAGATGTCGCGGTACGACTCGCGGTGCGTGAGCCCCGTGACCGCTAGCAGCGTGATCACCGCGCCGTTGTGCGGCAGCGTGTCCATGCCGCCGCTGGCCATCGACACCACCCGGTGCAGCACTTCCAGCGGAATCTGGGCGGCCTGCGCGCCCTGGATGAACGTGTCGGACATCGCCGCCAGCGCAATGCTCATGCCGCCCGAGGCGGAACCGGTGATGCCGGCCAGCGTGCTGACGGACACCGCCGCGTTGACCAGCGGATTGGGAATGCTGCGCAGCGCGTCGCTGACCACGAGGAAGCCCGGCAACGCGGCGATGACGCCGCCGAAGCCGTACTCGGACGCCGTGTTCATCGAGGCGAGCAGCGCGCCGCCGACGGCGCCCTTGGTGCCTTCGGCAAAACGTTCCCGCACAGCGCCGAACGCGGTGACGAGCACCACCACGATGCCCAGCAGCAGCGCGGCCTCCACCGCCCAGATCGCCGTCACGCTGGCGATCTTGGTCTCGATCGGCTTGGCCAGCCCCGGCAGTGAGACGCTATTGGCCGGGCCATACCAGAGCGGGATCATCCGCGTCAGCCAGAAATTCGACACGCCCACCAGGATCAACGGCAGGATGGCCAGCCACGGCGGCGGCAGCTTGCCGCCCTCCACGCGTTGCGGCTCGTTACGCAGGTTGGTGCCGTAGCCCTCCCCACGCGCGGCAGCCGCGCGGCGGCGCCATTCCAGGTAGCTCAGGCCCACCACGATGATGAACAGCGAGCCAATCACGCCCAGCACCGGCGCCGCCCACGAGGTGGTCTTGAAGAACGTGGTCGGGATGATGTTCTGGATCTGCGGCGTGCCCGGCAGCGAATCCATCGTGAACGAGAACGCGCCCAGCGCGATCGCCCCCGGCATCAGGCGCTTCGGGATATTGCTCTGGCGATAGAGTTCGGCCGCGAACGGGTAGACGGCGAAGACCACCACGAACAGCGACACGCCGCCATAGGTCAGCAAGGCGCAGACCGCCACGATGACCGCGTTGGCCCGCGAGCGGCCGATATAGCGGATGGCCGCGGCGACGATGGACTCGGAAAAGCCGGACAGTTCGATCACCTTGCCGAACACCGCGCCGAGCAGGAACACCGGGAAATAGAGCTTCACGAACCCGACCATCTTCTCCATGAAGATGCCCGAGAACACCGGCGCCACGGCGGACGGCTCGGTCAACAGCACGGCGCCAAGCGCCGCCAGGGGTGCAAACAGGATGACGCTGTAGCCGCGATAGGCGGCAAACATCAGGAACGCCAGGGCGGCGATCACCACGACAAAAGACATGAGGTCTCCAGAATTTGTTCTTGAACCGACGCTGCTGAGCGGCCATGGAAGAGCCGTCGCGCGCGGATTGCCCCTGGCTTGTCAGGCATCGGGGGCGGCAGGAGTTTGCAGGATGTGTGCCATACGCCATATGCGTCCAATACTTCACTTACGGGCGTATTTGTCTCGATTTGTAGATTCCCGCGTGCGATCGAGGCATGCAAATCTCGCTTGTGAGACACTCGCTGTCTCCCCATCGAGACAACGAGATCGGCAGCATGCAGAAAATAGCGGAGCCGGGCGGTGCCCTGCTGCTGGACTACGACTACGTGGCGCGTCGCGCCATGGCCTCGCTGTTCCGCACGTTCGAGAATTTCAGCGAAGGCACATTCGTGGTGGACGACCACGCGCGCGTGGTCTGGATCAACAAGCGCTACGCGGCGCGCTTCGGGTTCTCCAACCCGCAGGAGGCCATCGGCCGCGACTGCGAGCAGGTGATTCCCAACAGCCTGATGCGCGAGGTGGTGACCACAGGCAAGCCCATCCTGCTGGACATCCTCGAGACAGACAGTGACACGATGATCGTCACCCGCCTGCCGATCAAGGACGACGACGGGCGCACGATCGGCGCGGTGGGCTTCGCGCTGTTCGACGAACTGAAGTCCTTGACGCCGTTGTTCGCCCATTACTCGCGCGTGCAGGCCGAACTGGCCGCCGCGCGCCGCTCGCTCGACCAGGCCCGCCGCGCCAAGTACACCTTCGCCAGCTTCATCGGCACCAGCCCGGCGGCGCAGGAGGTCAAGCGCCAGGCCCGGCGCGCGGCGCGCGTGGAGTCCCCGGTGCTGCTGCTCGGGGAGACGGGCACTGGCAAGGAACTGCTCGCGCATGGCATCCACGCCGGCTCGACGCGTGCCGAGCAGCCCCTTGTCACCGTAAACGTGGCCGCCATTCCCGAGACGTTGCTGGAAGTCGAGTTCTTCGGCGCGGCGCCGGGTGCCTACACGGGCGTGGACCGCAAGGGCCGCATCGGCAAGTTCGAACTGGCGAACGGCGGCACGCTGCTGCTCGACGAGGTGGGGGACATGCCGCTGATGCTCCAGAGCAAGCTGCTGCGGGCATTGCAGGACAAGGAGTTCGAGCCGCTCGGCTCCAACCGCATCGTGCGCGCCGATGTGCGCATCATCGCGGCCACGTCGGCCGACCTGCACGCACTGGTGGCGGCGGGCAAGTTCCGCGCGGACCTCTATTACCGGCTCAACGTCCTGACGATCGAACTGCCGCCGCTGCGCGAGCGCCGGGCCGACCTGTTGCTGTTGGCCAACGCGATCATCGAGGAACTGTGTATCAAGGCCGATCGCAACCCGCCTGGCCTGCGCCAGGACGCCTTGCAACTGCTTGGGGAATATGACTGGCCCGGCAACGTGCGCGAGCTGCACAACGTGCTGGAACGCGTGGTCATGCTGTGCGACGAGGATTCGATCGACGCGGCCACGCTGGCGCCGCTGCTGGACCGCCGTCTGCCGGCGACCCTGGTGCCGGCAAGCCTGGAAGCGCCCGCCGCGGTGGCCGCGGTGTCGACAGATGTCCAGACAGATGCGCCGACAGATGTGTCGATAGATGTGTCAATCGACGCGCCGGCACTGCCCGAGCCTCCACCGCAAACCTACGCGGCGGCGATGGCCGGCTTCGAGGCCGCCTTCCTGCAACAGGCGCTGGACGCCTGCGGCGGCCGCGTGGCCGACGCCGCCGCCCGCATCGGCATCAGCCGCGCCGCGTTCTACAAGAAGCTCGCGGCGCTGAAGCCTGCTTCGGCCGCCTGATCAGGCGGCCTGATCAGCCGCCGATACCGAGCAGTTCCACTTCGAAGTTCAGCGTGGCGTTCGGCGGAATCGTACCCGGCACGCCGCGCGCACCGTAGGCGCTGGCCGACGGGCAGGTCAGCTTGGCCTTGCCGCCCACCTGCATCTTCTGCACGCCTTCCGTCCAGCACGGAATCACGCGATTCAGCGGGAACGAGATCGGCTGGCCGCGCTTGTACGAGCTGTCAAACTCCGTGCCATCGGTCAGCGTGCCCCGGTAGTGGACCTTGACGGTATCGGAGGCCTTGGGCGAAGCGCCCGTGCCCTTGGTCACGTGCTGGATCACCACGCCGGACGGCAGCGTCTCGGATGCCGGAGCGGCGGCCTGGGCAGCGCCTGCGCCAGCGAGCGCGACGGCGGCAAGAATCAGGGAGAGAGTCTTCATGGGAATCTGTCGTGTCAGTGTGTTTGGAAATTGGCGCCGGCAGCGCGATGCCAGCCGGCAGTGTACCCGAGGCATCATCCAACCACGAACAGCCCGACGATGACGTGCGCGAGCGAGAGCGACAGCACCAGTGCAACGAGGACCACGGCAATCCAGCGCCACGGCATCGCGCTATGCGGCTCCGGTTCGGCGACCAGGGCTGGCACAGGCTCCTCCTCCACCACCGCCGGGACCGGAGGCCGGACGCGCGGCGCCGTATCCGGCAGCGGCGCGCCATGCTCGTCCCGCAGCCCGCGAGCGACCAGCGCCGCGATCACGGCCAGTGCGTGCGTGCCGATCTCCGGCGCTTCACGCAGTTGCAGGATCCACGTGCGGCATTGCTGCCCGGTATCCGCGCTGCCGTAATACTCGCGCAGCAGGCTGTCCTGCAGCCAGACACCCCGGCAACTCCCCGACGCGCCCTGCACACGGCTGCCTGCCTGGTCCAGCGCGGTGCAGAAGCAATAGCGCACCGCCTCCACGGCCTCGGGCGGCAGGTTCACCGCCGCGCCCGCCCGCTGCAGGTAGACAAGCCGTTTGCGGGCCTCGCGCTTGAGCCACTCCAACCGCGCCATCGACTTCAGCGCCGGCGACAGTTCGTCGAGGATGCGGAACAGGGGCTGGGCGAGATGGAGCAGGAGATTGCCTTCCCAGTAGTGGGTCATCCCCCTTCCTTCTCCGCGCGGGAGGAGGCCATGGCGTGCCGCCGTGCGCTATCCGCCACGGTCCAGTAGTCGTCAGGCATGGCCGGCCCTTGCGCATGCAACGACGGCACCGGCTTCGCCGTGGGCGCCCGATACGCATAGGGGTTGACGCCATCGCCGCCCCGCCGGTCCGGGCTCAGGTACCGGCCGATATCGGGGTCGTAGACGCGCCGGCCGTGCCAGTGCAACCCGATTTCGTCGTCGGCGAACTGACCCGCGAGCCGCAGCGGCTGCCCGGCGGTGGCGGCCGGGCCATCCTGGGCCAGCAGGCGGCCCAAGGCCGTATAGCGGCCAGACCAGACCTCCGCCCCCGTCTCGTCGGTCAACGCCACGGCAGTGCCGGCGACATCCGTTTGGTAGTGCAGGAGCCGCATGCTCCCGGGCTGCCCACCGGCATCGAGCACCTGGTCGATACAGGTCAATGGCACGTCACCGCCAAAGCCGTGCTTCGTCGGCACATGGAGATAGGTCCGCACGCGGTCTGGCTCGATCATCTGAATCAAGGTGTCGTCGTGCCAGACGAAGCGCGTGACGCGAGGCGGCGTGGCCGGCAAGGCGCGGCCCGGCGCCTGCCGGACCGTCACGGTGCGCTCGATGCAGCGGCCCAGCGGGTCGTATTGGTAACGCACGAGCCTGTCGCGCACGCGCACGGCGATCAGGTGGTCTTCGGCATCCCATTCCAGCGCGATCGCGTCGCGGTTGCCGGACTTCGCCACAACCCGCCCCCAAGCATCGTACTCATATCGCCAGCCTGCAAACTCGGTGAGCCGGTGATCGTCGCGCCGCTGCGGGCCCACCAGGCTCCGCGACGGGTCCAGCTGCGTGCCGGCACCATCCCAGCTAAAGCGCTCGATGCCCAGATCGTCCGTCACGCGCCGCAGCAGATTGCCGCTGCGGTCATAGTCGAGGTGCGTGGTGCCATGGCGATGATCGATGGTCTGCACCACCCTGCCGCCGGCGCCGTAACTGACCGCGCGCCAAAGCCGCAGATCCTCGGCTACGATCTCGCGCTCGGCGGTCTCACTGTGCAACACCGCGCGCCACCACAGCGGCGCCCCGACGGCGTCGTAGCCCGTATAGGTCAGCAGGTCGCCCTGCATGCGAACCACTTCGCGCTGCATCGCATCGAAGGCAAATTCCGCGACATGCTGGCCATCGATCCCGATCAACGTGACCGCCCCCGTGTCATCGCGCGTCACCTGTATGGTCTGCTGCTGCGGCAGGAGCACCCCAATCAGGCGACCGGCGTCATCGTAGCCATAGCGCAGCTTGCCGTGCGGGCCTTCCTCGGACAAGGGCTGGCCCGTCTCGTCATGCGTGTAGCGGATGGAGGTTTCTACGATGCCGATGGCCTCGCCCTCGGCCGTGGGCGTGCGTGTCACGGTCTGGAGCCGGCCATCGGCGGCATAGTCGAACCGATAGCGACTGTGCATGGTGTCCCGCCCCACGAGACGGCCGAGCGGGTCATACGCGAACGCCTCGCGCCGCATCTGGCCACCAGCACTCGCTGTCAGCGCGGCGAGCGCACCACGGTCCGTGTAGGTGTACGCGTGCGCCACGCCGTTCTCGTCGGTCGACCGGCTCGGGCGGCCCACGGCATCCCATTCGAACGTCTGCACCGCGCCATTGCCGCTCGTGGTACGCACGCGCCGGCCGTGCGCGTCATAGGCATGCGCGATGGCGTGCCCCTCTTCGTTGATCTCGCGCAGGACACGCCCGCGCCCATCGCGCTCCCACGTCCGGCCCTGGCCGTCGGCACCGACATACTGCGTCCGCTGGCCGAGGGCGTTCCAGCCATGACGCTCACAACTGCCATCCGCGCGCGTCAGCTGGAGCGGCCAGCCGTTGCCGTTGCATTCCAAGCGTGTGATGCCGCCCGCCGCATCACGCAGCGCAGCGACATGGCTGTCCGCGTCATAGGTCAGGTCGAAGGTCCGCCCCGCCGCATCGGTCTGCCGGATCACCCGGCCGGCGGCGTCCCGCTCGAGTGTAATCGTTGCGCCATCGGGGCCGGTGCGGCGGACGATCCAGCCGTGCGCGTCATACGCCGTGGTCACTTCGCCTTCCGGCGTGAGGTGCTGCGTCGGCTGGAGACTGTCATCACGAACCCACGCCCAGCTCTGGCCCGCGGACTCTTTCACCATCAGCGGCGCGAGTGTGCTGAAGGTGTAGTGGGTCTGGCGCCATCGGCCGGAAGAATCCGTCTCCTTGACCACGCGCGACAGGTTATCCAGCGTGAGCACGATGCGGCGCTCACCCGGCAGTTCCAGCGCCACCGGCCAGTGCGAGCGGCTGTACTGGAACGCATACTGGCGCCGATCGAAATCGCGAAAGCCGACCACGCAACCACGCGCGTCGTAGCGCCAGTGCGCTGTATGCCCAAACACATCGGTGACGTCGCAGGTGCGCGACGCGGTGTCGTACGTGAACTGTTCGCGTGCCCCGGCATCGGTGCTGCGCTCGACCACGCGCGCACGGTCTCCATCGGCTTCCCACACGTAGCGGGTCACGCCGCCGAGTGCGCCGACCTGTTCGACCATACGCCCGCCCCGGTAGCCGTAGCGCCGGGTCGTGGCACCGGTGCGGTCCTCGACCCGGGCGAGCCGTCCGTCGTCATCGTAGCGATAGTGCGCCAGCATGCCCGCAGGCCCGCTGCCAACGCTCTCTATGGCGGACAAGCGTCTGCCGTCGCCGGAATAATGCATCTGCAATACGTAACCGCACGTGCTGCCAAGCCGGTCCAGCCGTCCCGAGGCGTCCCGGATGCAACCGATGCGCTCGCCGGCATAGTCCTCGATGTACTTGAGCCGTGCGATGCCCTGCGCGTCGAACTTTTCGAAAACGCGATAGCACGGCGAGAAATCGGCCACGACCATCGTGCCATCGGACAGGCACGCCAGGTGCAGGCGTTCGGACAGCACCGTGACGCGCGCGCCTAGCTGCGGATCAGGCACATCGATCATGCGCCCGTGCTCGTCGGTGTAGACCAGCCGGTCGCCCTGGCGGTGCAGCGTCACCTCCCAACGCACGCGCCAGCCAACGCCCAGCGCCCCTTCCACCGCCAGTGCGCCGGAGTAGAAGCGCGACCAGCACAGCGGCAGTCGCGCCGGCAGCGTGAAATCGGTCTCGTGCGCGGGCAGGCAGATCTTGTCGCCAGACAAGACATCGATGTCGCCCCACAGCAGCCCGGACAGCGCGCGACGAACGCCGTACCGCGCCGCGAGCTCCGCGTCGTGGCCGTGGAATCGCCCGACGAAGGGGCGGGTTGCCACGGCATCGATCTCCTTCGTCCGCAGCACATCGAGCAGGCTGCCCAGTTCACTGATGGCCGACATGTCCGCCCTCAACCACCGACGAAGACGTTCGGGGAGCCACTTGCGACCGGTGCGCCACAGCCGGACACGCCGCCGACCATGGAGGCCGGCATGTTGTTGATGAATACGGTGGACGAGCCCTTCGCCAGCGAGCCGCCTCCGTGCAGCGAGCACGTGCAGCTGCTCGCGCACGCAACGGCGGCTGGCACCCCGTTGATGAAGACATTGCCGGATCCTGACGTGATCGACCCTCCGTGGCCGATCGCGTCACCCAATCGCGCAGCTGGCGTTCCCATATGTGCCTCCTTTCAGAATCGAGTGATGCCCCGGTGACAGATGTCACCGGGGCGAGCAGGTTCTCGCCTTCCGCCGTTACGGCTCTGGCGTCGTTGGCGTCGGCGTCGGGATCGGCGGCGTCGGCGCGGGTGGGGTAGGCGTCGGCGTTGGGGGCGTTGGTCCAGTCGGACCGGTTGGACCGGTGGGTCCTGTCGACCCGGTTGGCCCGCTCGGCCCTGTTGGCCCTGTTGGCCCTGTTGGCCCTGTTGGCCCTGTTGGCCCTGTTGGCCCTGTTGGCCCTGTTGGCCC
>NZ_JAWRWU010000011.1:0-200063 GCF_046535395.1 Cupriavidus sp. SIMBA_020 | reverse complement strand
TTGAACGCCTCGTTGTACTTCGCCATGAAAAACACCCCAAAGGTTGAACGGGTGTCCAACTTTTGGGGTGCAGTTCATCTGCCGGCCCTTTCTTTTAGTTTCCTCCGTTGCCAGCCTCGTATGACCTTGAGACCCAGGCCACTGTTCCATTTGGGCACGGGCGTATGCCCTGCCCTCCAGTGTCGTCGCCGGTTCCGCCGGGCCACGTAATGCACAACCCTTCCACTATCCACTGATTGTTCGACGATGGCGACGAAAACCAGCTCACAACCGTTCCTTGCGATCCACCAACACCTCTCCAAACGCCCGATTGGCAGGACAAGATTTTGCCAGCCGCATCGCTTCGTATAGATCCCTGAGGGTCGCCACAGCCTTGACCGTCATAGACCTGCTGCCCACCTGCCGCTGAAGGAACAATGGCTCCCGCCGCAAAGAGGTAACCGTTCGCGGTGACATTCCCTACACTATTGACGTTTCCATTCGACGTCAATTGACTTGCGACGACGGCCCCCGTTGCCACCATGTTCCCGTTAGACTGAACAAGGTTTCCGTAGATTCCGTTCCCGATCATGTTTCCGGCGGCCGACACGTTCCCATATGATTGGAGTGAGTTACCGTAGACTCCGTTGCCGGTCACGTTGCCCCCCGCAGACAGATTTGCCGCTGCTGACACCGACCCGTTCGACTGGAAATTACCCACGCGATTCATCGCCTGGTTGTTGGCGTCCATCGGACCAGTCAGATTGAGCGAGCCATCCCGTTTATAGAACTGGTTCATCGACTGAGCCAGCAGCGAGGTGTTCCCCACCCGCATCATCAAAACACCGGCAGGCGCGCCGGGCAACGGGTTCGCAGCGCTCCAGGTCGCGGCCATGCCCGTGATGAGCGCCGGGTTTTCGGCATAGGACGCCCCGCCGTCGACACCGGCCCTCTGCACCGCAGCCGCCATCAGGTCCGTACGGATGTTTCCTGAGGCATCACGATACCCTGTGGTGGAGTACATCTGCCCCGGGATCGTGCAGTTGGTCAGGCCGCCGGCGCAGTTGGTCGGAACGAGATCGACCTTGAAGGCGATGCCCAACGGGCTCGCCTCGCTGAAACCGATCGGTAGCAGCTTCAGGTTGATCAGGTCCTGAATCGTCGGGTGCAGCGGATTCGCCACCGTGGCCGTGACGCTACCCGCCGTGATATTGGTTGGCGTGCCCGGGCTGGTCGCGAGTACCGCCATGTTGTCGAACACATACGTGTTCACGGCCTGCGCCACGTTCTGCATGTACTGGCCCGTCCCCATGGCCAGGGCGTCATCGATGGCGCTGTTCGTGGTGTAAATCATGGTGGCCAGGCCCACGGCCGAGATGGTCAGCTGGAACGCGGCGTCGGTCATTAACATGTTGGGATCCCCGGATATGCGAAACCCGGCCATGTGCGGCCGGGTTCTCAGACTTCGTTACTTTGCACCCGAATGGGGTGTCGGTTACCTCTGAAAGCTCTGCTATTTCATAGCGCTTTCACCGGCAACTCGCTTAGGCAACGACGATGTTGATCGTGTTGTTGCCGCCCGAGCACGAGATCTGCGACGGATCTACCGAGCCGCCCACTGCCTTGATCACCGTGCCATTCACCACGATCTTGCCGGCACTGCCTTGGTAGGCCGCCACGAGCGAGCTGCAGGCGGCGTCAGGCTGTTGCGACAACGTCCATTGGATCGCGTCATTGGCGCTCAGCAGCTGCGCCGGCGCCACTGCCAGTTGCGCGCCGCCAGGCTGCACGATGACGTTATTGCCTGCGACCGTCATGGTGGTCAGATCCTTGAAGATCCCGTTGTTGATCAGCCCGCTCATCGACACCTTGCTGTACTGGCCGCGGTACGTCGCCTTCGTCTTCCCCACTACCGAATTCAGCTCGGACGTCAGCTGCTGCACTTCAGTGTCGGTGAGCGTCCGGGCGAATGCGACCAGGACGGCGATCAGCACGATGCCGGCGACAAGCAGGTAAATGCCGTATTCCTCGATGATGCCGGCGCCGCGCTGGCGGGCGAAGCGGCTGTTCGACCGGATCGGCCGAACCTTTGCCGGCATCAGCGGCGTGGCAGTGGAGTTGTCGACGGACACGTCTTGTTTATTGGCTTGCTGGCTCATGTTGCTTCTCCTTGGGAAGTGGAATCAGGGTTGGGTGGTGACGGTCGACGGCGTGACATGCTGCTTGGACATGCCGACAATCTGGGAACGGCCCTTCATCTCCATGGCGATGAAGAACGGGGTGAACGACAAGCCGGTAATGAGGAACGCCATCGCCACCGACATGCGGCGGTTGAATGCAGAGGCGCGACTGAGCATCAGCGCCGGCGTCTCTTTGAGCATGTCCGCCGCTACCTTGCTCAGCATCTTGGACATGTCTTCCTCGTACTCGGCGATGTCTTGGATGTTGAAGCTCGTCTCCTTATCAAAGAGGCCGGTATCGAATACCTTGCCGCCTTCATTGGGGATGTATTCGAGGTTCAGCTCGATCCGTTCGATGTGGTAGGCCAGGTATGGATATGCATTGGTGCGCATCAGCGCCAGACCAGCCGATAGGCTCTTGCGATCGCCCCCGACGCGCTTCGTCACGGCCGAGAGGCCGGCGAAGAACTGCGCACCCTGGAACCGCCGGAAGAAGTCAAAAGGAAGCGTGTTCCGATCGAGCCACCCGCGATACTTGCCCACATACCGGGTCGTCGCTCGGGCGGTCCAAACCACGACACCGATTTCGGCGGCGAGGATCAACCAGCCCCAATGGCGCAGGAACGTCGTGCTGACATGGAAAGCAGTGCCAAGTGGCCCGTACTGGCTCGGGTCAAGCAACGCCTGGAACGATTTCTCCAGCTTCGGGCCGGCGTAGAAGGCCATCGTCGCCAGATAGAGATGAAGGATCAGGCCCGTGAAGATCACCCCGGTCAGGATGGCCACCATGCCCATCCGGGCCTCCTTGAGCGCCAGCAGGTTCGCGCCGAGCGTCTCAAGCCCCTCGCGGATGTCACCACCCTCTTCTGCAACCGCAAGAATCGGGATGTCCTCATCCGGAATCGTGCCGCGGAAGACCTCGGTGAGCGTGGATTGCTGCTTCTCCCCATCCATCCCCTCGAACCTAGCCAGCCAGTGCGCGGACAGGCGGCCCAGCGGCTCGCCGGCGCGCCGGGCGGCGTCCTTAGCGAAGAAGTTCGAGATCGGCTCGCCCGGCATGGCGGCGATGCGCTTAGCGAGCGCCGAGTAGTAGGTGCCGCGTTCGCCTCGGAATCGGAACTTGGCCCAGATAAGCCGGTCGGCAAACACGCGGTCACCGGATTTCAGGCCCGGCCGCACGATGCGCGCCTGCACCAGCTCGCCGAGGCGGCTCATGAATTTGAGCATGGTCAATTTCTCCGTTGCAGCTCACGCTGGCGCTTCGCCTCGTAGGCGTCGAGCGACGTGATCCGCTCGGCCTCGCGCGGGTCGATGATGCCGGCGTAGACCTTGTTCATGGCCACCTCGAACACCGTCTTGCCGGTGCTGTCGGGGATATCGAAGCCCGATGTGCGCTTCGTGCGCTGGTAGGCCGCCAGCTCGATGTTCATGGCGTCCCGGATATAGATCAGATCCTGCTCGTCCGGCTCGAACATTTCGGCCACCACCGTCCGGCCGCGTGCCCCATTGAGGTCCGGCAAGTTAGGCCGAGCGCAAAGCTCGCAACCCACGGGGTTGCGCAATCGGATGCCCTCCACATCGAACTTGAACAGGCGCTCGATCTGTTGCAGCTTCGCCGCGCCCAGGACAGTCTTCATTTGCGCACCATGCAGACCGCAGGTGCAGGTCTTGGGCAGCAGCGCCTGGTAGACATACAGATTGATGAAGCCGGGCGTGGCCAGCACACTGCGCGGGATTCGAAGCTCCCCGTCAGAGAGCCGGTCCGGTGCGGTCAGCGCGCTGGGCGCGTGAACCGTAGTGAGTGCGCGCAGGCCCGCGCCGGCGACGTCCCGGAACAGGCCCGCCGACTCGTGGTCCCGCAGCTCCCCCACCATCACGAAATGCGGGTTCATCCGCTTGATTTGCCGCTTCATCGCAATGAAGGGGTCTTCGTCGCGGTTACCGCTGTCGAGCGTCCGGGAGACCGAGAAGTGGTGCGTGCCCGGCGCGATGAGTTCGACCGGATCTTCCACGGTCATCTTGTTCATCCAGCCCGGCAGCCGCTGCATCACCGCCTGGGCCGATGTCGTCTTACCGGAACCCACCACGCCGACGAACACCGTTCCACCGCCCAGGTTCAGCGTGCAACGATCGAGAAGCGCCGCCTGCTGCGGGAAGTAGCCGAGGTCTTCCACGAAGTCGACGATATCGGTCTGGGCTTCCTCACGGTGGACACGCATGACTGTGACATGACCGTTGACGCTCTGCGCCGAGGCCCAGCGACAGACGATGCTCTGCCCGTCGACACGGGTCCGGATGCTGGTCTGCTGCGGCAGCGCGCGGGAGAACGCGTTGTGGGATCCGCCCTTCCCCTTCTGGTAGATGTGCGACAGGGTATCCAGAAGCACCCCCGTCTCCATGCGGAAGTCAGGCGGATCCACGAGATAGCCGTCGATCGCAAAGCGGATCTGCGAATGCGTGCCCTGATCCACGATTTCCCAGTGGATGTCGGACGCCTTCTCGCGCACGGCGAACCGCAGGATCGCCTCGAAGTTGTGCCACAGGGCGCTGGCCGGTCGGCGGCCGGCAGCGGGTGCGCCGTCTGCCAGACCCATCGGATCCACGCCACCGCGCGAAAGCGCCACCATGACTTGTGGGGCAGCCACGTGCAGCATGGGCGTGGCTGCGTCGTAGCGCAGTCGCAGCTGACGCAAAATCTCCTCGGTGACATCCGAGTTCACCATATCCCGGGTCAGGATCACCGCGAAGGTACCGCGACCGGCCGCACCGCTGCCCTCCGACACCAGAACCGGGCAAATCGAATGGCGCAGGGACTGCGACAAGCTCAATTCCTCGTAGAGCGTACTGAGGAACACGGGCAGATCGTCGGCCGTGCCGATCTCGGCTACGGCTGCAG
Source organism: Cupriavidus sp. SIMBA_020 (assembly GCF_046535395.1). Lineage (NCBI taxonomy): Bacteria > Pseudomonadati > Pseudomonadota > Betaproteobacteria > Burkholderiales > Burkholderiaceae > Cupriavidus > Cupriavidus sp. SIMBA_020. Next base: position 195,008 of record NZ_JAWRWU010000011.1, on the reverse strand, counting down.
GCGGCGGCGCAAGCGTCGGCTCTACCGGCGCAGCGGGCACGAACGACACAGCGTTGCCCGTGAGCACGGTAACGCCGTTCATGCCGCTGGCCTTCGCCCGCTCGGTTTTGGAGAACAGTCCCATTCCGGCCCCTCAGCGCTGCGCGACGGGAGGAATGCCGCCCGGCGCCGGTGCAATCGGGGGCATCAGCGGCGGGGCCGGCAGCGACGACGGCTGCGGCAACACCGGCGCCTGGCCAAACGGCGGCGGCGTCATGCCAGGAAGCGTGCCCAGCGGCAGTGGCATGGACGGGCGAGCGGCGCCCACCTCCACACCCGCCGGCCGCTGCTCGAACAGGTTCAGCGCATCGTCCTGCTCATACGGCGCGAAGATCTTTGCTTTCCCCTTCGTGAGCGTCGTGCCGCTCTCGGAGATCGCGTTGACGGTATAGCCGCGCCACTTGGCGCCGACCTTGGCCGAATACGTCTCGCCGCCCCATTGCACATAGCTGCGCAGTGACACCGCGCCGCCGGCGGCCCGGCCGTCCACGCCATACAGGGCGATGGTGCGCGGCCGCGACCGCTCGGCCTCGGCCTTCACCTGTGCGGGACTGGGTGCTGCCAACACTGCGGCGGGCGGCGCGCCCTTGTTCAGGTCCTGTTCCATCTTCTGGAGCGCAACGCGACCGTCCGCGTCGATCAGCTTCTGGGTGATCGTCTTGCTGTCATCGTCAGCATAGGCGCCGCCAACGATGGAAAGTGCGAGGATTGCGGCCAGCGTGCGGCCAAAGGTTCGTGCGTAGCGCATGGTTTGTCCTTTAGTCACGGGCGTAGGCATCGCCCTTGACCGTCAACATGAATTTGGATTGCTTGAGATCGGGTGCAGCGTCCAGATTGACGGCGAGTTCGACAGACGTGGCGGTCACCGAGGCGGGGAACGTCTTGAATTCGGCAGCGTTGCGCAGCGGGCCGGACATCTCCCAACTGGCCACCTTCACCGGATGGTCGATGGCGGCCTGGCCCTGCGGCGGGACGAGTCCGAAGAAGCCGAACTCGTCCAGCGCGGCCTTGCCGGCCACCGGCCGGAGCACCTGCAACTGCGATCCGAAGTCCGCCCGTAGCGGCATCGAGCCAGGCAGGCGGCCAAATACATCCCCAAGGCGGGCCGCATCGCCCATCCGAACCCGCGCCAATACGTCCACTGCCGTGTCGCCTTTTTGGAAGCGCGGATTGGTCGCCCAATCCGGCATCGCCTCGAGGAACGTGCGGTTCGTGGCACCGCGTGTCGCGTCCTTGAGGACATACGTTGCGGTGCAGTCGGACTGCGGAGTGACGATCTGCTCGCACTTGACCGTGGACAACGTCCAGCCGCCCACCGACAACGGCGCCACGGTGCCAAACCATTGCGTGAAGGCTGGCAGCGCCAGAGCCGCACGGGCGATCGGCGTGCCCGCGCGCGACATCAGGTCGTCTGCGTATAGTTCGGCCGGGGTCTTCTGCGGAGGCGGCGGATGGAGACGGCGCTGGTAGGCGTCGTATTCGGCCTTACCGTATTTCCAACCCACGGCACCCACTGCTGCCAGGAGCACCACGACGAGCAATTGCTTGCGTTGGGTCGTGGCGCGCGGCTTCTTCAGCACCGCGAAGGCGCCGGCCACCTCGACCAGCTTGGCCAGATCGAATTCGACGTGCGAGATGCGGCGGTCCTGCGGCAGAAGCGCGATCAGCTCAGGCGAATTGCCGACGAGCTTGAATTCGCCGTCGCACTTCGTCGGGAAGTCCGCAACGAGGGCGGACAACGTCCGCTCATCGGTCACAACCTGGTCGAAGCCGACACGCGGGCGGCCCTTGACGATGCCGCAGACGAGATAGATCGGCGCACCGCCGGCGTGATCCAAACGGAAGACGAAGAGCGCGTTGGGCACCAGCTCGGGAACGCGCGACAAGGCAGCCGCCGCCGAGTACAGCTTGTCCTTGATCTTGGCCTGTGCGTCTGCCTCGTTGAGGTACCCCATGTGGAGCGCCTGCTCCTCGTGCCAGATCCGCGTCGCCCTCACCTCCCGCGCGATGTTGGCGGCAAGCGCCGTCGGCGTCCCGCTGCCCGTGAGGGTGCGCCACTGCATGCCAAAGACGAGCTTCTTGCCGTGGATGTCGACAATCATTGCGCGGCCTCACTCATTGCGTGCCTGTTCTCTGCGCCAAGGCGGTAGCGCTTGCGCAAGTAGGCCCTGAAATCCGCTCCGTCGCGAAGAGGCGATGCGTCGTTTCCCTGCATGCGATACAGCTTCACTTCACCGGAGGACGGCAAACTCAGGCGACCGCGCAGTGCGTGCTGCCACGCAACACGGAACTCGTTCCGGAAGCCAAGATGCCGGCCGGCAAACAACGCGCACAACGTTGCAGACCAGAACAAGGTGATTGCCAGGAACTGGGCTAGGAACACGGCCAGACGTTCGGGATCGCGCTGCGCGGCAGCGAGTATCGTTTGGATGGCGTTGACCGTGCCTGTTGTATCGAGAAGCAGGCCGCCTACGGCTGTCCAAAAAATGAGCAAGGGCACGTAACGCGCCATCCAACGGCAGAAGTTCATCGCCATCACGCCGACATTGCAGATCTGCCGCATGTACGTCGACAGGGAGAACGCCGCGCGGTGTCGCATGGCCGCGTATTCGCTCTCAGGCACGGCGCCCAAGTCGATGCCGTCGACACGCACGTGAAGGAACTCGTCGTTGCCTGCGTCGATGCGGTGCGCGAGGTGCAATCCATAAGCGGAGACCGTGGCTTGATACACCACAGTGACCAGACATGTGGTTATCGCCGTCCCAATCATCTGGTCCGGCCGCTGAACGCCGACCATCGCGATACCGGGAAGCCACATCATTGCCGCGAGCCAACAGTGTTCGCGGTACAGGCGGGAGAAATCTGCCCAGAAGGTTCGAACTCGCGCCATGTCAGCTGCCTTGTTGAATAGTAGCCTCGCCCTGGTCCTGCACCATGACGGTAGCGAGCACGAGCGTGAAGGTGCGCGTCTTCGAGGCGGTCATCGAGCCGCCGAGAATCATCGGCAGCGACTCGCCGAGCGTGCGACGCGTCAGTTGGGTGTCATCCTGTTCGAAGGCCGTCATCACGACCGTCTGGCCGTTGCGCACGATCAGGTCCTGCTTCGGAATGCCCTTGGCGACCAGGTTGATGTTTTGCACCGACTGCTGGTTATCGCCCGACCCGGACGTGAATTTTTCCAGCGGACCATCCTGCTTCGACTGGTCGAAGGCGATCTGCAGGTTCACGTCGTCACGCGTCGTGGCGTCCGCATAGACCTGCAGCTTGAAGCCGACCGTGGCCGTCGACGTGCTGATGCCGGGAATGCCGCCCGTGCCGCCGGCGGTCGTGGTCGCCGGCGTCGTATTGGATACGTAGGAGAACGTGCGCCGGTTGTTGTACTGGAACGCGTGGCGGTTGCGCATCGAGATGGGGATCGTCACCGACGATGTTACGGTGCCGTACTGCTTGAGCGCACTGACGATGGCCTGCGTGCCGGTGAAGCCGCCGGAGTTCATCGTGAGGCCGAAGCTGCCGGCGGTACTCGAAACCAGCGTGGATGGGGACAGCGCGGACAGCGTGAATCCGGGCACGTTCTCGAGTGCCTTCGTCAGCATGGCGTTCCAGTCCACGCCCGCCTCCCCGTTGTCCGCAACCGACACGTCGATCATCTGGAACTTCAGCGTCACCATGCGCGAGTAGATCGCGATCTGGCGCCGAATGATGTCGTCGGCCGCTTCCACGGCCTCCCGCGTGTCGCGCATGGTCAGCAGGCCGGTGCCGCGGTTCAGGTCCAGGTCGCCAACCATGGTGCGCACCGGGTTCAGGCTCTTCTGGATCTCCGCCATGTCGTCAAGCTCTTTGAGCTCGGCCTTGGCCGCCGCGTCGATCTGCGAGGAGTTGGAACCGCCGCTGTTCCCGGTGCTGCCCGATCCCTGCGTGAACTCCGTCGTGAACGAATTCGTGCCCGGCTGGATCGGCAGTTGCCACGTCTTCGTGGTCAGGCGGTAGAAGCGGATCACGCCTTTGGACGGCAGGAATTCCCAGTTGATGCCCAGACGCGTCGCCACCAGGTCCAGCATGGTCGCCAGCGGCATCTTCTCGCTGTTCTTGAACTCGACGTTCAAGGCGTTTTCCATGAGCGGGGTTGCCTGCACGCCGGCGGCGGTCGACGGGCCACCCGCCACCAGTGCTGCCGGCAGCGGGCCGCCAAGCGTCGGCGCCGGTCCGAGCGAGCCATTCGGCGTTGCCGGGCCGTTAACCGGGGTAGTCTTGAGCGCCTGCTGCGCCTGAGGCGACAGCGTTCGCGGCATGAGCACATTCGCCGGCAGATACACGTCCGAATCGATCTTGACCGGGATGCCCGTGGCCATCGTGATACGCTGGGCAACCACGGCCAGCGGCATGGTGCGCTCCGGGAACATCACCCATGTGTCAACGTTGTTGCGCAGCGCCAGCGGAAGCGTCACGTTGCGGGCGACGGCCACGCGCTTGCCAGCGAGGAAAGGGCGCGACACCTCTTGCTCGGCTTCCACGGCCGCGCGGTCGCGGCGAATGCGGGCGTACAGATCCTCGGTGGTCTGGTACGCCTGTGCGCGCGTGTCGTCGGTGGTCTGCCGGACGTCCTTGACGAGCGTGGGCGAGACGCAGCCGGCGAGCGTCGAGCAAACGAGCGCAGCGCAGGCGGTCGGTCGGAGAATGCGATTGAGCTTCATGGAGAGCGCCTCACTTAGACGGGTCGCACTTCGTGGTGAGCTTCACCACGCGCACATAGTTGTTGGAGTAGAAGCAAGGCTTCAGGCTGTAATCGGTCATTTCCGTGGCCGAGAGCACCCGGCGCACGGCGGTCTTGAAGTCGCCGGAGAACGCATCGACGCCGCCGATCTCTACGTCCTGGTCGAGTTCCCACGGCGCGGCGGTCCATCCGGCGTCACGCGCCCACTTCTCGATCAACAGCCGATAGTTGCCGTCCGCCGTCGTAACCGACCAGTCGCGAACCAATGGGGCTTGGCTTGCCCCCGACGAAGCCACCACCGGCGCGACGGCCGTGGATGAAATGGCCTGAGCGACGGACAGCGCACCCGTTGCCGTCGCGGCACCCGTGCCCGCCGAAGCGGGTTCCGGCACCGTCACCGCCCCCTTGGGCTGCGCGAGGCCGCGGCTGTCTGACAGCAGCTGCCAGCCGCCTCCGGCCAGCGGCTTGCTCGGCTCGAAGTTGCCCGATGCCGCCGCGCCAAAGGGCGAGCTACCGGGCACCGCCGCCTGCGCGCAGACGGTGAGAGCGGCGGCGCCGCTCAACAGAACCCGGCACATCCGGGACAACGATCGAGGCTGGTACATGACTGGTTTCCGTTGGAATTCGTATGGGTTACTTGCTTGGGGACTGCAGCTTCTGGTAGACACGGGTCGCGTAACGCAGCCGCTTGTCCGGCGCGCCGGCGTTGTAGCAACCGACTGCCGTCCACGTTTCGCCGTAGCGGCTCAGGCAGTCGGCGAGGATCCAAGTGCCCACATAGGCGTTCGTGCAGGGATCGAAGAGGCTCTGCCGGGAGATCCCAAACTTGGCGAGGCGCGGCAGGTGAGCAGAGTTGATCTGCATGAGGCCGATGTCCTCGCTGCCGTTCGTGTTCCGGTTCGTGACCCCGGCGCGCATGCCGGATTCCACCAGCGCGATTCCGCGTGCCAGCGTCGGGCTGACGCGATGGAACGCCGCCGCATCGTCGAGGCAGTCGGCATGCGCTGCGCCGGTCAGTACCAGGCCTGCAACGACCATCGCGATCACGCGCCACATCACGGTCATTGCACGCTGCCCGCACGTTCGTAGAAGCGCACTTCGGGAAGCCGATCGACGCGCACGACGTTGCCGTCAGCAATGACGGTCAGGTGGTCCGCGACGCCGTTGAACCTGTAGTAGCGATCCTTTTGCTCACCGCTGGCCTGATGGTTATCGCCGAAGACGGAGATGCTGGCCCTTGACTTGGAAAAGCTTAGGTACGTCGCACCATCCTTCTCGAACACCCTGTCGAGCCCCGCCTCGTTCTCGCGCGGAAACAGAAAGTTGATGCCCGGCACGCGGGCCACTTCGACACGCTTGCCGTTGCCAGTCGCCGTGAAGTGGTCGACCGTGGGGAAGGACAGGACCTTCTCGGCTTCGTCCCACTTCGTGCGCAGCCGGTCGCCTGCGCCGTCCCGCAGCTCCAGGTCGCGCGGCTCGGCGGCGAATCGCACTTCGATCCGTCCGTTCTTGGCATCGCGGATGGCCAGCGCATTGAACGCGGAAGCCAGGGTCGGGCCTTCAGGCAGCGTGCTCCCTGCCGGTGCGCTCGTATCCGGAATCGGGGCGGCTACCGTTTGCGCGGCGGCGGGCGCCTCGCCCGGCGCGGAGACGCGCATCATGCCGCCGGCCGCTGGGCCCTTGACGGCGTCTACTGAGAACGCCTTGGGCGCCGTCGCGCGCAGCGCAATGTTGCGCCTGGTGAAGTCCACTTCTGCGTACAGATCCCGCTGCTCAAGGACGCGGGCCAGTACCTGGAGCCAGTTCTCGCCGGCGCGGGCTTCCAGCGCCACATCGTCGGTCAGCGGTATGTCCTTCTGCGCGGTGCCGCTCCAGCCGGCCGGCGCGATGGATTTGACCATCTGCGCCAGCGGCATGGACGAGCGGCCAGCCCGGACCAGCGGCAGTTCCGCATAGCTGCCGATCAGGGCAAGCCGGCCGGACACCGCTGCGAGATTGAGCGGCATGTCGCCAGCCGGATTCGCGGGCTCGGAGGTGAATCCATTCGCCCGCTTCCAGCGCGCCACGACCGGCTGGCCGTTAGCGGTGTAGCGCAGCACGTCCGGTACACCATCGATGACCCAGTACGGTCCATTCTGGATGGCTCCGTCCGCCAGCACGACTTGACCGTGCCGAGGTTGGATGTAGGTCGACAGCCCGTCGTTGAACACCATGGCCGGTCGATCCGCAGCGCGCGCAACCACCTGGTAGTCGAAATCGAGCGGGTCGGTGTCGGCCGCGAACGCCTGTGTCGCTACCAGCGCGAGGGCAGAGAGAATGAGCGGCCTGATCATTGGAATGTAGCGACGTGTTTCATGAAACGGGAGAAGTACGGGCCACCGCGCTCCGGATTGGCGCTGTGGTACCAGGCGACCGCCTTCATGGCCGAACCGCTGCGTTGCAGGTTCTCGGCAAGGATGTCTTCGGCCACGCGGATGTTCGTGGCCGGTGCGAGCGCTTCCCACGGCGATGCAAAGCGTTTGCCGTGGTAGCACCAGTTCACCTGCATGAGGCCAAGGTCGAAATCGCAACGATCGTTGGCGAGTAACCGGCTCACAGCCGCATATGCTTCCTCGCGCGTGGCGAAGAACATGCCTCGCCCGGCGACATTGAGCGTCCACGGCCATGGCCGGCCACGGAACGAAGACTCGTTCATGGCGATGCCGGCCGTGATCTTGGGATCGACGCGGCTACCCATCTGGGCAAACGGCTCGGTCTTCGGTGCACATTTCCAGCCGCCGCGGCGCTCGGCGAGCGCCTCCTGCGCAGCGTCGTTCAGCACCACAGGACGTAACCAGCCCTCACGCACGAATAGCGCGGCAATGGGCGTTGGCTTGCCATCGAGCGTTACCACCGGCCCCGCCTCTGCGCCGGGTTCGATCTGCGCGCCCAGCAGCCGCGCCGACCACCCTAGAAAGGCGTCCAGACCGCAGTACAGGACTGGCTTGCCCTCAATGGCGTGAACGCGCGCCTGACCATCCGCCCTTACGACAATCGCATTGGGACTTACGACGGCTTCGATCGTAGCAGCCTGAACCGTGAGCGACGCGACGGCGCCACACAGGAACGCGATGAGCGACTTAGTCACGGTAAGGCTCCAGCACGATGTCATGCTTGACCTGGACCATCATCTTCTGCCCCGGCTCGGTGGAGATCGTCGGGCGAATGTTCTGGTTTCGATTCAGGATCGTCTGCGCCGTCTGTGTCGCAACCTGGCCGGCCGCGTTGCCGTAGGCCACAAGCCCAGCGGGTCCGACCGTGGTGGTCGTCGGGTTGTCGTTGAACCGTAGCGACAGCGCACCGATTACCAGCGCGCCGCCGAAGATCTTCAGGAAGTGGTTGTTGACATCCCCGGTATTCCCGGCGGTACCGTCAGGGTCGGCGCCCTGCATACCGAGCAACGGGACCGTCTTGCCATTCGGCAACTGCATCCGAACGAAAGCGGTCAGGAGACGCTCCTGACCTACTGCGATGTCGGCGCTGTAGACGCCCACCAGCGTTGTACCCGCCGGAATGATCTTGCAGTCGCCTTTGACGGTGTCGTAGACATCCTGCGACACGCTCGCACGGAATTCGCCGGGCTTGTCCGAGTTGAGGCCACCCACGAAATTGGCCGGGATGATGAATCCGCGGCTAAGCGTGCATTTCGGCAGCTTTCCGTCGAAACTGGTGCGCAGCGTGCTCATGGATCCAGCCTCACGCAGAAACTGCTTATCCCCGGTCAATGCCGGTGCACCCGCGTCCTGACCTTGGGCAGCTGCCGCTGCAGCACTCGCGCGCGCCGCCGCCGCCTGCTGCAACGCCCGCATCTGCGCTGGGTCCGTCACGTCTGACACGCCGGCGGCTCCCTTGCCCTCGAGCTGCGACTTGCGCACGCCACTCTTGTAGATTGGCGCGGTGAAGATCGTGTCGCGCTCGTTCTTCTTCCCGTCGGGGGCAGCACCTCCCTTGGCACCCGATGCCAGATCGCTGGCCGTCAGGAGGGGCGTCTTTGTCGTGTCGGGCGGGATTGCTACCCTGCGCTGCCGCTCGGCTTCCGCCCGCGCCTTCTCTGCCTGGTCGCGGATTGTCTGCTCAAGATTCTGGGCGCCTTCGGATGAGCCGGCGCGCGCGCGGATCTGCTCGGCGCGCTCCTGCTCTGCCTTCTCGTCGTGCTGCGTTTCGCTGATCGACTGAAAGTAATAGCCCAGCGCGCCTACCAAAACGGCCGCCACGCTTCCCAGCGCCACCACGATGTTGCGCGGTAGCTTTCCCTTGACCGTGCGCTGCTGCGCGTCGGTCACGTCAGTGACGTTAGGAACATCCTTCTTGCGCCCGCGCATCAGAACAGCCCCAAAATCCGACCGCGGCCCCGCTCAACCCGCACTTCATCATTGCCGGAACGCAGGACAATGGTGTCGGCCAGACGCTGCACCACAAGATAACCCCCGCGTCGGATGGCATTGACGACCACGTAGTCACTGCCATCCTTGGCCAGCGCCACCGGCCAGTTCTGAGCCGCTCCCGTCGGAAGCCGCAGCCACAAGGACTTGCCGTCATCGAACGCGGTATCGGGCCTGAAGCTGGCGCTACCGGAGATCGAGTACTCGAAATTCAGCTTTTCGGGGGAAACACCGACCGCCGCGTCGGCGTTGCGCTCTTCCCCGCCCACCGGCCGGGCTTCTTCGCCAGCGTCGGCCTTTGCCTCATTGCGCGCCTTCACTTTCGCGGCGATCGAGGTCGGAATGCGAAACCGCACTTTCTGGTAGAAAATTCCTCCAAGCGGCGACGATACAAGCGTGAACTCGTAGCTGCGCTTGTTCGTATTGACCGACAACGTGTTCACGAGACCGGCCGCCTGTGGCTTGACGTAGAGGTGATTGGCACCGTCTGTCTCATAGTCCCAGCGCACGCTTTCACCCCAAGCCGGCTCGCCGACGATCTGCTCGTCGTCAGGGAATTCGATCGTCGTCATCTTCAGCGGCGCGCTGAGCACCCGGAAAATCTGGTCGCGGCTGTAGCTGAATACAACCAGCCGCGAGTCTCCAGGCAAGGCAACGGGGTCCACACCGCCATTGAATGGATTGGCTGGGTTCATGGCGTCAGTCATGTCGCCAACGCTCAGACCGGCCAAGCCGGCGCCCAGGCGGGCGGCGGGCTTATCGGCGGCATGGCCTTCAGGCGCAGAGAGAAGCAACGCCAGCGCGGCAGCGACGGCGAACGGGAAAATCCGAGAGGGCTTGCTGGCTTCCATGGGAGCTGAGCGCGGCATCACGCCTGCGACTTTTGGATGCTGAAGAAAACGGGATAAATGCCGAACGGATTGGTGCCGAGTACGGCGTCGCTGTTCGGCGGCTTGACCTGATATCGGAAGGTGATGGCGTAGCGTTGCTTGCGTGGCTTGTATCCGTCTTCGCTGGTTGCGGTGATGAACTCCACTGCGACCGTGCTGTCGGGCAGCACAGCGATATTGAGGATCTTCGGTTCACGCACCAACGTGGGCGACGAGATGACTTGTCGGATAGGCTGGTCATCGTCCACCCATTCCTGGAATTGCTGCCTGCCGGAGCCCACCATCTGTTCACGCACAGAGCGAAGGTTCTGTGCAATGCGCGAGCGCTCGACGTCGGTACTCAGAATCGGTTCGATCGTGAACCAGCGGGTGACCAGGTCCTTGAAGGCCCATTTGAGGGCCATGTCGTCGGGACGGTAGTCCACAAGTTCGCGCACATACGGCTTGCCGGTCGCGTCGGCCGAGACGCCGACGGTCTTCACGACCGATGGCGGCGACTCACGCGTCATGATCGCCGCGAGCGCAATGAACCCGATGCCAAGCGTCGCGATCTTCCAATGATTGCGCTCCACAGCAAGGCGTGTCGTGCGATCAAAGATCAGCTGCTCGGGATTCTCGTCGCCATACATCCCCGGCGCTACGGTCAGGGGCTTGGCCTTCTCGGATTTCTTGGAAAAAAGACGCATGCGGCGTTCCTATTGGATGCCGCCAATTGGAACAGCTAACCACGTCGAATAGAGGGTGAAAAGCTATGCGATTTTGCAGAGCTTTCTGCCGACAGGGGTTCTATGCTCGATTCGGGCTGGCCGCCGCCCCATGGAGAAGGGCCGCTGACGCGCCACCGCCGTAGCCACGCCACCGGTCCATGTACATACGCTCCTGAGACAGGCGCCGGGTGAAAGAATGCGTACCGCTTCGGCCCTGGGACGCCCTTTTTAGGGCCGCTAACCCAGAAAGCTCACATATTTATGTGAGCTTTCTGAGGAAATAGGGTGAGCATGCTCACGCTTTTGCGTTCGCAACAGCTGCGAGAGCGCGCGGATCCGCGGGCCCGGACGTCCTAGACCGCTCAGCCCGCCACTTGCCCAACGCCGGACGTCGGAGCGATCAAGGGATGGTTTCCCAGAAAGCTCACGAAAATCGCATAGCTTTCTCCCCTCCACAGTCCGCCACGCCCGCCAACAATAGCGGGCATGGATTCCTCCGCCAACCACCCGCTCCTGCAGCTCAGCCAGCTTGAAGAAAGCGCCATCGGCATGTTCTTCGAATCGCTGGCACCTATCCGTGGCTTCATGGACGCGCCGGATGTGGCCGAGGTGATGATCAACCGGTACGACAACGTGTGGGTCGAGCGCCGAGGCGTCATGACGCGGTTGGACGTGATGATCGAGCCGGCAAAACTCGAAGGCGCCATCCGCTCACTTGCGTCTTCCGTACAGAAATCGGCGGTTCGGGGCACGTCGCAAGGCATTATCAATGCCGGCCACAAAGGCCTGCGTATCGCCGCGGTCATGCAACCCACGGCCATCGGCGGCCATGCGCTTAGCATCCGGCGGCACCAGGAGAGAAACCTCTCCCTGAGTGATTACGTCAAGGCTGGAGCGTTCTCGGCCAAGCACGCGCGCCATGTGGACACCGATCGGCCCATCTTTGCAGGCCCGGTTGAAGACGAACTGTTGTTGGAAGCGCTGACGCAACTGGTGCGTCAGCGCAAGAACATTCTGGTCGCGGGCGGAACGTCATCGGGCAAGACCACGCTGCTCAACGCTCTGGTCGAGGTTATCCCTGACGACGAGCGCGTGCTCACGATCGAAGACACGATGGAACTCAAGCCGCGTGTACCGAACGTGGTCCGGCTGTTGTCGAACAACGACAAGGGTGTCAGCACCCAGCAGCTGGTAGCACTGTCCCTGCGCTTCAGACCGGACCGGATCCTCGTGGGCGAGGTTCGGGGCGGCGAAGCCTACGACATGCTCCAGGCATTCAATACCGGCCACGACGGCGGCATGGGCTCCCTTCATGCGCCCAATGCGCGCGCCGCCCTATCTCGCCTCGAAAGTATGGCCCTCCTCGGCATCCCCTCCGGCTCAGGCTGGAAGGTCGAAGACATGCGCAAGCTCGTCGCCGACTGCATTCACTACGTCATCCACATGAAGCGCACCGGTGAAATGCGGCACGTGTCCGAGATCCTCGAGGTGAAGGGCATCCGCGGCAACGACTACGTTGTCGAACGCGTTTTCTAACCACAAGGAGTCTCTCCGATGTTGCTTTCCTCCGCAGTTCGCGCAGCAGCGCCGCGCAAGAACGCGCGCCAAGCGCTCACCATGATTGGTTTGATGGCCTTCGCCGGCTCAGCGGCGGCTGCCGATATCGCTGCCTTCTCCCAGCTCGGCGATTTCATCTGCGGCATTGCCACGTTCATCAACACGAAATACCTGTTCGTGGCAGGCCTGATTCTGATCGTCCTTGGCGCCATCGGTATCGCCAACTCGGAATCGACGATCATGAAGTTCGTTTCTGTCATCTGTATCGGCGTGGGCCTGGCCGCCGCCGCGCCGTCGATCATGACCGTGCTCGGCGTCTCGAAAGCCTGTACCGGCTTCTGATATGCGCTCGCACCACGTCAGCATCGGGCTCTCCCGGCCACGCCAGATCGGCGGCGCGGTGCGGGGGCTGGCCATCGCCAACGGGACAATTGTTGCCCTGCTGGTCTATGTCACCTTCCGCAGCGGCTGGAAGATTCCCGTCGCCGTCGTGCTGATGGGCATGGCGTTCCATGCCCTGCTGCGCTGGCTTACGTCACGCGATCCCTGGTGGAACCAGATTCTCAGCATTTACAACACGTACGGTGACGTGTACGAATCGCGGCCGTGGCACGGCAAGCTCCATTCGCTCTTTCGCCGGCCTTATGGCTTTGACAGCGACCTTCCATGCTGAAAATTAATCGCCGCCCACTTTACGAAGTGGCGCCATGGCTTACCTCCATCACGCCAGAGCTGATCCTGAACAAGGACGGCTCGCTTCTCGCGAATTTCGAGTTTCAAGGCGTGGATGCGGACAGTCCCAACAGCGGAGACATCGAGTCGGCACGCAACCAGCTGGATCAGGCATGCAAGTCGTTCGACAATCGCATCACCGCCTGGTGGAAGCTGAGCCACCGGCGCACCCATGGCTATGTGGGCGGCGAGTTTGAACAGGAGGCCGATGCGCGGCTTGACGCACTCAACAAGGCGCACATCACCTCCGGCAAGTACTTTCGAAATTCGCATTCACTGGCCGTGGCTTACACGCCCGAGACAGGCGTCGCCAAATTTTTCGACAAGATCGGCCACCATATGACGGTTGGTGGAAGATCTGTCTACGCGTCGATCTTCGAAGCAACGAAGGACACGGTGTTTGCCCGCAGCGCCTTTGCGTTCGACATGGAGAAGCTCCAGGCCGACACCCGCCGCTTCGAGGCGATGCTCGATGCCTTCAGCGGCGGCGTGCCGCGGCTCAAGTTGAATCGCCTGATTATGCAGGACGCCTATGCAGCGCTGCATCAGTCCGCGAACCCGAGCGTACCGTCTCGGCGCATCCGCTATCCGGTGACGCTGCTGGACACCCACCTTACAGAGTCGGAAGTGACGGTAGGCGCTGAGCGGCTGCTGTTCGAATCCGCCCATGGCAAGCGCTACGCCGGAATCGTTTCCGTCAAGGAGTGGCTGGGCTTCCAGGAGGCGGCACTGGACGGTCTGATGCAGATCGACGCGGAGCTGGACGTCTGCATCATGTTCAGGTTTCTCGACACCGCCCGTGCTGCCGCGTACATCGAGAAGGTACGCCGCTTCTACAAGATGGCGGCGCTCAACGTCCGCGCAATCCTCAAGCAGTACTTCGGAAAAGAGGAAGCCGAAAACGATGAGGGGCGAGAAGAACTCGCCAGGGAAGCCGGCATCGCGCTCAAGCGCCTGACCGCCGACGGCACGCAGCACGGATTCGCCAACATCTCCATCATCGTCTACGGCGAGACGGAGGCAGTTTGCGAGGATGCCATCAGCGAGGTGGTCGGTGCGCTGACCAACGCGGGCTTCGGCGCGATTCGGGAGAAGGCCAATCTCATGCCGGCGTGGAATAGCACCCTGCCCGGGCGCTGGGACAAGCAACGCCGTCTTCAGTTTGTCGAGACGCCGGCCGTATCGGACATCGCTCCCGTCTGTTCGGTCATGCCGGGTCCGACGCGCAATAACTGGCTGTCCGAGAAGGCCGGGCGTGACGTACCTCCCCTGACCTGTCTGCCAACCCGCCACAAGACCGCGCAACGCGTGGATCTTCATCAGCCGGGCGGCAACGGCCACCTGCTCGTGATCGGTCCGATCGGTGCCGGCAAATCGGTGTTCCTTAACTTCCTCGTCTCGCAAGCCGGTCGGCACGGTGCGCGCCGAATCCGCTTCGACAAGGACAGGTCGACGCGCATTCCCACCCTGCTGAGCGGCGGTGCGTTCGTAGACGTCACCGGCAAGTTCCAGTCCGCCACGCATGCGAATCCACTCTCCCTGTTGGGCGATCCCTCGAATTTCACGTACGTAACCGAGTGGGTAACGCTTGCAATCGAAGATGAGGATTTCTCCCTGTCGCCACAACAGTCCCAGGACGTCTTCGAAGCAGTCAAGATCCTTTCTACGTACGGCCCGGAACACTGGACGCTGAGCAACCTGTCCACCCAATTGCGCGACGAACTGCGGGAGCGGTTGCAGATCTGGGTCAAAGGCGGTCAATACGGGCACTTCTTCGACCACGTCGAGGACGCATTTGCCGTCAGCGACAACCTGTCCATCGAGATGGGTGATCTGTTCGAGAAATATCCGCGCGCCGCAGCCCTGTTTGTGGACTACGCGTTCTATCGCATCAGCCAGTCCATGGACGGCTTGCGGTACACGATCATCGAAGTCGAAGAGGCTGGCTTCTTCTTCCAGCACCCCCGCTTCTACAAGCGGCTGGAAACGTGGATCACCACGATCCGGAAATTAAACGGCGCGATCTGGATGGCCACGCAATCTCTGCGTCAGGTCGAGCGCATCCCGGACTTCGAGATCCTCAAGGACAACGTCGGCAACCTCATCTATCTGCCCAACAGCCAGGCGAAGACCAGCAAGGATCTCTACAAGGACAAGTTCGGCCTCACCGACGATCAGATCGAGATGATCAACGACGCGGTGCCCAATCGGGACTACCTCTGGATCACCCGTTCTCAGACCCGGATGCTGCAGAGCACGTTCTCGGACGAGATGGTCGCAATGCTGCGTTCCGACGGCGTGGCCCAAGCCATCTTGGACCGCCACCACGCCTCCGGCGCCCCGAATTGGCAACAAACCTATGTGCGCGAAATGCTATCGCGCGCCTCCTAAGGAGCAGTCAAATGAAGAAGTGGTTTATCAAGGCCGGCGCCGCGGTTTCCTTCAGCCTGAGTTCCGTCGCACATGCCGGCGGGCTGCCGGTCATCGATGTGACTAACCTCATCCAGAACACCATGACGGCGCTCCAGTCCGTCAAGGACGAGGTGTATCAGAACACCAACATCGTGTACCAGTACAAGATGATGGCGAACCAGTTGCTCCAGGCCACCGGCCTCGATGCGACCCAACTCACCGAGCAGCTGAGCGCCTTGAGCGAGGAAATCAGCAGCTTCGAGAGTTATGGGAGTGTGCTCAAGGACTTGTACGGGGGAATCTCCGGAAACACCGACTATTTGAACCGCGTGCAAAGCCTGATTGTGTCGTCGGGGAAATCGCCGGGCCAATGGCTGGAAGATCAGGCCGCCCTCCTGACCAACGGCGACAAGACCGCGAAGAATCTCTTCAACCTCGGCATGTCGGTGTTCAAGAACACCGAGGCGCTGGCGAAGCGGCGCGAGAAGATCCAGAAGCAGATGAAGCTCACGCCGACGGCACAAGCCGCCGCGCAGACAACGAACCAGATGCTTGACGTTCTGGCCAGCCAAAACTCTGATCTGCTGCAACTGATGAGTGCAAGGGCACAATCGGATGCGGATAAGGACCAGAAGGCGGTTTCCGTCGAGGCCGAGACGATAGAAGCTGCGCGCAAGCTGCAAGCCGACCGGGAGACGCAGCGTCAGAAGATCTTCGACCTGAAATGACGTTCGCTACCTGGCGCGCGACGCTGCGCGTAACTCTCGCGTCAATCGCACTCCTATTGGGGATTCTTGCTTCGCCGTCCTTCGCTGAGGAGCCGGTCCGCGGCGACTCGGGCGCGCCGGCCGGGGGGAACACGGGAACGCAGCAACCGGCGAACTCGGCTTCTCAGCCCGGAGATCTGGGCGCGGGAATCAAAAAGGCGCTTGGCAAAATGAACGGCCTTCGCAGCGGCCTGATTAACGGCGCCACATCGTTAAGCAACCGCGTACGCAGCGAAGCGGACAAGGTTGCTTTCGGCCTTGGTACGATCGCGCTCGTACTTGCGGGCCTGCGCTGGGCGAGCACAAGTGACGCGGTGACGGCATGGACCGACTTTCTGGAGTCGATACTCTTCCTCGGCATCTTCTCGGCACTGTACGTGAGCTATACGAGCTTCGGTCCAGCGATCTTCGTCTGGTTCGACAAAATTGCCAGTGCCATTAACGGCGGGGTGGATGTCTATAACCTTCCCACGACACTCGCGGGTACTGCCGGAAAGTTCTACGACTCGATCGTCCGGATCTTGATCGCCGGCTTGTCCAATCCTCTACGGCTTGTCGATGCGGTCGTGGCCGCATTCACCTTCGGATTGGCATGCATCGCTGTACTTGCCGCCTCCATCATTTACTCCTGGTACGTCCTTGTTGGCCATCTGATGGTCGCTGTGGGCATTGTCGTGGGTCCTCTGGCCGTCGCTTTCGGCATGTTGGACTTGTCTCGAAAGTATTTCACTGCATGGCTCGATTACATGGTGACTGGCTCCATGTACATGGTAGTTGCGGCAATCATCTCGCAACTTGTTTCGTCCGCGTTGGAGAGCATCGTGACTGATGTCACGAACGTCGGTACCGACACAACGCTTGCAGCTTCCTACGCCCTCTCCATTGCTATCGTTTTGATCTTCATCGCCATGGAAATCCCGAAGATTGCGGGTTCGCTGTTCGGCACGGGTGGTGGGATCAGCGGCACCGGCGGCTTCAAAATGCTCGGGCGCGGGGCAATGAACCTCGGCAAAAAGATGGCGGGGAAATGACAATGAGCCACCTGTCCATCACTGTGCCGGAACTGATGAGCGGGCACGGCAAGCGCATCGACCTGATCCGGCAATACGCCAACGAGTCCGAACCTGCAGTCTTCAACACGAAGTGGCTGTCGGTGCTGGAGGCATGCGCACACTGGTTCGGTTCGATGCCGCTGCGTCCGAACGAGCACGCGGAGCCAGGCGGCGCTATGCGCGCAACGGTGGAGGACGCATATTTCGCAATGCGACTTTCGGGCGCGCAGAAGTTCGGTGCGGACCAGCCGTCCGAGCGACGCCGGCTGCTCGAGCCCCAGTATCTCTACGCATTGTTTCTCGCCGCCTGCTGTTCACGGCTGGACGAGCCTTGCCGGCATTTCCGCTTTCACCGTGACATCGATGGCGCGGAATGGATCCCGGCTGCTCACGGCGCGTTCGGGACATGGCTGGGTGCCGGGACGTACCAGGTCACGCGCCGCGAGGAGCTCACGCCCGTCGAGCGCATGAGGACCGCATTACTTGCAAGGGAAATTCTCGGCGCCGAACGACTCTCCTGTTTCGATCCGGTGGTGCTGTCCGATCTCTTCGGCGCTATCAATCCCGACCCGCGTCCGCCCGGCATCGAGACGCTGTTGCACAAGGTGGCTCGCCAGGCCATCGAAACCACGACAAGCTTCGAGGTGAAGGCACGCCGCGCGGCCTTCGCGCCGGATACCACGCCGGCGCCTACGGCAACCGCCCTCGCGGCCTCGGGCGACACGGTACCGACTGCCCCGAAACCGTCAGGCATTCAACCCCCAGCCCCCCCCGCACCCCATGGCGCCTCGCCCGCGGACGCCACCGGAGCTATGCCTGCGGCCGGAACCGCTCACATCGCACCATCAGACGAGCCGGGCGCTGCCGGCGCAGACAAGCCAGCAAGTGC
This sequence comes from Cupriavidus sp. SIMBA_020, assembly GCF_046535395.1. Classification (NCBI taxonomy): domain Bacteria; kingdom Pseudomonadati; phylum Pseudomonadota; class Betaproteobacteria; order Burkholderiales; family Burkholderiaceae; genus Cupriavidus; species Cupriavidus sp. SIMBA_020. Next base: position 176,828 of record NZ_JAWRWU010000011.1, on the reverse strand, counting down.
CTCAGCCGCCCTCCCAGTGGGCGCCGTGCGTCCGGCAACGAGGGAGAAGAAGGAGGATCCGTTCGCGGAAGTGCTCGCCGGCACGTCGAATCTCATGCGCGACTTCTTCCGCGCACTTTCCCAAGACGTGGCAGCAGGCAAGGCCAAGGTGTCCTGGGTAGACAACAAGCTCGCACTCAGCAAACGGTTGATCGGCAACTACGGCATGGCGTCCGAGTCGCTCGTGGAAAACCTGCGCAAGTTCAACCTCCTATACAAAGTCGTCGGCCAAGAGATCCTGCTCGTGGACAAGGTCGCCGCCTTGATTGCTGAGCGGCCTACCGGCTCCGAAGGATCGTGATGCGTCACTACATCAATCACTTCCGCCCTATTTTTGAAGCCCGCGCCGTCGTTGGCTGGAGTCTTGCATTTATCCTGCTATTGGTCGGTGGCATGCCCGGCGCCCATTATTTCGCGTTTTTTTCTCTGGGAATGTTATTTTTCCGGAGCGCGCAGGTATGGACCGCCCTTAAATTCCGGATGGCGATTTCTACTAAATGGCTGAGCGTTATCAAAATCGGACAGCTATTAGCGGTTAGCGCCACGATGCGCAAGAAGCAGGACGCTATGTATCTCGGCCTCGGATACGAATGGACGCAGCGTCACTGCCAAATTGCGCATGATATTCTGCGAATGCCTTCCAGCGATATTCCTGGCTTGCCAAAATGGTTGCCGCAGCCTATCGTGGAACGTGTCGAGAAGGTTTTTGCGCCGGCAGACAGCCTCGCCGACATCATGCCCCAGGGCCGTTCCTGGATTCACGGCATGGAGCCAAAGAAGACTTGGGTGCCTTTCCACTATAAGGCAATGCCCGGCCACACGTCGGTCAGCGGCACCACGGGTTCAGGAAAAACTCGCACCTACGAGGTAATTTCGACTCAGGTAATCCATAGCCCAAACGATATTTTGATTATCATCGACCCGAAAAACGACGGCGATTGGGTTAAACGGGTACGGAAAGAATGCGAGCGCACTGGACGCAAATTTCTTTATTGGAAACAGGCTGCGCCATCCCAATCGATTCGCTTGAATCCTATTGAGAACTGGTCGCAGCCCTCAGAAATACCCAGCCGTATTGCTCAGCTCATGGAGGAAGGCCCGTTTCGCCAATTCGCCTTCCTGTTTATCGACCGTGCGGTAAAAGGCGAACTGTATGTAGGCGATAAGCCAAACCTGCGCTCGATTCTCCAGTACGCCCAGAACGGCATCAACAAGCTGCTCGACCGGGCTCTGCGCCGTTTCTTTCCCGAAGCGGGCATGGCGGACTGGGAGGAAGAAGCCAGCACCTATATGCAGAAGGCGGGCCAGCGTCCGGGAGGCACGCTCCTCGATGGCATGGTGCAGCTGTACATGGCCCGATTCGCCAACAAGGATCTTGGTCACGAGGCGATCGACGGCCTGGTGGCCACGTTCCACCATGACCGAGACCATTACGGCCGGATTATCGCCTCTGCCCTGCCCCTGTTGCAGATGCTCGCCACCGGCGAAACGGGGCTGATGCTCGCGCCCAAGGCCGACGACTTCAATGACGACCGGGAAATCTGGGACATCGACAAGGTCATCAAGCAAAAGGCCGTGCTGTACGTCGGAGCGGACTCGCTGTCGAACGCACTGGTCGCACAGGCCATCATGTCCATGCTGCTCGCCGATATCGCTTCGGTCGCCGGCGCCATCTACAACTTCTACGAGAAGCCGCCCGAAGTGGTCCTCATCATTGATGAGGTGGCCGAGGCGATCAACGAGCAGGTCATCCAGGTGCTCAACAAAGGCCGGGGCGCTGGCTTCAAAGCCTTCGTTGCCTTCCAGACTCGCTCTGATGTAACCGCGAAACTGGGAAACATCGCAAAAATGCACCAGGTTCTCGGCAATTTGAACAACCAGATCGTTTTACGCTTGGAAGACGTCGACACCGCGACTTGGTTCTCGGAAAAGGCGGGTACCACCGCCATCCAGAACATCGTGGTGTCCAGCAGCACAAGCACCGGCACTGAAGCCCACGTTGGCGAGTTCAGCGGCTCGGTGTCGCGATCGACCCAGCTTGAAAAGGCACCACTGATTCCACCAGAACTGATCATGCAGTTGCCGAATCTGCAGTATTTCCTGCGCATCTCTGGCGGGTCGGTCTACCAGGGTCGTGTCCCGATTATTCAAGGTTAATTGCCAATGCGCTCCCCTACTCTGTTCCGGCAGATCGTCAAGCACTACCGGATGTCGGCAAAGCTTACGCCGATCTTCACCCTGTCGCCGGATCTGGATGACGTTTGCACCCGCGTGGTCGATTACATCGGCGTCAACTTTCGCGTGCGCGATGAACCTCTTGTTGCAGAGATGCTCGGCGACGCCATTCAGGCCTGGCGCCTGGCGCGCAAGCACGGCGATGCCAACGTCGCTTTCATGAAGGGACTGTTCAGCAGAGCCCATGATCTTTACGTCAAGCGCTACGCCGCATTCAAAGGCGAGCGGTACAACGTCTGGTACCCCTACCACGAATCCATACCCGCATTCGAGCAACGTCAGCCGGCGGGCTATGTGTGCCAGATGGTCGACGAGCCCACGCCGGGCAATGTGTCTCAGCGCTGCGCCGCTTTCCAGCTCGCAGCACGAGTGCTTACGGGCTACAGCTTCACACGCTACTTCGAGGACTACGATGTCGCTGGCAACTTTGCACACTGACGCGGGCAAGCTGCTTGCAGCGACGCGCGGCTATCCGGCCCGGATCGCGATGCGAGCCGCGGAGCGCATCGTCGTTCATGTCTTCAAGACCGAGCCCGAGGTGGCCAAGGCGATGCAACGCTGGCACGCAGGCGGCGCCGACCGCGACTCCAGCGAACCGCAGAGCTTTATTGATGCCGGCCACGCACCAGCTTTCGCCTTGATCGACGTAGCGACCCGCAAGCCGTTGCTGCTCATTGGCGCGCTTGGCGCATTCGCGGCGCTACCGATACTGCTTCTCTCGAAATTCATCTGACACCATGGCCAGCCGCTTCGTCTCCCATGTCCGTCTCTGGCTGCTCGTCGCGCCGCTCATGATCTGCGCGACCGCTCCCTTTCTACCCAACAAAAGCGACTTCGAAGTGAGCGACGTAGAGCAGTCCTCAGTCGCCAAGACACTCGGCGAAGTGCGTGCCAACCGAGCAGTGGCCGCTGCCAACGAGCGATTCAACCGGTGGTTTATCGAAAGCGGCGCCGTGAAGGCATCGTTCTCGGGCTCCGACTCGGACACTATGCTGTCCGACGGCGGCGCCGCGACGTTTGGGCGCCATTGGATGCGCAATTTCTGGCTCACGATCTACCGCGCAATCTATCGCGCTTGCGTGGCCCAGTACTGGGCGTTTGGCGGCGCCGTGCTGCTCATTGCCCTTCTCAATGACGGCGCGGTTTCGCGGCGGATCCGTGCGGCATCGGCGGGATTCGCGAACCCAGTGACTTTCCACGTGGCCGCCCATGGGCTTCTTGTCTGCTTTGGATTCGGCGCCTCGGCCCTGTTGCTACCCCTGCCGGTCGAAGCCTACTGGTGGACCACTGGCGTTGCTGTCGTCGGCATCCTGAGTTGGCGCCTCGCTTCCGCCTTTCATGTGGGGCGCTAGGCCGCCCTACCCCCAATCAAGGTAATCACGGCCTTTGCAGGCCACTATTCGGAGAATGAAACATGACCACGACCGCTGAAATCGCCAACCCGGCCGACGGCTTGGCCGAGAGCCTGCTTACGGAAGACGCGGGCAGCACGACCAACGAAGCCGCTGACCTCACCGTCGCCGCACCGGAGGACGTCGAAACCGAACTGAGCCAGATGGCTGCTTCGGCCGATGCACTGCATAAGGAAGGTCTCATTACGTCCGCGGACGCCGAGCAGAAAAAGGCGGAAGTCGAGAGCACCCGCAAGCGCTTTCGCGAGCTGTCCCCTGAAGACCGCCAGGCCATCGTGCGCCGTCGCCGCGAACTCGGCATGCAGATCCTCAATCGCCAACTCGCCGGCGCGGCCGTCGTGGTGGTTGGCCTGAAAATCAACCACACGCGCTTGCGCCCCCTGTTCGAGCAATGGTGGCCCTATATGAACCGCATGTCGCTGAACCTCCAGCGGTTCGGCCAAACTACTTTCTCGCGCGCAGAACTGGCCACTGTCGATAAGTACCTGGAAGGTGAGATGGTCAAGCTCGAGGAGTACGTTGACGAGCAGCTCCGGGTGGCCACGGCCTACCGCGAGCAACGCGAGAAGGACATGCAGGAGAAGGGCGACTTCGTCTTCCGTCCGGAAATCGTCCGCCCTGCCATCGAGCTCGAAGTCCAGGCGTATTCCCGTTTCGCGGTACGCGCCCTGCAAGTGCTCATCAAGTTCGACAAGACGATGGACGAATTCGATTTCATGGTGTGGAACGGCATCCGCGATATGACCGACGTCAATGAAGAAGTGACGCGTTTCCTGCGCAAGTTCCAGCCGCTAGGCCTGCGCAGTTTCACCACCCACCTTAAGCTGATGGAGACCGTAAGGGGCGTCTAACAGGGCGCGCAAGTGGAACTTTCCGGCAGCTGGGTCCGGTGAAGGAATCTATCTGACAGTATGTTCCACTTGCTGCCTTCGGAGCTTCTACCTCATTCGTCCGCTTTCTCCTCACTGGGGGGAGCTAGTCACCCAATCTGACAGTCACTGTCACACCCTCCCGCGCATTCCCCAACGCACCGCAAGATCCGCCATGTCTCTCGCAGAGGTCCTCGAAAGGTTGAATCCATCTCAGCGTGAAGTTGTCGATCACGTCGGCCATTGCGTCGCAGTCGCAGTGCCGGGCGCGGGTAAGACGGCCACGATTGCTGCGAAAGCGGCTGTCCTACTCTCACAGCCGAACGTGACTGTCGGGGCTGTGACCTTCAGCAAGGACGCCGCTGTGGAGCTCCGCGATCGGATCCTCGCGCTTGCGGGGCCCGCTGCAAAAAGCCGGCTGCTTGCCGGCACATTTCATTCGTTGGCCTACAAGCAGCTCACTGCGTTGAAAGGAAGGCGTCCCGATATCGCCACTGACGGAGAACGGGCCGCGATCCTAAGTCAGGTGCTGCAGGATGCGGGTCTGGAATGGAAGCTGGAGGATGCAATCGCGTCAATTGAGCGCCTCAAGACCAGCTTCGATACACCATCGGCAGAAACTGTAGAGGGCCAACTCTTTGTTGCATACCAAGACGCACTTCAACGCAACGGGCGGGTCGATTTTCAAGACTTGATGCGGCACGCCGTTGAAGGGATGCAGCATGGCAACATAGAACCATACAACGTAGACGTGTTGTTGGTGGACGAGTATCAGGATGTGGATTCTCATCAAGCCTTGTGGACGGCGCTCCATGCGCGGGCCGGTGCGGCTACGACGCTTGTCTCTGATGACGACCAGGCCATCTATGGATTTAGATCCGCTCTGGGGCTAAGGGGCATGGAAGCCTTTGCAAAGGAGTTTCATGCACGCCAGGTCATCCTCGGCATTAACTACCGCTCGCATTCGGAAATCCTTTCTGTAGCGGACAAGGTCATTCGCAACAACCGCGAGAGAATCGTAAAAGACCTGGTATCCCATCGCGGTCCTGGAGGCACAGTCGCCTTTGTCCGCCACGACGATGAGTACAAGGAGGCCGTCGCTGCGATGGAGGCGATGGCCACTGCGATACGCGCCGGAAAGACGGCGGCTATCCTTGCTCGCACCAATCGGATACTCGACCCCGTCGAGGCCGTGTGCCGCTCGCATGGTGTGAAATACCACCGGGCAGCCGGACGTTCAATTCTTGATCGTCCCGAGTCGGCCCTGATGGGAAACTTGCTCGAACTCATCCAAAAATCGCGGGCCGGCGGTCTGGACGCACTACTCGGCTACTCCGGTGTCGGTGCTGCGGATCTTCAGATTCTGCACCGGAAGACAGCTTCTTCGAAGGAATCCGATCGCCTCAAGCGAAAGGATCTCATCGCTGCGGGTCTTGGTGAAGACGCAGCGGACAAGCACCTAGAGCTCATGAAGAAGCTGGCCGAATGGCAGCCTCTGTGCGAGCGCGGGTTCCACGCGCTCGTGCTTGATGGGGTTCTCGAATGGATGTTGAAGTGGGCGAAGACCGATCAGGCGAAGCGTGCTATCACAACCACTTACGATGTCGTGTCCAGGTTGAGCGGCCCTTTCGCCGATCGTCTCGAGTTCTTGCGCCGAAAGAACAACGAAGCCGCGGACGACGCCATTGTTCTGACCACATTTCATTCGAGCAAAGGCTTGGAATGGGACCACACCGCTCTCATTCGGCTTGAGGAGACCGTCATACCAGACGATGGTAGCCCAGAGGCCGAGGAACGCAGGCTGTTCTACGTAGGGCTTACTCGCGCGCGTCGCTCCATGGTCCTATCTACCGCAAAAAAGAACCCCACTTCGCGCTTCGTGATCGAATCCGGCATTGCATGACTCAAGTCGTTGTGTACCAGGAGTCCCGTTGTATCTAAGGCCACACCAGGGAGCGCCAGACGCGCGGACTTTTACGTCGGACGGATAGTTCCGCTCAGCGTGCTCTGTCGCGCGGTTGCGCCGGGGGCGAAGCGAGAGATCAAAGCTTCGACAATTTCTAGCGTACCGTGTGGTGCGAGCGGGCCGATAGTGATCTCAGCTGCTGTGAGTGCCTGGGCGTCGAGTTGAAGATCGATATGAGTCCGATCGGGCGTCGCGGTGAGCAGATTCACGCCAGATTGACCCCACTTGCGCCGGGCCTCGAGATACGAAGCCACGTCTCCCTTGAACGGGGTGGGCGGACCTGGCTCTACCCTTAGGACGTATCGAAATTCTTCTTGGAAAGACCATACGTCGGATTTGAAGAAGGCGATTTCGTTGCCATCGCCAAAGAACGTAAGGCTGTCTTCGTCTTCCTTATACAGTCCGCTAATCGCTGTGGCAACGTCGCGCACATAGCGGACCGGCCGCCCAAACGTCTCCTTCATTTCCGGCGTTGGGCAGAGCATTACGCCGGAGTCGAGCATCTCTTCTAGAGAGAAAGGCGCATCGAGTGCAACGACCTTGAATTTCTCGTGCCACTCAAAATTGTGGTGATGCCATACAAAGGGATCGCGCGGCAACGACACGCGGACGCCTTTCATCGCGTCGCCGTACATGGCCCACTGAGGGATACTCTCCCCGCTTGTCGCTGACCAGCAGCTCGCGAACATGCGTGTTCCGGCTGGGTACGTGCCGATACTCCGTCCTTCGGTGGCGTCATCGAACCGATCCAACCGCGTGAATCGTAGCGTCTTGTGTCTAAGGATCAGCGCCAGAGTGGCTACGGACGTGTAGTGGTGAAGCATGACGGTAACGAGCGCAAAAAAAGCGGCTATCGTGATTTGAAAAATCCGCCTTCCTCAGGCGTTACGCGGCAATCTGTTTGGTTCGGCTTCTCGTTACGTACACGAGATCATTCTTGAGTTCGAACGCATCGATGATGCCGCATTCCTTAAGCCTGTTCAGCGCAGCCTTCAGCCTCATTCGAAAGCCTGCGAGAGACTTCTCCTTCGTGCCGCTGAGTTCCTTGTACTTTTCTACTGACAAAGGAATGGGTTCTCGGTGCGTGGACAGGAAGCTATGAAGCCACAGTGCCAAGGGAGAACGCTGACCGATCTTCTTGCGATCAGCCCACTCCATCAGAGTGAACGAGTCTTGAGTAAAAAGCCCCGCGATCTTCGGCTCCAGCCAGATCTTCCATTTGCTCAACGATTTGCCGTTCGAATCTCGCCATTCGAAGGAGCGCACAAGCGACCCCGCGTAGCCGGCCTTCCCCCCGTCAGCCAGGACCTTGACCTGGTTCGCGGAAAGACGATCGAAGCATTCCTGAAGATGTTTGTATTCCTGGCCGTTGATCGTCCACCCTACTTCCTTCAGAAAGGAATATGCGGTGAACTCGACAGGGTCATCCTTGGATAGTGGGCGTTGTCTAGCCAAATGGAAGATTGTCAGCAGGACACTCATATCATCTTGCCGCAGCTCTTCGCCCTTGTAGACGATGTCAATATTCGCAAGCGTGGTGACTTTCGTGCCCTTGTAATATTCCCGGTTATTGTCCTTCGTGGCTGTGAACAACGCGCCACGAGCGAGCGGATTGGGAAGGGCACGCTTATCTTCATGCCAGAACGGCAATTCGAGAGGGATAGGCGTGTTGATGAAGCCTCTCGCTTTGCGGGTCGCCGCGCTAGCGAGGAGCTTCTCTGTGGCGCTCACGAGATCTTGGGACTTGGAAGTGCGCTTGCCAGTTCCGGCGACGCGCGTGCCCCGCCCCCCTCGAGCCGATTCGCTCGGCGGATCGGCAACAAGCTCGAATTCTTCCCCAGGTTGTGGACCTGTATCCATATCCTCTCCCTCGACTGCGTGCATTATGGGGGGGTGTATACCTGTGTCAAGCCGCCACTATTGGTTGTTCAGCGATGATGCTTGGTAGTTCGGCTATGGTTTTTAAATTTTCAACAAGGAGGGCTTCGCTGCGGCGACAAGCTCTACGTTCCTGCTGCCCTTCTTGATTATTGGTTTACGATTTAAACCTTGATTAGGGATGACGAATAGTTGTTTAAAATCAATGGTTTAAGTCTGTGGACAAGTGGTGAACTATCAATAGCTGTGTGCGTATACTGCTATTAGTCGTTCGGCTATGTGACTAGTAGTGAATCGGCGATTGACTATTGATAGTTCGCCGATCTACCAATACCGGAGGGGTAAAGCGTCAATTTGTCCACACCATGGCGTGCTCACGTCGTTTCGGGGCCGATTGTCGAGGACAGACCGCGATATATGAGAGTGGGAAGCGAGGGTGAACGTAAGTGGTTACTTTCGCTACAACCATTGACAGAGAACGATTTTAAGCCGATCACTGTGTTTCCCATTGCTCAACTGTCAAAACACGGCAGAAAACAGTGAGCTTTTCGACTTCCGAAGCGATACAGCAGAGATCAGCGGTGCTTAATGTGATGCAATAAGCATATTGAGGCTGGCGGCGCACGTCGCACTATTGGTAATTCGGCGATGGAGATGCTCAGGCTGATGGTTCGCCGATCCCGCCCCTTCTGATGCTTGATAGTTCGGCAACGAGTGGCGTGGCATTTGATAGTTCGGCTATGCCCGCCTATGCGAAGCTATTGATAGTTCGCCGATGACCTGGGCCACCGCCCTGCTCCAATGAGTAAAAGGCATGCCGGGTCGCCTTGGTAGCGACCTGGTAGCTATCAGCCGCGCTTGTACTTCTCTTCAAGGATATGAACCGCACGCTCAAGCAGTGCACCGGCCGGCAGGTTGAGGTCATCTGCCAACGCATTGAACCGCGCCACGGTCTCTGCTGTGGCTTTGATGTTTAGTTGCTGGTTGCGGCCTGTCGTGAACCGACGCTGCCGGCGGGGCGACGCAGCAGCTTCGACTTTTTTAGCGTCGCGGCTAACGAATCCGTTGTCCTTTGCAACTTGGGCAATGGTCTCGGGAGCGACGCGCAGCTTCTCCTCGGTCGTCCGAGGACTAAAGTCAGCGAAGTCTGCCAGGTCGAGGGGATTGGCTCTGCTCATTCTGTCACCTCACTCTGCGCCACGTATTTCTGTTGTTTCAGCATTTGAAGGACTTCCGCCGCGAAAGCCTCCGCGTTTTCTACTGCCTTGTCGACGTTCGAAACCTCCGACCTATTCAGGCCGTTCAGAGTTTGACGAAACGAGAACATGGCCTTGAATGCTGCCCGTTCATTCAGCTCAACCTTGAACACCGGAATGTTGGCTTCGGCGAACGTCTTGCGGATGTGAGACGTGTCGCGGCTTTGGATCGCCACGGAAGTGCGCGTGAACAAGACTGCATACGGCAGGCGATAGTCCGGCTTGTGCTTTTGAATCCCGCGTTCATGGGCTCTAATCAGCCTAAATGCCCTGCCCGCCTGTTCGGCATCCAGCTGAGAACCTTGGGTCGGCACCACGACAAAATCGGCCTCGCTAATGGCGTGTGCGACGATAGTTGCCGCCGTTCCCTCCAAATCGATGAAGACGAAGGTGGATTGTTTCGCGGCCTCGTCGATCCGGTCGGCAATGTCTTCTTCAGTGACGTCCGAAATGATCGTCATCGTTGGCGGAGCAGCGCCATCCTTGGCCCAAGTTTGCACGGGATGGTTTGGATCGGCGTCGATAACGGTGACGCTCGCTCCCTTCTCCGCTACGGTAGTAGCCAGTGCCAGGCAACTGGTGGTCTTCCCAGCGCCACCCTTCGGAGAGACAAACGCAATTACCGGCATAAACGCTCCTAGTTGATAGCTGGTAGCTACCGGATAGATGTTAGCTTCTTAGTACCATTGCGGTATCCTGCACGCGGAGTATAGCTGATAGCTACCACAGTAGCCAAAGGAAATCGGATAGCTAACGGGTAACATGCCGCTATCCGTTATAATATCTAATCAGTATCGGAGAGGTAGCGTGAAGGTATCTAAAAGATAGCTTTAAGGTAGCAGAAGCAATAGTGAAGTCCCAGATTTCACGGTCGTCGAAGTTAGCTTGAGGATACCAACTAGCTATCTTTCAGGTCCCTGAGTGCTTTCTTTTCGGATAACTTTCAAATCGCGAGTAACGTGCTTACCTGGTAGCTGCCAGGTATCATCGGAACTCGTGGCATAGTTGAACCGCCCGGTTAGAGGCCGCGGTGCAGTGCCATCTCAAAGCACCCCTAGGCCCAGGCTTTTTAAGTTTTCAGCTAGCTACCAGCTAGCTGAGGGACGTACGCAAGCTGGTAGCTTTCAGCTACCAGCAACAAGCATCAATAAGCGCGAGACCTCTCTCTCGCTGCCCCACCAAGCTGGTAGCTACTAGGTTCCTTGTTAGCTACCAGCTTTCTCCTTCGGGGCCGTGGGTCGTCACCCGAAAGGGCTAAGCAGATCGGTCGGTGTATTAGCGATTCGGATATCTGAAAGCTACCAGATACCCGCATGAGGCAGAGGATGCTCCAGCCTGTTCGCCACCTGGACAGCAGCGCCCACGAACGGAACCACGGATCTCTACCAACCAAGAGATATCGGCTAGCTATCGGCTATCTAAACTGGCGGCTTGGGAAGCATAATGCGCGCGCTGTTTATATACTGAACCTTAGCGAGATGGCGACCCGTGCCTTCGTCATGCGCTTTGAGCGCCGCATACGCTGTCGCGCCAAAGCTTGTAAGAAGAGGGGGTTGCGTTCATGAAGTTCATGAACTAGGATGGGGTCATGGAAACGAAAACTCTGTCTCTCAAACGTCGCATGACGTATAAGTCGCTCGAGACGCAAGATCCCGAGGCGGCACGGCGCGTAGTAGCCGACCAGCTCCTTGAGCGAGTCATACAACTTGCTCGTGACGAGACGCAGATTCAGCCGTCCACCGTTGCCTTTCTTGACAGCTTGATTTTAGGCGCTGCAGAAGCGCTCAAAGGGCCGGGCGCGATGGCTCGCGATGCATCGATGATCGCAGGTGATCCGCTCCAGGCAGCTCGTGATCGGGGCCGGCACCAGGCGCTGGCCGAATTGCAGCGCCCGGAAAACCTTTCCCTGCGCGACGCCGCCGCATATGCCGGGCGGTCGGACCGCGCCATCAACGAGGCGCGCCTGCAAGGGCAGTTGTACGCCCTGGTCCCGCCGGGCAAGCAGCGCGGCCTGCGCTACCCGCAATGGCAGCTCGATGCCGAAGCGGCGCGGCTCGCCGCCGTGCTGGCACCGTTCATCGAGGCGGGCGCCAGTTGCTGGGTCGTGCATAACTTCATGCAGCGGCCCCTGCACGTACTCGGTGATGCGCGGCCGATGGACTGGATCCTTGATGCGTCCAAGCCCGTCGAGCCCGTGGTCCAGGCGGTGAAGGACCGGTATGCCGGCGAGCAGGGAGCGGCTTGATGCAGCTTCAGACTGCGGAGGTTCTGGGCTGCCCGCTGCCGCCCGAGGATCTGGCCGTCCGTATCATGCCGGTGCGCCAACTCGACCTGGCCGTGACACCGTTGTGGCGCATCCATCGTTCCATCTATGGGCCAATCCACTACAACCGCCGCTCGACAGGCGGCAATCCGTACCGCTTCGACGCGCCGAATGACGAGTTCGGCGTCCTCTACGCGTCGCCTAGCTTTGCGGGGTGCATGGCGGAGGCTGTCCTGCGTGACCGGTTCCAGGGGCACTCACTGCCGTTGCTGCTGGACGAAGAGGAACTGACGCAACGCAGCATCAGCGACCTGGGCACGACGCTGAACCGGCCCCTCCAGTTGGCAGACCTGACCCAGCCGCATTTCCATCTCGGCATGGACAACCGCGTCCTGTCGACAGCTGACTATCGGGGGCCGAACCTGTGGAGCCGGGCCATCCATGACGCGTTCCCGGACCTCGATGGCATCTATTTCACCTCGCGCTTTGCCAACGAGCCGAGCGTTGCCATCTTCGACCGGGCGCCGATGAAGGCACGCGGCGGGCCAGTGCCGCTGGGTCGGTTCTACCTGCTGCCCGGCTTCCTGGACACGTACAACATCGGCATTGCGCCGCCCGCCGACCCTTGGCAGGAATAAGGCCCCTCCCGAGAAGAGGGGCCGTTGCTGCCTGGTTAGGCGTCCCACAGGCTGGCCAGTGTCGCCAGGCTGGCCACCCCGCCGGCGAGGCAGAACCTGAGGAGGGCGGTTACGCCGTCGGCATCCGGCAGGAGCAAGGTCACAGCGGCGACTCCGACGGTCGCCGCGCAGCTGGGTACGGTCGGCGACCATTCGCGCCGGCAGGCACTCCGGACGGTGACGAACGGCAGAAGCCAGTTCACGAGAAGAACGCCCAGGCAGAGTTGGAGGGCAGGGGGAGGGGAAAACAGCGTTTCGATAACCATGGCGGTCCTTGTGATAACCGCCGCGACCAATTCGCGGCGTCAGGACCGATAGCCAGAATGGTTTAGCCTGAACCCGAGATTCGAGCGTGAACCGCCGTCGTTGATGCCTACCCGTTGCCCTGTGGCAGTCTGCCAGCCAGTGCGCGGGCGACATCCTCCAGTGCCTCATGGGTGTAGCGGCGGGTGGTATTGATATCGCGGTGACGCAGGGACCGCTGCACGTCTGTCACCGGCACGCCCGCGCGCAGCAGGTGCGTGGCGTGCGAATGCCGCAGCCAGTGCGTCGACGCGGCGCGCAGGTTTGCCGCGTCCTCGGCGCGGCCGCTGGCGTCTAGGCGCGTGGCCGCCGCGTCGAACACTTCCCGCACGATGGCGTAAATCCCCTGGCGCGTCCGCACCGGGCGGCCGAGCTTGCGTTGCAGCGCGAGGGCGTCGGTCAACAGCGCTTGGCGCTGCCGGCCGCCGGCGATGGCGGGGATGACGGCCATCGTGTCCGTGGCGCGCGGCTCGGGTGACAGCCCCACCAGTTGGCGGAAGCGAGCCAGTTCGGCCATGACGTTGTCGCACGGCACCAGCTGGTCGTTGCCACCCTTGGCCTCGCGGATGCGCACGGTCCAGAACTCCCCGCCCTTGCCGCGCTGGCGCTCGAAGTCCGGCCAGGTCAGGGCCGCCACCTCGGCGGCGCGCAAGCCCGTCTGGAACAGCAGGGCGAGCAGCAGCCGGTCGCGCGCCCTGTGCAGCTGGGCCCAGAGCGTCGGCGCCGGGCGCGCCTCGATGGCATCGAACACGGCCGCCACCTGTTCGGCCTCCAGGAAGCGCCGTTGCGAGCCCGGGCCCCGCGCCGTCCGCGCCCGCGGTACCGCCTGGAAGGGATTCACGCGCAGCGCCTGCACCCCCACCAGCCAGTCGAACAGCCCGCCCACGATGGTGGCGGTCTGCCGACGGGAGGCCTCCGACAGCGGGCCGCGCAACGGACGCCAGGCCGGGCTGTCCTGCCGCGCGCGCCCATCGCCCACGGCGTGGGGAGGCGGATCGGCCAGGAAGGCGAGGTAGCCGTTGGCGTCCGCCACCTGCCAGCTGGCCAGCGGCCGCCGCAGCGCATGGGCGTACCACAGCAGACGATGGGCTTCCAACGCGTACTGGGCGCGGGTGCTGGCGCGGATGCCCAGGCCTGCCGCGTACTTGGTGTCGAGCCAGGTGCGCACCAGCTGGGCGTCGCTCTGGCCGGCGGGCAGCACGGGGCTGGCCAGCGCGTTGGGCAGGGCGTCCCGATGCGGGGGGAGGGCGGGGATGGCGGGCAGCAGGTCGTCCATGGCGCGGGCGAAGGGGTGAATGGCGGAATCGGGCCTGTTTGGGCGGCGTTCGCTGCCCGCCAGCCCTTGCGGGAGGCGGCTTGCGCACGGCACAGGTGCAGTGTAGCGAATTTCCCGATCCATTTGTCATTATTGGGATAATGACCAATCGTATCGGTAATGGATACTGGTAATCGTATCGAAAAAGGGTAGACTATCACCTGTCCGTTTCGACGCACCGTTGATAGTTCGCCCATGCCCCGCACGCCCACCGCCTTTGCCGACGCCGAACTGCTCGCCATCACCCGCGCGTTGCAGCAGCTCGACGTCGCCCACCCCGACAACCGCGCCTTCCTACGGCGCGCTTTCGATGCGATCGATCGCATCACCGGGCGCACCTTCGGCGCCTCGGTCTACCGCCGCCTTCTCGCCGCCGCCGGCGTGGCCCGGTCCCCAAGCGGGCAGACCGTGGCGGCCGTGATCGCCGAGCGCCGGGCGCAGCCGACGGCCAATGTGGAGGCCGGGCGCCGAGAGTTGCTGGACGATGGCTTGCGCGCCTTTCTGCACAAGGAGATCCGGGTGGCGCTGGACGAAACCGGCGCCGCCGCGCCGCGCCCGGCCGGCATCGCACCCGCGCCCCGGCCAAGTCCTGCGCCGGCGTCGGGAGGGGAGGGCGAGGCGAGTGGTGCGTTGGCGGCCCTGCTGACCCAGCGCGTGGCCACCCTCGAAGACGAGAACCGGCAGCTGCGCGAGCGGGCCGCTACCGCTGAAGCCGCCGCGCGCGCCGCCCAGACCGAAGCCACGGCGGCGCAGGCAGCGCTTGCCGCCGCGCGGGCCAGCCTTGCCGACAAGGAGGCCGGCCTGCTCGCGACATTGCAGGGGACCAACGAGGAACTGGCGCGGATGGGCGAGCGTCAGGCCGCTGCCGACCGCCGCCGGGCACTGGAAACGGACCAGGTCCGGCAGGCTTACCGGGCCGAGCGCGATGCGCTGGCCGGCCGGGTGGCTTTCCTGGAGGAGGAACTCAAGACGGCGCGCACCGCTGCCGATGCTTACCGCCAGGCGAGGGGCAGATAGCGGCTACGCAGCTGCTCCGCATGCAGAATCCCGTGCAAAATAGAGGCTTGGCACAAAGGCCATTTTTGACATATAGGGACGGAACACGATGAAGCTGACGGCGGCACGGGTGACGAATTTTCGGTCCATTGAGGACAGCGGCGAATTCAAGGTTGGCGATCTGACATGCCTGGTCGGAAAGAACGAGGCTGGGAAGACGGCCATCCTGTCGGCGCTGTATGGGGTCAATCCTTACGACACGTTCGAATACGACAAGACAAGGGACTATCCGCGCCGCTTCCTGAACAAATTCGAGGAGCGCGCCGAAAGCGGCGAGTCGAAAGTTATCGACACGATTTGGACCCTCGATGACGATGATGTCCAGTCGATCACCGACCGCTTTGGTGGGAAGGCGCTGAGATCGCGCGAGGTCACGGTGGCGCGTGGCATTGGCTTTGGTAGACGATGGAGCATGCCGATAGATCATGCTGCGTGCCTCGAGTTCATGGTCGAGAAGCATGCGTCAGACGAAACCGAGCGCAATGTCGTAAAGGGTTGCACCAACGCTGCTGAAGCTGTTGCCGCAATTGAGGCCGTGGCGCAGCAATCGACCGGATTGTCCGCGCTGCTTGCCGACCTGAAATCCGCAAACGAGGATTTCGAATCCGCCGCCATTGGTATCCTCGAACCGCGGATGCCGAAATTCTTCCTCACCTCGCACTTCGAGCGGATGTCAGGTGAGATTTCCATCACCGCATTGAACCATGCGAAGGCCCACAACAGCCTCACACCGGCCGACCGGATTTTTCTGGACTTCCTGGCGTACGCCGGGACCTCGATCGAGGAACTGCAGGCTTCCAAGCGACTGGAGGAACTAAAGGCCAAGTGCGAAGGGGCATCCAACGAGATCACCGATGAGATCTTCGAGTTCTGGACGCAGAACGACGCGCTGCACGTCCAGATCGATATCGCGGAGGGTCGACCCGAAGATAAACCGCCGTTCAATGTCGGCACGGTGGTCACCGCGCGGATACACAACAGCAATCATCGCGTGACGGTACCGCTTTCGGAGCGAAGCGCTGGCTTCATCTGGTTCTTCTCATTCCTCGCTCAGTTCAAGCAACTGCGGAAGGCCGCTGGCAACGCCATCATCCTCCTTGACGAGCCTGGCCTCACGCTGCACGGAAAGGCGCAGTCGGACCTGCTGCACTATATCGAGAAGCGCCTTCTGCCCGAACATCAGGTGATCTACAGCACCCACTCCCCGTTCATGGTGCCCAGCGACCGCCTGTCCGACGTGCTCATCGTCGAGGATGTGGTCAAGCGGGACAATCGCGGGAGGGCACTGGTAGAAGGTACGAAAGTGCGGGACGACGTCTTGCTGGTGGACAAGGACACGCTGTTCCCGCTGCAGGGGGCGCTCGGCTACGAGATTACGCAGAGCCTGTTTGTCGGCAAGAACACGCTGCTGGTCGAGGGGCCGTCAGACATCCTCTACCTGCAGGCACTCTCTATGGCCGTCCAGCAACGGGGTGGGCTTGGCCTGGATCCACAGTGGACCATGTGCCCGTCCGGTGGTATTGACAAGATCGCTCCGTTTGCAGCGCTGTTTGGGGCGAACAAGCTCAATATCGCGGCGCTTTGCGATGTTGCGAACGGCGATAAGGCCAAGGTCGAGCGACTGCGCAAGAGCAATGTCCTACGGGCCGGACACGTGCTGACCATGGCGGAATTCACCGGGCTTGACGAAAGCGATGTCGAGGACCTTTTTCCGCCCGCCAAGTATGCCGAACTTCTGAATGCGACCTACGGTCTCGTCGGTGCAAACGCAATGACGGTAGAGCGTCTGCAGGCAGGCGCCCCGCAAACGCAGCGCGTGGTCAAGCAGGCAGATGCAGCACTACGCTTGCTGCCAGCAGATGTCGCGGAGTTCGATCACTTCGCTCCGTCGGCCTGGCTGATCCGGAATCCGGCGTTCCTGGATGGCGACGACGCCGAAACGCAGGCAGCACTGGCACGCGCCGCGAAATTGTTCGCCGCGTTGAACGTACTGCTGTGAACTTGACGCGCGGAACTTAAACGGGGCGTGCACCGTGGAAAAGCAAGTGTTGGAAGAATCGCTCGGGACCGTTTATTCGCTGCTGCAGGCGGAGGGCATGGTCGACGCGGCCAGGCTCGTGCGCGAACATCCCGCCAGCGCGGAGCAGACCGGTTACGACAATTGGAATGGAGGCACCGAAATATGGGAAATCAAGATTGAGATTCCAGCGTTGGAGTTCGCCCGCTTGGGGGCAAAGCGAGCGCAGTTGGAAGAGCAGATTAGCGCACGACTGAAGACAGTACTAGAGACCGATTCCTCGGACTGGTACTCGGCCAAGCTCATTCCCGCAAAGGAAAAGCAAAAGGACTGGCGAGCCGCAACTTCGGGCTTGGCCAAGCAAACCAGAATAAATATCTTCGACGGAATGCGCCTCGAGAACGTCGTCTGGTGTGGAGCGCTCGATGATGTGGAGTTTCTGAGTCGTCTTTTCGACTTTCAGCGCATGCCTTCGACCGACACTCGGTTCAAGGATGCAGCGGGTGACATCTGGCAGCATTGCATAAACAACGACGACTGGGACCGCGATTGGATCTTCACCGACGACCGGTTCGACCTGATTGACGGTCCCAGCGATCCATTCTTGCGCTTTTTATGCGAGACAGTGCACCCGGTCGTGCGGCCGGACCGCGATGAAGCCATCAAGCTCGTTTCTCATTTTAACGAGCAACTACGCCCCGTCGGATGGGAAATCTACGAGGAGGAGCGAATTGCTGGACGACCTCGCTTCTCTTATCGCCAGGTCAGTCACGCTGGCTCCAGCGTCGTATCGCGTGCACGGAACGTGGCTGATGCACTAGATGCAGGATGGATGGCCAAGGAGATCGAGCGGGTCGAAAATGCCGTTGAACGAGACCCAGCGCTAGCCATTGGAACAGCAAAGGAACTCGTTGAAACGTGCTGCAAGACGATTCTCACCAAACGGAATGTTGCCTTCACGAAGTCCGAGGATCTGGGCGACCTGACCAAGAAAATTGCGAAGGAACTGCAGCTCGTGCCGGAGGGTATAAATGATGAAGCCAAGGGAGCGGAGAACATCCGTCTCATTCTGCGTAATCTCACGCAGCTGACGCACAACCTTGCGCAATTGCGCGGACTCTACGGAACGGGGCATGGCCGTGACGGCCAGTATCGCGGACTACAACCGCGCCATGCCCGCCTTGCGGTCGCATCGGCGGTGGCCTTTATCGATTTTATAACCGACACTTATAGGCACAGAGAGGCAACTACGCAAAATGAAGGGGAAGGTAAGTGAGGTTAGCCAATCGTGGCGAGCAAGCCACGCTCGATGCCAACCCAGATTGAACGCGCCAAATCCTGCAGCGCACGCGTTGACGGGATCAGAAGCCGTCGCTCATACAGCCAGGAGTGGGCGTGCTGAAGCAACTCCTCAAGCGACAGCGATTCGGCGGCATCCTGGCGCATCCAGGCTGCGAGGCCACTCCATTGAACCTCATCGAGTCGCGTCAGGCCCAGATATCCACAAGCCCAGACTTGATGCTCGTAAAGCGTCTTGTAGCGATGATAGATCGTGCGCAGCGAAGCAATGGTTGGGGTGGGCACGCCGAGCTTCTCGCCAACGTAGCGCAGCAACTGTCGGGGAAGTGTGTTGAGCTGGTCGAGGGTGTGGCCACTTGCGCGCAGAAAGACCAGTTGGATGGCGGCACCGGCGCGCCCTTCAGGTCGAAATTTGTGGATGATCGCGGCGAGGTCACTATCGGTCAGCGCAAAGTAGTGCTCGACATCAAACTCCGACAAGCGTGTGGGCAAGCTGCTCTTTCCCACATAGCGAGATTCCAAGCCCGGCATCGTCCACCCCCATCCAGGTGACGCGATCCGTAGTCGCGGGCGGACATGGTACTCCCTAAGTCACCTGAGGGTAGCAGTCGATTGTCGACAATGACAGGGGAACCTTATAAACAAAGGCTTTGCGGGGAAACCGCCAGATTTTGCGCGAAAAGTACGACTACCCCCGGAAGCCGAGCACTGCGGCGGAGATGGAGTCAATGCTTAGGGAGGATCTTCCTGAGGTGTTGCAAGTCACGACAGAGATAATCGTGCTCGACGTTTCAGACCCCGGCGCGCCGATACGCCCTGCGCGTAAGCGTGCGTCGGACGCATCCGCTGCCAAAGCGAAATAAACAAAGGGGCAAAGCCGGCGGTGGTCTCGGGTAGTGTAGCGCCGCGGCTCAGTTGTTGTACTCCTCCGCTTCGTCCTCGTCCGCGTCGGTCGATTCCACTTTTTTGCGATTGGCGTCACTCAGTTCGATGTCG
The DNA here is from genome assembly GCF_046535395.1 of Cupriavidus sp. SIMBA_020. Lineage (NCBI taxonomy): Bacteria > Pseudomonadati > Pseudomonadota > Betaproteobacteria > Burkholderiales > Burkholderiaceae > Cupriavidus > Cupriavidus sp. SIMBA_020. The sequence continues at coordinate 157,247 of NZ_JAWRWU010000011.1, read as the reverse complement.
CGCGTCTTCTTCAGCTTGAAGTACGTCCCCTGATTGTTCATTCCCTGGGATTCGGCATCGAAGCGGTAGATATGGCGCAGAATTCCCTCCAGCTCGCGGATTTCGTCTACGCGCACGTTCGGCCAAACCGAGAACACGCTGCAGGTGTCCCATTTCTCGCTCTTGCGGGGATCAGCGCTATGTTTGCGCAAGCGACCCTTGATCCCGGAAGCGGACATGCCAATGTAGACCACGTTGCGGAAGGGAATCTTTGCCTTTTTGGGATTCGGCGTGGTTTGGTACAGGACATAGATTCCACGCAGACCCTTGGGCAGCTTGTTGATCTCGTCCTTGTCCAACAACTCGTGCTTTTCTTCGATGAGCCTTAGCGGCTCGAACGTGTCTTTGCTGGCAGCCATCTTTATCCATTGGGTTGCAGTGCCGGGCTTGGCTTGTCCAATGTCGGCAGGACCGCCGAAACATTGAGACCTGTGAAGCTACCTCTACGTGCCTTCGTCAGGACTTGCCGCGCGCAGGAGAGTACTGCCCTGGCGATGTGTCGGCAGGGGGATTCGTTGGATCCGTCCCTGCGCGCACCTTGTCTTCCAGGTGAGCGCGAAGCTCCGTCAATTCCGACGAGTTACCAAGTGCGCGGTTGGCTCTTCACAAACGTCCCTTGACGTAGTATTGCGCCGCTGGCTCGCTGACATTCAGCGAGCTCGTCCTTGGTCAGTTGTTCGTCCGCCTTTAGGCGACGGCGGCATTCCGCTTCCTTTGCTTTCGCGGCTTCAATGTTGTCGGCGTACCATTGCTGCGTGTGGGCGGACACCAGATTGTGCCATCCAATTGCACCGATTACTGCGGCTACTGCAAGCGGACAGAATATCTTAAAGGTCATGCTAAAGCCCTCGTGCGTGAAGATTGTGGGCTACTTTAATATGGTTCTACGAGCAATGCAACATTATGATAGGTGATAACTTTCTTCTATGTTTTTATTATGCGGTTTCGTGAGCAAAATAAATATTGAAAAGCTATTCCGGTGTCTGTGGGCGAGGCAAAAGAAGTCGAGGATTCGCGGCCACGGTCATCGTCGATGCCGTTTCTGCTGCGCTGCGCTGAGCGGATGCGGGTTAGCTTTGCGTCTCGGAAGCTAGGCGACTCTGCTCTAAAGGTCGTTGAAAAAAAGGTGGGAATTGTTGGCGCCGTCTACAGCCACTGGCAGTGGTCGCAACCCTGGGCAGGGGAACCCGGAGTCCTCGCACTGGGGCATCGTCTTGAAGCGTTTGGGGTAGCACGCGCCATGAGCGGGAGCTGGGCTACGGTGCGCCGCGCTGGCACTCGCTGCGGAATTTTGGCCGCTTGACCTAAACAAGGTCTGTGCGATCATGGCTCAGTCTCGCATTGTGCGAGCTTCCACCAATACAGCAAGGACGGACCATGTTTTCTGAAGCCCGAATCGAACTTAAAGAGCTGATCGACCTGGTGCGGGACATTGAGCGATTCGATGTTGCCCTGGCCTCGTTGCCGGACATCGAACCTACTCCCGAAGCGCGTGCGGAGCGCAACAGGAAGGAACTCCGCAAGCTAGGTCTGATGGGGAAATACGAACTGATATAGGTGAGCCAAAAATCAGGGTCTTGTCAGCATGTCGAGAAGCTGATCAATTCGGTCCAGCGAAAAGCGCCACGACTGCGGCACTTCGTCGACGGTGCCGGCGGCGTGCGCGCGGGCGCTCCACACATGTCGTTCGTGCAGGATTGTGTCACCGCGGCCGTTCGCGGTTTGGCGAAGACGCGAGGCGATCTCTGCGGGCGTTGCCAGATACACCCTCGGCATTGCGGCGATCGGGACGTCCTTGTATTGCACCAAGCAGAAGATGGTGCGAGGCCCATGCCGTTGGAGCCAAGCCTCCGCAGCCGAGTGGTAGTCGGCATTTCGGATCAGCGATTGCGTAAGCCCCCACCCCCCGTCCTTGCTCCCTTTCACTGAGACTTTCAGCATGTCGCCGCTTCGATCCGGAAGGCCAGCAACGAGAGGACGCGCGACGATCAAATCGTACTCGGGTTGGTTCGCTCCGTATTGCACAGAAACATCGAAGCCAGCGCGCGCGAATAGCGCAGCTGCTGCGGCCTCTGCCGCTACACCGATGTGGCGCGACGTGACCTCAAACGGCGAAGGGGCGGAAGTTGTGTCCACGTTGACTCCTAACCGGCTAAATGCATGCGGGTGGATTGCGTGCCTGGATTACGCCTTTGCCGCAACTGGAAGCCGAAACGGGGCGCCGAGACGATTGAATGCGTTCATAGCGGCAATCGTTATCGTGAGATCAACGAGGTCCTTGGCCGAAAATGCTGCCGATGCGGCCGCATAGGCTTCGTCTGAGGCATGTGTCTCACTGACGCGCGTCACTTCCTCCGCCCAGGCCAATGCGGCCCGCTCTTGCTCGGCGAATAGGTGCGGTACTTCATCCCACACCGGAACCAGCGTGATCTTGTCGACCGACATGGTCTTTCTGAGATCGCGACTATGCATGTCAATGCAATGCGCGCATCCGTTGATCTGTGAGACGCGGAGGAACACGAGGTGTACAAGCTCCTCGGGGAGATCCGTCTTCTTCGTGACGTAGTGGTGGATACCAAAAAGCGCCTTCGCGCCGTCAGGCGCTATCTCTTGCCAGTTCAAGCGGGTCATCTCGGTCCTTTCCTGTTGGTGATTGGGTCCAGCGTCGCGGTCAGCGCGCCCGAGCCGCCTATCGACTTGGGCCGCGATTCGTGTCATAACGCAAAGTTACTCCGCCAGGCATTGAAGATACAGGCCCAAAAAGTGGAGAAACGACTGGCCCAAAATGACTCACCCGAACTCGCCCGCTGCGCTGTCCATCCTGGTGGACCGTGCCACTGCCATGCCGATCGGCGATCAGATCCATGCGAGCTTGCGACAGGCAATCGTCGAGGGGCGGCTTGCACCTGGACAGCGTCTTCCTTCCGGTCGAGACCTCGCTGCGCAGCTTGGTGTCGCCCGCGGCACCATTCGCGTGGTCTACGACCGTCTGATCGCCGAGAATCTGGTGTTCGGCGCAGGCTCTTCGGGCACACACGTATGCTCGCGGCTGGACGTCGGGAGAGTAGGCCGCGAAGCTTCGCTCGACGGGCCTCTGGCGGATTTCAACCGCCCATTTTCGAGCGCGCCGCTTCCGTTTCAAATGGGCGTACCTGCCCACGACGCGTTTCCCGCCAAGCTCTGGGCCCGCATGCGGACGCGCGCCGTACGTGCCGATGCTATCGCTTACACGGCCTATGGCGATCCACGCGGCGAACCTGCCCTGCGGGCTCAGATCGCGAGCCACCTAGCCGTAAGCCGACAGATGCAGTGTCATCCCGACCAGATCATCGTCACCAGCGGATACCGGCAGGGCCTGATGCTTGCACTCACCGCACTGCGCGCGCATGGACGCAAGGCGTGGCTCGAGGAGCCAGGGTATCCGCTGGGAAGACGCGCGCTGGAGGTGATTGGAGCCGAGGTCGTACCCGTACCCGTTGATGCCGAGGGGTTGCGCGTGGAAGCTGGCGTCGCCAGCGCGCCAGACGCCTTGCTGGCGCTGGTCACGCCGGGCCAGCATGCACCGCTGGGCGTCACCATGTCGCCTGAACGAAGGCGCGCGCTGCTTGACTGGGCGGCGGCACGGGGTGCCTGGATCATCGAGGACGACTATCTCGGAGAAATACAGCTCGACGGACGAGCCGCACCGGCCCTTGCGGCTGGCGAAGGTGCCGAACATGTAGTTCACATCGGAGCGTTCAGCAAGACGATCAGCCCGGCGCTGGGCCTCGGGTTCGTCGTCGCCCCACGCTCAGCGACGGAGCGCCTGGTGGAGGTCTCCGCCGTGCTGGCCCCAGCTCCGAACCGGACAACCCAATTGGCGGTGACAGAGTTTCTGCGGGATGGGCACTACCTGCGGCACCTGCGTCAGATGAAGGCTCTCTACGCCGAGCGCCGCCGCCTCACGTTAGCGCATGTGAGCGAATTTTTGCCAGGCACGCTGATGGCGGGCCTTGGAGTAATCGCACCGCTCCCACAATCCGCCGACGACCGCGTCATCGTCGGCATCGCCCGCGCACACGGCCTCGCGCCTTCGGCCCTCTCTGCCTGGTATCTTCGCCGCAGTCACGCGCAAGGTGGCTTGATACTCAGCGCGACAAACGTGCACCCCGACAACATCGGTGCCGTTTGCGCAAAACTTGCGAGTATCGTTGCTTCATCGAGTTCTGGCACACATCAGTCCAACGATCGCGAACGCGGCCTCGGAACGTGGTCCCGGGAGCGGCCCTGACTGTCCACAGTAGTGACTGTCCGAATCAAGAAGACTTTCGATAGTCTGGTCCTGCTTGGACTCTCGAAGCGATGCCAGCGGAGCCCAATAGACATCACCGGATCGACACTGGCACTGCGCGTTGCGCTATGACCGATCTGCCCCCAAAAACGGACAGAATAAGGGCACCGCATAGTCCCGAATTCGCTCGAACTACTGCTATCGCCTCCAATCGGCGGTTCCCGACCCCATTGCTGCCATTCGGAAGGTTCACCCGCCAGCGCTTGTTCTACAGCGTATTGCCGTCGGTCGCGGCCGATAGCCGAACTTCGTGGAGGGGTGTGGCGTGTGCATGAGTATGTCAATGCGTACTGGGCGACGCTTCGACTCGTCACGTACGCGCTTCGCGCACATTGGCGCGGCAGTTGCGGCGCACGGTGCTGATGCGGCGGCGACTGGCCGCCATCACGCGCTGGAGGCGCGGATCGCGGCGGCAGTTGCTCTAGGGGAGGGTGTGGAGAGGTTACTCACGGATGCGCTCGGGCAACGGCTCAGGGCCGCCGGGGTGCCGACCCTCAATGCCCTCCTTGCGCAGATAGCGCGGCGCCAGACCTAGTGGCGCGCTATCGCCGCAACACATAGCGCAGGCTTCCCACGACCCTTGCGTCAGGCGCTTGGAAGGCCCTCGGCCCTCCGGGCAGCCCGTACGCTCGGGCGTTCGCGCATGCGCGCCATGAATTTGCCGATGGCAGGGTATTGGCTCATGTCGATCCCGACGCGGGACGGCCAGCTCAGGACGTTGAATAGGTAGCCGTCGGCCGCGCAGAACTGATCACCGAGCAGATACTCATGCGTGGCGAGATGCGCTTCGATATAGGCGAAGCGGCTGGCGAGGTAGTCCGCGGCGAATCGCTGCTTCGATTCGGCATCGATGAGCGGGGAGAACATCACCGCCATGCTCTTGTGCATGTCGGTCGCCACGAAGTTGATCCACTCCAGCGCCTTGTAGCGCGCCTTGGTGCCAACCGGCGGCAGGAGCCGGCTTTCCGGAAACTGGTCCGCGATCCATTGCAGGATCACCGTGCCTTCGGTGATTACTTCGCCGTTGTCGAGTTTCAGCGCCGGGATCATGCCCTTGGGCGCGACGTCGAAGTAATTGCCTTCGCTCGTGGTCTTGGTGTCGAAGTCGACCTTGACCAGTTCGAATTCCTGCCCCGCCTCACGCAGGGCGATTTGCGGCGAGAGTCCGCAGGAGCCGGGGGAAAAATACAGTTTCATCATCGAGAGAGATCTCCTTGTATTGAGAGGGGGGTTAAACGCTGTCGGGCGTCACGAATTGCGGCCATCTGCGCATGTGGGCGATAAACCGTTCGCTCAGGCCGCCCGCGCGCAGGTACTGCGCCGTGACCGGAAGCCGCGGGCTGTCGTAGTACGGGTTGACCTTCACCTGTAGCGGGAAGTCTCGTTGCAGGATGCCGGCGCGCCCGATCAGTACGAAGTCGCAGCCTTCGTCGAGCAGTTGCGCGGCGCGCTGCGCGCTCATGATTTTCCCGGCGACGCCGAGGCGCACGCGTTTGCGGGGCAGGTCGGCGAAGACACTCAGCATGCGCTGGCCCCGGAACGTGCCTTCCTCAACGATTTGCGCCGAGTCCCAGAGTGCGAGATCGAGGTAATCGATCAGCTCGCGATCGAGGATGTGCGCGGTGATCGCGCGCAGCTCTTCCAGTCGCAGCCCATACCGCTCGACCGACAGCCGCCAGCCGATCTGGAAATTCGGGCCGCATGCCGCGCGAATGCCTTCGATAACCTCGATGGTCAGGCGCGCGCGATTCTCGACGCTGCCGCCATAACGATCCGATCGACCGTTGAGTTCGGGCGACATGAACTCGGACAGGATCCATCCGAACGCGCCATGGAGCGCCACGCCGTCGAAGCCGGCACGCTGCGCGCGCCGCGCCGCGGCGATGAAGCTGTCGCGAATGCGCTCGACCTGATCCATGCGCAATACCGACGCCGGCGTAGGCCGGCCGCCGAGCAACGTATTGGCGCGATGGCCCGCATGATGCAGTTGCACCGCGGACAGGCCACCGCCGGCACGGATCGCGGCCGCCATGCGCGTCAGGCCGTCCAGCTGCGCATCGCTATGAATGCCCAGCTGTCGGGCAAACGCGATGCCACTGGCTTCCACCGTCGCGGCAGCCGTTTGGACCAGCGCGTATTCGCTCTGCGCTACCTGCGTGATCCAGTCGAGATCGAACTCGGAAGTCGAGCCGTCCATTTCGCTCTGCTGATTGGTGAGCGGCGCGAGCATAAAGCGGTTGCGCATGGCAGGGCCGTGCAACAGCGTGAGGGGTTGGAACAGATCGGCAACGGACATCGTGGGTCTCCGATTATTTGACTTGGTGGTCCCAGCCGCCGCCCAACGCGCGCACGAGGTCCACCGTGGCGCGTGCGCGGTCGCCTTCCGACTGGATGCGCAATTGGCGCGTACGCAGCAGCGTGCGTTCGGCATCGACGACGATCAGGTAATCGACATCGCCTTCGCCGAAGCGCGCCTTCGCCGAGCGTGCGACGCGTGACGAGGCTTCCTCGGCGTCGCACTGATAGACGATGCGTGCGTCCACGGTGCGGATCAGCACCAGCGAGTCCTCGACCTCGCGAAACGCCTGCAGCACGGTCTTGCGGTACTGCGCGACGCGCTCCTCATACAGCCCGCGAGCCCACGCGAGGTCGGCCTTGCGCCGGCCACCGTCGAAGATCGGCAGGTTCAGCGCGGTGCCGACCAGCGGCCCGAACAGGAACGTGCGTTGCGACCAGTTGAGCAGGTTGCCAAGGTCGTTGGACTCGTAGCCCAGCGCGCCGGTCAGCGAGAGCGTGGGGAAGAACGCGGCCTTGGCCACGCCGATACGCGCGTTCTCGGCCGCCATGGCACGCTCCGCGGCGGCGATATCGGGCCGGCGTTCGAGCAGCGTCGAGGGCAGCCCGGGTGCCAGTCGCACCGAGATCGGCTGCAACGGCTCGACGTCGAGCCGCAGCGATGCGGGCGCCTTGCCGAGCAGAATCGCCAGCGCATGCGCGGCCAACGCGTATTGCTGTTCCACGGCCATGTGGTCGGCCTGCGCTGTCAGCAGTTCGGTCTTTGCCTGATCGACCACATGGCGCGCGACCGCGCCGACCTCGAGCTTGCGCACGAGCAGCGCCACGGCGTCCTCGCGCAGCTGCACGGTCTCCCGCAGCAGACGCCGTTCGCCTTCCAGCTGCCGCAGCCCGAAATACGCGCGCGCCACGTCGGCCTGCACCACCAGCAGCATCTGATGCGCGAGCGCCTGCTGCTGCGCGGCATCGGCGCGCGCGGCGTTGACCGACGACGCGACGCGCCCGAACAAATCGACCTCGTAGGCCACCGGAATCTGCGCACGCCACAGCGTCTGCGTCGAGCCGGGCGCGCCATCGCCGCGCCCGTCGGCGGCCCCCGAGGTGCGCTGACGTGTGGGGCCGAAGCCCGCATCGATCTCGGGGAACCACGCCGCCTCGCTGCGCGAGACCAGCGCGCGGGCCTGCTGGATACGCGCCATCGCGATGCCGACGTTAGGGTTGGCCGCGAGCGCGGCCTCTTCGAGTCGCGTGAGTTCGACATCGCCAAACACGGCCCACCATGGCGAGGGCGCCTGCTGGTCCGCCGGTTGCGCCGGTTGCCAGCGGCCCGGCTCCTCGCTCGGGCTCAGTCCATCCGCTTCCATGTAGGTGGCTGGCACGTCGACCTCGGGCATCTGCCGCACCGGTGCCAGCGAGCACGCCGTCAGGGTGAAAACCGCCGCCGCGAGTGCCACGGCGCGCATCGTTTGTGGGACGCTCATGCGTGCTCCCCGGTGGAATGGTGGGGGACGAGCGCGGGCGCTTCGTGATGCGTGGCCGAGCGCAGCGGCTTGCCGCCGCTCAGCGCGCGCACCACCACATAGAACACCGGCGTCAGGAACAGTCCGAACAGCGTGACGCCGATCATCCCGAAGAACACCGAGATCCCCATGGCCTGACGCATCTCCGCGCCGGAGCCGGTGGACATCACCAGCGGAATCACACCCATCACGAACGCCAGCGACGTCATCAGGATCGGACGCAGTCGCAGGCGGCTGGCCTCGATCACGGCCTTGACGGTCGACATCCCCGCCATTTCGAGTTCACGCGCGAATTCGACGATCAGGATCGCGTTCTTCGACGCTAGCCCGACCAGAACGATGAGACCGATCTGCGTAAAGATGTTGTTATCGCCATGCGTGAGCCACACCCCCAGTAGCGCCGAGAAGATGCTCATCGGAATGATCAGGATGATCGCGAACGGCAGCGACAGGCTTTCGTATTGCGCCGCGAGCACGAAGAACACGAGCAGCACGCACAGCGGCAGAATCCATACCGCGCTATTGCCCGCGATGATTTGCTGATAGGTGAGATCGGTCCATTCGTAGGTCATGCCCGGCGGCAGCGTTTCCGCGGCGATGCGCTGAATCGCTGCCATCGCCTGATCCGACGAGTAACCGGGCGCGGGACTGCCGCCCACATCGGCCGAGGTAAAGCCGTTGTAGCGCAGCACCTGATCGGGGCCGTAGGTCTGGCTGATCTTTGCCACCGACGCGATCGGAATCATCTGCCCAGACTCGCTGCGCACATGCAGCTGGCCGATATCGTCCGGCTTCGAACGGAACTGGCCGTCGGCCTGCATGCGAACCTGATACACGCGCCCGAGGAAGTTGAAGTCGTTGACGTAGTAGGCGCCGAGAAACGCCTGCAACGTGCTGAAGATCGCCGGCGTATCGACGCCCAGTTGCTGCGCCTTCTCGCGGTCGATATCCACCTTGAGCTGCGGCACGTTGACGGTGTACGTCGAGAACAACGGACCGAGTTCGGGCGCTTCCGCGGCCTTCTTGATAAAGGCCTGCGTGGCGTTGTAGAGCGCTTCGTAGCCCAGATCCGAACGATCCTCGATCTGCAGCTTGAAGCCACCGAGCGTGCCGAGGCCATACACCGGCGGCGGCGGGAAGATACCGGTGAAGGCATTGCCGATCGTCGCATATTCGCGCGACAGGTCCGCGGCCACCTGATCTGCGCTGATGCCCTTGCGGTCCTTGAACGGCTTCAGCAACACGAAGCTCAGCGCGGTACTCGAGCTCTTGGTCACGCCGTTGATCGACAGGCCGCTATAGCTCGACGTACCCATCACGGCCGGATGACTGAGCGCGATCTCGTTCATTCGGGTGATCGCGGCTTCGGTGCGATCGAGCGTGGCGCCCTCGGGCAACTGCGCGAGACTGACGAGATATTCCTTGTCCTGCGCGGGCACGAAGCCACCCGGGACATGGTCGGTCAGCCACCACGTGGCGCCCACCAGCCCGACATAGATGGCCAGCAGCGCGCCCTTGTGCCGCAGCAGCCGGCCCACGCCGGTTCCGTAGCCTTCCGATGCACGATAGAAGCCACGGTTGAAGCGCGTGAAGAAGCGGCCGAACAGCTTCTGCGTGACACGCGTCACAGCATCCGGTGCGGCGCCATGTCCCTTCAGCAGCATGGCCGAAAGCGCGGGCGACAACGTCAGCGAGTTAACCGCCGAGATCAGCGTGGAGATCGCAATGGTGACGGCGAACTGCTGATAGAACTGGCCCGTGAGGCCGCTGAGGAACGCGAGCGGCAGGAACACGGCTGACAGCGTCAGCGCGATCGCGATAATCGGGCCGCTCACCTCGCGCATTGCCTGATAGGTCGCCTCGCGCGGCGACAACCCGCGCGCGATATTGCGCTCGACGTTCTCGACCACCACGATCGCATCGTCCACCACGATCCCGATCGCCACCACGAGTCCGAAGAGGGACAGCGTATTGATCGAATAGCCAGCGAGCAGCAGGAACGTAAACGTGCCGACGATCGAGATTGGTACCGCCAGCAGCGGGATGATCGACGCGCGCCAGGTTTGCAGGAACAGGAACACCACCAGCACGACAAGCGCCACCGACTCCAGCAACGTCTTGATCACCGCATCGATGCCGGACTGCACCGCGCGGCTCGGCTCGTAGACGATGCGATAGTCGACATCCTCCGGGAAGTCCTTCTTCAGCTCCTCCATCACGCGATGCACGTCGCGCGAGATCTGCAGCGAGTTGGCCCCAGGAGCCTCCTGCACGGTCACGGCAACCGCAGGCGAGGTATCGAGCGTGGCGCGAATGCCGTAGTCTTCCGCGCCCAGTTCGACGCGTGCCACGTCGCCGAGGCGCGTGATCGCGCCGCGCCCATCGGATTTGATGACGATGCCCTTGAACTCCTCGGGCGTCTTCAGCCGGCCGTCCGCGTTGACGTTGAGCTGGAACGCGGTATCCGGCGAGGTAGGCGCGCCGCCGATGGTGCCAACTGCCGCCTGAATGTTCTGACGACGAATGGCCGCCGCGACATCGTTCGCGCTTAGACCGCGTTCCGCCAGCGCGGACGGGTCCAGCCACACGCGCATGGCATAACCGCCGGGCCCCCAGATCGATACATCACCGGCACCCTGAATCCGCGCCAGACGGTCCTTCACGTGAAGAATCGCGTAGTTGCTGATGTAATTGTTGTCGTACGTGCCCTTCGGCGACACCATGTGCACCGCAATGGTGATCATCGGCAGGTTCTTGACTGCCGTCACGCCAAGGCGCTGCACGTCCTCGGGCAGTCGCGGTACTGCCTGCGACACGCGCGTCTGCACGATCTGCTGCGCCTTGTCGGGATCGGTGCCGAGCTTGAACGTGACCGTCAGGAAGAGATGACCGTCACCGCTGGCCTTCGAGTCCATGTACAGCATGTTCTCGACGCCGTTGACCGATTGCTCCAGTGGCGCCGCCACGGTCTCGGCGATGGTCTTGGCATTGGCGCCCGGGTACTGCGCATGGATCACGACCGACGGTGGAATCACCTGCGGATACTCGGACACTGGCATCGTCAGCGACGACACGATTCCCGCGAGCAGGATCAATGCCGACAAGACGCCCGCGAAGATCGGGCGGTCGATAAAGAATTTCGATATATTCACGACCGGCCTCCATCGGCGGCGATGGCCGTCACGACGGTACCGGGCGGCGCGCGGAATGCGCCATCGACGACGACCTTCGCGCCCGCGGGCACCCCGCTGCGCAGTACGCGCTCCTTGCCGTGCGTGGTGCCCAGCTCCACGAAGCGACGCTCGACCTTGTTCTCGCCGTTGACGACGAGCACATACTTGCGGTCTTGATCGGTGCTGACCGCGTCGTCATCGACCACCACCGCGTTGTAAGACAGGCCGCCTTGCAACCGCACGCGCGCCTGCAGACCCGGCAGCATCTCCGGGCCGACGTTGTCGATGCGTGCACGCACACGCACGGTGCCGGAACGCGTATCCATCTGGTTGTCGAGCGTCTCGATCACGGCCGGGTAGGGGAACGTGGTCTCGTTGGCCAGACCGACCTTCACCGTCGGCCGGGCACCCGCGCGCAGGGACGGCGCAATCAGCCGCAGATAGCTTTGCTCGTCAACGTTGAACGAAGCGAACAATTTGGTATCGGACACTATCCGCGTAAGCACGGCGGCCTCCCCCCCGGCACCGACCACGTTGCCCACGGTGATCTCGGCACGCGAGACGCGCCCGGCGATCGGTGCCTGCACCTTCGTATAGCTCAACTGCAACTGCGCATACGCGAGCGTGGCCTGCGCCGCCTTCAGTGCGGCCGCAGCCTCGCGCGCGGCGTTGTCGAGCGCATCGAATTCACGGCGCGCGATTGCGTTCGACTCTATCAGGCGCTGGCCGCGTGCCTGTTCGAGTCTGGCATGGCGCTGCCGCTCTTCCGCCATCGCCACGTTGCCCTGTGCCTGACGCACCTGCGTCTCGTACGGGGCCGGGTCGATCGTGAACAGCGGATCGCCCTGACGCACGCGCTGGCCATCCTTGAAATGGACCGCCAGGAGCGTGCCGGGGACCTTGGGCCGCACGTCGACGACGTCCACCGCCTCGAGCCGGCCGGTGTAATCCTGCGTATCCGAGAGCGAGCGCTGCAGGGCAGGTTTGAATTTGACGGTAGGGGGCGTGACGGCAGGGGCGGCGCGGACTTCGGAACCGTGGTGCCAGAGCGTGCCACCGGTGCCGATCACCGTCACGACGGCCGCGGCGAGGGCCAGTTGACGCTTGTTGAGGGAGTGCATGAGACGGACTTAACGGGCTTCGATGCCCGAAGTCTGGTCTTGCGGCGCTGCCGCATCCAGACATAAACTTGGCTAACTCTTTTGCCTAGTATGGAATAATCGCCTGCGTTACCCTAGGCGCGAATGGGCTTGAACGGGCGGTCCGGCCTTTTGCTAATTGCCCCGATGGCAACAAATCACCCAGTGAGGAGCGACGTTTGGACCGTCTTCAGTCGATGCAGATCTTTGCCCGCGTGGTGGAGATGCACAGCTTCAGCCGAGCCGCGGAAAGCCTGTCGTTGCCGCCGTCGCGCGTGACGCGCGTGGTGAAGGAGCTGGAGGCGTTTCTCGGCGTGCGACTGCTGCAACGCACCACACGCCATATCAGCCTAACGCCTGACGGCACGCTGTACTACGACCATTGCCGGCGTTTGCTCGCGGAAATCGAAGTGGTCGAGGCGAGCTTTCCCGGCAGTGCAGGCCGTCCGCGTGGGCGCTTGCGCGTGGATATGACGCTGTCGCTCGCGCGGCTGGTTGTGTTTCCGGCCATCAAGGACTTTCAGGCCCGGTTTCCAGACGTGGAGCTCACGCTAAGCGTGTCCGATCGAACGGTCGAACTGGTGCAGGAGGGAATCGATTGCGTGATCCGGGCGGGCACACCAGAGGATTCGCCAACGCTGGTGGCTAAGCGCATCGGCGCCTTCGACTGGGTCACCTGCGCCTCGCCCGAGTACCTTGCCCAACATGGCGTGCCGAAGTCGCTCAAGGATCTGGATAACCATCAGGCGGTGGGGTACCTGTCCACCCGCACCACCCGCACGCTGGATTGGCACTTCGTGGTGGAGGGCGAGGACCGCTTCGTGAGAATGCGCGAACGGCTGATCGTCAACGACACGGACGCATACGTTGCGTGCGCGGTGCAGGGACTGGGGCTGATTCGCGCGGGGAGCTACATGGTGCTGCCCGAACTTATCAGCGGCCGTCTCCGTCGGGTGCTGGCGGAGGTGCCGGCACCGGCGTGCCCGTTGTCGGTGCTGTATCCCAAGAACCGCCATCTGTCGCCGACGGTCAGAGCTTTCGTCGATTGGGTGAGCGGCGTCGTGCAGGAAGCGGAGGCAGGTTGGCGCATCGACGCCGTCAAAGCGTTTACAGGGGCTGTTCGATAATTGATAGCCGTCTTTAAAGGTCAAACGCCAGGCCGCTGCCCGCTTAGCATCTAGGTACTTCACTTCAAAGTGAGCCTCCAGTGACAGTTCAGGGCCGTTCTGAGACCAGAAACGGTCGTCGGCGGCAAGACCTCTGAATGTCGGCTTCTGGCCGGACTCGGGCGATGGCGCCAGGTCTGACCGTTGCCGGAATTTGCCGGGCTGGCTCTGATTCCAACTCTGGGGGTAGTTGTACTTTCGGTGCAAAATCTGGCGCTAGCCAGTAGAGGAACCGTATGCAGCAAGGCTTCGTGGTCGACCGCGCTTTGTGAGATAGGCGCTCTTGCAAACCATTGAATCCGTATGAATTTTTGCTGCCCAACCGCCAGATTTCGCACCAAAAGTACGATCCCCCCATGCGACGCGCGGGATACTGGGGCGGCGTTGTGTCGTGCCTGACTCACAAAGCAAGCGGGATCAAGGAGTGGCATCATCTGCCGGATTCCCAGCGTGCTGCCCAGTTCATATCGAACTGCACCACGCTCCCCAAAAGACCAATCGTTATCAATCGATCATCCCTGGAAGATGGACAAGCTGCTTGCACTGAAGATGTTCGTTGAAACCGTGGACGCGAAGGGCTTCTCCGCTGCGGCAAGACGCCTGGAGCTGGCGACTTCGTCGGTCACGCGCGCGCTCGACGGCCTTGAGACGTCACTTGGAGCGGTGTTGCTGAATCGGTCCACACGGCTCATCACGGTCACGGAAGCCGGTGCAGCCTATTACCAGCAGGCTCGGAAGATTCTTGATGCCGTGGAGGAAGCGGACGCGTTGATCGCGGATCGGGGCGAGGAGCCGGTTGGGCGCTTGCGTGTTTCGCTACCCGTGGCGTTTGGGCGGCGATGCATTGCCCCCTATCTTGGCGACTGGCTCGCGCAGTTTCCGAAACTTGAGGTCGAGGTGACGCTGACCGACGACATCGTGGACCTGATCGGCGAGCGGATTGACCTCTCGGTACGACTGGGCAGTCCGGCGTCTTACGACAGCGTCATCGCGCGGGAGATCGGCCGCTTTCGCCGCCGCGTGGTGGCCAGCCCGGCCTATCTGGAGAGCCAGGGTGTCCCCGCCGAGCCTGGCGAGTTGCTCCATCATCGTTGTCTGCGATTCAGCTATGGCGCGCGGGATCAGGTGTGGACCTTTCGCCAGGATGGCAGTGAGACAACAGTTCCGGTCAATGGTCATTTCCGCAGCAACAACGCGGAGGTATTGCGCGAGATCGCGCTGGCGGGCGGAGGCATCGGCCTGTTGCCGGACTGGCTCGTCGATGACGATATCGACAATCAGCGGCTGACGCCATTGTTTGACGCATGGTCCGTCAATCCTGACCAGACAAGCTCCGCCATCTCTGCACTGTATCTGCCGAACCAGCGCGGCTCGAGGCGGATTGCCGCGTTTCTGACATTCCTGGCGACGTTGCCCGGGCCGACATGCCACCAGGAATGACTTAGGCAAGTGCCGGATAATCGGTGTAACCGACAGCCGTGCCGCCAAAGAATGTCGCCGGATCCGGCGTATTGAGCGCCGCCGAGGTCTTGAGGCGGCGGGGCAGATCGGGATTGGCGATGAACGGCCGTCCGAACGCGACGATGTCGGCGCGCCCGTCGGCAATCGCACGTTCTGCGGAGGCGCCGTCGTAGCCGCCGGCCAGCATCAGCACGCCGTGGAACTCGGCACGCATCCTGCGCATGATGGCATCCCAGCGCGGGTCGGCGGATTCGTCCTTTACCGTACCGACCATCGCCGGCTCCACCAGGTGCAGATAGGCTAGCGACTCGTCGTTGAGGCGGCGCGCGATGTAGGCGAACGTGTCCTCGGGCGTGGCATCACCCATGCCCATGAAGCGGCCCATCGGCGTGAGGCGTACGCCCACGCGCTCCGCGCCGATCTCCGTCGTTACGGCGTCCACCACCTCCAATAGCAGGCGCGCACGGTTCTCGATGCTGCCGCCATAGGCGTCGGTGCGATGGTTGCTTTCAGAGTTGATGAACTGGTCCAGCAGATAGCCATTTCCCGCATGGATCTCCACGCCGTCCATGCCCGCCTCCATGGCATTTCGCGCGGCCAGGCGGTAGTCATGCACGATCGCCGCGATACCCTCCAGGGTCAGCGCCTGCGGGGTTGGGATGTCGCCCCACACGCCGTTCCCGTCGGCGTCGACGATGAACGTCTTGCCGGGCACTGGGAGCGCGCTCGGCGCCACCGGGAGCGCGCCGCCGGGTTGAAACGACGGGTGCGAAACCCGACCAACGTGCCACAGTTGCAGGAAGATCCGGCCACCCTCGGCATGGACGGCGTCCGCCACGGCACGCCAGCCCTCGATCTGCTCGGCGGTGTAGATCCCAGGCGTCCAGGCATAGCCCTGGCCCTGCTGCGAGATCTGGGTGGCCTCGGTAATGATCAATGCCGCCGAGGCACGTTGCCGGTAGTACTCGACATTCATGGCATTGGGCACGTTGCCGGGCTGGACAGCGCGCGAGCGCGTCAATGGCGCCATGGCGACGCGGTGGGTCAGTTTCAACTGCCCGATTGTGATGGGCGAGAACAGATTGGATGTCATGATGATGTCTCTGGTCGAAGAGTGGTTCGAAGAAGAATGCGAGCCGCTCAGCGGCGCGAAGCGAGTGCCATGGCAAGCAGCGAGACCAGCGCAAGACCACTGCCCGTCGCAACGATGCCGGACCAGCCGATATGCGTGTAGAGCGCGCTGGCCACGGCGGATCCCACCGCGCCGCCGGCGAAGATGGCAGTCATGTACAGCGCATTCAGGCGTCCGCGGCTGGTGGCATCGAGCGCATAGATCGCACGCTGGCCCAGTACCATGTTCATCTGCACGGCAAAGTCGAGGACGACGCCGGTCAATGCGAGCCAATAGACGCCGTCCGCGCCACCGACAAGTCCGGGAAGGAAACTGATGACAGCAGCGATCATTGCCAGGTACGAGGCGATGCGCGTATAGCCAGAATCTGCCAGCCGGCCCGCAATCGGTGCCGCCACAGCGCCCAGCGCGCCAACCAGTGCAAAGACGCCAATCTGCGATTGCGTGAGGCCATAGTGGTTGACCAGCTCGAGGGGCGCGGCAGTCCAGAACAGGCTGAACGCGGCGAACAGCAGTGCCTGGTACAGCGAGCGCTGGCGCAGCACCGCGTAGCGCGTGAACAGATGCCACAGGGAAACCAGCAGGCCGCCATAGGTGCCGCGATGCTCGGGCATGCGGCGAGGAATCGTCGCTGCGATGATGGCCACCGTCGCCAGCGTCATCGCGGCGGCGATAAAGAACACCGCACGCCAGCCGAAAGCCTGTGCCAGCAGGCTCGACAATGGCCGGGACAGCAGGATCCCGGAGAGCAGGCCGCCCATGATCGTGCCCACGGTGCGTCCACGCAGCGCTTCGGGCGCAAGGTGCGCCGCCAGCGGAATCAGGATCTGCACGCTCACGGAACTCAGGCCAAGCAATAGCGACACCAGCAGGAACAGTCCTGGCTGGGATGCCGTGGCGGCGCCCACAAGGCTGATGGCGGCGGCCACGCCACTGATCAGAAGCAGGCGCCGGTTCTCGTGCAGATCTGCCAGCGGCACCAGAAAGAACAGACCGACCGCATAGCCGATCTGGGTCAGCGACACGATGACGCTGGCGCTTTGGGCCGACAGACCCACCGTCGGCGCAATCATCTCGATGATGGGCTGGGCGTAGTAAAGGTTGGCAACCAGCACGCCGGCACACAGCGAAAACAGTGCGACCAGCGCGCCAGACATCGGGGCTGACGCCGGCGCGGCGCCCGGCGTGAGGGGAGAGGCTGTGGATTCCATGACGTTGAGGGAAGGGTTGCAATGGGGAGAGCTTAGGCGCCGGAAAGCGCAATTTGAATCACAACGGGGAGCAAATCAGCGTTGCGCGGGATGCAATGACGCACGCGCGCGAAGCGCACGACGCAAGACGGCCAGCACGATCCAGCCGTGCAGCAGGAATAGACTCTCGTTGTCGTTCCTGGCTGCCTCCGGACGGATCCGATCAGGACGATTTCTGCCGGCGTGTGCCGCCGCGATACTCATGGCGCGATCCTGGCCTGCAGGCGCTCGCCGCCCAGCGGCATATCGCGCAATCTCACGCCGGTGGCATCGAACAGTGCGTTGCCGATGGCACCGGCGGTCGGGCCCATCGCGGCTTCCGCCACGCCCAGGAACGGCGCGCCTGGACGATTGATCAGATGCACATTGACCTGCGTGGGCACCGCCGAGAACCGCATGATTGGATAGGTTCCCCAATCGAAACTGCGAATGCCGGTCGTGTCGAAGCGCAACTGCTCATAGAGCGTCCAACTGGCGGATTGCAGGATGCCGCCCTCGATCTGGTTGCGGACACCATCGGGATTCACGATCTGGCCGCAATCGACGGCGACTTCGGCCCGCTCCAGACGTACCTGGCCGGTATCGCGCTCCACCGAGATTTCCACCGCTATCGCCACATAGCCCATCAGGTTCTTGTACTTGCCGAAGGCGAAACCGGTCCCGGTCCCCGGTTTGCGGGCCCGTCGAGGCCAGTCAAATTTCTGTGCCGCGAGCCGGATCACATTCAGGGCACGCGGATCGTCGATGTGCCGCACGCGGAACTGCACCGGGTCCATGCCGGCGGCGTGGGCCAGGTCGTCCATGAATGTCTCGATAGCAAACACATTCATATGGGCGCCCAGCGAACGCATGGCGGAGGTTCGCAGCGGCATCGTCGGCGAGAAGTTGTTGACGATGTGGCGATTAGGCAGACGGTAGAGCGGGATGGCGTTTCGGTCGCCACCGCCTTCCGGCTGGGTCATCGGTACCGATGGCGCTGGCGCAAAGGGCTTCGCCAATTGCGTGGCCGGCAGAAGGCGGCCCGCGTTGACCACACGCTCGTTGTGCGAACTGCTCCAGAGCGCGTAGTCCCAGTCCACGATGGTGCCATCGGCCGAGAGTGAAGCCTTGATCTCGGTGACCATTGCAGGGGTGTAGTGGTCCCAGAGGTTCTCCTGGTCGCGCATCCATTGCACGCGCACCGGCCGCCCCGGTAGCGCGCGTGCCAGGAAAGCGGCATGCGCGGCCACATCGTCCGCGCCGTTGTGGCCATAGCAGCCGGATCCTTCCACGTGGATGCACCGGATCTTGTCCTTGGGCATCGAGAGCATCTCCGCCAGGCCATCGCGCAGCGGATAGACACCCTGCGAATGCGTCCATATGGTCAGCACGCCGTCCTGCATATGGCCCACGGCACAGGACGGCCCGATCGACCCATGCATCAGGTAGCGCTTGGTGTAGGTGGCGTGGAGCGTCTTGGTCGGTGCGGCCATCGGCGTGCGAGCGTCCGCGATGACGATGCCTTCGGTGGCAATCTGTTTGAGCTGCGTGCTTACCTGCTCCGGTTGCGGCAGCGCGCGGCCCTGTCCCCAGCGGCACCCAGCAGATAGCGCACGCTGCGCCTGTACGGCCTGCCATTCGCGATGTGCCACCACCGCCAGCAGGTTGCCATCGCGCACGATGCCGATAACGCCCGGCGTGGCCCGTGCCGCGGCTTCGTCAACGGCCTGCAGCTGCGCGTCGTAGGCTGGAGGCAGCACCACGCGCGCGTGCACCATGCCGGGCATCTTCAGGTCCTGCACATAGCTCGCGCCGCCGCTGACCTTGCCGGGAATGTCGAGCCGGGGCAGCGCCGTGCCGATCACGGTAAAGGAGGCGGGATCCCGCAACGGCGACGTGGGCTTTGCCACGACGTGCAGGTTGACATCGGGGAGCAGGTCGGCAAACGACTTCGAACGGCCGTCGGGCGTCTGTACCCGCGCATTGCGTACCATAAGGACGGCCGGGTCTGTGCGAAGGGTCCGCGCGGCAGCAGCAGTCAGCAGGCCGCGTACCTGTGCGGCGGCGTTGAGCAATGCGCTGCCGCTATCGGCCATCGTATGGCTGCCCGCGGTGAGCCCTTCATCAGGGGAGCGGCCGGTATCGGCGGTCAGGAAGACGATCTTGCCAGGGTCGATCTGCAATTCCTCGGCGGCCACTTGCAGCAGTGCGGTGCGCACCCCCGTGCCGAGTTCCACCTTGCCGGTGTAGACGGTGACGCGATTGTCCGGCGCCACCTTGATCCACGCATCCAGGTACGGATTCGTCTTGAGGCTGCCCGCGAGGGACTCGAAACCCTTGCCCACGCGCACGGCAGCGCCTTCATCGGCCAGCACCATTTCCGCCAGCGCCTGACTGCCCGGTAACAGCGTGAACCCCACCACCAGCGAGCCGGATACCATGAAGGCGCGGCGCGAGGGGTTATCCAGACGTTCGGTGTCGCGACTCATCGCACAGCCTCCGCCGCAGGTTTGCCGACACTGGAAGGCGATGCGCTGACTGATCGAATTGCGGCCAGGATACGCATATGCGTGCCGCAACGGCACAGGTTCGGCTCCATGTGCTTGCGGATTTCGGCATCAGTGGGATGCGGATTGGCTTCCAGCAAGCCCTGCGCTCGCATGATCATTCCAGCGATGCAGTAGCCGCATTGGGCCGCTTGGTGATCGACGAATGCCTTCTGGAGCGGGCCGGGGCGCTCGGCCGTGCCCAGGCTTTCGATGGTCCGCACCGGGCGCTCGCCAACCGCGGCCACCGGCATCAGGCAGGAGAACGTCGGCTTTCCGGCCACCAGTACGGTGCAGGCGCCGCATTGCCCAAGCCCGCAGCCAAACTTCGCGCCATGCAGGTTCAGGTCTTCGCGCAGTGCATAGAGCAGCGGTGTCGAGGGGGCGATGTCGAGCGAGTGGCGAACGCCATTGACGGTGAGTGGAATCATTTCGCTGCGTCTCCCTTTCGGAGTTCGGTCACCGCTTGCGAGACGCTGTCCCACGGCGGCAAACGGGAATAGGTGGCTCGGAGGTAGGCCGCCAGGTCGGCAAGCTGCGCGTCTCCCAAGGCTTCATCGAATGCGGGCATGTAGTGCAGCCGGCGCTCGCCTTGCCACGGAACCCCTTCCAGCATCATCTGGATTGTGTTGCGTGGAGTGGCAGCATGAATAGCGCTGCTCGTCGCCAGGCTGGGGCGGCCGCCAATGCTCTGCATGGGTGACATGTCGCCGTGGCAAGCAGCGCATGCGCCGGCAAACAGCACGCTGCCGCGCTGAATCGACAACTGGTCTGCTGCCGCAGCGCGGGCGGTGCCGGTGTCGGCAGATGTGGGCTTCTGCAGGGAGAACAGATAGGTGGCCATCGCTTCCACGTCGTCCCGCGGTACGGTCGCCAGTTCCTGCGTGACCGGCAGCATGGGTCCGGCAGCGGCGCCGTGTGCGGACGAGATGCCCGTGCGGAGATACGTGACCAGCTGTGCCGGCGTCCATGGCACCGGTCCGTGCGCCAGGCGCGTCAGAGGTGGCGCCTCCCAGCCATCGATCACGCCGCCCTCGAAGGCTTGGCCCCATTTTTCGCCGCCGATGAGGTTCAGCGGCGTATGGCACGCGGCACAGTGGCCAAGCCCGCTCACAAGCTCCCGCCCGCGATTCCACTGCGCACTGCGCGAACCCTCTGGCGTATCGGGGCCGGTGCGCAGGAACAGTACGTTCCAGAACGCGACGAGTGGGCGGAAGTTCAGCGGGAAGATCAGGTCGTTGGGCGGCGTCTTCGCCACTACCGGCTCCCGGCGCATCAGGTACGCATAGGCCGCCGCGATGTCGCCATCGGACATGCGTGTGAAATGGATATATGGGAAGGCGGGATAGAGTTGGTGGCCGTCACGGGCGATGCCGCGACGCATGGCGCGCGTAAAGGCGTCCAACGACCAGGTGCCGATGCCCGTTTCCGGATCCGGTGTGATGTTGGTGGAGTAGAGCGTGCCGAACGGCGTGGCCAACGCCAGGCCCCCGGCAAAGGGCTTGCCGCCGCGAGCGGTATGGCAGACAGCGCAATCGCCGAGTGCCATCACGCGCGCACCACGCAGCGTAAGCTGGCTGTCGAACGAGGACGGCATCGGCGGCTGAATGGGGGCAATGGCCCTCTCCCACATCAGGTATATCGCTACGCCCGCCATCACGACGGCGGCGAGGATCACCATGGGGATCCATCGACGATGAAGTTTCACAGTACGGCCCTCCCGTGCCTTCTTTCTTTCGTTGGTGAAAGCGTAGGCCGTTGTGGGGAGGCGAACAATTGCCGTGTGGTGAGTGTCAGCCTAAACCTTAGTATGGTTGGCCGATCTGGGAGTGTCAGCATAGCAACGCGAGGCGCTCGCGTTGGCACTGCTCGATTATGGTGTTGCTGCTCGCGTGCTGCGGCGCCGGATCTGTCGGTATAGCATGGTCCGCACGGCACTTGGGGCCCGTGCACGGCACGCCCACAAGCGTCTAGAAGTCGCGCGGCAGCCGGATCGACATTGATGCCGCCGACGCAGCGCCACGTGGCGACCATGTCACCAACCTGCGTGGAGGCCTTCTTGAAGCCCTCGGCGCCACCCCCCCAAGCCGCAGCAGAAGCCGAGGGTACGGTATTCGCGGCGGATCATGCGCCCACCTCGCTGGACGCCGTTGCCGGTAGGTCCCGCCGAAACGTCTTGGTGGATAGGTAGAGAACTGGGACCGTTCAATCTTGGTGCGAAACCGAACCTTCTCGAGCCCCGATTCTGCGGGTCGCGTGATACCGTGCGTCCAGAAATGGAGGCACCGATGAACCGACCCTTGCGCTGGATTACTGATCCGCACCGTGGTATGTACATTCATGTTCTTGCCCTCGAGCTCCCGCGGGATGGGCGCGATACCAAAGCGCCTGGGCCGAAGTGGGCTTACCTCGTTGGCGTCAGTCGTTTCAACGTGCCTTCGATCAACATGCGGCACTTTCCCGAATCGGACGATTTTGAGTACTTCACTCAGGAAGCAGCCGAGCAAGCGGCGTTGCACGATGGCAAGCGCGCAATTGATGTGATGGTCGAGTGCGGCTGACGGGCGCATAGTCGTACCCGGCATCACAATTTCTCGTTGCCGCCGCCCGCCTGAGTCGCGGCGCGCAGCTCGTCCAAGCTCTTGCCGGCCCGCGCGCGCCATTCAGCGCCGTGTGGCAGCGCCAGCTGGATCAGCCAGTGCAGCGCGTGCGCCTGCTCTTCCTCGCAGCGTTTCGGGATGTCGGTCCCGGCCGCGCGCAAGGCATGCTCGATGGGCGTGGTGGTGAAGAGCATCAGCCCCAGCACCTCGAGCAGCGCGTCAGCCGGCTCGGTCGGGTAAGGCAGCGTGCCCAGGATATTCCGCAGGATTTGCGGTGATTGGGCTCGTGTTCTCCGCGCCTCGGTCAGCGTGCATGGGTATCCGAAGCGGGGCGGGGTATGCAATCATTCAAACCGCTGAATGAATTTGCTGACGGGATCGGGTTTTGATCCGCTCGGGTGTCCCCGCATCACCTTGCACAGTCAGCGCACGCGGCGTTCCGTGTCAGCGTGCAAGGACACCTCGACCAGTACCATTCCGTCGATGTCTACCTCATACAGCGTACGGCCACAGACCGGGCACGGCGCCTTTGTTGGAACGGTCTCGCCCCGTAGGCCGAGGTGAAACTCAGAAATCTCCACGGTCGTCCCGCAGACGCACTCGATCTCTTCGATGACGTTCATGATCTCCCTCTTGCAGTGGTGTGCTGCGTAGAGGGTAACCCCTGCAGGGCATCCGCGAATCGCCCGAAAGGGCCAGAAGATATTGAGTCATCAGATGTTGAACTGAGGCATCTTCCGTTTTTCCCGGCCAGGCTACTTCATGACCTGGATCCCGCATTGCCCGGCAAGTGTCAGGCCATTTCTTCCGTTTCCTCGGTCACCGTCCTTTTGGCGATCGCGTTATCGGCTTCGGCGCCCATGTCGCCCAGGCCGATGACGACCGTGATATTGGGCATCCAGTCCTTGCGGTCGGTGCTGGCGTCCGCAAACGTGGTCACCGTTGCGGTGTAGCCCTGTGCCTGGAGGTCGTCGGCCAGCCGTTGCGCGCGTGGTTCCACCACTGCCCGCGGATTATCTTCGTTGATGTCTAGTACCAGCGTGGTCTCGAATTCTTCCTTGCCCTTCTGGATCGCTGTCTGCATGGCCTTGAGCTGCTTGTTCGCGAGCGCGACGAGCTTGCTGTACCTGGATTCTTCCTGGCTGGTGCGCAGTGCCTTGGCGGCGTTGATGATTTCGGTGCGGTCCACGAACATGATTGCCTTTCGATGTGAGGAGGGAAATCGGAGACGACGCACGGGCTGGGCTTCGGCAGCCAGTTTTCCGGGTTGCGGCGACTACTGTATAAATATACAGTGTTAGCTGGCTCGCCCGCAAGGGGTAGAGGCGCATCATCTCGTTTTCAGGCGTGCGAGAATTCGCGCATGCATTCCCACGTCAATCGACTGATGAAGACAACCCATCTTTTCCTCGCCGCATTGCTGATCGCCATCGTGTCCTTGGCGGGATGCTCGGACCGCAACGCGTCTTCACAGAAGACGGCAGACACGCCAGCTACGGCCAGCGCACCACGTACCGACGAATGGCTCGGCAAGTGGACCGGCCCCGAAGGCACGTTCCTTGAGTTGGCCGGCGGCCATGGCAAGTACGACGTCAGCGTGCAGAACCTCGATGGTCAGCGCCAATTCGAGGGCCGGTATGCCAACGGCGCGATCGAATTCGAGCGCGACGGGACCAAAGAGGTCATTCGCGCCACCAACGGCGCCGAGACCGGCATGAAATGGCTCGCCGAGAAGAAGAGCTGTCTGACGGTTCGCCAGGGCGAAGGCTACTGCAGGGATTGACCGGACGGCCGCTCGTAGGGCGGGCCTTCCGATCTTGGGCAGCGGCAGTTTTCTCCAGTCGCTCGGCGATGACGTCGCGCACCGCTTGCGATGCACCCATCGTCTCCAGAAGATCCGGGGCGTGGGCCAGGGACACCGCTTTCTTGCCCGCTGCCGTGGCGGTCCGTCTGGGGGATACTGGCCTGATGGAGTGGGCGTGCTGAAGCAACTCCTCAAGCGACAGCGATTCGGCGGCATCCTGGCGCATCCAGGCTGCGAGGCCACTCCATTGAACCTCATCGAGTCGCGTCAGGCCCAGATATCCACAAGCCCAGACTTGATGCTCGTAAAGCGTCTTGTAGCGATGATAGATCGTGCGCAGCGAAGCAATGGTTGGGGTCGGCACGCCGAGCTTCTCGCCGACGTAGCGCAGCAACTGTCGGGGAAGTGTGTTGAGCTGGTCGAGGGTGTGGCCACTTGCGCGCAGAAAGACCAGTTGGATGGCAGCACCGGCGCGCCCTTCAGGTCGAAATTTGTGGTTGATCGCGGCGAGGTCACTATCGGTCAGCGCAAAGTAGTGCTCGACATCAAACTCCGACAAGCGTGTGGGCAAGCTGCTCTTTCCCACATAGAGAGATTCCAAGCCCGGCATCTTCCACCCCCATCCAGGTGACGCGATCCGTAATCGCGGGCGGACATGGTACTCTCTAAGTTACCAGAGGGTAGCAGTCGATTGTCGACAACTGACAGGGGAACCTTATAAACAAAGGCTTGGCGGGGAAACCGCCAGATTTTGCGCGAAAAGTACGACTACCCCTGGAAACGCGTCACGCCTGTTTGCGCAAATCGATGAGCCGATCCCCCAAGGCACCCCGGACCCGCAGACATTGCTGGGAGTCGCACCGAAATGCGGCGTAACGATCGTTAAATGTTTGCCCGGGCTGGTTAGGGTGCAATTGATGTCACAAGGGATGGGACTGCTCGGGAGTCCAGTTCCCTACCTTACGGTTCTGATCGCTTCACGATTAGTCCGGCTCCCAGAGCGAGAGATGCCCCGATCGCTAACGACGCCACGGCAAAGCCGAGCCGCACGTCGGGAGCATCTGCGCCATTGGGCGCGATCGCGAAAAATAGCCCCCCGAAGACGGCTACGCTTACCGCCGCGCTGATCTGCAAGGTACCGTTTACCAAGCCCGAGGCCAGCCCTGCCCAACGGCTATCCACGGGGTCCACGTTCAAGCGGACTAATGCGGGAAGCGCAATACCCTGCCCCGCACCGATCAGAAATAAGGGCGCCGCGAGCCAGGTTGGGGCCTCCGAAAACGCCAGCGCCGCGACCAAGACCAGACCGAGCACCTCGAGGAGCATGCCGAAGGCGGCCGTGCGTACGCCAAAGCGCCGGGCAATGTGCGGGCTGCACAGCGGCCCGAGGAAGAAGCCGATGCCGAGCGGCAGGATCGCCAAGCCGGCTCCCAGCGCATCGTGGCCCAGGCCGGCCTGTTCGTACACAGCGAACACCAGGAAGAACGCGGCGAGCGAATAGAAAAAGAATGTCGATACCAAGCTGCGCCGCAACTCGCGCACGGCCAACAGCGAAGGCAGCACCAACGGCGTCCTGCCGGCGAACGCTTGTGCCTTTTCGTGCTGCCAGAAGACCCACAACAGCGGCGGACTCAGCATCAGCAGCGCCATCGACCACCAAGGCCAGTGGTGCGCACGCCCTTCGATGAGCGGCACTACAAAGGCCAACAACCCAGCCGCCAGCAGCACCGCCCCCGACACATCCAGGCGCACCGAGCTCTCGGCTCTGCTTTCCCGCAGCAGCACCCATGCAGCCGGAACGGCCAGCACGATGATGGGAATGTTGATCAGGAAGACGCTGCGCCATCCCAAGCCCCACGGACTGCTCGAAACCAGGACGCCCCCCAGCAGTTGACCGCCTACGGATGCCAAGCCGAATGTCGCGCCATACAGGCTGAGCGCGCGATTTTTCTCGCTTGCTGGAAAGATGGCGTGTATCGATGCCAATGATTGTGGCGCCATGATCGCAGCCGATATCCCTTGCAATAGCCGGCCCGCGACGAGCATGCCCGGTGATGGCGCCAGGCCGCACCATGCCGAAGCGATGCCAAAGCCGAGCATGCCACTTACGAATACGCGCTTCCGGCCGTACAGATCCCCTAACCGGCCGCCAAGGATCAGCGTGACGGCATAGGCCGCGGCATACACGGAAATCACCAACTGCGAGACGTCCGAAGACGCTTCGAGGCCCGCCCGCATGGCCGGTAACGCCACGTTGACGATGAAGAAATCCAGCGGCGGAAAAAGCGTACCGGTCAAGAGGACAACCAGGGCCAGCCAGCGGCGGGAATCCGGCGCTGACGTCCCACTTGCTTGAGTGAACGTGGTCATGATGTCGGGACTCAGAGCGCGACCGCCCGAAAGCGCCGAGGCGCCAAGGCGGTGTATCGCGGCACGTCGGCCATCACCGCCGAGGCTTCTGGCGAAGCAAATGCGGCTTCGACTGCGCCTTCGTCTCGAAAGACGCACTCACAAAGGGCAACCGTTCCCTCCTGTTCCGGAGCGGGGAATAGTGCGGTCACGCCAAGCAAGCCGTACTGGCTCCACGCCTTCATGACGAACGGCAGGTGAGCCGCAATGTAGTAATCCCGATCAAAGCGGTCTTGTGGGGTGCCGTGATAGGTCACATAGACCACAACGGAGGAAATTGAAGTGTTCATGGCTAACGTTCCAGATATGACGGGTTCGAATTGGTACACAGTCGATCCACAGGGGACATTCCAATACGTGCGCCATGGTCGCACTCACAATATTGTTTGTGGACTGCCAATTCTGTATATTTCCCGTACATTTTTGAACGGATGTACGTAGCATGGAATGGAACGACGTTCGCATCTTCCTGACGGTTGCCCGCGCGCGATCCTTTGGCGAGGCCGCGCGGCGTCTGGACGTCAGCCATCCGACAATCGGTCGCCGCATAAAAGTGCTCGAGGAGGAAGCCCGGCAACCGCTTTTTCGTCGGACCTCCGACGGACTGGTGCTCACCGATGCCGGTGACACCGTGCTGGCGCTGGCGGGATCGATGGAGGAATCCGCGCTGTCCATGGAAAGGCGTCTGGCGGGCAACCACAACCGCCTGGAAGGCATCCTCCGGATTTCGTCCGCGGACTGGTTTGCCGCCTATGTTCTTGCCCCCGTCCTGATCGAGCTGACCCGCCGTCATCCCGCGGTCGTGCCGGAGGTCATTGCAAGCTACCGGTTGCTCGACCTTTCCCGTCGCGAGACGGACGTGGCTTTTCGCATAGTGCCTTTCAGCGAACCGGATATTGTCCAGCGACGCCTGATGCGGATGCCATACGGTCTCTACGCCTCGGCCGACACCGCGCTGACAATGCAGGACGATCCTGCATCAGTAGGGCTCATTCTGATGAATACCGCGCAATCGCACTTTCCCGACGTGGCCTGGCTATTGAACAGGTTTCCACTCTGCCGGCGTGTCTTCACAAGTACGAGCCGAACGGTCCAGGCGCAGATGTGCCTGAGGGGCATGGGAATCGCGGTGCTACCCAGACCGCTTGGCGATGCCTTTCCTGGATTGCAGCGCATTGACACACCGGATCAGCCACCGGCGCGCGATATATGGGTGGGCTACCATCACGACCTGAGGCACATGGAACGCTTGAGGGCAATGCTCGATATCGCCGACATGACACTATCGGATGCCGAAAGCACGACAGGGTGATTATGGCGAGGGCGAACCCGCCGCCACCAGCCTGCTCCGACCTCGCTCTGCTGCCTTGACAACACCACCAACCAACTAGTAGGATGGCCAGCAATATACGACTCCCTACTTTATGACCGAGGACCTCTCCCCCCGAGCCAACGAAATCGCCGAGCACGCCCGGCAGTTGCTCGCTGCGGGCGGCTACAACGGCTTCAGCTATGCGGACCTGTCTCAGCGGGTTCGCATAGGCAAAGCCAGCATCCATCATCACTTCCCCAGCAAAGCCGAACTGGTGTTGACGGTTGTCAGGCTCCACCGTCAGCAATCGATGGAAGGTCTGGCAGCGTTGCAGCAGCATGTGGGTGACGGCCCGCTGGCGCAATTGACGGCTTACGTTGATTACTGGGCGCAGTGCATACGCGATCAGTCACTGGCGATGTGTATTTGCGCGATGCTGGCGGCCGAGTTCCCCATGATTCCGCCCGAAATCGCCGCTGAAGTGCAAGGCTATTTCCAGGACTTGGCGGCATGGATTGCATCGGTTCTGACGCAGGGCGAGACCAAGGGCCAGTTTCGTCTGCAGGCCGGCGCGCTTGTTGAAGCCCAAACGTTCATGTCCACCGTGCACGGCGCCATGCTGACGTCGCGCGCACTAGGTGATCCCGAGGCCTTCGGGACCATTGCCCACACAGCCATTCGTCGACTGAGTATCTGATTGGATCGCCAGGCTGGTTTCAATGCTAGGCGATCCGATTTTTTTGCGCCACACAACCATCCAACTAGTTGATCGTTTTTACTGGGAATCCATCCGATGCCACATCCTCTCTCCACACTTGGCGCTGCCCACACCATCATCAGCCTGGTGCCGTTTGTCGCCGGCCTGTACAGCTTCGTTCGCTATCGCGGCATTGACCCTGCCCGGCGGCGGTCCGGCCGGATCTACCTGGGCGGCGTCGCACTGTCGGTGCTCACGTCGTTCGGCTTATCGAGCACCGGCGGCTTCAATGCCGGCCACGCCTTGGGAATTCTTGCGCTTCTGATAGTTGGCGGCGCGTTGCTCGTCCCCCGACTGTCCTTCCTTGGCAAAGCACGTACGTATCTGGCTCAGCTCGGCTTTTCATTCAGCTTCTTTCTCTTGCTCGTGCCGGGCATCAACGAAACGTTGACTCGCCTGCCCGTCGCACATCCGTTGGCCACCGGCCCTGCCTCCCCGGTAGTGCGTGGTGCTCTGGCGGCGTGGTTAGGAATCTTTGTGCTGGGGGCCACTTTGCAGCTACTGTGGATGCGTTCCGAACGCAGAACCTAGACAGACAAGCACGGGATCGGTCGCCCCGAGGTAATCGTATCAACCGTAACGCCATCGGTGACATCGATTGGTCATTCGATAACTTACGCGCGTTAGTGCGAACGAGACGCGACAGGCAAACCGCAGATCGAGCGCGCGACAATCTTTGAAGGAACTACCTTGACGGTACATCCAAAGATAATCGATGGCGGTAACGGCGGGAACGTCAGCTTGGCCGCCGTCAACACCCGCCTGAAGAAGATACAGCACATCGACCAAGATGGATGCTACATCGAGCTTCCGGATGTCGAGGGTTCGAGCAACGATAACAACTATGATCGAGCAAACCAAAAGGTGGAAGCTTTGTCCGTCGCGTCTTCGAACGGGGTGAACTTCAAGGTGCCGGTCAAGTTGCCCTAACGCAGATGACTCCGGCACTGAAGCGCGCCGGGCCCATCCTGATGGACGGCGATTCAGTCACTTGCCGGTGCCGGCAATGTAGTAGGCGCTCTTGGATCAGCAACTGCTTTCCAGCATCGCGTTCAGCAAAAATTCCGACTTCGCGTATCGAGTGCTCCAAGTATCGGCGAGAGATCCACCGCGTGTTGGGCCACGAGGTGTGCGGCGGCCGGGACCTCGCCCGCCCTGATCTACTTCGTCTGCTGTGGCGTCAGCCGGCTGGCACGCTTCAACGTGACGGCGGAAACGCTGGCCGAAGGCACTCCGATTCCGACCAGTGTGGTCCTGACCGGCATCCTCGCCTGGTGTGCCGCCGCCGGCCGCATGGGCGACGCCCTGCCTGCCGGCTCGTGGCTGATCGGTCCGGGCACCTCCCACCCGATGGCGCTGCTGTTCGTCCTGAGCGGCTCACTGATGATCAGCAAGACGCTGCGGATTCCGAAGTTCTAGGCCTGCTTACTGGCTGCCCGATGCCTCGGCGTCGGGCAGCCAATTTCCCGCTTTGGCCCTACTGCGCGGCGTCCGCCGCCTGGAGCAGCGCATCTCGGTGGGTTTCCAGGAACTGGTCGATGCCCGCAGAGCGCTGGCCGGTCAGACTCCCGAAATCACCGCTCGTCTCCGCCATGGCCCGTTTGGCCAGCCCCTGCTCGATATACAGGAGCAGCCGCGCCATCGGCTCCGCCACGCCGTCTTCCAGCAATGCCTTCAGCATGGCCTCCGGCGTGAATTCCAGCACCTTGATGGAAGCGCCGAGCACCGCGTTTGCCGTCTCCGCCAGCTCCAGCGGCGTCACGGCTTGCGGGCCGGTGAGCTGATACACCGGTCGGCCATCCCCTTCCCCCCGCAGCGCCGCCGCGGCGGCCACGGCGCAGTCGTCCCGGGCGATCCAGGCCACGCCGGCGTGGCGGTCAAGCGTACGCAGCACGCCTGTCGCCATCGACCGAGGCAGCGTCGTCAGCAACATCTCCGCGTACCACGCGTTGCGCAGGGCGGTAGCGCCACCGGTGGCGCAGAGGGTGGCCTCGGTTTCCACGTGGTCGGCCGCTAGCGCCGCCAGCGGGCCGTCTGCGGTGGCGAGGAAGGAGGTGTAGACGATATGCCTGACGCCGGCCTGCCGGGCGGCATCAATCGCGTGGCGCTGCCGGGCCACGCGGAGCGGGCCGGCCGTCTCGGCCGGCAGGCTAGTCAGCAGCATCCGCGCAGCGCCGGCGAAGGCGTCGGGGAGGCCATCGGGCTGGCTGAAGTCGGCGGCGCGCAGCGTCATGCCGGGGCTGAGATCCGCGACGCGCGCGGGCGTGCGCGTGGTGCCGATCAGGGGGAGGGTGGTGGCGTGAAGCAGGGTGGTGGCCATCCGGTGGCCGAGATGGCCGGACACGCCGGTAACGAGCAGCGATGCAGCTTGCATGACATTTCCTTGTTTCCGTGCACACGCCCGGGGCACGGGCGCGCGAAAGCGGCGCGGCCCTCAGGTTGGGCGCGCCATGCAGGTTCTCGATGAACGATCAGCGGGAAACAGGAAGGGCGGGTGTCATGGACGGCATGATAGTGCAAGGCGCGCCTGCCGTGTTGTGAAGTTGCCGGGCCTTCGGCGGGGATTCAATCGGTGCTCGACTCTGGGTAGTCTGGCGGCTCGCAGGCATCATCGCGTCAGAACACCGCGGCAACGACAACCAAGAGAATCGGCGATGCAAGACAAGACTGTGCAACGTATTTCCCGGGCCCGGCTGGAACGGGTCGAGCAATTCCTCGATATCACCTACGTGGCGAGCGGCAAGCTGCCCGGCACGCTGCTCCAGGCGTGGCGGCGCGGCGAAGTCGTGCCGAATTCGGTGCTGGGCACGTCCACCTCGAAGTCCGCATAGATGCCATCGTTGGACACCATATGCGTAAGCCTGTTTTCAGCCCCACAATGTTTCCATCGCGCGCTCCGAGCCGCGATGGCCCATTCCTCACCTGCGCTCTGACGCAGGCGCTTTTTTGTGGTTAGAAAAGCCCCTCGTCGACACACGCCATGCGGGTGACAGCGACGGCGAGAGAGCTGTTCCGACTCGACCTCGACTCAATCAACTTCCAGCGCAATTAGTGATCGCAGCGATTGCAACCTCTGGATTGCTGCGCCGTCAGATTGCTGCCGCTGGACGTGCGCATCATGTGTATTTTCGAGCGCAGGGCCGAGCGAAATCAGCAATGGCTGAGACCAGCGTCAGGAATGAGTCGGCTTCTGTCAGGGTGACCTGACATGGCGGGGATAAAGTGCCCGGATGTCTAGCAGGCGAAGAGCGTGGGAATCGGCGATTTGCTCAGCAGCGTGTCGGCGACCCTGCCTAGGACGAGATCGCTCATGGCGCGGCGTCCGTATTCCCCACAGACGAGGAGGTCGGCCTTGCGGCGCGCGGCCAATTCCAGCAGGGCGTCGCCCACACTGCCGGATGGATGGACGATCATTTCCGTCAGCGTCGCTTTCACGCCATGGCGGGAAAGCCAGCTCATCGCGTAGCTTGGCGGCGCGACACCCGGGTGGCGCCCCAGGCCGTCAGGCGGGCAGGATACGAGGTTCACGCGCTGGGCGAGCAGGAGAAAGGGTAGTGCGCTCCGCAGCGCCATGGCCGATCCACGGGTGCCGCTCCACGCCACCATGGCCGATGCATAGGGCCACGGTGCCGCGGCAATCTTGCCGCCGGCGGGGAGGACCAGCACCGGCGGGCCCGTGCCCACGATCGTCAATTCAATGAACCGCCGTGTGGCAGATGCGCCGACCTCACCTGGCGCCGGCTGGCCCACGATGATGAGATCTGCCAGCCGGCCTTCACAATGCATGGCATCGATAGGCGTGCCTTCCCCGACACGCCAGTCCACCGCCACGGGCAGGTGCTCCGTGGCGGTGTCAAAGGCCAGCCTCGCCGCATCACAGTTGGCCGAGAGGTCGGCTGCGATGGCGCTTCCCACGTGTTTTCCATTGTGGTGGCGATCGGTCCCGGCGTAACGGCCCGATGAGCACCGTCCTTGACGGGTGAAGCAATACGTGTGGGGCTGGTACGGTCAGGCGTGGGCGACGTCGGTGGGCTGCAGTTCAGCGGCGACGGCCCAGGGCAGCAGTTCATCGACCCGGTTGATCGGATGATCGGCGATGTGGTTCAGCACGTGGCGGAGGTACGCCTCAGGGTTGAGGCCATTGAGCTTTGCGGTGCCGATGAGGGTGTACATCGCGGCGGCACGTTCGCCGCCGCTATCAGCGCCTGCGAACAAGAAGTTTTTGCGGCCTAAGGCAACGGCGCGCAACGCGCGCTCCGCGCTGTTGTTGTCGATCTCCAGACGCCCATCGTTGGCGTAGCGCGTGAACGCCTCCCAACGCTTGAGCGTGTAGAGGATGGCCGCCGTGGTATCTGACTTGCGCGAGAGCTTGCCCGCCGTCTCCTCCAGCCAGGTCTTGAGCGTCGCGAGTCGCGGTACAGCCTCGCGTTGCCGGATCTCCCGGCGCAGGTCTGGTGGCTGCCCTCGGATCTCGCGCTCGATGTCATAGAGTTCGCCGATGCGCGCCAACGCCTGCTCGGTGACGGCATTGGGGCGCACCGCATGCAACTCGTGGAACTTGCGTCTGGCGTGCGCCCAGCAAGCGGCTTCTTGCACTCGCCCCGTTTCATAGACCGCGTTGAAGCCAGCGTACGCATCGGCTTGCAAGGTCCCGGCGAAGGATCGGAGATGGTGTTGTGGATGTTCGCCCTTGCGGTCGGGCGAGTAGGCGAACCACACTGCGGGTGGCGCGACATCGGCCGATGGCCGGTCATCACGCACATAGGTCCACAGCCGTGCCGTCTTCGTCTTTCCATTGCCCGGCGCCAGTACGGGGATCGGCGTATCGTCGCCATGCACCTTGTTGCCCCCATCACATAGCGTTGGACGGCGGCCACCAGCGGGCTGAGCAATGCCGAGCAGCCTCCGACCCAGTCGCCCAGTGTCGACTCGGGCAGATCGATCCCTTCACGCTCCCAGCGAACGCGCTGACGATACAGCGGCTGGTGGTCGCAGAACTTTGAGACGAGGATGTTGGCCAGCAATCCTGGTCCGGGGATGCCGCGGTCGATAGGACGGCTGGGCGCGGGCGCCTGCACGATGCGATCGCAGCCAGTGCAGGCGAGCTTCACGCGGCGATGTCGGATGACACGTAGTTTCGCCGGCACGAGTTCGAGCTGCTCTGAGACGTCCTCACCCAAGACCTTGAAGGCGCCGCCACATGCGCAACACGTGATCTCTGCTGGCGCGTGAACGACGTCATCACGCTCCAGGTGCGCCGGTATCGGATTGCGTCCAACGTTGCCATGGACAGTGCGCGCGCGAGGCGCGCTTGCCGCGGCGACGCCTTCATCCGTCTGCAGTTCTTCAAGCTTGAGTTCGAGCTGCTCGATCTGCCGGTCCAGCTTCTCAGACCTGTGGCCGTACTGCTGGCGCTTGAGCTTGGCAATCAGCAGCTTGAGGTGTTCGATCTCGATCGCATGATCGCGCAGTGCGCTGTCACGCGCGATGATCATCGCCTTCAATGTGGCGATGTCATCGGGAAGCGTCGCGGGATCTGTCTGCATGCCCAGCAGTGTAGGAAGCAACGCATCTGTTTACAAGGCGAGCGTCGGGCGCCAGGTGCGTTCCGGCTTGCGCCAGTCGATGCCTTCGAGCAGCATCGATAGCTGTGCGGGCGTGAGGTAGACCTTGCCGCTGTCAGCCTGCGGCCAGACGAAGCGGCCGCGCTCCAGGCGCTTGGCCAGCAGGCAGAGCCCGTCTCCACTCCACCACAAGACCTTGATGAGGTCGCCGCGCCGGCCGCGGAAGACAAAGACGTGCCCGCTGTATGGGTCTTCGGACAGCGTGGTCCGGGCCTTGGCCACCAACCCGTTGAAGCCGCAGCGCATGTCGGTGATCCCCGCAGCCACCCACAAACGTGTTCCCACTGGCAAGCCGATCATCGTAGTGCCTCGATGAGCTCGCGCAGACCGTCCACGCCGACATCGTGCAACACAATCCTGCCCCTGGGCAGATGAAGCTCAACGGTCGTTATCGTTCCAGACGACGCTCGTTGCGAGGGGGAAGTGGCCGTCGGCGCGATGCACACCGGAACGAACTCCACGGCCGCCTGGGCAATCGGTCCATACGCGCCTTGTTCGTACTCGCGCCGCCATCTGGCCAGTTGATTGTGGTTAAGGCCGTGCTCGCGCGCGAAACGCGCCAGTGACATCGGCGACGACAGCAGCGCCTGCACTATCTGGCATTTGTACTCCGCCGAGAAGCGGCGCCTTGGCTCCCGGCGATAACCACCTTCCTGATCCTTAGCAGCCTCTGACATAGGTCCCCACTTATCGATAGGTGGGGACCTATTGTGCTTATCGATGCTTCAACGTCTAGACGGTGCTCACCGGGTGCTTACGGAAGGTCCTGGCACGAGCGAGCAGCAGCGTATCAAGTCGCTGGAGCGTGAAGTCAAGGAACTGCGCAAGGCCAATGAGATCCTGAAGCTGGCCAGCGCGTTTTTCGCGCAGGCGGAGCTCGACCGCCGATTGAAGTGATGAGAGCCTTCATCGACAAGTACCGCGACAGCTTCGGGGTCGAGCCGATCTGCAAGGTGCTGCGGATCGCCCCGTCGGGCTATTGGCGTTACGCGGCGCAGCGGTGCAATCCCGCCCTGCGCAGTGCCAGAGCCCGGCGTGACGATGTTCTGATCGCGCACGTCGAGCGCGTCTGGCAAGCCAACATGCAGGTCTATGGCGCCGACAAGGTCTGGAAGCAATTGAACCGTGAGGGCATTCCGGTGGCCCGTTGCACCGTCGAGCGGCTCATGCGCCGCCGAGGGCTGCGCGGTGTCGTCCGCGGCAAGGTGGTGCGCACGACCACAAGCGATACGCGAGCGCCGTGTCCGCTTGATCGCGTCAATCGACAGTTCAAGGCCGACCGACCCAATCAGCTTTGGGTTTCCGATTTCACCTACGTCTGGACTTGGCAGGGCTGGCTGTACGTGGCCTTCGTCATCGACGTGTTCAATCACTCTGGTGAGATCTGCGTCTCACCACGCTGCTGAGGATTCTGCTCTTTTCCTTGGTCAGGCCGTTGCTTCCTCCGCAATTAGAAAGCGCTTCGGGTTCTTTCCCAGCCAAGCCGGCGCTCGGCCGCGACCGGACCAGGTCTTACCAGTCTTGGGATCCAGATATTTGGCAGGCAGCGCCGCTTTCGCTGCCGTACTACCACCACTTTTTGCGGGTCGGCCACGACGACGCTTCGGAGCAATGTCTCCTTCCGTAAGACCGTGAGTCGCCATCAGACCGCGGATTTTCTCAACCACACCTGCGACTTCCTCAACCCTCATTTGCTCGATCTTGGCTTCCAATGCCTGTTTTTCAGCGAGCAGCTGCTTGTATGTTGCCATTCTTCGGTCCTTAGTATTGTTGAGTCCTTTCATCCTATATCAGAACGTATCAGCAAAGAAGGGAAGGAGATAATATAGAGGATAAAAATATTCAAGACCTGTCAAAGGTAACACTGCAGGGAGACCGGGAGGATCATAAACACGTTCAAAGCCGACCGTTTTAGCAGGCTGCTGAAGTACCTCGATCCCAAGTCAGCGCATCGACATGTCGAAACGTTGATCTGAGAATTCGAAACGATTCATTCATCGACACCGGATGCGCGGCACAGACACCTTCACCGAAAGCTTGTTCACCATGCAGCGGCTGGACGATTTCGTACCGAAGTCCCATCCATTGCGTTCGATCCGGACGATGGCCAATCAGGCGCTGGCGAAGATGGATCGGCTGTTCGCCGGGATGTATGAGGCCGACATCAAGGGCGGTCGCCCGAGCATCGCGCCGGAGAAGCTGTTGCGGGCGATGCTGTTGCAGGTGCTCTACAGCATCCGGTCCGAACGCCAACTGATGGAGCAGACGCAGTACAACCTGTTGTTTCGCTGGTTCATCGGGTTGTCGATGGACGACGCCGTATGGGTGCCCACGGTCTTCACCAAGAACCGGGCTCGCTTGATCCAGCACGACGCGGTGATCGGGTTCTTCAATGAAGTGCTTGCGATTGCGCAGAAGAAGAACTGGCTGTCGGGCGAGCACTTCAGCGTGGACGGCACGCTGATTCAGGCGTGGGCCGGCCACAAGAGCTTTGTGCGCAAGGATGGCAGCGACGGCGACGACGATAGCGGCAACTTCAGGGGGCGCGAGCGCAGCAACGAGACGCACCAGTCCAGCACCGATCCCGATGCAAAGCTCTATCGCAAAGGCAAGACTGGCAGTGAACTGCGATACATGGGCCACACGTTGAGTGACAACCGCCACGGTTTGGTAGTCAGCGCCCTGGTGAGCACCGCTGATGGACACGCCGAGCGCGAGGCTGCGAAGGTCATGCTCAACGATGCCCGGCAGGCAGCGGTCGACCCGGACACGGAAATCACAGTAGGTGCAGACAAGGGCTACGACGCGCAGGAGTTCATTGAGGCGTGCCTGGAGATGAAGGTGACGCCGCATGTGGCGCAAAACACCTCAGGTCGACGCTCAGCGGTACCTGATGTCATTGCTCGCAGCGAGGGTTACGCCGTCTCGCAGCAAAAGCGCAAGCTGATCGAGCAAGGCTTTGGATGGGTCAAGACTGTCGGGCGCATGCGGCAAGTAATGGTGCGTGGACTGAAGCGGGTCGATCAGATGTTCGTCCTGAGCATGGCCGCCTACAACCTCGTGCGCATGCGTTCGCTGGGACAAATCCGTCCGCAGTTGGAGTAATCGAGGAAATGAGGCCGGAAATGGGCGCCGAACGATTGAAAAAATCGATTCGAGGGCACGTAGCTTCCGGATTGTGAAATCAAGCAGTCCTCACCCGCACAGGCGGAAAGTACGCCGTTTGCGCGGGGAGTACTTCAGCAGCCTGTTAGGGCTGCATAAACTATCCGCCTGCATGGATCGACTGCCTCGTGCGGTGTGAAAGATTTCGATAACTTTTCGCTACCGTAGCCTACTCGGGCGGACGCATCCTACTCGGCATAGGAGTGCCAGGAATCGATGCAATTGGGAAGCGTCACTATGGCATCCTAAAATGCTCAATTGACTGGCCAGCATTGGTCGCGCGTTGCAACCATTCAGGAACATCGCCGATGCCATCCCAAGTGTTTCCTGCAGCGTCTCTATACATGACGCTTTTCGCAATCACTATGTCTGAGACCGCTGAGGAAAAACATCCAGCTTCGAATAGCTGTTCGATAGTGATACCGTGACGCGCCATGGCAGATTTTATCCACAGAATCGCTTCTGCGCGCGTACGGTGGATCTTTGCTTCGGATTTTTCAAAGAGATCCGGAAAAGCTCTTCTCGTGACGTTAATGTTCATCCTTCATGCATCAATGCGGGAGCGCCTAGCTTTATTCTGTGAATGGCAACGGGGAGCTTCTCGCTATGGCTTTGAATATTCGGAATTATTTTGGAGAGGTGTAAAGTTGAAATGGGCTGCGGCATACGTCGCGTTGCAGGACCACACCTCGGTGCCAAGGTTGCCCACTTGCCGTCGCACACGCACTCCGCCCCTGGAAACACTTCATCGTGGCCGTTGGGGCCATCAAGAAGGAAGGGTTCGTGCGGGGTTGCCCAGTAGTTGCCGGCCTTTAATTCTGAAATCTGTTTCCTGCCCATTCTTACCTTGTCGGTGCGCTAGCTTTGGCTTCGTAGCTATTGTGCTCGCGCAGGCGGGGATCCTGCAAAGATCGCAACCGCATGAAGGCGTAGGCCTTCGCCACGGTAGTGTCCGCACGTTTGTCAGCGTGACGCCCGCGGCAGTCGAGCATGGATATCTTACCGCCCACACCGAACTTTGAGACAACTGGCCGCTCCCCTGGAGCGGCACCCGTCACCGTTCTAAGCGAGCCTTGGGGCCGAAAGGCCTAGCTACTGTTGTCTGTAGGCCCCGCGCGCCGGTCAAAACGTAAAGGCTAGCGCCACCCTTACAGACGTCGTGGAAGGGGGACTGGAAGTGAACCTTTGCACGGGCGACGGAAACCGGACGGCGGCCTGGCCTCCTCATATGGATCCGGATCCACTCGCCTTATAGCGAAATCTAACTTTCACGTATGAAAGTTATGTATTTTTAAAGTCTATAAGTGCGCTAAAAACAACTTATGTGGCGGCCATTGGCGCCTACGACAGCCCTAAATGCTGGGGCAGTCGCCTTGTCCGGCTTTCCCCAGTCCTTTGCGAGTGCCTGTGCCTGAGCGATGCCCACCCAACGCTTGACCCGAGCTCGCAGGCGGCCCTTTGCCGCAGTGTCAATCAGCATCTGGTCGACTTCGAAACGGCCATTTCTGCCCCCGCGTAGCCGTGCACCAACAGCGCCACGTTGGTCGCGGTCTCTGTCACGATTAGCGACGACCTTGGCCATGAATAGATCGATAGCGCTCAGACAGTACCCTATCCGGCTATTCGTACCATCGTTCTGAATCTTGTCGACTCGCCGCAACCATCCGTCAGGCAATATCGCGGTGTCCGGCCCGACGCCTTGCGCGTAATAACCATTCGACTCGTGGAATTGAGAGCCTTCGCCAATCGCGCCATCGATGTCATCCGCCTTCTCGGGAGCATGGAGCGGATAGATGTCGGCCTCCGCCAACGCTGTGAAGACCTCCGGTGGATACGGATGCCCGCCAAGAAGGGACTGGCTGCCGACTATGACGAACTCGTACTCGTCCGTGATAACGCCGGACGCACGAATGATGTGCTCGAGATCCTCGCGCTTCATTGCGGTTCTCCAGCGGACTCGTCTTCGGGCACATCGCCGATCACCACGCCTTTCTTGAGCGCCTGAACCTGAGAAATTATCTCGCGGCGGACCTCCTCTGGCAGCAGAGTAGGCAAGGGGGATGCCTGCCTGAGTTCCTGCGCGCGCTTCGTACGCCCCAGTGCCCTGCGCCACGCTTTATTCGCCAGAATGTGCTCCCATTCAAGCCAGAGAGATTCTGAACGAGACGGACCCTTCGCGCGCCAGGCCGCGAGCTTGTCGAGTGCACGCTGCCGGAGTTCGGGATTCTCGCGCAACAATTGAAATGCCCTTTCGTGAAGGGCCATGCTCTGAAGATCCTGTGCCCGATGATGCGCCGAATCCGCCCTAATCGTCACCTGAACGTCCGGGCGGCCGCGGTACGTGTTCGATCCTGCGGTGTTCGGCGGCGCTGGTTGGAATGTGTCGGACACCAACAAAGCGAGGTCACCCGCGACACCGAGAGCCGACATGACCCGGAGTACGGTGCCGATTGACGGCGTCGGATCGCACGCTTCGACAGATGCGAGTGTGGTTCGCGAGATGCCTACCTGCTCCGCCAACTCACTGGCCGTCAGCCGCTTGGTCTTGCGAAGACGCCGAAGCCGATCGCCCAGCGTCAGAAGCAACTGGCGCTCTACGAGAGGGTTCGTTTCTCGGACGTAGATCATATGTTCAGTATGCTGGGCAAAAACGCAAACCTTGTCCAGTATATTGGTCATATGAAAGCGGGACGGTGGGACGCGCCTCCGGAATAACTCGAGAAACGTCCTGCCATAGTAGGCGGCGCAACCTGGTGCGAAGGCACGGGTCCACAGCGCAGACGCTCGACAGCGGCAAGTATTGGCAATCGTTTCACCATGTCGCACAATGGAATAATCACTAGCGCGTCCAGAGATGGCAGCCGGCGGGCTGGGTGCATTTTGCTCCACTGCATCGCACGTTGTAGATTGGCTAGCCCCAGGGAGCCCACCATGGAACCGCGAGCAGGTGCCGCAACGTCTCTTGTGGCGATTGAACGGGCAATTCTCGAAGCGGAAAGAATGTTGGATCGCCAGCAAGCATTGCTGGCCGAGTTGGAGGCCGCTAGTGCCCCGGCTGCAGGCAAACGGGCGCTCATTAAAACTCTGGAGGAGACACTGGACTGGTTGCGCGCGGCACGCGTCGACGCCATCCTGGCCGAGGCGCTCGCGCGCATGAGGCGGCCGTCCGGCAGCCGTCCTCGCTAGCCGCCCCGCCGGCCGGCGGGACGAAGGCGACGCCCGCAGGTAGCGCCGGCACCCGAATCGGTGCGCCGCGCTCCCCGTTCCACGTACCTGCGGCGTCACCGGTAGTTAATATTAATTGGAATCGCGCGACAATGGCTCATTGGGCTTACCCCATGAGGAGGGCCATAGACGCCGAGCGCGTCGCGATTATCCTGAAGCCCGTTGTCGCGAAGCCCCAAAATTTGACAACGACTATTCGAACTTCGCCCCCACAGCGTCATGTTATGCCGGCCGCAGACGGTCGCTGGAGCCTTGGCGAGGTAGCCTTCCCGTCCTACTGCCGTGCCGCGAGGCCACCATCGCGGCCGGCGTTCGTTAGCGATGCTCAAAAATGTGGCGTTGCAGATCCATGGCGCCCCGGCGCAAGAGAGCTTGGCGTTATGCGCCGTCGCGCGGCGGAAGGAAGTTAGGCCGGAGGACTCGGCGGATGAGCGGGAGAAACGCCTGTCGGCTGTCGCAAGCATCCGGTAAGTTGCGATGTGCGCGGTGGAGCGCTGCTGATGCGGGCGCGCTCCCATTGTCGTGCAGAGGCCGCGCTGTTCAAGGCGGCGACGCCGGCTGGGAAGGTTTTGGTGTAGTCGATACGCATGTTCAGTCCTTGCTGCCAATGGACGGATCTGATCGGAGGAGACCGGCCAGCCCCGTATGGGTATGCTGCCGTCGAAGAGGAGTATTCGGCGCATGGCCGAGAAGTTCCATGCGTTGACCGCCCTGAAAACGGGATGGCCAGAGACCACGGCCATGGTGGGCAAGTTGAACCGCAAGCTGGGCGGCTGGGCGAACTACTTCACGTAGGGACCGTAAGCCGCGCTTACCGGGCGCTCGACAGCCCTCCTGGAAGGACTTAGCAAGGTGGAAGGGCACGCGGATTCACGCGCGATGGCTCTGCTTCAACTCTCCGCCTGCGTCGGCGCGCTGGGGTTGTCCCTTGCCGTCAGCGATCCCGCGTACTCGCAAGACCTCCTCGACAATGTGGCCGATGGCCTGGTCCAGCTTGCCACGCCGCTGGCCTAGGACGCCGGCATCCTACAGCACGGCTTCGTGCTCGCGCGCTATCGTGGGGGCTGCGACCGGCCCGCGAGCGAATGCGCCTGCCAGCGGCATCTCGGGAACCGAGTGGCGAGGCGCATCCTACAGATCGCGGTCGCCCTCGTGGCCTTTTCGCCTGTAAAGTCAGACAGATGCGGACAGTCACAGGAAGCCGCCAGCGGTAGATTCAGACCTATTTCTGCATGGAGCCTTCCGTGGATAAAGGTTGGTCTCGACTTGGTCACTGGTTTGGGCCGCCCTGCTTCGTGCTGAGCACCATGCTCGGGTACCCGCTAGCCGCTGGCGGCGAGTCATCTTCCCTTGACTCTGTACTTCTTGGCACAGTCTATGGAACTCCTGACCGGTTGGGAGGCAGCTTGGATTTGAAAGCCGGTAGCGATATACGGCAGCGTGTGGAGCTGGCCTGCGCTCGGCTAAATCGCACGGCACCTCACCAAATCGACGAGTCGACTTACCTTGTGACTTGTAGGGTGATGAAGGCCAAGGAGGTATCTTTTGACCTCGTGCTGAAGGGGTTCGATCCGCAGTCGCCCGGCGTTGCGAGCTTTATGCAGTCGGCGAAACCGATACTCGAAAAATCAATCTGCCGAAATCCTGACGTATCCGCTCTTGGAAAGAAGGGAATATCTCTAGTCTATACCTATCGGATGCGCGCGACGCAGGTGTTAACTCTCAGGATTGAACCGGGGCACTGCGCTGCAGAGGTACGAAATACTGATTAAGTAACGTTGGTGCTGAGGTCGGCTTAACAGGCATTGTGCATGAGGCTCTGGAGCTGTAGAGAAACCCACCGCGCAGCGAAAGTCGAGCCGTCACAGCTCCGCTACGCTGCATGGAAGCGCTCCTCCATGTTCTGCCCGTCTTGCTGAGGGCGCCATCGGTCTCTAATGACGGGTTCTTCGCAGCATCGCGGCGGTCACGGCCGTCAATGCCGCGAGACCCATAACAGTCGCTCGTTTCTACGTCGACGCTGCGTCGAACACCCTGCCGGGGTTCAGAATTCCTTTCGGATCCAGCGCCTGCTTGATGGCTCGCATCAGTGCCAGTTCGGCGGGGCTGCGCGAATGGAGGATGAAAGGCTTCTTGTGCACGCCAATGCCGTGCTCGGCAGATATGCTGCCGGCGAACCGGCGGACGACCTCGTACGCCACGACGTCGATGGCGGCTTCGGGGACGTCCGCTGCGGCGACGCTAGGCAGGTGCACACTGAAGTGCAGGTTGCTGTCGCCGACATGACCGAAGTTCACGAGTTCGGCGCCCGGCCACTGCGCCAGCACCGCGGTGCGCAGCGCGTCGGCAAATGCGCCGATCCGGCCGATCGGCAGGCTGACGTCGAACGCGGCGTTCGGCGCCCACATCTGCGGGAACTCCGCCACGGCGTCGCGCAGTTTCCAGAAGCTTTCGGCTTCCTTGCCGCTGGCGGCGATGGCTGGCGTCGACGATCAGTCCTTCGCTCATGGCGTCTTTGAGCATGCGCACGAATGCCGCGCCGTCGGCAGCGGCGTCGCTGCCTTGCAGATCGACGAGCACATAAAACGGATGGCCTGCCGGCAGCGGCGCACGCACGCCCGGCACGCGCGTGGTGACCAGCGTGTAGTAGTCGGCCCACATCGCCTCGAACGCCGAGACCCGGCCCGACAATGCGCGCTGCGCATGACCCAGCAGCTTCACCACATCGTCGAACGATGCCAGCGGGCATAGCGCGGTCTGCGTGCTCGAAGGCAGCGGCGCCAGTCGCAGAACCGCGCGTGTCATGACGCCAAGCGTGCCTTCGCTGCCGACGAAATACTGGCGCACGTCGTAGCCAGCGTTGTTCTTCAGCATCTTGTTCAGCGATGTCAGCACCGTGCCGTCGGCCAGCACCACCTCCAGGCCGAGTACCTGATCGCGCATCATGCCGTAGCGGATCACACGATTGCCGCCCGCGTTGGTGGCAATATTGCCGCCGATCTGGCAACTTCCGCGCGCGCCAAGGTCGACCGCCAGCAGCCATCCCGCCTCGCGCGCCGCTTCCTGCGCGGCCTGCAGCGTGGTGCCGGCGAGCACGGTCATGGTGCCGGACTGTGTGTCGATTTCCTCCACGCCGCGCATGCGTTCCAGTGACAGTGCCAGCTCGCCGGCATGGGGCGTCGCGCCGGCCGCCAGGCCTGTTAGCCCCCACTGCGGCACCACGGGCTGACCGTGGCGATGGCAGAGCGCGAGGATCGCCGGCACTTCCTCGGTCGAGCGCGGCCGCGCCACGGCAAGCGGCGGCGCACCTAGCGGCGCATACCAGTCCTTGCGGAAGCGCACTTCGATGGCATCGCCGGTTTGCAGTCCGGCGGGATCGAGCAGCGCGGCGAGTTCGGCAAGCAGGGCGTACTGGCAGTCATGGGAAGAAGGTGGCCCCTATCAGGCGGACAACGGACGCCCTCGCAATTCTGTGGCAATCGAATCCGCTATATACGAACTCGAAATCTCTCACTTCCGTCAGTGAGAATTCTGCATTTACGCTCCGATCATCGCGAATGACCAACGCGATATGCCGCCAACATAACTTCGGAGAGGGCGATGCGGATAGCAATGATTGTGAGCACAGCGGTAGCGATAGGCGCTTCCTCGCTGAACACCGCACAACCGCAGCCAGTTGGCGGGAAGCCCGCCACGGCCGCAACCCGGGCCGCGAATGCCGCCGTCCTGAATGAACTGCCGTTCAATGACCGCTCCGATTTCGAAGACGCGCAGCGTGGGTTGGTGGCCAAGCCCGACGCCCTGACGATCCGAAACGCCAAGGGCGACGTGGTCTGGGACCTCGAGCAATACAAACAATACATTGCTATCGACAAGCCGGCGCCGGACACGGTGAATCCAAGCCTGTGGCGCAACGCCCAACTGACCATGCAGAAC
This sequence comes from Cupriavidus sp. SIMBA_020, assembly GCF_046535395.1. Classification (NCBI taxonomy): domain Bacteria; kingdom Pseudomonadati; phylum Pseudomonadota; class Betaproteobacteria; order Burkholderiales; family Burkholderiaceae; genus Cupriavidus; species Cupriavidus sp. SIMBA_020. The sequence goes on along the minus strand of NZ_JAWRWU010000011.1, from coordinate 112,385 downwards.
TGATTTCGGCGGAAACAGCCAAGGCCGCATTCGACTTTGTCAGCAAGAACTTAGGGCAGCGCCCAATCGTCGCCGTGATCTACAGCCATTCGCACATCGACCACTATGGCGGCGTGCGCGGCATCGTGAACGAGGCCGATGTCAGGTCGGGCAAGGTCAAGATCTTTGCGCCAGAAGGTTTTACGGAACTCGCCATCAGCGAGAACGTCATCGCTGGCAACGCCATGGGTCGGCGTGCCATGTATATGTACGGGGCGCTGCTGCCCCGCAATGCCCGTGGCGGCGTGAATGGCGGGCTGGGGCAGACCGTGTCGACGGGCGAAGCGGGGTTGATCGTACCCACGGACGTCATCAGCAAGACCGGCACTGAAATCACGGTGGATGGCGTGAAGATGGTGTTTCAGATGACGCCGGGCACCGAGGCGCCGGCGGAGATGAACACGTTCTTCCCGCAGTTCAAGGGCATGTGGATGGCCGAGAACACGACCAACACGATGCACAACATCCTGACACTGCGCGGCGCGCAGGTACGCGACGCACTGAAGTGGTCCAGCTATCTGAAGGAGACCATCGACCTCTACGGCAAGGATGTCGATTTCAAGTTCCAGGCCCACCACTGGCCGATGTGGGGCAGCGCTAAGATCATCGATTACTGGAAGAAGCAGCGCGACCTGTACAAGTACACGCACGACCAGTCGGTCAACCTGATGAACAAGGGCTACACCGGGGAGGAGATCTCGGAGCTCATCAAGCTGCCGCCCGAACTCGACAAGTTCTGGCCGAACCGTGGCTACTACGGCACGCTCCGCCACAACTCCCGGGCCGTGTACCAGCGCTACATGGGCTGGTATGACGGCAATCCGTCGGATCTCAACAACCTCCCCCCTGAGATGGCCGCAAAGAAGTACGTCGAGTACATGGGCGGGGAGGCAGCGGTGCTGCGCCGCTGCGCCGCGCCAAGGCCGACTTCGACAAGGGCGAGTATCGCTGGACTGCCGAAGCGCTCAAGCACTTGGTCTTCGCCAATCCGAATAGCAAGGCCGGCAAAAACCTGCTGGCCGATTCGCTGGAACAACTCGGCTACCAGGCGGAAAGCGGCCCCTGGCGCGGCGTCTACCTGATGGGTGCCTACGAGTTGCGCAACGGCGTGCCCAAGGCCGGCGGCACCGACGTGGCCAGCCCGGACACCATTAAGGCCATGCCGCCCGAGATGCTGTTCGACTATCTGTCCGTGCGGCTGAACGGCCCGAAGGCAGCAGGCAAGAAGATTGCCCTAAACCTGGATTTCACCGACCTGAGAAAACAGTATGGCCTCGCAGTGGAGAACGCCGTCTTGAACTATGGCAAGCCGCTGCCTCAGGCCGACGCGAAGATCACGCTGTCCAAGGCGACGCTCGATTCGATCCAACTCAAGGAGACGATGATCGAGAACGCCATCGCCAAGGGCGACATGAAGGTGGAAGGGCGGCGCGAGGCGCTCGGCGAGTTTCTGGGGCTGCTCGACTCGTTCCCGTTCTGGCTCAACATCGTGACGCCATGAGTACCGCCCGCGACTGGATGCGAGCCGCGCTGGCGGCCGCCTGTCTCGCCCAGCCGCTGCACGCGGCGGCGTGCGGCTCTGACTTCGTACTCGGCGATGAGGTAGGGGCCGCGCATCCGGCGTCCATCGGCGTGGCTTTCGCCATGCTCGATGCGCGGCGCGCCGGCACGCTGGCGCCGGCGGTCGGTTCGGAACCTGCCGACACTCGCGTGAGTGCCGACGCCGCGGCGCATACGCTGGAGCAGCGGCTGGCGTCCGTCAGGGGCCGAATGCCGGCGGTGTCGCTACTACTGGTCGAGTCGCGGCTGTGGACGCGTTACACGCCGTCCGGCAAGCGTACCCGGGATGCTGAAGACGTCCATGCCGGCCACGATGCGGGGCCGGTCGATGGCGATGTCGTGGTCGTCACCGGCGAAGCGGTGCTGCGTGGCCTGTTGGCCGGGGATATCGCCTGGCAACAGGCGGCGGATAGCGGCCTCGTGGTGTTAGCAGGCGATCCGGCCAGACAGACGCGCGTGGCGGCACTGCTGGCGGCCCGCGTCGCGCCGCCGGGCAGCGGCGCCATGGCCAGCCGGCCGTCGCCCGCACGCTTCTGAGTTGCGCGGCCAGCGCGGCTGTCCCTTGGGGCCAACGACATGGCCCTTACTTCGCAAGGCGCCGCCCCGGATCGGGATGGGGTTGCCGCTTCCGAGGGCTTTTCGCTCGTCCGCGATGACCGGCTGTTTCGCCTGCAGCGCCAGCTTGGGCTGATTCCACCGACTGGGCTCGCCATCGCCCGACGCGTGGTGTTCTACAGCATGCTGTGCTGGTTGCCGCTGATGATCTGGGCCTGGTGGGTCCTGCTGGCGCTGGTACTGACCGTGCTGGTGGCGGTGCCCTTGCTCTGCTGGTGCTTTTGTAAGGCGTATCAAACCAGGGACGAGATTGCACGCCCTGCGGCGCGACCCGCCCCAAGCGCGGATGCCTTAGGGAATAGTTACGAAGGGAAGACACATGCCCACGCTCTACTGTAAGTGGCGACTGTGTCCGGCGCTTCAGCGGGCCTTCTCCAATGAATGACCTTTGCCTCTGCGACGTGACGCGTTACATATAACGGATGTATGGGCTCTCTTATCTCGCATCAAAATCGGCGCATGTCCTACTGAAACGGCGGTGGCGGGTTGCTAGAAAGAAAGAACATTTGGTGTCTAGGAGTGGGATGATGCCTACAAGGACCGTCGAAGTATTTCAATCTCAACATGGCCGCTGGATGGTGAAATCTGATGGCGATGACGAGAAATCAACATACCCTTCAAGGACGGATGCTATTGCCGCTGGTGTCCATAGGGCGATGGCAGACGATGCCGTACTGTTGATTCACGGGGCAGACAGCACTGAAAGTCGTCTCGATTTTAGTGGCAGCAGTTCGCCCAGCTAGATGCCCCCACGGTGGAAGCAGGGCGAGAATCACAGCAACCATCAGGCTACCGCGAGCTCTTTTCCCACCAACCCAGGGGCCTCCGTTCATCCCCACGAGCGTGCCCCGACCTATGGTGGCGCCGGCAATATCTACATGTTCCCCCAACGAAAGTGCAGGATCTGCGTCTTTGTCGTACGGCGCTTGGATGCCGCTCCTGGGCAATAGCGCCGGACTAGGGTGGTGGGCCGCTTTGGCGTCAGCGAATCGATATCTTGAGCTGGCTCCGCAGCGTGCAGTCGCGAACGTCTCCCGGGCGCTAGAAACGTCGAAGCCAAGGCGGTCGGCCTTTGTCCTGTGCAAGCTTTGTTCCACGGATAGCGTTCACGCCACGTAAAATGCACAGAAAAGCACTCAGCTAGGTGGGATTTTCTCCCCCTTGAAATCCTCTAGCCGGCTCCTACCTTGGGATTGCTCAGGCAGTCGCACCCGTACCGTGGTGCGCTGCGTGTTTCGATTTGTTTGTCGGCTGCAATGGCGAGCGAACTGGAGCGCGTGGCCCGTTCGCCCTTCATTGCGCATTCCTCAGGAGGGTAGATCATGAGCGAGTTCTTCTTCGGAACCGACCTGTTCAGCGAATTCGACCGCCTGCAAAGGCAAATGGCGAACCTGGCGGGCGGCTTTCCATCCAGCCTTCGCGCCGGCCGCACTGGCACCTTTCCGCTGCTCAACATTGGCGCGACGGACGACTCGATAGAGATCGTCGTCTTCGCTCCCGGCATGCAGGCGGACGGTTTCGACGTCTCCATCGATAAAGGCATGCTGACAATCAGTGGGGAGCGTGCGTCGCTGGAGGTACCAGCCGAAGGCAGCGGCGAAGCGACGCGCGTCTATGCACAGGAGCGGTTCGCCGGCAAATTCCGGCGTGTGATCGAAATGCCGCAGCAGGCAGACCCTGACAACGTCAAGGCCCGCTATGTCAACGGCTGCCTGACCATCAGTGTCGGCAAGCGTGAGGCCTCGCGCCCCAAGGCGATCGCCGTTCAGTAACGCCAATGCCCAGGAGTCAGATCATGGATGACATCACCAGCACCCAGGTCGCATCGGCCGGCCAACATACGACCCAATCGGCGCCTATCCAGCATCAGTCTACGGAGAACCGGCCCAGCCGGCCTACCGTGACGCCGCCCGTCGATATCGTCGAGGACGCCCGTGGCATCACGTTGTTTGCTGACCTGCCGGGCGTGACACGAGACAATCTGGACGTCAAAGTCCACGACGGTCACCTGTTTATCGAGGGCGAAGCGATGGTCGACGTACCGCCAAACCTGCGCGTGCAGCATTTGGAGCTGCAACAGCCGCGCTTTGCCCGTACGTTCGCGGTCAGTCCGGATTTCGATACCGCCCGGATCGAAGCCAATCTGCAGAACGGCGTGCTGCGGCTGATGATTCCTCGACGCGAGGAAGCCAAGCCGCGCCGCATCACCGTCAACGCCAGTTGACCGAACACGCCGGCAGATGTTTGCGCGTCTCGCCGGCGTGAACCGAATGACGAGGACATCATGGAGTTTCATGCCGAATGGCTGACCCTCGGCCGCCACCGTACACGCCTGCGCTGCGAGCGGGGCTTTCCGACCGAGCGTACGCGTCAGTTGGCCGAACTGGCAAAGATCGGAATCGAATGCAACCTTAGCGCCCGGGCAAGGCTCGTCGAAGTGGTCGCGCAGCGCGAGGAAAGCTACCTGATCCGGATCGGTACCACGTTCGCCAGAGATAAAGAGGCGGCATTTCATCTCGAACCCGCACTAGCGATCCTGCTGGGGCTTCCGCAGGACAGGGTAGGGGTGGAAGTTACCGTGGTGGATCAGTCAGAAGTCGACACGCATTTCGGCGTGTATGAGCGGATGCTCGCGGAAAAGCTTGGGGCGGTACCCCCGTTGCAATGAGGTGCGGGGCAGAATCTCTGCCCCGCACGCTCTTCACTTCAGGCCCTTCGATTGGCGTGCCGCAGTACAGACCGCCAGGGGGGCAGTTATACGCTTCCGTGGCGAAGGTCAGTCACCGCAACTGTCGTCGGCGACTCGGCCAACGGCACGAAGCATCGAGTCGTGCCGTCCAGTGCGTCGATGCTGCCTGCCTCGATGTCGTACACCCAGCCGTGCAGTCAGTCGTCCTTGTTCGAGCGCCAGGGCCACTGAAGGATGCGTGCGCAGATTCGCAAGTTGCGCGATCACGTCTTCACGCACGAGCCCGTCGAGCTTGGTGCGAGGCGTGTCGAAATGGTGCGCCGCGTTGATTGCTTTGGTGGCATCTGGATGGCGCAGCGAGCTCGCAACCGCCGGGAGATGGTCAAGGCACGTGCACCGCGAAATGGCGCCCATTGCGCCGTAGTCGGAGTGGCCACAAGTCACGATGTCCTTCACACCCAGCACCGCGACCGCATACTCGACGGTGGCCGAGACGCCGCCGGGTTCCGGGCCGTACGAAGGCACGATCTTGCCGGCATTGCGAATCACGAACAATTCGCCCGGCTCACGTTGCGTAAGGAGTTCAGGCGCCACGCGGCTGCCCGAGCAGGTGACGAACGGCGCCTTTGGATGTTGCGTCGTCGCGAGCTGCTTGAAGAGCTCAACGCGTTGCGGATAGACTTCTCGCTGAAAGCGCAGGAAGCCGTCGATGATGTCACGCCTGGCGTTCTCCAGATAACAGACGCTGGCACAACCCAGTCACGATGTAGCGCCTATGCCACCACCACTATTAGCTGGAGTGGGTCTTAGCCCAGGATAGCCACGCTAGGGTCCATGGGAACGTGAGGTCACCAAGCACCTTTTAGGTCATATTTCACCCGGTGTCGAACGCCGAGTTCGGCGAGCCTAGGTCTGCGCCGTCCTGAGGCTTACTTGTCGCCGTAGTGGAAACGGCAACTGACGATGCGGAGCACTTCGTCGTCGGCAGCATAGATCAGCCGGTTGGCATCGTCGATGCGCCGGGACCAAAAGCCGGACAAATTGCCCTTCAGGCCCTCAGGCTTGCCGATGCCTTCAAAGGGGCCTCGCTGCGCGTCCTGAATCAGCGCGTTGATGCGTTTGAGAGTCTTTTTGTCCTGGTTCTGCCAATAGAGGTACGTTTCCCAGGCGTTGGCCGTGAATAGCACACTGCGCGTCATGCAGCATCGGGGTCGATCAGCTGGCGCTCGACCGTTTCACTGCGGCGCAGTTGCTCGATGGACTCCATCAGGTGCTTCGCATTGGCGGGGCTGCTAAGCAGGTACATGGTTTCCATCCAACCGTCGTACTGCTCCTGCGACATGATGACGGCGTTGGGCGCGTCACGGCGCGTGATCAGCACGCCGTCGTGGTCGGCGATGGCTTGATCGATGACCGCCTTCAGGTTGTTGCGAGCATCGGAGTAATGAATAGTGCGCATGGGCTTCCTCCGGGATACCTGTACAATTAATTGTGCAATTATAGCACCGAGACGAGGGCGGTTCGCAAACAGCAAGTCCTATTAGCAATTGCGAGGATATGCTCATGGCGTCACCAGAGCGCTGCGTTGCTGAGTATTGTAAGTGTCTATAAAATCACATAAAAGCGACTGTCGACTTGCATGGTTTAGTTACCGAAAACTCCCTTGCGCCTCTATGAGTCTGCCATGACGGGGACTGCGCGACCATCGCTACGAAGCGCGGGCGTTCGCGTGAAGTATCACCTCAACTAGGATCATGCCGTCCATTTCGACTTCGTACAGGGCCCTTCCACACATCGGACAGGGCGCCTTCGTCGGAACGGTCTCGCCCCTCAGCCCAAGGCGGAACTCCGAAATTTCCACCGTCGTTCCGCATATGCACTCGACCTCTTCGATGACATTCATGGTTATCCCCTTGCGGCGTCGCACCGTCGCGTCGAGGATAGTTTGTCAACGGATCCCGCGCATCGCCCGAAAGGGCCAGAAGATATCGGATCGTCAGATACTGAACTTGAGCGTCAGCCATTCTTCGTGTTTCGTGTCGACATGGGAAACAAAGAAGGCCCGCCAATTAGCCCAGCAGAATCAGAAGTTCCGACCTGACCTCCTCCCTTGAGTTAGTCCCGGATTGATTTGGAGTCTGCTTCACCCAGAGGAAGCAGAACAATGAAGAAGACGAGATTCGCTCAGAGCCAGATCATCGCCGTACTGAAGGAGGCGGAGGCGGGAGCCCCGGTCAAGGAGCTTTGCCGCAAGCACGGCATCAGCGATGCCACTTACTAATTCACTTGCCAGTGGGCGCAAGATTCGATGCCTGACCGTGGTCGATGACTATAAGCGGGAATGCCTTGCCATTGAGGTCGATACCTCGCTGACGGGACTACGAGTCGGTGCCGTGCTCGACAGAGAACTGCTGACAGCCGCAAGCTGCCGGTATCGATCACGGTCGACAACGGTCCGGAGTTGCGGGCAAGGTCCTTGATGAATGTGCATATCGGCGCGGCGTACCACCCGGGCTTCATCCGGCCAGGTCGTCCAGTCGAGAATGACTACATCGAGAGCCTCAACGGGAGATTCCGGGATGAATGCCTGAATGACCACTGGTTCCTGTTGCTACGCCGTGCCAGGGCAACGATTCAGGCGTGGCGCGATGAATACAACGGGCAAGACCGCACAGCAGCCTGGGCTGGCTCACGCCGACGCGAGTTTGCAGCGGCACATCAGGACACAATGACGGACCCCGGTGGTGGTGCCGCGCAGCCGGATACCCAAAGATTAGCCGCAGACTCCAATTTCAAGCCGGACTAATTTGGGGAGAGGGTCAGTTGAAATGTGTTTCGATCAACGAGCCTGGGTGTAGCGGCAGTTTGTGCCGATCCAGTGCATGCCCACTAACCCAGGCTGCTGAAGCCTCAGAATTTCCTGGTCAGGCTGCACTTCATCGATCCCATGTCCACCCGATAGTGTTGCATCACCTCGGACAGGCGCTCATGTAGCTGCCTGGCATCCAGATCAAGCCTGATATTTGCTGGCGCTTCCATCTCAGTCATATGCTGCCCGGGCTTTGTCTCGGGGTACATCGGAGGCGAACCTTCGGGATAAGCAACCATGGAAACGATGCTCCCGTTGCTGTCATGAATAACCGTCAATCTCATGGAAATCTCCTAAGCAGTTGTCACTGTCAGGTACAAGGAAACATAGTCAATGGTCTCCTGCCCGTCGTTTGCGAACGTGGCATACGCATTTGTTTCTACAAAGCTGATGTCCCCTGTGCCGCTAATGACGTTCTCGATCGACATGTCGCTGATCCAGGCCGCATACCTACCTCTGCGGTTGCCGCCAGGGTGAGCTGTCACATTTATCGTCGAACCCTTGAATACATCGCTGGGGCCCCAGACCACGTTGTACGCTGCGCCGGGGGCCAAGCCTCCAGCAGGTGTGACGTAGTAGGGTCCGAAATGGTTGATCGTCGCCATATTTGGATTTCTCCTTCTTTCGACGTGAATGACCATCGGCTCACAGCGAAGGGTAGCGCCTGCCAAGTTTCATCAGCGGTACTAGCCAACGGTTGATGAGGCCATTTCCAGGCGGAGCCAAATTTGGTTTGGCGGCCGGGTGGAATAGAGAGTTGGTGCCTTGGCAGGTGCCAGGGGCGTGTGGAATTGGCGTGAATTGCTTCTCAGTCGCGGAGCGCGAGACGCCTGCGGGCGCGGTACGCGATTCCGAGAGCGCGGTGGGTGCCGTCTCCTAGGCTGGCCTAAGACCTGACCTGTAGATGTGCCTGACGTCATCGCAGGCCCTCCCCCTCGCATTGCCACTTATTGTTGCGCGGAAGGCCGACCACGGACTGTCCGGCAATGTATGGATCGTAGAAGATCGTCGCCAATGGGCAATTGCATGGAATTTAATACTGACCTGCACTGAACTTACAGCAGTCATGCTGGATTCGTGCGCGGTAGCCAGCTTTGGCCTAGATCAGCATCGCCCGAACAGGGCACGAACTACATTGTGCGCAACGCTGGATCCGTCTGTATTTGCGCCGATGTGCCAACGGCGCCAAGCCGACTGCGGATCAACAGCGGTCATTCGATAGTCCCTGCTCGACCCGAAGCGGTCAAACGCATGTCCCTAAAGCGGCCGTTCGGACCGCTGACTTGCGTTATCAAGGCTCGCGATGAATAGCTCGCCCCTCCTCACGCTACTCTGGATCATGTACAAGCCGACGCGCAATGTCTTGCAGTTGGGGGACGCTCAACGCTGCCGACGCCTGAACGATATCAACGTTACGGCCGAGGCGGGCTTGTAGCTTCGATGCCACCACGCCCCGGACGCGTTTCCCGTAACGAAAACGGATTGGTTCAGCGTCGTACGCAGCATTTGCGTCTGCAGATATACGTCCGACATTGACTTCCGGACCACCCTTGTTTCGATCTCGTTGTGCCTCGTTGTGCCAGTGGTTAATGCATCGCTCTACCGATATAGCACGGGATTCGGAAGTAGCTTCATTGACCATCTGTTCGGCGACAGGTCGATCGACTTCAGGTACTAACAAGGCGATGTGGTCAACATTCAAGAAGTGGCTTTCAACGTCAGTACCGGTAGTTAGGAAAACCGCCATCCCGGCATCGGTAAGGCTTCGAGAATACAACTCGGCCTTTTCATCGGTCATGTAGTCCCTATCTCGATGGACCAGGACCACCGTGCCGGGCGCATGATCACGGATGAAGCTTGCTAGGACTTTAGCCGATTGAACATTACTGCAACCAGCATAGGACCAAATCTGACATACGTCGTCGCCTAGGCCGGACGCTTGTAGGAGGATTCGAAGGCCGTCTGGCTTTGAGTCCTCCGTCAAGACGATAAGTGGCGTTTTCCCGTTGCGAAGACGATCCCCCGCGTCAAGTGCGCCAAGGCCGAGCAGAACCGACACCCGATCTGTATTATCCGCATGAATCGCGCCTTCAGAGAACCAGTGGACGGTTGCACCAAGTTCGGTAAACTCGTCCAGAAAGTGCCGCGAGTGCGTAGAAATCAAGACTTGGAGATCCGACGATCGAGTGATGGTGTCGATTAGTCGCGCCATACGTCGCTGATTGTCTGGGTGCAGATGCGAGTCCGGCTCATCGAGAATAAGAAGCGACGGTTTATACACCCCAATGTATGCGAGCGTTTGGATGGCCTGGAGAACGCCAGTTCCGCATGAATCGACCGGCAGGGTACTCTCTGCTTTCACCGCTTTCGCCGAGATGAATTCATCGACGGCTGCATCGAATGAAACATCGATATTCAAACCGCCAAAGATCGATTCGAGACGGGTATTGAATGTTTGCCAAGCTGCTGCGTCTTGTTTCAGAAGCCAGAGCACGTTTCGAAACACACTATTTGCATCGCCTTTCGCGGCCGCTCGTTGGACTATCCCAGGCGATCGAAACTCTTCAAACGCTGGGATACCGGCCAACCCTGGTGCAACAACGCTGAACGGTTGCTCCATTGACTCAAGCCGCTTGCCAAGCGAACTTCCTTGAATACTTACAGCGATGTTCTTGTTCTTTCCACGTCTTACTTGAATCGTTGCAGAACCGATATCGTCTGTCGTCAGCGTTACCGAGATTGCTTGATTCGCGTCCTGACGAAGGTTTCCTCCTGCGGCAAGCGCATGTACATCCCGAAGCGGCGTGTACACAAGCTGTTGTGCAGCAAGGCTTCCAGATAAATCCTCGCCGTTCCATATTGCGACGTTGTCCAAGCGCAGGCTCTGCGCAACGGAAACTCCAAACTGGATAGCATGAAGGAAACTGCTTTTACCTGCATTGTTGGGCCCGACAAGAAGAGTTACGCGTCCAAATGGAACGGTAGCATCGGAAATGGATTTGAATCGCTGTACTCGTGCGCTTTGCAGCATAAGGTCTCCTAGGCCTAAGCGCGTAATTATCGCTCATGCGCGACAACCGCTCTACTCGCAAATATCCGTTGCTGTTTGCGCCAGGTAATACGGTCGAGGAGTTGACAATTGAGTTGCTGACGTCGCTGCTGACCGAAAGCAGTCACGTGTCGCTAGGGCAGAGGGGTGAACAATGGGCAGCTAGGCGGAGACCTGGGGTCGCCGTTGGCTTATGGGACAAGACGGCTATTGAAACGGCGCGACGACTTAGCGCTCCTCCCGGTCATCGGGGCGTAGGGCCGGCACGCCGTCGTGCCGGTTCGTGGGCATCGCGGTCTGTGCGCTAACGCACGGTATCAAATAGCTCATGCGCGGGAATGTTCGCTGCGACCACAGAATTGCCGCGTCCTGTCCAGTGCAGTGGCCTGCGATGCAGCAGATGGAGGAAACGATGTCGACCAAGCCATGGCGCGCCCTGCGCCGAATGCTGCTGCTCGCCGGTGTCACCGCCGAGGGCCTGCAGGGGCTGCCAGCACTTGGCGCCAGCGACCCCGTCACCAACAACGGCGCGCTGGACAAGGCTCGCAACCTCCCGACGGGCTGCTACACGATCCGGCGAACTGAACGCACCGGCTTCGGAGACTATTATACAGGCGCACGGTTCATCGATCCCGCCGATCAACCCGGCGGCGTTCAGCCGCCCTACAGCCCACCGATGATTTCACGCGAGGACGCTTACGCCGACATCGTAACCAACCACGCCGCCGACATCCTGTGCATCGGAGATACCATTGCGATTCATGCGCCGTTGCGCTCCAACGGCGGCAATATATTTATCCTGGCCAACCGGCTTGATGTGCGCGCCCCGATCGACAGCCGCGTCTATTTCGATATCGGCAGACGCGCGCGCTACTACCGCAATAGCGTCACGATTGGAGCGCCCTACGAAAATTTCTTCGCGAGCTACTACCGCGATAACCCGGAGGCCGTTGTGTTGGGTGGAGCGACCTATGCGCCGGAGCTTCCCAGCGGCGCGACCATCCAGCTGCCGGAAGGTTTTGGTACGGCCAACGGCAGTCCGCCGCCCCTGCTCACCGAACCCGACCGGGGGCTGGCCCAGAGTGGTGCCATTGTGATCTTCGCCAAGTCCTATAGTGTGGCCGATGCCCTCACTCATGGTGTCGCCCCGATCTCTGCAATCTGCGCCGGTCCCAACGCTTCGCCAAACTTCGCCTTTCAAGCCGGTGGTCTGCGTGGCGGTAAGGGCGGGATGGGCAGTCCGCCGGGGTGTTCGCGCGTGAACCACAGTGGGGGCTCTTCTTGTGCCGACGAGCTTTATGTGAATAGCGGATTGAGCGCGCCGCCCGGCGCCGGCGGCGACGCGGGAAGCGTGGGCCTGTATCGGATCGGCGCGCCCTTCTCCTCCGCCGAGCTGGCTCGGCTGCAGCAGGCTACCAATGTGACCGGTGGTCCACCGGGACCAGCCGCTATCTACCGCACGCTTGACGCGCGCGAGGTCGATGCGCAGGTGTCCGACAACATCTGTGCCCGCCAGCCGGTCGGCAACCATCCGGCGGCGGCTGCCGGCACAGCCGGCGCGATAAATGTCGGTACAGCCACGATTCTTGAAGCGCTGGAGCGCGCCGATGCATTTGCGCTGAGCACCGATGCGCGGCCCTCGATGGACATGCGTGATCTCGTCGAACGCGCGCGCGAGGACGTCCGTGTCGAGTACCGCAGCATGGAAGAATTCGAGCGCTCGACGCTTTCGCGCATCGCCTTGGCCGCCAACCGCCTTTGGGCCCTGCAGTTAGCGCGGCAGGTGGCTGGCCAGCCGGTGTCGGAAGTGCCCTCCGTCGAGCCGTTCGCCGGCATGCGTGCCGCGCTCACCCACGCACCTTACCCGATGGTCTCACCTAGTATCAGTGGCTTGGTGCAGCGGCTGGGCAAACTTGACACCGTTCCCGCCGGCAATCTGGCCTCCGCCTATTTTTCCGGGACCTCCGGCGCGTTCAGTGTGGCCAATCCAGATGCGACGGCGGCGATCAACGGCAAACTGGTGGTCGATACCTTGGCTGAGGTCGTTGAAGCGAGCGCCGAGCAGCTGCGCGCGCTCAACGGTGTAGAACTTGCGCTCAACCAGCAGCTGTATGTGGCACGCCAGCAGATGCTCCTGGCAAAGCTGGCCGCCGTGCAGCAGCGTATAGCAGAGATCGAAGCGCTGCCGGCCAAGACCGGCGCAAGCTTTGGCGATCTCGTGAGCGTCATACAGAAGGCGCAGCCTGCCATTTCAGCCTTCGTCGGTGCGGTCGCGGCCGGTGACGTGATGGGTGCGGGGCAAGCCTACGGAGATGCCATCAAGGGCATCACCGACATCTACAACACCGCATTTGGTGAAGTGGCCAACGGCGCTCCCAAGCCAGGGATTGTCGAGCTGCGCGCGGCGATGGCGGCCCTGAACCGGGATCTACGCGACCTTGACGCGGCCTATTCAAGTGAACGCGAAAGCCTGCTGACGGCGCGCTATACGTATGCCGAACGCGAGCTAGGTGCGCGGCATCGCGTGGTGACGCGGCTCGACGGCCGGCTACCCTATGGCGAGGATCTCATCAAACACTCGTTCGTAGCCTACTATCTGGACCCACAGCGCGACAAGGCTGTGCTGATCGAGAACCTGAACGAGTCGGCGATCTTCCTCAGTGGCAAGACAGACTACACATCGAATCTTCGACTGCCGCCGCTGTACAACCGCTGCGAGATTGACGCGAACGGCAACAAGAGCAACGCGGCGTGTCTGGTGCTGCCATCAAGCACCCAGTATCGCTTTGTTGAGACCGAGATCCCCGGGGCCTTCCGCTTTCCTGCTTGGATCGTGTCGCCACGAAACGGCGACACGATCTGGCCGACATTCGATGCCCGCATGCGGGTGACCAAGGTACGATCATTGGACGAAGCCGCTCGTTACGGCAAGCGCCGCTGAACTTTGGGAGGGCTGCTTGAGGATAAGCCGAGATTTCCGCTCAGCGACGTCTCTTGTGTTTTTGGTCCCATATTTGCCCCCCTCCCGTTCGGGCCTCGCTCTTGAGCGTATCAAATTGTCGGCGATCTGGGCGGCCACGCCGACTGACCGCTTCTGGCCGTTCTCTGCCATCGGCGCGCGCGACCTAGATTTCCGCGGCGCTCGTCGCAGGCTTGCCGGTACGCGGAAGCATCGGAGCCGGCTCGGCAAACAGAGACTCGGCAGGGTAGAGACGAAGAAACGAACGCGCCACTTCCGGATCTCGACAGTTCAGCCAGTCGTCCCACGTTTCGGGCGGTAGGATTACGACCCCGCGCTTTTCATCCCCGGGCTTGTGGAACCTGCGCATGAGAGGGTGGGTGTCAGCGTTCAGGGTCGGCATGGTGAAGGACAGGCCCCCATCTGGCCAGCTGCGCCACAGGCCGGCAATCGCAAAGGGTTCGGCGCCGGGCAAACCAATTTTCCAACGCACCGCCTTGCCCGTTTCCCAGTTTGGCTCGTAAAAGGCCGTCGCCGGTAACAAACAAAACTGTCCGGCCTTCCAGTGCTTTGCGAACGAGCTGAGCTTGCTGATGGTTTCGGCGCGCGCATTGGCAGTCGGATAGTAGCGAACGCCGGGTGGGATCTTCGCCTTTGGCACCATGCTGAAGGAGCCCATCACAGCCTCCCGCTTGCCATTTTCATCTGCCCGGACAATCGGGGCCAGATAGTCTGGCCAAGCTTCGGCCCGCCATTCCGCGGGGGGTGGCTCGACGCCGAATACATCTCGCAATACCTGGCGTTGCACAGGGGTGTAGTTCACGCACATAGCTTCTCCCGTTGTCCTATTCCTGCCGCTTCGATCGTCCTCGAGCCACATCCGCCTCAATCGGCGTATCCATTTCCGCCGGCGAGATCAATCGCAGCAGCCATGCTTGGCGGTATTCCTTCTCCAGGATCGCGTCGCGCTCGAACCCGCTGATGACAAGATCATCTGCCGATAGCTTTACCAGCCGGGCATCGTAAAGTACACCGAGTTCATTCACGTCCTGGTGTTTGCTGTAGGCCATGAAGGCATGGGGCAATACGCGATGAGCGCGCGTGTCCATGCGATCCTCAATAAGGACCTGCCCGCGATACAGGCGCTGCCCACCCCACCAGCCGCGGTGAAGGCGTCGCCCTTCAAGGCAGAGCTTCATGACTTCAAAAAGCATGGCGGCCTCGCGGTCACGGCTTGGCGTGCTTGGCAGGCACGACGCGAAGACCTTCTCGGACCAATTCGATCTGTGGCGTGTGTCCGAACGAGTTGAGCCGGCGGATGTCCTGCCTCGCCGACAACGGCACGGCGCGACATGCGAGTGCCGGCCGCGTAATTGCGAACGTGCCGCAAGCTGGACATGTGAAGTAGTAGACATGCGAAGTCGGGCGTCCCGTCCGTTCTGCCATCGCGCTGCAAATCGGACATTCGGACAAGTGAAAAGGCATGATGCGTCGCACATACTGTATGGATATACAGTAGTATAGCGCCCGGACGGCACTGGCGGCGATGCGATTAGCCGAGTGCCTTAATCGCCGCGGTGAGCGTTTGACGGGCCGTCCAGTAGCCTGCCCACGGATCCACGCGCTCGAAACTGAGGTATTCCCGGGCGTTTCTGACGTTCCAGTTGGCACCACTCTTCAGTTCCGAAAGAGCGTCCCATGCAACCGGCATCGAGACACCCATGCCGGGCCGCGCGCGCGCTGAGAACGCCGCCGCCGTTGTCTGCGCATGGCCGTTTCGCAGGTAGTCCACGAATATCTTCCCTTTGCGATTTGCCGGTCCGGACTTGGCGCTGAATCGTTGGGGCAGGGTGGCTGCCAAGTGCTGGACCGCTGCGCGGGTGAAGTCTTTGACGACGTCGTAGCCGTGCCGGCCAGTGAGCGGAACAACGACGTGCAGAAGCAAGCGTGATGCGCACCTACACCATCCGAGATGTCCTCGACATCAGCGGCATCCCGCGCAGTGCAGTCATGGGGCTGGTTGCCGCAGGCGTCATGGCGCCTGTACGCGGCCACCATGGCGAATACCTTTTCGGCTTCCGCGACCTGGTGGTGCTGCGCATGGCCGCCGCGCTGCGCCAGTCCCATATCTCTGCCGGGCGTATAAAGGAATCGCTGCTCCGCACCAAAGCCATCGCCGCAGACGCAGCGGCCACATCGTTGCGCGCCGAAGGTAAGAACATCGTCGCCCGCGCCAACGGCCGCGAATGGCAGGCGGACACGGGGCAGATGCGGTTCCAGCTTTCTGAGCCCTACGGTGTCGGAGACGTCGTCGCACACAGAAAGAGCGATAGCACCGATGCTTACCGTCTCTATGAAGCAGGTCGGCAGTACGAGCGACAGGCTCGCAATGGCGAGGCGGAGGACGCCTACCGCCGGGCGTTGAAGCTCGATCCGGCTCTGCATGCGGCGTGGGTAGATCTAAGCGCCCTGCTCTGTGACCACGGAAACTGCGGTGAGGCTCTGCGTGTCCTGGCAGAAGCGCGCATCCGATTCCCCAACAGCACCGCCCTCCTCTTTAATCAGGCGCTGGCACTCGAAGACCTCGGCGACTGTATCGGCGCACAACATGCCTATCACGATTGCTTGGCACTGGATCCAAGGAATGCCGACGCTCATTTCAACTTGGGCCGGCTCTACGACTGCGCCGGACGGCCGCAGGATGCGCTGAGACATTACAACCAGTATCGGATGATCACCAGCTAAACCCTTGGCATGACGTCGCCGACCCGCGCCCTGGACCGCTACGATGCGAAGCGGGACTTCTCAATTACGCCCGAGCCGGTGGCGCGCAAGAAACGCGTCCGGGGCGCCTCCCGCGCGCTGTCCTTCGTGATACAGAAGCACTGGGCCCGCCGGCTGCACTACGATTTCCGTTTAGAACTGGATGGCGTGCTGCTCAGCTGGGCCGTGCCAAAGGGTCCAAGCTTCGACCCGGCCGAAAAACGCATTGCCGTCCATGTCGAAGACCATCCTCTGGACTACGCGTCATTCGAAGGCGAGATCCCTCGCGGCCAATACGGCGCAGGATCCGTGATCGTTTGGGACCGCGGCACGTGGACGCCAATCGGGGATCCAAGGAAAGGCCTGCACGACGGAAAAATCCTGTTCGACCTTCACGGCCACAAGCTCGCAGGCCGGTGGGAGCTAGTCCGTATTGCCAAGCCTGGCGATAAGTCTGAACAGTGGATTCTCTTCAAGAAGCGTGACGCCTGGGCGCGCCCGCTCGCGGATTTCGACGTGCTTACGGCGATGCCCAATAGCGTCTCAGGGAAAGGAGAACCGCCGGCCGGGCCCGCTTCGGACCAAAACCGCGAAGCCCCGGCGGCACAGTCCGTGGAAGACGCTCCCCTTGCCGCCCTTCCGGCAAAGCTCGCGCCGCAGCTGGCAACCCTCTCCCCTACCGTGCCCATCGGGCCAGAATGGATCATCGAGACAAAGTTCGACGGCTACCGGCTGCTCGCACGGATACAGGACGGCGAAGTCCGACTATTCACGCGGAACGGCCATGATTGGACGAGCAAGTTTCGGTCGCTTGCCAGCGATATCGGCAAGCTGGACATCCGGGAGGCGTGGCTCGATGGCGAGATTGTCGTGCTTCGCGACGATCTGCCAGACTTCAACGCCTTGCAGAACGCGATATCCGCCCATCGAAACGACGAGATTCTCTTCTTCCTTTTCGACGTCCCATATTGGAATGGGCGTGACCTGCGACAGTTGCGCCTCGACACTCGTCGCGCCCACCTCGCGCAAATCCTGTCCGAGTCTTCGGAGCGCCTGCGCTTCAGCGACGCCTTCGACGCGCCTGGGCCCCAGCTGTTCAGGGCCGCGTGTGACTTGCAACTCGAAGGGCTGATGTTCAAGCGCGCCGATGCACCCTATGTATCGGCTCGCACGCCGACGTGGCTGAAAGCAAAGTGCAAGCTGAGGCAGGAATTCGTTGTGGGAGGCTTCTCAGATCGTGGAGGCGGAGGGAACGAGGTTGGCAAGTTATATCTCGGGGTGTATGAAGGCAACCAGCTACGCTACGTAGGCGGCGTCGGAACCGGCTGGGACAGCGCGACGGCCGCCGATTTGCGGCGACGGCTCGGCGCCCAGGTAGTCGATGCCATGCCGTTCGGCGTCTTCACGAAAGCGAAGCGTTGGGGGCGCAGTAGCGATGGGCCGGTTCACTGGGTACAGCCGAAGCTCGTTGTGGAGGTGGAATTTTCCGAATGGACGCCTGAAGGGCAGGTTCGTCACGCTTCATTCAAGGGCATGCGCGCCGACAAGCCGGCCAAGCAAATTCGCCGCGAGGCTTTGCAGACCGCCGTTGCCCCCCAAGGCGTCACTTCCGTCAAGGTCACCAACCCAGGACGAGTCATCGACGACAGCAGCGGCATTACCAAGCTCGAACTTGTGCGCTACTACGAGAGCATCGCGAACCGGATGCTCCCGCACCTGAAAGATCGCCCGCTGTCGCTCGTGCGGGCGCCGGAAGGCATCGGGAAGCCACAGTTTTTCCAGAAGCACACGGAAACTGCCATTCCGGGGCTTACCGAACTGCCGGCCGCCCTTTGGCCAGGCCACGCGGCCCTCCTCGCAGCTAACTCCGCTGAGGCCATTGTGGCCGCCGCGCAGATGAACGTGGTCGAATTTCACACTTGGAATTCGGTGGCGCGAAAGATCGATACTCCCGACCGGTTCATCCTGGATCTCGACCCGGGCGAAGGTGTCAGCTGGCAAACGATGCAGGAGGCGGCCCTCCTGGTCAAAACGCTGCTGGACGAACTCGGCCTGCAATCCTGGCTCAAGACCAGTGGTGGCAAGGGTCCTCGTCTTCTTAGCGGGGGAGGCTGTGGTTTCGGCGCGCTTTGCGGCGCGCCGAGCGGGCGCCTTCGTGTCCTTCGTCGCCGTCTTCGCGGTGACGGGTGCCTTCGAGGAGCCAATACTCTTTCGGAGCGCTTCCATCAGATCGATGACTTCAGCGCCCGAAGCCGCCCCCGGCGTCTCAGGCGCCACGGTAATGTCCTGGCCCGCAATCTTCTTGTCGATCTGTGCCAGGATCCGTTGCTTCTCTTCATCGGTGTACTCGGCGGGATCGTAGCCTTCCACCGAGTTCTGCTCGATCAACTGCTCGGCCAGCGACAGCTCGGCGCCGGAAACCGCGACGGTCTCCACGTGCAGGTCAGCCATTGACCGAACCTCGTCGGCATACAGCAGTTGCTGCAGGATCAACCCGTCCTCGCCCACTCGGATCTGCACCATGTATTGCTTGCCCTTCCAGTTCCATTTGGCCAGGGCGCATTTCCCCGTTGCGCGTAGCGCTTCAGCGAGCAAGCTGTAGGGCTTGCCGCCTCGTTTGTCCGGGCCCAGGAAGTACGCCTTGTCGTAGTAGATAGGGTCGATGGCTGCCAGTGGCATGAAGGCGACTATGTCGATAGTGTGTTGCGTTGCCTCCTCGAGGGCTTTCAACTCGTCTGGCTCGAAGATCACATACTGGTCCTTCTCGAACTCGTAGCCTTTGACCATATCGACCCGGTCCACCACGACACCCTCGCGCTGGCAGATGTATTGCTGTCGCAGGCGGGAGCCGCAGCCTTTGTGGAGAAGATTGAAGCCGATGGCCGCCTTACTCTCTGTGGCGGAAAAGACCTTTACGGGGATCGAGACCAAGCCGAAGCTGATCGAAAGCGAGGCGATAGAGCGCGCAGCCATCATGCACTCCTGAAATTTCGAGGGGGATGAGACGAGCGTAGGAGATGTGTTCCCCGTGCGCCGTAGGCGAAAGGCGGAAACAGTGATCAGCCAGCTGCCGACAAGCGCAAAAAAAAGCCCGCTGCGGGAGCGGGCTGCCTCAATTGACTGGTGCGTCGCGCCTGCGGGCGGCGACATCGATATTTTAGTGAACTAAGGGCAAGGCGTCAGCCCTTGACGTTGCGGGGGTCGTGCCCGAAGGAGTTGCGCTCTCGGATCTGTCCGTCGCGACCGTGGATGAGTAGCTCGACCTTGTCGCGCTGTGCGCGTTCGGTGCCGGCCTTGATCGCCTCGTCCTGGGTTGCGTACATCGTGCGCTTGCCACCGCCGGCGGCCTCGACCGCCCAGCCTTCACCGGCGGGCACCACGTGGATGTCTGCATTGGCCATGATCGTCTCCTGTGTCTGGGGGTATGACGCTCAGTGTCCCGCGCGCACGGCTGGCTCGGTATCGGCCCGCGTCCTACAGGACTATAACTGTATGAATATACAGTGCAGAATCAAGCCATGCCTTCAGGATTTCCACAAACCGGCGGAGCCACCGCACCGAGGCGGCACCTGAGCACGCGGCAGACTCAGCGGCTGACGAGCCGCTACCGGTAGTACGGTACGCGAGGCCTTCAGTCCCCTGAATGGGGTCGACCGGGTCACCGTCATTTGCCTCAGGGACTGGGGAGTCCCGTAGCAAACTAGCAACCGGAGGTCAAAGATGAGCGCCGGTCACCATGGCGTTAGGCCAAATCGACCAACTCCGGCAGGTGGATGCGCCACATCCCTGTAGCGTCGCCCTCGCGCCAAAATCCTTCCAGGATGCTGCTCCCAGGCATACGATGCAAGGTAGCTAGTCCCTTTCGATCAGGGCAGCGCAAAACATAGTGACCAGGGTGTTCTGCTTGGCCCGTGTAAACGACCTGCCCATACTCATCTTCGTATTCAAGCGCGATATTTTTTGCGTCCAGTTTGATCAGGCATATGCCGGGCACCTCGCCTTCGGCGCCAAACGATTGGACTCTGCAGTCGTTGAAGATCATCTTATGGTTCAGCGCTTTTGCGATCGAAGATGCGCCCCGCACCGGGGGTTTAATTTGTCACACGAAACCGCAGCAGTTGGCCGCGTTCCTCCAAACCTCGAGCGTCGGCGACAGACGTTGAAGTGGTCGCTAATCAGGTGTCGCTCTAGGGCCCATATTTTAATTTTGGCCAGCCCCGTTATCGGGGTCATGGTTTGAGGCTAAAGCAAGGCGCAACGGCATTTCTTTATCGAATAGTTCTAGCAGCTCTACGATTTTCGATCTGGGCACACCGATAATTGTGTTGTCTTTGTATTCTATGCCAATTCCAGCAAATCGAAATGTCTCATCAAGACTAGACTTGAGGATAGTATCTTTTGCAAAAAAATACATGGCCCCGCCACTCATGCCTTTTGGATGGGGGCCGGTGCTCGCATTGCCTTTATATTTCAGATTTACATTTTTGCGATTGTATACCCCTGCTATTTGGATTTTGTTGTTCGCTTTCAATTTCGCGTGTATTGTAAAGTAACGGGCATTATTGAAATAGCTCCCATGGTCGGTGACGGACACAAATCTTTCTTTTAGTTTATCTGGAGTGTTGCTTCTGTGAACCTGCTTGGAGTTTGATAGGCTCGCCGGGAAGCCTGTCCAAGCAAACACTTTTTTTTCAAATCCGATGAGACTATGTTGGTCTAAGTTGAAATAGTTTTTTCCGTCCATCACCTGATTAAAGCAGTCGACGATCACTATATCTTGATCGCTGAATACGTGGTGGCCGATCGAAAGAGCTTTTATCTGATGGAATTGGCCGTCCGCCCCAAATATGTGGACCCTATCAAAATCCAGGTTGCCGGCCAATGCGTGCGCAGCAAATAATATATAGTGATGCCCCTTGTACTTGGCCAATGTGCCGGTAGATGAAAATTCGAAGTTGTCTAGATCATCTTTGATGTACAAAGGAATGACAAATCTCTGTGATTGTCTATCGTAGTCGTTTGACTGGTAATCTACTTTATTCTTCATAATGGCGGCGGCGGAAACGATTTCTGCGGGCCCGGCACGGCGGCGAGACACAAAAAAACCGCCCGGAGGCGGTTTTGTGGCCAATTGCTGGCGCGCTAAGCACCGTGCCGGCCGGGTTGCCCGGCTGGCCCTCTCAACACGCCCGTCCGCCCATGCATCCTAGCACGGCGATTTCGCCGCGCCGCGTCCATCAGTACGGCGTCCGGCTAGCCACGGGCCTCACTCCAGTGTGAGCGTAAGCTGCACCACGCCACCCGGAGTTTGCAACTGCAGGGTTCTGCCCTCGATCCGATGGCGCGTCTCATCGTCACGCCCAGGCATAGCCGGCATGTGTTCCTTCGAAGTGCCAGGTGGAAGGCTCACCCGGAGCGCGCCCGATAACGGGTCCACTGGGGCGTCGAAGAACATCAGAAACTCACCCTGGATGCGCACGGGTGCCATGGCGCCATCGGGCCAAATAATGTCGTATGAGCCGGTCTTGAAATCGGATGCCATGGTCGCATGGTCGAGTGGTTGGGGAGCTGCAACCATATCACGCGGCCGGAAGGTGAAGCTCCGGTGCGCTGTGCGCTCGCATGCTGGTCCGCCTGGTGTGAAAGCAAGCGAGGCATTAAATCACGTCGTGACTTATTTAACATAAGTATTATTCGACCAGTTTTCGACATCGAATGTCCAGGGCGGTCTCAGATGTCGGGGCGCGCGGCAAATTCAAATGTCGGCATGGGCGTGCGGTTTGTGGGGTGCCCGTCAGGCGGTGTCGCTGGCCGCTTGTGCCTGCGTTTGGAGCGGGGTGGGGACGGGCGAACGGCTACGGGGTTTTTGAACCAAGGGCTGCACCGGAGCCCGCGATAGGCACCGCGATCGGTGTCGTAATATTCTGAATGCGGCAGTGGCGCCGCTCATCCCGGCGGAGGTGGTTAATGCTGTTTGCTGTTCGTTTCGTTGACAATCCAGGCAATTTCCATTTGCGCGCGGCAAACATGGAGGCGCACTTGGATTGGCTGAGACGCCATCAATCCAAGGTACTTGCGGCAGGCTCGCTCAGGTCAGAATTGGATTCTCCGCCAGTAGGAGGCCTATGGATTGTCAAGGCCGCCCACAAAGCCGAGGTGGAGGCGTTACTTCAATCGGATCCATTTTGGATTGTGGGGCTACGGGACGGCGTGGAGATTCTGTCTTGGCATAGAGCTTTTCCCGAACCCGTTTTGATTTAGCCTCATCCTCGAAACGGCAGTCGAACCTGGGACAATGGCCCTCACCCGAGCGGCCGCTACCGGCCACAAACGGTCAGTCGACCTCGCGGCTCAACTCGCCGACAATCGCGCACAAGATAGTCTCACTCACATGAGGAATGGGCACGTATGAGCTCTACAAAACTCGAATCGCTTTATCAGGAGCTCGGAAGATTGGCATTGGAGGCAGCCGGGGAGCCGGTGGATCGACTGTTGTTATATGCAGAGGTGGAAGATGGGGTAGTCTCGGCAGACCTCTTTTACCGGACATCCGATAAGCCGGTTCGCTTCCGTTACGGCCCAACTCAGATGGTAGAGGTGGTCTACGCCCTTTGGCAGACGTGGAAGGATACTCCAGGCAATTCAGAGTGGCGTGTATTGAGCTACGCGATTAACAATGGCACGTTAAGTTTCGAGCTGGCGTATCCGGATCGACTGCAGCCAAACGAGGATATCTCCGACAGGCGTCCCCTCGCTGTTAAGCGCGTGTTCGGCGATTCGGACGTAGACTATTCGCGACCTTAGGTCGTTTCTAAGCTTCGTCACCTGCCACGTTCGCTGGCAATAACCATGGAAATCTGACACCGAGAGCCAACACATGTTGCCTTCTATCCCACGTCAGTACATTGACTACTTAGCGGCCCACGGAGTCTTCGAAGGATTTACTCTGGAGGGAGCGAGACCGGGGTATGTTGCGCTATGGCCGGTCAAGGAAATTGCCGGCAATAACTCCGACGTTGAAGTCGAAACCTACGCGCCTGGGTTCCTGGCTTTCGCCGGAAATGGTTGCGGAGAGCTGTTGGCATTTGACCCTACCGGGGCTGTATTTATGCTGCCCATGATCGGCATGGCGCCAGAGTGCGCCATCCGCATTGCTGACAGCTTTCTGGACCTGGCTATGCGCTTCGAGATTTAGTGAACGACCGTGAAGGGTCGACTTCTTCCTGCCGCGATCGGTTCGCCGGATTACCGACTGGAATAGTCGCAGCCAACATCGGACCTTCAATTATCATCCAGATTTGCGGCGTGAGCCGCCCATAACGTCTCCACTGCCCATGTTCAAGCGCGCCATCAAACTACTTCGCTCTCCCGCCCCGCCTTCCGAGCAAGCTGAACCCGTTGCAGAAAATGCGGCACCGAACCTCCCACTCTCGCTGGATTCCCTCTATGCGACGATGGCTCCATACCATCAACAAAAGCGCTGGTTGGACCTGTTCTTCGAGTTCCTTGTTCTCGACGTGGTAGGGCAGCTACCCGCCGAGACCCAGGAATCAATCGGCGCACTGATTGCCAAACATCCGGTGTTCTTCGCGGACGCGGGAGGCGACTGGCGGACGGGTACAAGGAAGGCGCTTCATTTGTCCGAGACCATCGACGTTGCAATCCTTGACCTCTGGTTCATCAACAGCGCGAAAGCGAGCGAAGCAGGCGGGCTCTACCACCCATGGAGCTTCGCGAAGGACTTCCTTCAACAATATCTAGCAGACGGCAGCCAGGTGGATGTTTGGGAAGGCGATGCCTTTAAGCTCGCGCAGGCGCGCATTGCCGCTGCGCGGGCCGCTCCTCTGCACTGAGGGAGGTCCGTTATCGAGACAGCCGTGAGCGGCCAGTAGGAGTCATTCGCTTAGGGCGGTCACTGCGGAACGAACTTTCAGCGAAGGCCGCATCGCCTACTGACTACCGTCCCCAACTTCCAACACCCCACTTCGCGACATGTCATTGCTGAGACGGCCTCTGCTAAGCTCGATCCGACAATTTGAATTACTTGCCTTTGTACGACGATTGGATGAATCAGGCTGTCGCAACGCGTAACTCCTTACGGGAAAATAATGGTCACGGAAGCTGCGCTCAAACTACTCAGGGCCAAGGTCCTCGACGATATGGCGCAATACATGGCGGATTTCCGCACGCCACCCAAAGGAACTACCGTTGGCGAGCCATGGGGCATCGAGAAAATCTCGCAAGAACTCGACAAAATGCGCAACTTGCTTGTCGAGCCGTATGAGACCCGATATGACTGCGACGACGCCCTCATACCGGCCCAGGACCGGCTGCCGAAAGGCAAACGGAAAGCTTACGTTGTCGCCGAAGACATTTGCCATCGACTCTTGTTCGATGAGGATGCCGGTGACTTTGTCCTCGTTCAGCAATCGGCCGACGGCACGTGGTGTTCATGGGGCATCCGCGGAGACGCTTCGAGCTCCTTCCTTGCCCGATAGATACATTTCTCCCTATTGATTTCCCGGAATGCACTACGCCGGCGTGCAAATCAAGGCTGAAGCTAGCGGGATCCATTACTTGACTAGTGCGCCCCCTTGGATTGACGAAAGTCGCTTGAGAGTCGGCAATTGCCTCCGGCACCCGCAACGCATCGAGGGCAGCGACCGGCCAAAAGCGGTCTGTCGACATAGCTACTTGCCTGGTCGATACAATGGGCTCAAAGCCGGCCATAATGCGATGAAAGCGGTTTCAAAAGCTAACGTTTCGACTTGCCATCTTTCTGACAACACCATCGCTATGCGACTCCAGACCCTTAAATTGGCAATTCTGCTTGGATTGCCGACAGTCACCCCCTTGGGATGGGCTGCCGAGATTATTCCTGCGGAACCAAATTGGGTTGGAAAATACTGCTCCGAGCTTTCCCCCATTTATCCGAGTAGAGCTCGCGCAAGCGGCATGGACGGAGCGGTTCTCTTTGCCGTCGAATCAGATGGGCAGGGTCATGCGAAAGTCATTCAAGTCATTCAGAGCTCAGGCTATCGCGTCCTCGATGAGGCGGGATCTAGAGCTGTAGAAGCAGTGACTTGTCCCGCCGATGGCGTTGTTCGAAGTAGCACGCAAAAGATCGTATTCCAGCTTCATTGATGGGCGCTTGAGAGCAGGTTGATCGTCCGCTTCGGGTCGGCTGCTAACACGGCCACGCAACCGAGGCGGCGAGTCGGCCACTAGCCGCCCTCCCATATTAGCCGCGACGATAGGAGATACATGTCCACAGCATGGAACAAGAAAGGATGTCCGACGTGTCGGGGACAGTGGGAATCGGGCCAGCGGCCCGTCGAATTGGCCGTCAGTCTCACGCTGCACTCCCGATTGCATCGCTGCTCTGCTTGCGAAACGTATTGGGAGCAGCATGAGCGCTTCGCTGACACAGTCGATGAGGCAGAGGCGCGACGTCTCTATCCGGAAGCGTTCCCCCTTTGACGTCTACGACGTGGCGCAATGCCGCCGTGACGTCGCGCGTGGCAACGTCCGTTTCTGAGACACACGGAGGACAGCTATGGGTCGTTCTGCGACGGTCGTGGCTGGCCGGCGGCCTTGGCCTCCATGATTTCCCCCAATAGCTAGTAGCTACCAGCTATCCTTGACGTCGGGAGGCGTCCCGCAGCCCCCGCCCCGACGTTTGAGCAAAGCCTGGACATGGTAGCTATCAGATACCAATGACGCGTGTGCGCTTGTGGCCCGCTCGCCGCGTGTGGCCATCGCGGCTTGCCGGTAGAGACTCTGCCCTGTATATATATACAGTTATGATGCAGACCGCCAAGCGACCTTCCCAGGCAACGGACCCCCAACTGAGCCTCCTCCCGGATCCGCCAGCAGTGGATGGGGACGCCCTGCTTGCTCCGTCCGCGGCGGCTGTGCCAGCACCTCTGGACGCCCCGTGTCCCGAAAAGTCGGGGGCGGAACCCGTTGTGCGTCCGCTCGACGATCCGGCGTCGATTCACCCTTCCCTTTGGAGGGCCAGCCAGCTTGCTCGCTCGGTAGGCAAGGTTGTGCCGAGCCTGATCGAGGCGCTGGACCAGGAGCTGCCGGGCAGAGGCTGGGCAGCGGGTTCAGTCGCGGAGCTGATCGTCAGGCAGCCCGGCGTCGGCGAACTATCAATAGTGCGCGGCGCTCTTCGCGCTGTGGCCGACCGCGGCCGCCCTATTTGGTTGGTGGGGTGCCCCTTCGCTCCCAACGGGCTCGAGCTATCCCGCGATGGCCTGGCCGAGAATGTGCGCTGGGTAAAAACTGAAACGCCTTCAGACACCCAATGGGCGTGCGAGACCATCCTTCGATCCAATGCCTTGGGCGCCGTCATTGCGTGGCTCCCCCGCGCCCGGGCGGAGAACATCCGTCGACTGCAGGGC
Source organism: Cupriavidus sp. SIMBA_020 (assembly GCF_046535395.1). Classification (NCBI taxonomy): domain Bacteria; kingdom Pseudomonadati; phylum Pseudomonadota; class Betaproteobacteria; order Burkholderiales; family Burkholderiaceae; genus Cupriavidus; species Cupriavidus sp. SIMBA_020. The sequence continues at coordinate 85,436 of NZ_JAWRWU010000011.1, read as the reverse complement.
CTCGCCGCCGCCACAGAAGCGCTGGTCTTTGCGGTACGCACGCCGGCAGCCGCCAACGACGCCTCGGCTGCGCCTTTGCGGCTCTCGATAGAGCCGGCTCCCGGCGGTTTGGTCAGCGTACACATTCTGAAGCGCCGGGGGCCAGCTGCCGCATCCCCCTTATTGTTGTCATTGCACCGACCGGCGTATGTCGACGAGATCCGTACGGCGAACGCGGGGCTGTCCGCCACGTCGGCGCCGCCCATCGTTTCTAACCCGCAAATTCCCGCAACGGACCACGCGGCGCGAGAGAGGGCTGGCGAGCACGCGACATAAGCTTGGCGGGGCCTTAGTCACACCGAGCATGCGGCTACGGACATGCCCTTGACTTCGGATTCAGCGGGGTAGGCTGAAGGAGCGATCACCCTTACCCAAAGCTCCATGCCGCTTCAGTTGGACCTCTTCCCGCGCAACACCGCGATTGCGTTCGACCCATCAGTGGCGCCCCTCCTGCTTCTCGCATGTTCCGGGCGGAAGGCAGAGTGCCGCGCGCCGGCGCTGCAGCTCTACCAGGGCGTCATGTACCAGACGCTTCGGGTCCATGTTCGGGCCGAAGCGAAGCCAGAGGTCGTAATCCTGTCAGCCCGGCACGGTTTCATCGCACCGGATGAAGCGCTCGAGCCGTACGACCAGCGAATGTCTGCTGCCCGAGCAGACGAGCTGCTCGCAGCCATGCACCGGGGCATCACGCAGGTTTCATGGCCCCGCCGGGCCGGCGGCGTGTTCATGGTGGGTGGAAGGGAGTACAGGCGCGTAATGCGTGCCGCGTTGCGGCTGGTAGGCGCGAGCGATCTCCCCATCCAAGAGGTTTGTGGAGGGATTGGCCATCATCGTGCCCAGCTTGCGCACTTTCTTGATCGGCAACGCCCCGCCTTCCAGGATCAGATTGGTTCCCATCCCAACGGCCGCCCGCTGTTTCGCCGCTACGGCTCGGTGTCGGTTGGAGATCGCGTCGTGTTCACCGAAGCTGGCCCGCGCCCCCCGAAATGCGCCGTCCTGACCGAGTTGTTTGTCGGACCGGCCGGACCTACCGCCAGTGCGGACGTGGAGGACATTGTTGCAGGCCGACCTAAAGTGGTCTCGCGATGGATCTCGCTTGCCGGCGTGCGGCCAGCTGCCCTGTCCGGGAGTGAGCGCCCCGCAGTTGCGAGCTATGATCGCATCGGAGATGCGGTGGGGTTGTCGGGGAAGGCAAATTTCAGTATATAAATGCCTATGGATACACTCTGGCTCTCCGACCCCGTGCGCGCCTATGCCGACTGGCAGGAGCGCGAGGCCGCCGGCGCCGATCGGCGGCCTTTCGCCGAACGCTCCATCGTCCAACACCGGGCAATGTTCGACCGATTCCACCGGCATATCGTGCGCCACAACGCCACGCTGGCCAGCTTCGGCCCCGACAACATCGATGCCTTCTGGCTGGATCCCGACTCGGCGAGCTATACGCCGGCGACACGGATGCGCTACCTGAAGCTGATCGACCGGCTGTGCCGGCACCTGGTCAATGCCGGCGTTCGCGCTTCCAACCCTGCCGCTGATCTGGTCCGGGATGGACGGTGGCCAACGGACGAGCCGCCTCCCCTATTCCTGGACGAAGACGTCGACGCACGGCTGCAGGACTATGTGCAGCCGTGCGCGGCCGACGATCTGACGCAGCTTCGCCGCCGCGCCATCGTTGCGCTGTTCCTCGGAACCGGGGTGTCAGCCAGCGAGGGGCGGAATGCCACGCTGCATGACCTGCATCCCGAGGCACAACCACCCTACCTTCACGTCCCAGGAAAAGGTCCGAAGATGCCACGGACGGTCCACCTCGATGCCTTCGCCGCCGCGCCGCTGGAAGCATGGCTGAAGGCACGGCCCCAGATGGGCGCCGACGGGGACAGATTGTTCACCCTCACAAGCGCCGGAACGCCGATCACCGACATGAGCTTTGGAATCATCGTCCGGGCAGCCCTCGAAGCCATCGATTACCGTGCACCCGATATGAGCCCTCGGATCCTGCGCAACACCTACTGCCGGCGCGCGCTGCTGCAGGGTATGGCGGCCGACGACGTTAGCCGCCGCCTAGGGCTGGCGAGCAATCGCACTGTCGACCGCATGCGCTCGACCATCATGGACTGACGACGCGGCTGATGGAACGCCCCTCCAGTAACAGTCCCTCGCGCTCGGAGCGCGCCTTGGCCAAAATGGTCGCCGTTTCCGCCGCCCAAGGATTGGTATGCCTGTCCACCGAGTGGCAAGGCGTAGGAGAAAAGTACCGGTTTCAGTGTGGACAAGGCCATCAGTTCGAACGCGCCGCAATGGCGTCCTCTACAAGGCCTCTGCCTGTCCGGAATGCTCTCGTAGTGGCGCGGCGTCGAAATTCGACAATATTGTTACGAAACGTGGTGGACAGTGCCTAAGCGGTGGATACCACGGCGGCGCCGTGCCGCACCGGCTCCGGTGTAGCCACGGACACGAGTGGAGCTCCCTTGGGAGCAGCATCCTGCAGGGCAATTGGTGCCCCGATTGCGCAGGTAAGCGCGGTCGGGCTGCAAAAGGGCCTCCGAGGAAATATGGACTGGCAGACCTACAGGCAAAGGCGGCCGAGTATGGTGGCAAATGCTTGGCGACCTGGTTCGGTACCGCTCGGGCCCATTACCCTTTCGAATGTGCATCCGGTCATCAGTGGGACGCCATTGGCTACAAGGTGCTACGGGCGGGCAACTGGTGCCGAGTTTGTACAGATGCGCGCCTGGCCGCGAAGAGAACGGATGCCGACGGCCTGAGTCGCCTCAAATCCGTTGCCCGGGCACGCGGCGGCGTCTGCCTGAGCGAAAGCTACCGCGGGGCGAACCAGCGCTACCAATTTCGCTGCGCGGTCGGACACCAATGGGTGGCGCTGGCCACCAACATCCTGCAGGGCCGGTGGTGCCGGACTTGCCATAACGAATCGCTCAAGACTGGCATCGAGGCCATGCGTGCGCTCGCCAGCGAACGTGGCGGCCGATGTCTCTCCGATACATACGACAACGGGAAAGCAAAGCTCACGTGGGAATGCCACCATGGCCACGTCTGGCAGGCCAGGTCCGAGAGCATCCGGGCAGGACATTGGTGCCCGTCGTGCGCAATACAGAGCACCATCCGCGCCAAGAACGCGTGGAAGCACAAGCGATACGAGGCCGTCAGAAACGCGCTGCCTGTTGACCTGGGTGTCTCGTCATCCGAGTGCGACAAATAGACACAAAACTGCCGGCATATCACCTTGCAAGGATGGGCAGGATTTCGATATGCTCGCCGCATCCGGCAATGGTGCCGGTTCTCGCATAGGAATGAGCATGGCAACGAAGAAGACGGCCGCACCGAAGACCGCGGCAAAGAAGTCGGCCCCCGCCGCCAAGAAGGCAGCGCCGGCTGCGAAGAAAGCCGCAACGGCCCCGGTGGCGAAGCCCCTGAAGGACACCTTTAACAAGTCTAGCTTGCTGGCCCACCTGGTTGCACAGACCGAACTGGACAAAAAGACCGTGCAGACGGTGCTTGCCCACCTCGAGAACACGATTGTCGGCGCCGTGCACAAGAAAGGCGCGGGCGAATTCACCCTTCCCGGCCTGTTCAAGGTTTCGGCCATTCAGGTGCCGGCCACGAAGAAGCGCTTTGGGAAAAATCCCTTTACTGGCCAAGACCAGTGGTTCGCGGCCAAGCCGGCCAGCGTGAAGGTGAAGGTCCGTCCGCTGAAAAAGCTCAAGGATGCAGCGCTGTAAACCTTGAACGCTTTTGTACTAGAGAGGGAGGCGCAGCCTCCCTTTTTTATTTCGGTCTCATTTCCAGATTAACGGCTGCCACCCGATTCCCCGACCGTTGCTTCTTCGGGTTGGCTTGGACAGTCACCCGGACGCCCGGGTAAATGGTGCGCGCCCAATCCCAAGCGGCACTCACCTCGGTGAACCTCTGACTATGCCCCGCCGTCCCATCGTCGAACAAGGGAGTAGCGTGCCAGTTCTGATTAACCGGGATGACTGACACACGGAGGGCTTGCTTGGGCGGACTCATGGTGGGGACCGGTGTGTGACACATACTGGCACAGCTGTGCCATATAACTATGTCGGCAATGCAGCCCCAACACTTAACCCTGAATGAGACGAAGGGAGGGCTAAAGGCAGAGTTCGGCCAGTTTGAGACATCGTGGCGGCGCCGTACTGAAAGACTCAGTCGGCCGATCATTGGTCAATGACTACGGACACCCTATGTTCCTCGTTTTCGAAGTTGAAAAATCGGCGGCAAGCGGACGAATGAAGGGGTAACGCTCCCGAGACAACGGCCGTGCCGTGATGATTCCGATCCATGAAGCTATCTCCAGTCCTGTGTGGCTATCCAACCTTGTGTGACATCCGGGCAGGCAGGGCAGCTACGACGCCGTGCGTTGCCCATCCACGGGTCTGCCGTCATTGACGGAAAAGCTGGTTTTGCAGAAGCAGCCATGACGTCATCACGACGAGCCCGCCAATGAAGAGGTTGGCGAAGAGGAACACTAGCAGGGCGCCCTTGGCAAACACGGACGCGGGGGCAAGTACCGCGGCCTGCAGGCATCCGAGGGCCATGGCGGTAACGCCAAAGCTGAAGGCCCAGAATGCGGGACTGGCACCCGATGCGGAGAACCATCGCGCCAGCCGGGCGAGGAACAGGAATTGAAGCACCCCGTATCCGTAGAGCGCGTAGAACGGCCAGTCCATCGTTCCTTCGCTGATCGCCAGGTAGGCGACCGCGGCAACGACGGGAGGCGCCAATTGAATGCCCAGCGTTGGGCGAATCGCCTTCGGAAGTTCCTCGCCCAAATAGAGCCGGTAGGTAATCACTGACTCAAGGGCGAACCATGAGAAAAGCCCCGCGCCGAAGAACATCTTGCCTGCGTCGGTCCAGCCTGCCGCGCTCAACGCGATGGCAGAAACGAAGTTGCCGGCCACGGTCGGGAGATACATCACCGCAGTCGTATTGGAGAGCTCGCGGCCGCCTCGCAACATGCCGCCGGCTCTGACTGTCGAGAATGCCAGTTGAGCAATGACGGCAGATACGATCAATGTTCGGCCAAGCACAGGCAGCTCGCCGGATATCCAGACGGCGACGAGCAGGGTGGCCACTGGAATAAGCCCGATAAAGCAGCACCCTATCGGATGACCGGCTTCGGCGCGTGCTTCCACCCGGCAAAAGATCCATTTGGCGGCGTAGCCGGATAGAAGGATTGCCCACAAGACAGCAGTCAGGCCGAAAAGGGTGTGATAGATGACCTCGCCGGTACCCCAAAGTGTATGCGCGACCTTCCAGCAATTGGCAAGCCCCGCCATGCCGAGAACGATTCCGAAAGAGGATGCCGGAATCGAAATCCTGGATGGTGTCGGGGCGGAGAGTGAAACTGCCGAGTTGGATGACATTATGGTTCTGGGATATGGGCAACGATCGGCTTGATCGCCTGGGAGTGGTTTGACGATAGTTGGCTGGTCATGCCGTCCTACCTGCGATCCGCAGGCAGGAGTGGGTAATCATGGAGACGAGCTGTCGAGGAGGGCATCGCTATCGGGCGCTGCGGGGTGCTTGGAGACCGGATGAAAGCCATGCATTCCCGGCCACACTGTTTCTCGACCGCTACGTGATGATGAATGGCATTTGCCGCATACGTTTTCCAGTGAGCCTGAACAGCGCGTTCGCGACCGCGGGGGCGAGACCTGGTACCCCGGGCTCGCCGAGACCCGAGGGAGGGGCTTCGGATGCCACGAAGAACACGTCGATTTGCGGTGCGTCTGGCATTCGTGGTGGCGGGTAGTCTGGGAAATTACTGTTCTTGACAACACCATTCTCCATCTCGATGGCGAAGCCTGGCTTCATCATCGACATCGCGAAGACGCACGCGCCCTGTACCTGAGCTTCCGCCGCTAGTGGGTTGACGACACGGTTCGCATGCACACCGGCCGTGACGCGATGGACGCGAGGCTCCCCTTCTTCCACGGAAACCTCGACGACATACGCAACGGCTGTATCGAATGACTCGTGCAGGGATACCCCCCAAGCGCGCCCTTTCGGCAACTTGCGCTTGCCGTAGCCTGATTTCTCCACCGCGAGTTCCAGCGCCGCGCGATGGCGGGCATGCTTCTTCGCATCGAGTCGCGCCAAGCGCCACGCCACGGGATCCTGCCGTGCCATCGTCGCGATCTCGTCAACGAGGGTCTCTTTGACGAAACCGGTGTGGGTATTGCCGACGGAGCGCCACCAGAGCACCGCGACGTCGACCTTGGGATGATGGGCCGTCAGGTGCAGCGGTAGTCCGTAGTCATTCTGGACAATGCCTTCGGTCATGGTCGAATCGATGCCGTCCTTGACCAAGGCCGATTCAAAGGGCGTTCCAATAATGATCGACTGCCCCACAATCGTATGCTGCCACGCCACGACCTCTCCTTTCGCATCGAAACCCATGCGCGCCCGGTGTACGTGCAGGGGACGGTAGTACCCGCCCTTGATATCGTCCTCGCGGCTCCATATGACCTTGAGTGGCGCGGTGTGCCCGCTCTCGATCCAGGCGCGCAGTACGCCGGCGGCCTCGGCCACATAGTCCGCGGTGGGTACGGCGCGTCGACCAAAGCCGCCGCCCGCCATGACAGTATTGAGCCTAACTTTATCCGGCGGCAGGGAGAGCGCCCGGGAAATCGCGGCATGATCGATCGTCTGGAACTGCGAACCGATCCATGCGGTGACACGGGTGGCCTTGCTGCCCTCGAACTCCGCCTGAAACGTGCAGTTAAGCGACTCCATTGGCGCGTGCGCAAGATAGGGGAGTCGGTATTCGGCTTCGATCACGCGAGCAGCCTGAGACATGGCCATCTGGACATCGACGCCCTCCGGAGATCGCGCAACCATGCCGGGTTGCTTCGCGAGCTTGCTGTACTCTTCAAAGAGCACCTTGGTGCTGACCCTCGATCCACTGTCTTCCCATGCGATCTGCAGCGCGTCGCGCCCCAGCTTTGCTGGCCAGTAGCCGCTTGCGACCACGGCAACGCCGGTACCGCCCCTGTCCACGGGAACCAGCATCACGGCGGCCACGCCCTTGATGGCACGCGCCTTGTCGGCGTTGAATGATTTGACCTTGCCGCCGAAGCGTGGCGGGTGTGCCACGACGGCTACCACCATGCCCTTGATGCGGGTGTCCAGTCCAAAGACCGCGTCTCCGCGCAACTTCGAGGCAGCATCCAGCCTGGGTGTTGGCTTGCCGATGATGTGAAACTGCGACGGGTCTTTCAATGTCACGTCCTCGGGTACGGGAAGGCGCATTGCCGCACTGGCAAGTTCTCCATAGGTTGCGCGATGCGTACCCGATGTAACGACGCCTTGCAACGCGGCGCAACTGCCCGGGTCGACCTTCCATTGCTGTGCCGCGGCGGTCACGATCATGGCCCGTGCCCTAGCACCGAGCTCACGGTATTGCTGGAACGAATGTGCCAGCGCCGTTGAGCCACCTGTCATCTGGATGCCGAAACCGGGATCGCGATAGGCATCTCCGGCCGGTGCAAGGACAGAACGCACGTTCTGCCAGTCAACGTCGAGCTCGTCGGCCAGGATCATCGGCAATGCGGTATGAACACCTTGACCGAACTCAAGACGGTTGACGGCGATGGTAACGATGTTGTCTGGTGCGATGACGATAAAGGCCTGCGGCGGCGAGGGTGGGTGCTTTGCGGCATCACCTTTGGCTTGCGCCGCCACGCGGGGTGTTGCAATTCCGAGCGCCAACCCTCCGCCGGCGACGCTTGCGAGTTTCATAAAGCTGCGGCGCGAAACGGGTCCAACTGTGGGTTCCCCGGAAAGATGTGTGCCGCCGGCAAGTGTCTCAATGCCATGAAATCGCATGGTCTTCCACCCTCAGGCCAGGACGCGTGCGGCGTCTTTGATGGCCGCACGAATCCGTTGGTAAGTTCCGCAACGGCAGACGTTGCCTGCCATGGCTTGATCGATATCGGTATCTGTCGGCCTGGGCTTGGCACGGAGCAGGCTCACCGCACTCATTACCTGTCCGTTCTGGCAGTAGCCGCACTGCGCAACGTCATGCCTGATCCACGCGTCCAGCACCACTTTTCCAACCCTGTCCTCGCCCATGCTCTCAATCGTATTGATGGGCATTCCTGCCGTTGCGGAGATCGGCAAGACGCAACTGCGCGTGGCTGTCCCGTTGATGTGGATCGTGCAGGCGCCACACGCGGCCACGCCACACCCAAATTTGGTCCCGGTCATGCCGAGATCGTCGCGCAATGCCCAAAGAAGCGGCGTCGACGGATCGGCGTCGACGTCAACCGTCTTGCCATTGATGTTCAAGCTGGTCATGGTGATTTTTCCTGATGTGTCGCGTCAGCCTCGGCGCAGATTCCGCCGTTTTCTTGCCGGGCAGGCGGCGCGCGGCAGTCCAGGCCCAGCGCGGCCATTTCGGCAGCCCCGGCAATCAGCACGATTGCCCAGATTGAACCGGTACTTAGAATGACAGCCCCCAATGCACTGCCAATGGAGAACCCGAGATACATCGTCGAGGTGTTCAACGCGAGTGCAAGGGGTGCCTGCGCGGGGCTTCCGGCGGCAATCAGCCGCGCCATTTGTGCGGGGAAAAATGCCCATACCGTGAAACCCCAGGCAGCAATGCCAGCGAGGGCAGGGATGAGCGCGTTGCCGGGCGTCAGCTGTGTGCATAGCGCGAGAATCCAGAACGCGAGGCCGAGCCCCAGGAGCGAGAGCCGCGCAACGCGGCCCGAGCCGAATCTGTCGTTCAAGGCGCCGCCCGTCGTTACGCCAAACGCCGCGGCCAGGCCCCACATCGAGACGGTGGCGTTGACCCCGACGACGCCGAATCCAAGCACGTCCGCGAGGTAGGGGGCGATATACGGATAGACCGTGTAGGCGCCAATCGACCAAAAAAGGCTGATCGAGAGCAGCCTGAGGATGGTTGGGTGTCGAAGGACCGAAACGCGTTGTGTGAGCGTCGCGACTGGGATGCCCGCTCCCGCTTGTCTGGAGACGCCAAATAGCACACCGAAAATCGCCGCCATGCTCATTGCTGCGACCGCCAGGAAGGTCGAGCGCCAGCCAAACGCGTGACCGACCAGCGCGCCAAGCGGCAGGCCCAGTGCGATGGCGATCGTCATCCCCCCGCTGACGATCGCGAGGGCCATTCCGCGCTTGACAGGAGAGACAATGACACCGGCCAGCGCATTCGCATTGGGGACATAGAGTCCCGAGGCCAACGCCATCAGGACCCTGGCGGCCATCAGGATCCTAAAGTTTGGAGACCATGCTGCCAGCACGTTGCCAACCGAGAAAATGACCATTGCCAGAACCAGCGTATCGCGACGTCTCCATCTGCTCGTCAGGACGGTGGAGATCGGGGAGCTGACGGCCATCGTGAGCGTGAAAACGACAACGAGCAGCGCGACTTCGGAAACGGACATCCGGAAGTCTGCTGCAATAGTCGACAGCAGCGGCGCGATCATGAAGCCTTCGGTGCCGATCGCGAAGGTGCCTAGCGCCAGGAACATCGCAGGCACCATCGACCCGCTGATGCTGGAAGATTCCGCTGCTTTGACGGGAGCCGCCGGCGATGTGCTTGAATGACTGGACACGATGGTTCTCCTGGGACTGAGGCGCCCACTGATGGCGCCGCCGGACGGCTTGTCAGACCGGGATCGGATGCTCGGCAATGCTCTGGTTGAACGCGTGGACGAGTTCGTGCTCCCCAAGTCCCGGGTTGTTACGCAACGCACGAATGGATTCGACGAAGACCTCGGGTTCTTCAGTGGCAAGTCCTTTCATGGTCTCCGCGATAAACGCATCGAGCGGCATTGCGCGCGGGTCGCCGCTCTTCTTCACCAGATCCGTATCGACCCATGGTGGCGCGATCTCCTGAACAGACACGTTCGTGTCACGCAGCATGAAACGCTGTGACAGCGCGTACGAGTGCAGCGCTGCCTTGGAGGCGGAGTAGACGGCATTCGTCGCGATCGGCACATAGGCCAGGACCGATGTGTTATAGATGACGGTTGCACGCGGTCGATTCTTGAGGTGCCCGATAAGCATCGAGGTCATTCGCACCGGGCCAAGCAGATTAGTCTCGAGAATCTTGCGGGAAAGCTGATCATCGACGGGCATCGAGGGGTCGTCGAACGGCATGATCCCCGCGTTGTTGATCAGGACATTGAGCGTCGGATACGTTTCGATCAGCGTTTTTCCCACGCTTGCCACATCGTCCTGGTCGGAAATATCGAGTTCGATTCCGTCAATGCCGGGGTGTGCGGCCGAGATGGCGTCGAGCAAGGACTTGCGTCGTCCTGCAACGATGACCTTGTTACCCAGGCCATGGAAGGCTATGGCGAGGGCGAGGCCGATGCCGGAGGTTCCTCCGGTGATGAAGATGGTGTTGTCTGTGAGTTGCATGGTTGTGTCCTTGTATTCATGGGGCCGGCCTTTCGCCGGTACGGATTCGCCATCTCATGTGAGGCATTCCGGCGTGCGCTCGCATGTCATTCAAGCGGGTGTTCCACGACGTCTTGGGCGAGATGGGCTTGCCGCGGCTGTCTGGTGCCAGCGGCTGGAAGGAGCACCGGCCATTCAATTACTTTTGCGACAGGATCCACCGCGCCAACAAACCGACGTCGGCATCGGGGACCTGTGGTTGCGCAGGCATGGGTACCGCTCCCCACTTGCCGCTGCCACCATCCTTGATGCTTGCCGCGAGGTCACTGGCGCTTTTGGAGCCGTTCTTGTACCGGGTGGCAATCTCCTTCCAGGAAGGTCCCACCAGGCGAGTGTTCGCCTGGTGGCAGCCGACGCAGGCATACTTCTGTGCAAGCCCCTCGCTGGCGTTGGCACTGTGACTGGGACCGGCGACGACCACGGCTAGCGTGGCAAGTCCGAGAGCGATCGTCTTTTTCATTTGCGGGGACTCCATCTGGAACTCTTGGGAAGGGCTTCTGCCGGCGACGATTGCAAGCAAGCTGGCAAGTGGAGACAACGATACGCTGGCGATGATCGGCCCGACGGACGTATAAGCGGAAATTCCGGACACGCTTGCCGACAAACCGGTATCAGGACGTGAATCACGCAAATCCGGACATAACGGCGACCCAGGCTTGACGTTGCCGCCGCTGCTCAATACATTGGGAAGTCAGATATTGGTCGTCATTTCAAGGCGAACACGTAATGCGACAGATCGGCTTGATACTAGAGAACGGGTTCCAGGTCATGGGGCTCTCCGCGCTTTCGGCGTTTGAGCTTGCAAACACCGAACTCGGTCAGGATGCCTATCGGATGACCATCCTTTCCCAAAATGGTGGAACGGTTCGTTCGACGATCGGCGTGGGCATCGAGACCACCACATTGGGCGACATGCCCGATACCTTGATGGTGGCGGGCATTCGGATACCGGGTCCGTTAAATCCTGAACTCCGGTCCTACATCTCGCGAGCCGGCTCCGAGGCGCGACGGGTCGCGGGTGTATGCACCGGGGCGTTCGTGCTGGCCGAAGCCGGGTTGCTCGACGGCAAGACTGCCACTACGCATTGGCTGCACGCCCGACGGCTGCAGGAACGCTTTCCGGAGGTGCGGGTCGACGAGGACCGGATTTTTGTCCAGGATGGAAACATCTGGACCTCGGCGGGAATGTCCGCGGCCATGGACCTTGCGCTCGCATTGATCGAAAACGATCACGGCGCCGCACTCGCGCGCAATGTGGCACGGCGGCTGGTCGTTTACTTCCGGCGTCCGGGGGGGCAGTCCCAATTCTCAGCCTTGCTGGAGCTGGAGCCGCGTACCGACCGGGTGACGCGTGCGCTGACTTACGCCAAGGAGCATTTGCGCAACCCCTTAACGGTCGAGGAGTTGGCCGACGCAGCAAGGCTTTCGCCGCGCCAGTTCAGCCGGATCTTTCGCGAGGAAACTGGGCAGTCTCCTGCGAAGGCGGTCGAGATGCTTCGACTCGAGGCGGCCAGAGCTATGCTTGAGGATGGCCGCCACCCCATGGACACGGTGGCGAGAGACGCCGGCTTCGCAGACCGTGACCGGATGCGCCGGGCGTTCGTGAGAGCCTATGGCTTGCCACCAAGCAGCCTGCGCCGCAACGCGGCTTTTGCCGACGCCGAATCGATGGAATGACCGGAAGGGCTGCGGATATGTCCTTTTGGAACGCGGCGAACGACGTTACGCTTGGTCCATCACATGACCAACCGAGTTCTTCATGACCCGATCGCTTTATGCCGAAACCCCTTATGGTCGGCTCGCACTGCGCGAAGCTGGGCCGCATGGGGGAATACCACTCGTCTTGCTGCAACGCTTTCGCGGCACGATGGACGACTGGGATCCGGGCTTCATCGAATTAGTGTCTGCCGATCGCAAGGTGATCTGGTTCGATAGTGCAGGTATTGGCAGGTCGGAAGGAAGCGTGCCAGACACAATCGGAGGCATGGCTGCGGTGGCGGCTACCGTCATTGAACGATCAGGCTCGCCGCAAGCGGACGTTCTGGGATGGTCGCTAGGCGGGGTCATCGCACAGCAACTTGTGCTGGATGCCCCTCATCTCGTTCGCAGATTGATTGTCGCCGGCTCCACTCCCGGAGGTGCGCTGGATGGACCAAAGCCGCATCCGCGTGTTCCACAAGTCATGACGCGCCCCACCAACGATATCGAGGACTTTCTGTTCCTTTTCTTCCCTGAGACCGAAACCGCGACCTCGGCAGGACGGGCATCGCTGACGCGAATTGGAGCGTTGCCAGGTCGTGGTCCTTTAGTGACTGCCGAGGCATTCATGACCCAGGTTAAAGCCATCTCCACGTGGCCAGGCGTGCTTCATCGCGCCGATGAATTGCGTCTTCCGATGTTGGTTGCAAACGGCGCGCACGACGTAGTGCTGCCGGCGTACCGTTCTTACGTTCTGTCGCAACAAGCGCCTGACGCGAAGTTGATCCTCTATCCCGATGCTGGGCATGCATTCCTGTTCCAGGAAATTGAGAGCTTCGCGGCCGAGGTTGAGCGTTTTCTTTCCTGAACGCGCAGACCGGGCACATTCTCGTCCGACAGGAATATCGTCTTGATCGGTCAAGACGTGGACGAACCCTGTTCCGACCCAAATACACTGATCAACCTTTAGAACACTGGATACGCGCAATGAACAACATCGCACAATCAATCATCGACGCCCACGGCGGCATCGAACAATGGCGCAAGTTTAGCAAGGTGCGTGCCTACCTGACCCAGCGTGGAGCATTGTGGGCACTGAAAGGCCAGGATGGCGTGCTGGAAAAGACAACAGTGACAGTGGCGACCGACACGCAATGGGCCTCCCATTCTCCATTCGGGACAATCGCTGCCAGGAGCGAATTCACCGGTTACCGTGTCGCACTGATGGATGGGGCGGGGCAAGTGCTCCAGGAACGCAATGAGCCCCGCGCCTCTTTCGACGGGCACGCGTTGGAAACGCCTTGGGACGCCCTGCAATTGGCATTCTTCGCCGGTTGCGCGATGTGGACGTATCTGAATACACCATTCGTCCTCGCCTGGGACGGCGTCGAGTGCGAAGACGTGGGCGAGTGGATGGAGCACGGCGAGCAATGGCGGAAGGTCCGCGTGCATTACGCCGATTCACTGGAGGTATTCAGCAAGGCGCAAGCCATCTACGTAGATGCCGAAAACCTCGTGCGCCGACTGGACTACGACGTGCAGATCGCGGGAAATACGGCAGGAGCCCATTACGTCAGCGACTACGTCACCGTTTCCGGCATTCGCTTCCCGACGCGGCGGCGCATCTATCCGCGCATGCCTGACGGCCATCCCATGGCAGAGCCGCTGGTTGTTTCCATCGACCTCGATCACATCACGCTTCTCTGAACCGGGTCTGCGGCCTCCACCGCCCAGGCAGGTATAGATACTGACAGCACGGGTGCGCCGTCGGCATCTATATGCACGTGCTGGATCAGCACGGCATCGCTTATAACCAGCCCATGGTGCTCAACGAACGCCAGACCGGCGTGGTGATCGAGGGTGTCATACGTCACAACGAGACCCACACAGAGGGCGGGTTGCTCCGGCTCGCGGTCGACACCCCTGGTTATACGAATGTGGGAGTGCCGGTGGCCAAACTGCTGGGCTTTGACCTGTGCCCCTGGCTGCGAAACCTGTCGGAGCGCAAGCTGTATTTATCACGTGGCCTGCAGGTGGCTGATGGATCGTCGGCCGCCGTGTCTCACGAGACCTCGCTCAAGGCCATTCGTGACCGCTGGGATGGGCAGCTGCGCCTGGCGGCTTCGATTTATTCGGGCCGGGTCAGTGCCATCGTCGCGCGGAAGCGGTTCGGCAGTGCTACCCAGGGCGACCTATGCCACTTCGTACCCGAATAGGTATCGGCAGGCAGAGCTCGGCCATGAACGAACGTTACTACTCGGCCGAGCGTCGGTGAGTGATATCTGCGGCTGGGCCGAAGTCAAAATGGACCGAAGTCGGCCGTTTCGAGACATTGGAAAAAAAGAGCCCCGGCCATCTTACGACGCCGGGGCTGTTCAATAGGCTCACAGAATGATCCCTCTCTCGGGCCGCGAGCATGGTGGGCGCGTACGCCGGAGGCTACTGCTGCGCCAGCGCGACAACGTCGATTACAGCATCTGCTTCGTCGACCAAGTCGGCGGTCTGGGAGATGAAAAATTCCCTCTCGTAGCCGCCGAGACGCAGTACCTCGCGCTTCATCTGCATGAAGGCACGCTTGCGTTCCGGGTCCAGCGGACCATCTGCTTCATCGGTGAACAACGTCTGGAACGGCTGCTGCGCGTCCCCCGCCCGGTACAGGGCGATGCCGCGCGTCAGACATTCATTGATCCAGACCTTTTGGCCTCCACTTAACACGGCAAAATCCTTCGTCGTGCCATTGTCCGCGTCGAGCACGCTGATGGCAAAACCCTCCCGGGCGTCGCCATTGACCAGCTTGGTCTGCGTCTGGATGGCGACCGTGAAGCGTCGTCCATAGCAGGCAAGCAGCAGATCGTTGACCATGGCAGTAATGGCCGGGCCCGCGTCGTCGATCGACAAGGCAATGACGCCGTCGTTCCCCAGGCCCTTGGCCAACAGCTTCCACTGCGAGATCTCATCCGACAAGTGCGACGCCTGAGATTCCAGGCGACCCAGTCCAGCAAGCTCACGCTCGAGCAAACCGCGCTCGATGTCTAGTCCGCTTTGTCGGCGAATTAGCGACTCAATCCGGCCGTCCAGTGCACTGACCGCCTCGCGGCCCGCCGCTATCCGGCGATCGAGATCGGCTACGAGGCCTGTAACATCCGCCACGGCCAGGCTGTCGCGTTCGCGCTGCAGGTTCGCAAGCTGAGTTTCCACGTCCCGAATATCGCGGGCAAGCCGCTCCTTCCGTTCGGATTCCTCCGCCTCCAGCGTGGCAACGTCGCGCTGCGCTGCTTCCAGCCCGGCTGCCGCGACATCAAGCATGGGCTTCTTCGCTGCCAGCCCCGTGAGGCGTTGCAACTCCGAAGAGTCCTGCTCGATCTCCTGGCGCAGCCTGGATACGGCGCTGCGAACATCGTTGAGCTCGGTTAGCGCCTCAGTGAGCTGCTGCAAGGTCTCCTGCTTTGCCTTGTAACTCGTGCGCAGGTTCGTCACCTCGATGACCTGAGTGTCGAACTTGCCTTTGGCTTCCCGCGCCTGCGCCAACAACGGGCAACGATCGTGGATGTCATGGCCAGCACACGGCACTTGGTCCATCACCTCCGTCTGGGCCTTGAGCGTCTTCACCAGCTGCGCAGCAACCGAGCCGCGGGATTCCATCCCCCGCAATTCGCTGGCCAGCGCCGCGTGCTTCGCAGCAACAGGCTCGAGGCCAGCAAGATCCTTCTGCCGGCGCTCAAGCTCGCCGCGCCGGCGACCCAATGACAATTGCACGTCGTCACGCTGCTGCGCCGCCGCCTGGATGGCGTCGGATTGCCCCAATGTCGTGCGATGCCCCTCAGCAAGCCGTTCCAGCTCCCTTCGCCGGGTTACGGCCTTGCTTGCCGCAACACGATCATCGCCGGCCACCTGCTGCCGGCGGCCTGTCAACTCACGATGGCGCTGATCCAACTCGCGCAACCGTGCTTCGGTAACGGCAGAAGCGGCATGCTTGGCTGCCAATGTTGCTCGCTCCTGCTCCATCTTGCTGCCGCTGGCCAACAGTTCGGCACGGTGGGCACGCTCGGCATCAAGACCTTCATCGATCTGCCAGATCTCCGTGGCCATCGCTTTGGCGGTGTTGCGCTTGCCAGCCAGCAAAAGCACGTCACGTTGCAGCGTCTCCAATGCCCGGCTAAGGGCCTTGGCGACGTCGCCAGCCTTGGCCGACAACTCGCGCAGGTGATCGATCCCGAGCAACTCGGCGAGCAGCTTCTTGATCTCGGCGGGCTGATAGCTCGCCAGCGGCCGCCGGTTCTGCGCCGAAAACACGCTCGTGAAGAACGCCTCCGCCGAACCAAGCACCGCTTCGAGGCAACGACCATAGGTTTCCGCCTTGCCATCCGACACGGTTCCGTCAGCCAGCTGCATCGGCTTCCAGTCGTCACCCACCCTCTCGAACAAGTAATACTCTGCCTTGCGGCTCTTGCCCGGATTGCGAAACGCAAATGCCGATCGGTAGACCTTGCCGCCGTGCTCCCATTCCAGGTCCTTCTCCGCGCGCGGAGCGCAGAGGTGGTCCCAGTACGAGAACGCGTCGACCGACATCTTCGACGCGTGGCTCGGCATGATGGGATACGGATGCAGGTTGTCCATGATCGTCGTCTTGCCGGCCCCATTGGGGCCGACAATGGCGATCAGGCCAGCAGGCAAAGTGGACAGGTCAACGGTGACGCTGTCGCGCTGCATACCATCGCGGATCCCGTGGAACCCGGCGAGGGTCAATTTCAGTGGGCGCATTCGGACATCTCCAAGCCGTCGAAGGAATGAAGGTAGTCCGAGGGCACTTCCATGGCGTCATCATCCAGCATCGGCATCTCTGCCGGCGCGGATTCTGCGAGCTCCGGGGACTTACCCTCCAGCTTGCCGACAATGGCCCGTTCCACGGACACACGCGCGGCCGCAAACTGAGAGGTGGCCAGCTTCATAACGGCATTCCAGTCCCCCTCGCCTGTCAGGGCGCGAAGTTCCAGTTCGCTCCATTGCGAAGCGAGTCCGTGAGAGAACGACCAGATGAGGTCCTGCAGCTCCTTGGAAGGCGCCACAGCATAGAAGGTGCTGCCGCCGGGCTCGCCAAGCGCCATCACGAGCATGTGATCTCGCTTGGCGATGACAGCCCCGCGGCCCGCGCCGAACGGCTCGTACAGCGTGCAAGGGGTAAATCCATGGTGATCGGTCAGGCGCTTGGCCATCTCCGAGCGGTTGATAGACGTCTCGTCGACGAACAGCCATTGCGGGCCGGCGTGGTACAAGATCATGTTGCACTCCTCAGGATAGGACGGAGTGCGCCCCAGACGGGAAGCACCCGTCAGGGGTCAATGGAAAGAAATGGATACAGCTAAGTCGATGCGTCTAGGACGCGGGTGAAACCGGGTTTCGACTGCCTCGCGGGCAGTCGGAACATGGCTTGCATGTTCAATGGGTTGGCGTATTGCTACGCAAAAAGATCTTCCATCAGCCACTCCATCCCAGGCGCCGCTGCAGATTGGGCGATGACCGGATGAACCTCCGTGGTCGTCGGCACTGGCGCATCCCGTTCGGGAGGCTCTGAAACCAAGGCCGCCATTTCAGGGATAGGCAACACATCGGCTGTTTCCTGCGGACTATCACCGGATGCCATATCCGCCTGGTCGCGCAAGTGCGCGAGCACGCTATCGGCAATCGACTGTGCGTCAAGCGATTCCAGCACTGCCAGACGTTCCGAGAGCGGTTCGGTCGCCACGCCAGCCAGTTCACCCCACCGCGACAACTTCTCGGGCAGACTGGCCGCACGGCTGATGCCTTCGGCACGGCTGCGTACGGCTGGCAGGACACGGGCTTCGATCTTCAGCTCGGCGCTCTTGCCGAACAGGGCAATGATGGCTTCGCGGTCAACCAGTTGGCGATGCTCTTCATTCACCGTCCAGCGCACGCGCACGAACTTGTCGGCGGCATCCGCCGCGACGGCAGCCAGTGCCTCCATGTCAGGCGGCCCATCGAAGTCCACGCAGATCGTCTCGCGCGCCGGTGTCTCCACCAACTGCGCGGTCGCCTTGCCGGGAACGATGTCCCATTGCAGGTACCCTTTCGCGCCGATCTCACCGTAGTGAAACCGGCCGATGGAGCCCGGATAGGCGATCACCCTGCCCTCACGCTCCCATTGCTGGGCGCGGTGAATATGACCGAGTAGGAAGCCATCGCACTCTGCATCGAATAGCGCGCCGATCCCGAATTCGTGATCGAAGCCCGCCATCGGCACACCGTGCTCCGTCTGGCACCCATTGACCGTGCCATGTGACACACCGACCGTTGCAATCCCCAGGCTGCGGAATCGCGCATTCATCGTGCCGGCCGCCCGAAGATAGGCGGCGAGATGATCTCCCACAGCTGTCGCGGCTTTGGCCACGCCCACCGCTGCTGCCAGCACCGCCTTGTTGACGGTTGGCACGCAGGTGAAGATCACCTTGGGCACGCCGTGCTCGACGCGCAGGGCCTCGAACTCGGTTTCGGTGAAGATCGGCCCTTCCGACGGATGAAACTCGCCGCTACAAAGCGCCACCTGGTGAATCCTGTCCGCTACGTAGACCGGATACTGCGAGCCGATGAGTCGAAAGACGTCCAGCGTGCCGGGCGGCTCGTGACTAAATGTGCCCTGCAGCATGAGAACTGGACAGTAGCCGGTGAGCCGATGGATGCGCCGCGCGAGCGAACCGAGGGCCGGCGTGTGAGCGTCCAGACCGTGATCCGTCGAGTCGCCGGACACCACAGCCACGTGACAGCCAGAGACAATCGCATTTTCGACCGCGAAGCCGAAACACCGGTCCGCTTCGGCGAGGTTGCCGGGCGAGTAATGCAGGTCTGAAAAATGGGCGATCCAGAGCGGATCGCTTTCGTTGGGCATTGTGATACCTCCAAGAGATGTGCCGGCGCATTGCGGCGAGACAAAGAAAAAGGGAAGCCCGCTGGGCTTCCCCTCCAAGGCCGGCACGAGGCTGGCAGGTTATGGAATGACGTCGGCGGCGATGGCCGCCACCTGTTCACGGAACGCGAGCGGATTGGCCAGCGCCGTACGCAGCTCTTGCACGAACTGCCGCACGTCCTGCGGGCGCTTAGTCCAGCCGCGACCAAAGGTCGCAGTGGCAAACGCCTTGAGTTGCAGTGCCCCTTCATCGTTGTCCAGTTTCAAGCGGGCAACGAGGTCGCGGTACTCGCTCTCGAGGTCGTCCTCCTCAGGGGGCGGATCCGTATCGGAGCCCTGCCCCTCCTGCGCAGAGATCTCCGTGACGTCGTCCCTTTCACCACCAGGAGTCCCTTCCAATACGGAAGCGGCTTCGGTGGCGAGTGCCAGTGCGGGCACGGGACGGTCGGATCCGTCCAGCAGTTCCGCGATGTCGATCTCCGCGTCGAGCGTAATCAGCCACTGCATCTGACGCACGGCTTTGCCAGCGTCGTCAATGCGGCTGATCTCCACCTCTTGCTTTGACATCCAGAACTTGACTCCCACCAGCCTCCCACGCGCCATCGCAACGGTCTGCATCGCGGCGTGAGCCTTCTGCAGAACGTAAATCGAGGTGGTGGGCATTTCGATGAGGCCGAGGCCGGGGGCACAGGGGACGGCAAAGAAGAAGCTGGCCGAGAGATTGCATTGCCCGGTCTGATACTGCGGGCACTCTTGCGGGTCGCAGATACCGTCCGGGATGGCGTCGTCCTGTCGCAGGATGACGGAGCGCCCGCCCCATACACGCTTTGCGCGGTTGGCGCGCGCATCGCGAACGGGCGGTGCGTACATCTTGCAATACCGCCTGCCGTCGGGGCCATACTCCGAGAAGTACTGCCGGCCGCTTTGCGTCCACGCCACGAGCTGGTTTGGCATGTTGCTCAGCCAGTCGTCGAACGCGAAGATGACCGGGAAACGCCAAAGGCGATGCCCATTGCCATCGTTGCGGTCCTCGCCGTAGCGCTGCACGATTTCCTCGGCTACAGCTGGGTTAGCGAAGTCCGAGGCGCGGCAGGTGAACCAGGGGACGTTCTTCGGAACGAGCGGCGTCTTGATGCCGGTGACGCGGCTGATCTCGGCCCCAATCCGTTCGAAGCTCTCGCCCCGGGCGAGCATGGCGTCGTGGATCGTGACGGCTTCGGGCCTATCGCGCGCTGCTTTCGTCAGGATCTTGATGCCTGGCCTGATCTTGCCAATGACAGGCGGCCGCATGGGCCGCTCCTCTAGCAGGCTTCGGCGTCCGCCGGGCTCGCTGTAGGTGATGGGTGCATGCATGTGTTCATTCTCCTTTGTTGAAGGAACTGAACGACGTTGGCCCGGATGGACGCAGCATGCTCCCGAAGGCGCAGGGCTGTGTCGGCCCCGCGCTGGGTCGTTACGCGATTAAGGAAGTCCGTTCGTGCGGCTTCCGGAAGACCGGCGACGTAAGCCGCCTCACAAAGTGCGCGCCAGGCCTGCGGCATGTCCTTGTATTCAGGACGTCGCAGGTTCAGCGTTGCCGCGATTGCGGCGGAAATCTCGTTCTGGTGCATGAGCATCTCCTGAGGATCGAGGTCTCTCACCAGAAACCAAAAAAGCCCGCCCCGGTTTGCGCCGGCAGCGAGCTTTGATGTCAGGAACCCGAAATGCCACGCCCCTTCCGGGGGCGTGGCACTCAGGGAGCGGCGCACTATTGTGCGCAGCTCAATGCTGAGGACGTAAAGTCGTCCTCGTGCAGCATGGTCACGCTGCACAACTACCCATTTCGCGAACCCACAGGTTCGGCCGCAGGTTCACGGTCAGCACGACGACGGCCGTTCTGCCTAGGAGGGGCCTGGAGAGAGACGCCACATGGTCCCAGGCTCGAACGGTGTCCCGCATGCGCTCACGAAGAGGCACGACAGAGGACGCGTATTACGGGCTGAACTAGGGAAGTGCTCGGCTAAAACACTTATCACAAGAGAATATCCACACCGATAGCCAATCGGTCGGCGCATGCACGAAGGCACGACTTGTACAAAGAGATGGACTCGCTAGGAGTCAGGGTCGATGCGTCTGTGACGCGAGGTATGGAATGAATTGTGGCACAGATACACCGCGCAAAAAGTCAGAAAGCTCAGCAATTTCGTATGCGTTTCTCGGCTCACTGAGGCGGCGTTGTGACGGAAAATTGCCTACGAGAGAGATCCACATAAGTATGGAAAATGGCCGAATCATCCGACCCCCAATACCGGGGCAGCGGTACCGAGACTGAGTCGCAGGAACCTGACAGCAGTCTTGCACCCCAAGATCCCGTCGCGCACAGCGGACCGAAGCCGATACAGCGGCTGCTCAGCCAGGACCGCGTGTCGCGGATCATCCCGGAAACCGACAGCGGTACTGTGCTCACCTACTGTTCTGATTTCGTACGGGACTTTGTGCGCAGTGACTGGAATTTTTGCACGGCCAAGATGAGCGTGGCCTCCAGGGACAAAATCCTCGCGCTGGACACGCGGTTCCGGGAGGCCAATGCTTGGATGGACGCGAAGCTGGCGTGGTCCAGGTCCTTTCGGCGGCGCAATGTCAGCCTTCGCTACGACAGGCGCGAAGTGGTGGTGACCCACTCCCTCGCCGGCCGCCTTGCACGACTGCTCAATCAGCACGATCAACTCTTCGCGAATGTCCTCGGCGCATATATGGCCCACACCATCGATGACGTGCAGAAGGATGACGCATTGATCGGTGCCGCCCGTCATATCAGCGCTATCCATCGCCTCTGTATCCCTGACAACGACCGGTTTGCGCGCGACGGCAAGCAACCGGACGCCGATTCCTGACAGACTATCCCCCGAGACGCCATGGACATCCAAGACATCGCACGGCTGCACACCAGTTACGCCCAGCCTCCCCTGACCATTGAAATGGCTAGCCCAGGCGGCGCCACCCCAATGCTCGACGGTCCTGCAGCAACCGCCCCGGCCACCGAGGCAACGTCAATATGGAGCCGATTTAGCATCGCACAGCGGCAGGCCATCGCGGTGCTGGTCGTGGCGGCTGTGGCCTTTCCGATCGGCATGTGGACGGCCTCGGGCGGCAAGCATGACAACGCCCCACGGGCTGCAACGGCTCCAGCGGTCGGTCCGCTTAGCGCGGCAGCGAGCACTTCGGATGCCAAGAGCCACGAATGGCCGTCCAAGGACACGCCCGAGGCCCCTGCTCCTTCGGCGATGGTAGCGGCTTCTCTTCCCGCAGCGCCGGCATCCTCGGCACCCGTCCTCGCGCTGCCGCAGCCAGGTTCCGAGGCATCCTCTGCTACGGCCGATTCGTCTGCCATCCCAGGTGCCACGCCGGCTAAGCAGCCAAACAAGCCAGCAGCTAAAGCCCCCGCTCAGACGGCCGCGAAGCCGGTTCCGGCGCCGGCCGCGATGGTACCTGCGCAAACCGCCCACGCTCCGGAGCCGCGGCGAAACAACGAGATCAAACTCTTCTGACAGCCGATGACCACAGCACACTTTAGCCTTATTCAAGCGGGGCTCAGCATTCACGGGGATGTGGCTTCCGACCATGGCATTAGCTGCTTCGGTCTGGTGGGCGGCGACCTGCGCTCGGCTCACGGACTGGTGCACGTCGGCCCGGAGGGATTGATTCGCGGTACAGTAGAAGGCGACCATGTCCTGATCGACGGGACCGTGGAAGGCGATGTCGCGGCCCGCGTCTCGCTGCACATCAACGGCAAGGTAAAAGGCAGAATCGCCTACGCCGGCACCATCCGCCTGGGCCCCAACGCAGCGCTGGAAGGCACGATTGCACGGATCGCCGGGATTTCCTACGACGCGCACACGACGCCGGGGCAATCTGCCGAACCGGCCGCGGCAGGCTCCAACATGTGAGCATGCTCAGGCTATTTCCGCAGTAAGCTCACATAAAACCCTACTGTTATTGGGTCGCGAGCAAAGAAAAAGGCCCGACGATTCGCTCGTCGGGCCTTTTTTCATGGTGGCGTCGCGGGCCTCAAGCTGACGATCTCCTCGATCGTTAACAGCTTGGGAAGTGTCAACCACGGGCCTCTACGGCCGGTCGCGTCAACAAAAGCCACGATGGGCAGGCGCTCATCAATACGGCATTCAAACACCCGTATGCCGCGGTCGGGATCCGTGATGACGTACCGACGTCCATGCTGGAGCAGAAACGTCAAATCTCTCTGCCGGATAATGATGCCGGCCGATGCGATATTTGCTGGCAACGCCATGCAGGTAAGCCAGTCATCGAAGGACAACTGAGTCCGTCCCGATCTGGCTTCTGCGGTCCATTCGTATATGCGTCGAACCAATCCCTTGCGCGGTAGGTGATCGATGTCGACTTCCAAGGGGGCTGAGTTCAAGCGAAGCTCCTTGGTTGCCTCGCGCCCTCTCCAGAACAATGGCAACCACTCCCAACTCCAGGTGAGCTGGTCTAACAACAATGACCAACACCGTTGCCAGCAAGCTAACAATGGGCATGCGTTGAACGAGTTCTTCGAGAGGGATTTGCATGTGCAACCAAAAAAAAAAGCCCCGGACTTAGCCGGGGCATGCGCCTGAAACGACCACTTCAGTACCTTTCATCGGCACATTTGGTCGTCGCTTAAGGCGGTCTAGAGTACAAACACTGATGTTGCTACGCAGCAAGCTCGAGCGCTTCGTCCCATGCACGCTGCTTGAGAACTGCGCCCGCGCCGAACCATGCGGAGTGCAGGCGGTTCCCATCGTTACGGGCACGCTGCTGGTGGTCGACGTACTCCGTGACACTGTTCAGCAGCCCCCACGCGGTTCCCGAGGCCGATTGCAGCGAGGCGCCGCGCCCGTTGCCTTCGAAGAGGTTCATGACCGACTTGAAGCCTCGTTCATTCATCCTGTCCGTCGTCTGGGCACCACGCTTGTCGGCCCACGAGTACGTGAACAGACGCTGGAAGAAGCGCTCGGTTTCGGCTTGCGTGACCTTGCGGTCCGCGAGCTGCTGCATGCTCGCCTTGAAGGTGTCCCACGACGAGATCGCGATGCCGAGTTCCTCCTTTACCGCGCGCGGATCGAACTGGCTGCGGTGCGGCACCTTCGCGGCGCCGCGATTGCGGCCGACGGCAATCTGCAACGTGTTGTTGCAGACCACGCGCACCGAGGTGAACTGGGCCGTGGTGGCCAGCGTGCCATCGCAGGCCGTGGCCAGCAGCAGATAGCCCCGGACTTCATCCCCGCCGGCGAGCGTCGCAGACTGCCCGGTGCGCGCGAGCGCCCAAAGCTTGCGGCCCTCTTTAAGCACGCCAGCGGTTTCCAGCTGGTAGCCACCGACCTCCGTGAGGTCGCGGTAGAAGCCCAGGATTTCTGCCGGCTGAACGACCTGATACTTCTTCGACACGGTCGACAACGGCTTCTTGTTGTCCGACCGGTAGAGAACCTTCTGCTCAGGAAACGACTGGATCGGATCCAGATCGTGCGAGCCGACCCGGAACATGACGTCGGTCTCCTCGATCTGCCAGTTCATGCCGGCAGCTTCAGCCCAGACGCCAATTGGTTGATTGGCTTCCAGACGATTTCCCAGGCCGTGCCAGGGGGTCGCGCCAACATAGGCCATGGTTTGAACGAGATGGGACATCGATTACTCCTAAATGGAATGGGCGAGCGCCGCCGTAGGCGGCAACTCACGATGGAAATGAAGGAAAGGACGCCGAGCGGACGCCCGGATGGGGTGAAATGACGCGCGCCATCGCCTGCGGCGACAGACGTTGCGCCGAATGGCTACAGCAAAAATGCGTGCATAGGGGCGTAAAAAGCCCACGGAGCCGTCCCATCAGGGAGCAGTCCCTGTGGGAGGTTTCAAGAAGTGGCCGGCGTGCCGGCGTTGGGGTCGATGCGTCGGAAGACGCGGACAAACTGTGTTTGGACTGAATCTGTTTCAGTACGAACACCGCTCATCGGTGTAGACAAAGACTAGCGCGAGCATCCTCGCCGTGGCGGCATGAAAGCTCACCATTTCGATAGCTGTTTCGAAAGGAATCCCCCGGCCTAGGCCGGGGGGAACATTAAACAGTCGCTGCCTGCTGAGAAAGCCGGGCGCGGGCATAAGCCAGCGTGCCGTCCTTCGCGCGAAGCGGTCGGGAGGCCCTATGTGACGGATTGTGAATCCAGTACCGCCGCGCAGCGCCCCGCGAACTTTCCTGCAACTGCGAGAAGCCGGCTGCGATGCAGAAATCGACGTACTCGCGCCCGTTCATCACCTGGCCCGTCTCGATCTTGATCCGTGCGCACTCCGCTTGCTTGCGAGCATCCTCAAATTCGCGCGCTGCGCCCGCTTGTACCTTCGCGATCGCTGCGCGGGATTCCCAGGCCGCCTGCTCGTCCGCCGAGAAGTTGCACATCTCGAAGATCCGCCGTCTGCGTTGCGAAGCAGTGCACTGGATCAGGTCCACGCCGATTACCTCACGCAATGCGCGCTTGGAGTCGACGTTCCAATCCTTCGCAGTGTCGAAGACATGCAGCAGCTGCGCCACGTTTCGCTCCAGTACCGACAGCGCTACCTTGTTGGCCCAATCGAAACCGGCCGTTGCGCGTGCGTGCGCGGCGCGCCGGGAGATTTCGTCCAAGTGGCGTTGCGTGATGTGCATCGCTTCCCGATCGGCCGTCGCCTTGCGCACGGCTTCGGTGAACTGGCGCTCGGTGATCAGTTGGTGGATCCGCTGGGCAAGCGGCGATATCGCCGTCGCAGAATCGCCAATGGGCGCCCTGGGCGCCGCCACCGTATGCGGCGGCAGCACGCCGGCAGCGTACAGCGCGTCGTCGACTTGCACCGCCGTGGCGTTGGCCGGGAGATGGCGCACGATCCCAACGAGCTTCGGCGTGTTCTGATGGTCAATCGCCAGCTTTGCGTGCCGCATGACATTGCACAGCGCTTGGGTCTGGTCAGGCGTCAGCGCACCCCGCAATGACGGCACGGCGATCAGCGTGTGCATCCATTGCAGGTCGTGCTGGCCGTACCGCTCGTTGCCCCGGTACGTGTTCAGTACGCATTCGCGCAGCTTCTCGCCACGCAGCAAGGCGTAGGCGACGTGCACCTCATGCCGGCAATTGGGAATCTGGCCCGCTGCGTAAAGCGGCCCATTTGTCCCGTACCCGAATCGACGTTGAAACTCCGATTCGACGTAGGAAACCATGTCGAACGGCCCGGTGTCCTCGAACAAATCTTTCGTGTGAAAGAGTGGGCCCGCGTCAGCCTGGCCAAGCTCGATCACCTGTTCCGGGAAGTAGCCGAGGCGGCCTGCAACCATGACGGCCCCCCATGAGGCACGGCTCATCTCGTGGGGACGCAGTACCTTGCCGTCGACGCGCACAATGAAACGGTCAACCTCGTCGATGATCTGCGCGAGGACCGACCGGGCGGTGCCCTCGGGCCTGACGCCGATAGTCCCAGCGGAGAGGCGCACCAACGGGATGGCGCCCCGCTCGACGTGCCGCACCGTCGTCTCCTCGAGACGAGGCCCCGTGCTTTCGCGGTCCCCGTTGAGCAGATACAAGACACCGGCCAGCGTCGTCGCGGTCTCCGCGCGCTGGCCAAACGATACAACGTACATAGGAGCTCCTGAAGGGAGCGCCACCCCATCCGGGGACAGCGCCCCGGAATGGGTAGAAGGATTGTTCAGACAGGCTCGGCTGTCAGGCGCATGCGGCCGCCCTCGCCTTGCGGCAAGGCACCGAGGCGTGGATTCGTTCAACAGCTGCGAGCAGCTCGGGATCGACGATGCGCCAAACCTCGCCGCGGCCAAGGCCGACCTGGTTCCAGCGCCCTGTGGGCGCGAACTTGCCGGTGGCCAGCAGCGCCGCCTTGAGTTCGGCGGGCAGGTTCCAGTCGGCCGAAACGAGAATCTCGTCCGAAGCAAGATCGATATGGGGAACGTTCACGGTGAGGGTGCCGTATGGCATGCCGTCATCCGCGCACAGCAGCGTGAAGGCCGGCCGACGGTTTGTCGCGTAGACGCTCGTCTGCAGTTTCACGCCAGCGGGATAGCTGGCCAGGCCTGCGCCGTAGATGGTCTGATCCATGGGGAAACTCCGATTAATGGGAGTCGCCCCACCGGGACGACGCCCGGATGGGGATAGAAAAGAAAAAACGCACCTCAAGGGTGCGTTCAAGCGGTGAGCCGGGAATCGGCTCCTGAGAATGGAAGGCTAGTCCTTGTGGATGCGACGGCCGTTGCGGTCAGCCCACAGCATGTATGCCGCGATCAGCAAGCCCAGCAACAGTACATATGGTCCAAACATCACTTTTCTCCTTTAGAGAGGACAGCGCCCACGGCAAATAATACAACACCAAAGGCGAGAAGGCTCGCGCAGTTGACGACGGAGGTGGCGGTCCAGCCAGGAACGCCGGCACCATATCCAACTGCGCCTACAACGGCCGAGACCGACAACGTATGGCAATAGCGGCCGTGTTGCAGCCGCTGATCCTTCGTCGGCGCAACAACCGAGGATTTCAACTCGTGCAGGAACCCGGGACGCGTGCCGAGCAAACGATCGACCCGATAGACGCCACTGCTTTCACGCACCAGCGGATACTCGAAGCCGCGCTCGACGAGCAGGAGGATGTGTTCATCGCCGTTACCGCCGATCTGCTCAACCAACGAGGCGATGCGAGCTGGCAGCGCAACTATGCCCTGACTGCCTTCATAGCGTACCGAGCTGGAGACCTCGACACCGTTCGTAGAGCGAAATACGACTTTCGCAATTCGCGACATCGTTATCTCCTCAACCGCGCCGGCCAGCCACCACGCGCAACGTGGTGACCAGGTCGGCATAGCCTTGATCGGTGGCGAGCGAAGCAACGCTGATCGAATTGTCGCGTCCCCCAGTCAGGTCGCTGCGGCCACGGCACGTCCGATAGGACATGCTCACGCCGCCCTCAGGGCCAGCGGGATGTTGGATTTCCACCAGCAATGAATCGGTTTGCAAGGCAAACACATTGACATCGCGGCGACGCTGGCGATGCTCCCGGATCGTGAAATCGCGCGGGCTCAAGGCCATGTCACCAGCGAAACCGCGCAAGATGCGGCAAGCATCTCGGCGGATCGCGTGGCAGGCTGCGGAGTCGGTCGGTTGGTGCCGACGGATAAAGGATTTGGGAAGTTTCATGGAAGTCCTCGATATGGACGGGACATCCCTTCCCTGCGGGACGAGTGTCCCAGCTGGGTTGGTGGTCCGGGCGATGCCGGACAGGGGTCGATGCGTCAGTGACGCGGGTGAAAGCGACTTGCCAAAGCCTAGGGGCTTGGGCAAGCCCTCTCGGGCTTGAAAGCTGCGATGTCAGGTGACATCGAGCATTTTGGTGATCGCGCGAACGAGATCCCAGCCATGCTGCTGGGACAACGTCTTGCCGGTCAGAAGCTTCTGCAGCGCTGTCGTGCGGTTTGGCGCATCACCGGCATAGCCTATGTGGTCGACATAGACGATCCAGCCTTCGGACGATCCTCTCTGCAGATAGACTGCCAGACGATCGCGTGCGCCGAGTTCCGGCCACGGCCGATCCGGCTTCGGGCCATACATTGCCTCGTTGTCATCTTCAGGAAAGTTGGCGGAATCAAGCCATTCCGGTTCCAATTCGGTACCGCGCAGGCTCGCGGCATACTGCTCCACTACCTCGGCGATCGTTTTACCCTTAGTAAGGACAGGAGAGAATTTAGGGTGCGTATGTGCCACTGTCGGCATAAAAGGCTCCGATGGACGCACGAAGCCCCGCACGGGGTTCCGTGCGGGGAAGTGAAGGAATTTGGGGAACCGAGTGGAACCCAATCAACGAGTCAGACGATAGCCACCAGCGGCAGACACGAGGAACAACCGCTCGCCCGAGACGAACTGCTGGTCTGCGTCCTGCGTAACAACGACCTGGCGGCCGTCATCCTTGCGGACGATCACCTCCACGCCGTTGCGGCGGTTCATCTGGCTGGCAACCGTCTGTGCCAGAACGGCGGAGACGGTTCCCGACATGGCGCCGGCAATGTAGCGGCCGTTGCCACCACCGATGACTCGCGCACCGAGCAAACCGCCCACAACAGCTCCAACGACGCCGGGGATGCCGCTGTTGGCGGAGGTGTAGCCATCACTGTCAACGATCGCGACCGAACGGACACGGACGACGGTGACAGCCTCGACGCTACCGGTACGCAGCGCTTCCGAACTGCGATAGGCGTTCGGAGACGTCTGCTGGGCAGCGCAGCCGGCAAAAATGAAGCAGGAAAGGAAAAGCGAAGCGATACGCTTGAACATGATGGCCTCTGGAAAAGAAAAAGGGCCAACATGCCCACGGGCAGGAAGGCCCGTGGTGGGAGAAAATCAGATGTCCGGCTATACAACCGGAAGTGTCGATGCGTCTGAGACGCGGAAGGTGCTGCAATGTTAGCAGCACGTCGTCGTTTGGGAAAGTCCTGCACGATAGGAAGCTGCAACAACGCGAACCAGAGCGGGACCGGAAAACTGACATTCCTTGTCGAAATAAAAGGCGTGACGACAAGGTTGCGTGGTTCAGATGGTAAACAGCTGTTATGCAAACGCAGGTCAACTCATTAGTGCGCTATCAGAATCCATAATTCGTACGCTAGCGCACCGACTGTAAGATTGTTCTGAAGAAAACATCAAGAAGGCATTGGAAGAACCAGTTACCGTGGCCGTCGCGTTGCGGTGCTCGACAAAATCCACAAACAAATAAGAGGCACGCCATGGGAAGTGAAGCCAGCGCCGAGACCCATACTGTGAGTCCTGAAGAAATTGCGAAACTTTGGATGAGCGAAAACGCGGTAGTGAACCAGAAGACTAATTATCTGCTTACCGCCACCGCGTTTTTATCGGCAGTGTTTGGTGTCGCGCTGGTCGAAGGCGCTAGCGTCCGGCCAGCAGCCTATGTCGTAGTTGTGTGTGGCATCATTTTTACAAGTCTGATGCTGTCCTCCATTACGCGTACCTGTGTTTATCGAGAGCATCTGCGCAAGGCTTTGACCAGCCGCTCAAATGACTACCGGCGCCTACTCACGCCGGAAGACTTTCCCTTGTACGCAATAAGGTCGTCGGTGGTATTAAAGCTGCTGCCGGGTGTACTCCTTGTAGTTTGGGTAGTTCTCTTGGTACATCTCGTCAGTCTCGATATGCGCCACTAAGCCTTACCCAAGGTAACCCCATTCCTATTTTGTAGGGAAGCAAATGGCGAAGGGCGAAAAAAAACACCCCCGAAAGCTCGGGGGTGGCTGTCTAAACAGAGGCGAGCGGGCGGGCCTTGCCGCGCGATTTCGACGCGCCGGGCGCGTAACCAAATCGCGCCCAGGCCGCCGGGTCGACAGGCAGCGCCGTGGTCCGACCGATTGCCAGATTCACGAAACTCCCGCAGTACGTCAGGGTGCCGGTGCGGAACAGCGTCCAGAGCAGGTTGTAGGCTTGCACCGCAATCGCCTGGTTGATGACCAACGACTGCTTCTGCAGTGCATCAGCCATCGAGCAGGACGGCGCGGTGTCAACCTTGTCGCCTTTCGGATCCATGAGCTCCGGATACAAGTCGCCCACGTGAGGCAACCGTTGCCCGGCCTTGCCACGGACCTGACCCAGGATCACCTGACCACTATCGGACTCGTTCCCGCAGTCCAGATAGTAGCCGCCGGTGCCCCGCTTCATCGCCCCAAGGATCGCCTTGCGGGCGCGCCGCGTGTCAACGCAGCCGATCACCATGTCGCAGACGAAGCGATCATCGCTGCCAACCTTTCGGGTCTGCGCTTCCCAGCGTGTCCCCATCAGATTGTTTAGCCGGTTCACGATCAACGAGGCCTTGTACTGGCCCACGTCGACGGGATAAAAGCCCTGGCGGCCGACATTGGTCTCGCTGACCGTGTCGTCATCGTAGACTGTGCAGTCAATGCCGCCGGGGTGGCCCAGCTCGAGCATGGCATGGTGCAGCCGCGCCAGATTTGGCAGCAACGCGCTGCCGGTACCACCGGCACCGACAACCGCCACCTTCCAGGCCCGGCTCATCATGCCAGCGGGGATACGGTGCTCGAAGGTCATGCCAGCACCTCCTCGCGCGCCGCCGCATACCATTCGCTGGGCACGTTCTCGACGGTCTCGAAGATTCCCTTGGCACAGAGCCGCAGCGCCATGGAGGGCATCATGGCCGCACAGTTGCCGATCACAAACGCGAACTTCACGTCATGGCAATCGTCCGCGTCATCCGCTGCGGAGAAGAAGGCCGGATGGCACCCGTGCGAATGGCAGTCAACTACCAGCACGTCGTCACCGGCCAGAACGGGGCGCTCATACTTCAGGTGCCCGCCGCTGTGCTCCAGGATACTCACCGGGATCAGCCGGAACGCCGCGCTAGCGGCATTCCAGACGATCCAGGCGCCGGTTTCCTTCGGATGCGCGGCCCGCGCCATCGCGGCAAACTCGCCGATCAGATGAGCCGGTACGCGCCCGCAGTGCAGTTCGGTGGCTGCCTCCGCCTCACCATACGGAATAGCTGTGCGATGTTGGAAACCGCCGAGCCGTCGCACCACGCGAAGCCAAGGCCGCGCGATCTCCAGGAAGATGCCGTTGGCCGCAATGAGCAGACGCTCACCGGGCCTCTCCATCGCGGCAAGGGGGCCGTGACGCGGCACCATGACCGACGGAAAGGACTGCTGCAGGGCAATGTCTGCAAGATGCATGATTACTTCTCCAGTTTGCCGGCGATCAGATCAGCCAGCGTGGATTGCATGGGGACGAGGACGTCCTTCGGATAGTCAGTGAACCGACCGTCGAGCATGTCCTTCCAGAAGGCGAAGGCGCCGTGTTCATACGCGACGCGCTTTCCACCGTGATTGGGGTGGGTGAAGGCCGAATTGAAGAAGCCGGCTTCCCATCCATCGATCGAGGCAACGTCGATCTGCTTCGGAACGTGAGCCGAGCCAATGCAGATCTTCCCGTGGTCCCACGTGTTGAAGTACGGCGGCTCGAACAAGGCACTACCCGGCACCGGCCGCTCGTCGCCTTGCAGCGCGAAGACGGCGAAACCGGACTGCGATGCCTGAAACACCAGGCCCGGGTGAGGAACCACGGCGCTACGCTTGCCCAGCTCCTTGCAGGAGATGAACACGCGACGCATCGCCGGCGGACACCACCACGTCACCGCACTCGGGCTGATCGACAGCACGTTAGGGGTGAGAAACTCCCCCTTCGGGAGCGCGTGATGAGCTACCTCGCGGACGGCGTGAATCAATGCCATCCGGTTCAGCGGCACGCCAGCGCCAATTACGGGACGACCAGCGGTGTCAGGGTCAATACGATGCGCGGTGGCGTAGGAAAACTGCCCGGGCCGCGTGCCATAAAGCAAAATGGCCCCCTGCAGGGCCACTTCATGCGACCGCGACGCGGTCAGGATGTCGGCCATGTGGCCTCCTTTAGTTGAAATGCTCAAGCACCCGATCCAGTAAGGCGATCAGCTTGAGCGTGTCTTCAAGAATGGCGTACTGCGCCCGGATGGATGCTCGCGTGGTCGCAAGCGGAATGAAGCATTGAAAGTAGGTCGCATAGCCACCGTTGTTGGCGCACTCGAAATGGTCGTCGAGTACTTCGCCAACATAGTCGCAGTGCTCATAAGCAACAGTCGCCGCGGAATAGGCCGGCTCGGCCCATTGCGCGCCTTGGAGCAACGTGGAAGCGCCCATGCGGGAGAGCGCCACGTCCAGGTCCGCGAGCGCGCCGCACAGACTGCCACGCCAGTCGTCTGCACTGAGACGCGCCAACTCACGTAGCTTGCGCCGGCTAATCAACGAGAGCTTTCGGTCCTTCTGAAGCCACTGCCACTTTGGCAATGTTTCATCCGGCGCGAGCTCTGCCCGCACAACCGAAGGCAAGTAGCGATCGATATCCAACTCGTCCCCGCCGAAGCGTTCTTTGAGGTGCTCGCGCGCCTCTTCGTCATCGGTCAACGGTTCATAGTCCCAATGCCACCGGGCAAACATATCGAGCAAATCGTCCGGGGTCCTAATGTGCAGCGACTTCATCGCGGCTGCCCGAATAAGATGGAACGTCATGAACACTAGCGAGGGGTGAAGATTGCGCAAAGCCGCTGCGCGTGCCTCCGTCAGCGTATAGACCGTTTCCTCTTCTAGCCGGATGCCGAGGTACAGCGCTGACTCCTCCTGCATGTCGAAGCCGAACTCGGAGATCTCGTTCTCTACCGCTGCATGGTCGATGAGGGTGAGATCGAAGCTCAGTACCTTCGTCGTCGGCACGCGCGGCGCAAGCCAGCCGTGGAACGCTTGGGCGAACGCATCGCCGGCGCCAGCAGGACTAGACACATGCTCCGCATCAAGAATCCCCACGCGGAACTGAGCCGTGACAAGATCCCTGACATCAGTTTCGTCGCCAAAGGACAGAATCGCCGTTTGCGGCACACCCGCGGGGATTGAAGGAAGCGTCAGAAAATCGTGGGCAGGTCGACGTCTGGCAATGGGATGCTGTCGCGCAGGCGCCCAATTGCGTTGTCCTGCATCGACCGCTGGAACAAACGAGCGAGGGTCGAACAGCATTGTTGAGTCTCCTCAGAATGTAAAAAAACCGCCCTTTCGGGCGGCTCCGTGTTTGCGGCGAACTGGTTTGTGGCCAGCGCCTTCATCAGGTCAGACTTGCGCATGCGCGCCCTTGGCGCCAGCGGCGCGCACGAAGGTGAATCGGGCGACACCGTCCTTTACCTCCGGGCCGTCCACCGCAGCGGTGTTGAGCTCAGGGTATTGGGCGGAGTAGACGTCGCGCACCTGCTCCGGCGTGAACTGCGGACTCACGTCCGGCAGCGTCATGCCGTTGTAGGAAAACTCGCGCTTGAGCTTCGTGACTTCGAGTGCCATGGCGATCCTCCTTAGAGCAGAGACGCGAGGTCGGTTCCCGCGTTGGCGGGCGCTCCGGCTTCGGCATTCGCCTCTGCCTTGGTGTCCGCCGCCGGGGTATCACCATCGTCATCGTCATCCTCCGAATCGCTGGACGAGGCAGCGCTCGAGGGGGACGCGGCCTTGGCCAGCGCCTTCGTTGCCTTGGACGATTGGGTCGTCTTCGCCGCATCCAGGATGGACTTGGTGGCCTCCGCCTGCTCCGCGAGCGAGCGGTGCGAGTCCGTCACGGCCGTGATGGCCACGGCGAACTCCGCATCCAACTCCGCCGGCGTCGCCGTGAGCGACACTGGGGTGGTCAGGGCTGCGTCCGCAGCATTCTTAATGACAGGCATGACCACGACAGACATGGCGTCGCCAGTCATGGACAGGGTGATGACGACCTTGTCGGTCGCGCGCACCAAGGGTGCAAGTTCAGTGAACATAGGTGAAATCTCTTGGGGAAAGGGGAAAGGACGGAGGGCGCCGTTGGCGCCCTCCGATGGGTGAATGACTAGTAGTGCAGGACCTTCGGCACCTTGCCGCTGTAGTCGAAGTCCTTCACCGCCAACAGGCCAGCGATGACGTCCGGCTTGGGCTTGTTGAACAGCTTGGCGAAGTTGTCACCGAGCGCCTTGCGGATGCCCAGCTCGTCGGCGAGAACCTTCATCTCCGACTTCGTGAGCATTTCCAGGAAGTCCTGCGCTTGCTGGAGGTTCCAGTGGGCGCGCAGATCCAGCTTGTGGTAGCGGCAGAGCTCGCGGAGATTGTTCACCTCCATGCCATCGATTGCCGCGACGGTCAGGCCGATCGTCAGCTGCTGTCGCTTCTGACCGTCGAGTACATGCACGGCCGTCAGACAACCTTGCAGCGAGGACGAGGACTTTTGCTCGGTCAGCTTCTCGAAGAACTTGCCCATCACATCCCCGGCAATGTTGCGCGCCAGGCCGTTCAGAGCAACGGCAAGAAGATACGAGTTCGCCTGTTCGGCGTTCTGCGCGACTTCCTTGCGCAGCGCCTTGCGCCACAGCGCGGTCCGGTAGCCCTTCACCTTCTCCGACTCGCTGATAGCCGTCACGGGCTTCTCAGCCGCCGCGGACGATTTGTCACCTTGCTTCGCAGGCGCTGCCTTGCCACCTCCGGCTGGTTTGGCTTCGGGTGCCTTGGCGGCGTCCTTCTCGGCCTTGATCCGCGCGGCAACCTTTTGCTGGTTGCATACGGTATCGAAGCACTGGCCGCTGTAGACCTTGCCCATAGAATCGGGCAGGCCGCTGACGGCGGCGCCGAAGTTCTGGCAGGCGTGGCAGGCTTTCGCCTGGTCCTCGCCGACGCCAGTGGCACCCTCGACTTTCAACTGGATCCGGGTGTGGTTGTCGCCCGGCTTGATGATGCGCACGATCGGGTACTCGTCCTTCAGCCCGTAGGCGATGCCTTCGAGCTTTTTGGTGAGTTTCCCTTCGTAGCACGCACGGTTGGTGCAGTTGCCGGTTGCGATGGCCTCGCCGAACATCTCCGTTTGCAACGAAGAGTTGTGCGGGCATGCCGCGCACTCGGTCTTGTCGAAGATGGCGGACTCGAGACTGCACGCGGCCGCCTCGATCGTCTTCTTCAGTTCCGCAATGGGCTTCTTCTCGCTGATGATGACCGGCAGGAGCTTGTCCTGCTTCTCTTTGGCGAGCGTGGCTAGCAGTTCGGCGTGCCCGAGCTGGATGGTACGGGTGTTGAGCGCATCCAGAACGGATTCGCTGCAGTTCATCAACGCCAGGCGTTTGTCGAGCGTCGAGCGCGACCAGCCAAGCTGGCGGGCCGCTTCGTCGCGGTCGCCCTGCAACTGACCGACAATCAGGGATGCTTGCACGGCCTCCTCGGAAGGAGCCATGTCGGCACGCTGGATATTTTCAATCAGCGCCTTACGATCGGCCTCGGCATCGGTCATCACCTGGATGTTGACCGGGATCTGATATCCATCGCCATGGGCGGCCAAAGCGGCACGGTAGCGGCGTTCGCCGGCTACAAGTTCGTACGCGCGGCCATCCTCATCGTCCTCGATGGGACGGATCAGAACGGGCTGGATGACACCGTCCATGCGAACGGATTCAGTCAGTTCAGCCATTTTGGCAGGATCGAAGTACTTGCGCGGATTGCGGCCAGGACGGATGCTGCCAATAACAACGGTAGGGTTTTGCATTGTGGGTTCTCGCGGAAATGGGGAACCCGTTGCCGCACCGGGAACGTGGTTCCCGATGGGATGAAGAGCGGTGGACTACGCCGCAGAGGCGTTACACCGGTACTGCAGAAGCTGGCACCTTGCGGTGCGGGGTCGATGCGTCAGGGACGCGGAATGTGCCGTGAGGATATACGAAAACCCGTCACCGCATCAAGGCCCTGTGACCGTGGGCAGCCCCTCAACGCGCAGGGCCGGCATCCACGTCCCTGGGACCGGAGCGCGCAACACGGTACCGCGCGCTGTAACCCGTTGACCTGCTAACTGCCGCGCATCTGCCAAGGAAATGCCGGAAACCTCCCATGTCACCTGGTTGTCGGCCTGCAGGAGGACGACAGGAAATGGGTCGTTTCCCTTGATGTGGATCTCGCCCGTCACTGACACCACGCGGGCGGCCGGCGCCGCCGCGGCGCATCCGGCTAGCACTGCAATCGCGGCAAATGGAACGATCAGGTTCGTCACGTCTCTACCCTCCCCACGAAAGGAGGGGCAGTTTCCCGCCCCTCCTTGTTCACTGAATCACGACCGACAGAGTCGTGCCGGCCGGCACTTTCACCGTTTCACTGTAGACGCCATTCACCGCCTTGCGCACCACAGGCAGGCTTGCATACGGCTGGAGCGTAGACTGGACCGGCTGGGTCAGCGTGCGGGCCGCCACCAGTGTCTGCAGTTGACAGCTTTTGAATCCAGGCGTCGCCTGCCTGTCGATTCTGTTGAAAAACCCGACTTCGGCATCGCCCAGGAGAGGTGTGACCGTGCGGAGAGACTCGTGTTGACGGTCGCGCTCGAACTTCGAGGCTTTCCACCCGGCGCATCGCTCCTAGGTCGCTATCGCATTCCGATCTTCACCGTATGGGATCAACCGCCTTGCCATTCGTCGCGGGTTTTGCGCTGTTGCCGCCAGCAAGAACACATCCTGCGCTGCAGCCAGCCCGCGTAGCCGCAAGCGATCAAGCTTCAGGATTCGCTTCAGGATTCGCTTCAGGTGAGCAAATAGCATTTCCACCTTATTTCGCTCCCGGCGCGATCGCTTGTACTCCGGCGTCACCGCGAACTTCCGCGCTACGTCAGGGCCGTTCTCATGACTCATTAACGCTTCGCGAAATTTTCCGGAATGGGAGGTTTGGGCAGCATTGATTCTTCATCGCGCACTCGCCGCAGTCGTGCGGACTGGCTCGATAGTTGACCGTTTCGGCCTTCGCGACATAAGTGCTTGGGTTCGCAAATGCGCGCCAATCGCTGCGCAGCGCGTTCCCACCTGGGCACGGTACTCGTTGGCTTGCTCGTCATAGTGCCCGCCCAACGAAGATCGCCGGGCGATGGAAATCGAGGCGTGGAGGTAAAAACCGTAAGCCGTCACGTCTCCAAGCAGTTTCGTCGGTTCCGGACAAGGTGGGAATGTGACACACACAGAAACCTTTGACATATGTGCAATTGCACACCACAATGCGCAACATGAACTCCCCCAATGGTCCAGACTTGTGTCACTGTCTTGCCGTGCGTCGCGCCGCGAGGTATGCATCCCGCATCTACGATAGTCATTTGTCGGCTGTCGGTATTTCTGTTTCACAGTTTTCGATACTAGCGCTCATTGACGAGCACCCCGGAATCGTAATTGCCGATCTGGCCGATCTGATGGTCATGGAGCGAACCACGTTAGTTCGTGCACTCGGACCCCTGCGCGACGAACAGTGGCTAACAAGCGTCGCCGAAGGGCCCAAAGCAGCACTGAAGTTCATGCTATCCGCGGCGGGGAAAGCAAAGCTATCGGAGGCCGAACCATGCTGGCGAGCAGCGCAGGCGGAGTTCGAAGCTGGTGTAGGTCCAAAGCAGGCAACTGCGCTACGAGCGGGCCTGTTGAGTGTCGTCTTTTGAAGCAGATTTTTAACTCGTTTAGTGTGCAATTACACATCTAGAAGGATTCTATGACAGCCTTTCCCTCCATCGCACAAATGAGTGCTGTTAGCGTGGACGACCGCGCCAGTGCTGTAGATTTTGTCAATCGTGTCAACTGGTTCTTCGAAACGTGGGACGTCGAAGCCATGATTGGGGCATTTTTGCCCGACGCCGTGGCATACCACTTTCATGGAACAATTAGTGGACACGCCGAAATCCGGCGCTTCTTCGAGAGTGACTATCCGTATTTGATACCTGGTGTGGGGCGTCACGCCACAAACCATATTGTGGATAAGGACGAAGATGGCGTGGTCGTTCGGTATCAAAACCTCCTTATCCGCCATGCCTCGCCCGAAGACTCGTTGAAATTGGGTGCCGGGCAGGTGATGCACAGTGATACCGGGCTGCCGGCGATCTGGCTCTATTCCCCTATGCGCGACCGGCTGCGCAAGACGGCGGCAGGATGGAAAATCTATGAGCGATATATCGGTGGGTCCACCACAAATCGTATGCTCACGCCTGCGGACACGTCGGCAGCTGCGGCCGCGCCGTATCTGCCGGTACTTCAGAAGGTGTAACCATGCACTATCGTCTCTTTGGTCAGCATACTGGTCTGCGAGTATCTGAGTTGGTCCTCGGTACAGCAAATTTCGGCACTCGTTGGGGATACGGAGCAAATCTCGATGCCGCGCGCGACATCGTTGACCGTTACGCATACGCCGGCGGGAACTTCCTAGACTGCGCCGACGTGTATCAGTTCGGCGAGTCGGAGGAATTTCTCGGTGAACTTCTCTCGGCCCGCCGAAATGAGTTCGTGATCGCCACCAAGTACACCCAGGCGGCCGCCCCTAACGCGGGCGTCCTCGCAACGGGCAATAGCCGACTCGCCATGCGTTTATCGGTTGAGGCGAGTCTCAAGCGTCTCAAGACCGATCGGATAGACCTCTACTGGGTGCATTTTTCCGATGGCATCACGCCAATGGACGAGATCATGCGAGGCCTAGACGACCTTGTACGCAGCGGCAAAGTCCTGTATGTCGGACTGTCTGATTTCCCTGCGTGGCGCGCCGCGCGAGCGTCAACAATCGCGGAGTTGCGCGGCTGGGCGCGAATCGCTGGCCTGCAGTTCGAACACAGCCTTGTCGAACGGACCAGTGAGCACGAACTAATGCCGGCAGGAAATGCGCTGGGAATGGGGATGGTGGCATGGTCGCCGCTCGGAGGTGGATTACTTTCAGGCAAGTATCGCCAGGGGGAGACGGGCCGCCTTGAAGCTCTCGGCGGAGCAGTATTCCAGCAGGAGAACACGGGCCAACGTACCGCCATCGTCGATGCCGTCCTTGCGGTTGCTGCGGAGGTCGGCGTTTCTCCCTCGGCGGTGGCAGTAGCGTGGGTATTACATAAGGGTTCGCTGCCGATAATCGGCCCGCGGACGAGCAAACAGCTGACAGCATACCTCGATGCTTCGGAGCTCACGCTCGCGCCGCATCACGTCGAACTTCTGAATAGTGTTAGCGCATTGTCTCCGATATTTCCGCATACGATGATTGATACCACAGCATCCCGTGAAGCTGCGGCCGGAGGCCAGTACAAGCGCGTTGTGACCCCAGAAAGGTCGGTTGGCTGAGAATGTCCGATATAACGCTGTACGGCGCGAAGACGGGAAACTGTCTTCGCGCAGCGATTGCGATGGCGGAGATCGGCATCGAGCACCGTATCGTTCCACTTGACCTTCGCCGGGGAGACCAGCGAACGCAAGCATTCCTTTCGCTGAATCCGCTCGGAAAAGTCCCTGTGCTGAAAGTATGTTCGTTTGGGGCGCCGCCCCTGATTCTTTCGCAGTCCAACGCAATTCTTCTTTACCTTGCGCGACAGTCCGGGGACAGGTTGCTACCGCATGAAGGAAATCCATTCGCGCTCGTTGCATTGGAGCGATTCTTCCATTTCGTGACGGACGTCATCGCGCCCAGCCATGCATCGTTCTTCTTGAAAAACGAAGGATGCGAGGTGGGCCAAAGATTGTTGGAACAGCGAAGCGTCGATGTGCTTGTTGCAAGTGAAATGTTTCTGGAACACGGCGCATTCATGGCGGGACAGTCATTCACGCTCGCAGACATAGCTGCGGTTAGTATAGCGGCCGCTCTGTCACACTCTATCGACTGGGTGCTATATCCGCGACTTCGCCGCTGGTTCGACAACGTTATGTCGCGGCCTGGCGTGACGCGCGGCATAACGGCCTTTGGTTGACTACTAGCCGGAGGCATGCTGTCAATATCCTCATCATGCATGGTGCCGGGCGAAGACACAAGGCTTCCTTGACGGCGCCGGACATCCGTATGCGGAGCCCTTCACGAACTTTCAAGTCCCGTGCCGTCGAGGCCACCAGTTCTCGGCTATGAAGCTGAATGACGACCGCGTACAAGCGACGCCGCGTTCATCGCAACGGCAAGGCATACGGCGGCGGGCATCCGCGCAAACCGGGTTCCGCCTTAACCGTCGCTTCGTGTTTCGCAAGGGGCAGCTAGCTTCTTGGATCCAGCACAATAACGCCTTGCACCTCACGGCGCTCCAGGCAGGCGTGCGCCTCAGCCGTACGGCTGAGTGGGAACACGCCGCCAATGGTCGGCTTAATTTTCCCCTGCTGGACAGCATCTCTAAGAAAGAGTAGTCCGCGCTGAATTAGATCGGTATGCTCAAAGAAGGTGGGTAAATAGAGGCCTGTTAGAGTCTGCGCTTTCGCCATCAGCCTGCGCGGTGCGAACGGTTCCCCAGGACCGCGCGTCGAACCAATTACGACACAGCGTCCAAACTTCGCGAGGCATCCGAAGTTTTGGTCGAAGACCGTCCCGCCGATTGTTTCAAGGATCACGTCGGCACCTGCGCCGGCCGTCAAAGCTAGCACAGCTTCGGGCCATTGCGGCGTGTCGTACGCAATGGCGTGGTCGGCGCCGAGATTGCGTATGAAGGCGCGGCGTGCGTTGGAACTCCCTGTGCCAATGACCAGGCCCGCGCCTAGCGTCTTTGCGATCTGCACGGCCAGGCTCCCGACCCCGCCTGCCGCGCCATGGACCAGCAAAGTTTCGCCGGGTTGCAGCACTGTACATACCTGAAGCGCGAGAAACGCGGTAACGCCCTGACAGGGCAGGCTCGCCATCCCGATGTCGTCTGCATCATCGTCCAGTTCGACAAGCATGTCCGCCCGGGCCAGGGCGAATTGAGCGTATGCCCCCTTTGGCATCAATGCCATTACCTTACGCCCTATCAGAGCGGCGTGTACTTCTGTACCGGTACGTACTACGTGACCGACTATCTGGAGCCCGCCAACTTGAGGCAACGTCACGCCGCCGACATGCGTTTCGGCGCGGTTATAGACACCCATCCGCTCTCGGATGTCAGGAAAGTTCACGCCGATCGCGGTGGTTTCGATTAGCACTTCGCCCCTACCCGGCTGCGGCTCAGGCAAATCTACATATTCCAGAACTTCGGGGCCGCCGAACTTTCGGTACTCTATGGCTTTCATGACGCATCTCTTTTGATTGGGACCACGTTCCGCGTGGCTCGGTGCAACTCTGAAGTCGCCCGCGCCGCGATGCCGATTTGGCCTGAAAGGGCGACTAAGATCAGTCCAGCGGCGATCAAGGGCAAATGGTTCACTCTGACTCCATCGATGAGGGCGCTGCCACAAAGCGCCGCGCCCGCGGCGCTTCCCAAGTAGTGAGCGGAGCTCTGCAACGCAACGACGACGCTTGCTTTATCTCCATGGAGAGACAGCAATCGATACTGCTGGGGTCCTTGAGAAGACCATGCGGCCGCACCCCACACACCGAAGAGAACCAGCGCGAGAGCCGGATGCGGCAGCGCGGATTCCAACGTCACGAACACGGCAAACATCAGAATGTGTACGGCGGACATAACCCATTCCGGGCGACCGGTAGCGTCGATCAGGACGCTACAGAAGTAGATTCCGACGACGCCGCCAAGGCTCCACGCCCACAGATAAGGCAATGCGTCTGTGATACCGCTCATCGCTTGCAATAGCGTTGCTACGAAGGTGTAAAGCCCGATCGACGCTGCAGATGTGACGAGCGACACGGCAATAGTCGCTGCAACACGCGGATCGGTCATTACTGCAACGCGCTGTCGCAAGGATGGCGGTGTAGTGGCGGCGATTTCAGGCAAGCGCGTGGTGACACTCGCGAGCGCGATTGTGCCCAGTGCCACGATGAGCCACATCGCACTTCTCCAGCCTAGCTTTCCGGCAACAACAAGACCGCCGGGTACACCTACGGCTGTCCCTAGCGCGAGTCCGCCCACAACTAGACCAAGAGCACGCGCGCGCCGCTCCGGAGGAACCATGCTGGAAGCTGTACTGAAGGCGGTGGCGCTGTATAGGCCAGCGCCAACTCCTGCCGCTGCACGGGACAGCAGTAGAAGCGCAAAACTGGTGGCGACCGCGCTGAGTGTGTTCGCCAAGGTGAAAAGGACTAGAGATGCGCCGAGCACGCGACGAACGGACCTGCCAGCCGCTAGAGCGCCGAATATGGGTGCTGAAACCGCATAACACGCTGTGAAGATTGTCACGGTTTGCCCCGAGACGGAAGCAGGAACCTCAAAAGAAGCGGATATGCCGGGCAGCAGACCCGTCATGATGTACGCGTCGATGCCAAGCGCAAATGTACCGAGGCATAGAGGTAGGATCTTGAGCAATCTGGCTCCTGATAAGCCGCGGGGCTAGCGCTGTCGAAGAACGCAGCGATAACCGCGGGACGAGGTGGGCGTTCGCCGGTGATAGGATGATGACTGTCATGAAAAATAGCATTTGTATTCGACGCTCGGTACCCAGCGAGCATGCACATCCCTTGTGAGAATTTGCACCGATGTTCGACTGGAATGACATGAGACACTTCATCGCTCTAGCGGAGGCTGGCACGCTGGCAGGTGCCGCGCGTAAGCTGCACGTTGATCATGCAACTGTTGCGCGGCGCGTCGCAGCCCTGGAGCATGCACTGGGAGAAGCCTTGGTGGACCGTTTTGCGAGACCCTGGCGGCTGACTGAATCGGGTCGCGACGTTGCACGCGTTGCGGAAGGTATGCTGGCCCAAGCTCATGCACTGGAAAGGGCCGTGCGAAGCCGTAAGACCGGGGCGCTGGCGAGGATCACCGTAAGCGCACCGCCCGCTTTCGCGAGCATTTTCCTAGCGCCTCACGTTGT
Organism: Cupriavidus sp. SIMBA_020; assembly: GCF_046535395.1. Lineage (NCBI taxonomy): Bacteria > Pseudomonadati > Pseudomonadota > Betaproteobacteria > Burkholderiales > Burkholderiaceae > Cupriavidus > Cupriavidus sp. SIMBA_020. The sequence goes on along the minus strand of NZ_JAWRWU010000011.1, from coordinate 42,040 downwards.
CCAATTTGCTTCACGACATCCCGAGATTCAACTGACCCTGCTAGGCAATCAGCCGTTGCTTTCGCTCAGTCGACAAGAGTCTGATATTGTCGTGCGCCTGTCTCAACCTACAGAGCCAAGCTATGTTTCCCGTCGTATCGGTAGCATGGCGTACGGACTATATGCGGCGCATGATTACATCAACCGCCCACCGAGTGAATGGCAGTTCATTGCATATCACGCCACACTTGACCATGTTCCGGAGCAAGTGTGGCTGCTTGGTTTTGCCGACGGCCGCCACGTCGCTTTCAGAAGCAACGATTTGACGACCCAGCTTGCCGCCGTGCACGAAAAGCTAGGAATCGCCGCGCTGCCTGATTTTTTGGTTAGAGCGGACAAAAGCGTGATCGCGCTGCCTGCGGACGGAGGAAAGCTGTGGCGTGACATTCATCTCGTCGTCCACGCAGACCTGCGACGGGTGCCCGCCGTACGTATCGTGCTGGATTTCATCGCGAAGAGTGTGGCCAACCACTTTGGAAACGGCGAGCGGCACGCCGAATAGCGGTTGTCGCCGATGTCTGCGTAGGTCGACTATGAAGCCTGGTCACGGCTTCTTCGACAGTTGCGAGAAGTGGTGTCATGCCGCGAACGAGAGCGATGGCGGCCCCCGCTAACGCCGTACTGAATCATGCCAATTGGCAACGAGAACCGATACACGGCGGCTCCTTACGGCCAACCCTCACGGCCTCGACGGTGCTCTCAGTGCAGCTAGGGAATGAGGCCGGACCGGCGAAAGCCTGCTATAGCGGTATCGAACAGACCGATGTCCCGGCGCCCGCGCGCCACCAGTTGGGCGCCCTCGATAGCGGCGAACATGGCCAACGCGCGTTGGCGGCGCTCCCGCATGTCGCCGAGCGGTTCCGTTATCTCCAGCACACGCATGAGCCACGCGATATTGACATCAGTAAATCGGTCCACCTCCGCGCGTACGGCCCCGGGCAAGGCATCCTGTTCCGCAGCCATGATTCCACAGAGGCACATACGGTTGCCGTTCAGCAAGGCGGCGCGAAAGATCGCCACATATGCGTCAAGCAACCTTCTCGGTTCTTTGGACCGCTCTATCAGTTGTTCCAGCATCTCGATGCCTGAATCCGTGTACTCGCGCGCCAGCGCTGCGCCCAAGTCGCCCTTGGTCGGGTAGTGGTGGTGGACGGCCGGCCCTTTGATGCCCAGCTCGGAGGCAATGTCGCGAAAACTGAGCGCGTTATAGCCCTGTGCCTGGACCATTCCGCGGGCGATTTCCAGGATTCGTCGCTTGGTGTCTGTGGTAGCCATGCCGCATTGTACTAACTTAGCGCTAAGTAAGCTTGACGGCGTGCAAGTGAGCCTTTAGGATTTGTCTACTTATCAATAGGTAAGTATGTCACAACCTTTCCCTTGCAGGCAATCCGATGAAGATCTTCGACATCCCAGGCTTTCCCAATCCGTTGCGCGTCCGCATCGTCCTCGCTGAAAAATCGCTGGCCGACCGCGTGACTTTCGTAAAGGTCGACCTTCCTGCGGCCGAGCATAAGCAGCCAGCCTTCCTGGCCATCAATCCCACGGGCACCGTGCCGGTGCTCCAACTGGACGATGGCACGTACATTTCAGAATGCACAGCCATCACGGAATACCTCGACCATCTCGATGGCAACCCAGTGCTGACAGGCCGCACACCACGGGAGAAGGGCGTCATCCATATGATGCAAAAGCGCGCCGAGTCTGAACTGATCGATGCAGTAGGCATCTATTTCCATCACGCGACGCCGGGGCTCGGCGCCGCGTTGCAGCCCTACAAAAGTCCGGACTGGAGCGGGCGTGTGGAATGGGGCAACCGCCAACGCGAGAAGGCCGAAGCCGGCATGCGCTACTTCAACGCAGTACTGTCCGAGCAAGCGTATGTGGCGGGTGACGCGTTCTCGATGGCCGATATCACTGTGTGGGCGGGGCTGCTGTTCGCGGGTTTCGCCGAGATCCCGGTGCCTGCCGAATGCGGCCATCTGATGGCATGGCGAGCTAAGATGGATGCGCGGCCATCGGTCAGCCATCCGGCCTGAACGCGCCACACTCCACTCACGCGCCTGAGAGGAGTGTGGCGATCGCCCTCCGGTCGTCGCTCGAGGCGCGCATGACCGTGAGGGTGTCGTTCAGTGTGGCCGTGGCCGCACGGATCGCCGATGTGATGGTCGATACAGCGTCGCGGATAGCCGCGGTCTTCATCTCGCGCTGGCGCGACGAGAGAGTCTTGTCACCCACCACTTTTTGCAGCTCGGCGGCTTTATCGCGCAATTGCGTCTGCAGTTCGCGGATCTTGATCATCAGCTTTTTGACTTCGTCCGGAAACTTGCTGTCCTGGATGGCCTGTGTCACTGCGTCCGAATCCTTGTCAGCAGTCTTCGACAGCTGGCGGCTGCCATGAGACATCGTGATGCGGTCCGTGGCAACGGCGCTGTTGATGGGTGCCGCCGTGCTGTCGTCGGTAGCGGCTTTCGGCACGGGCGCCGACGCCGTCGCGAGGGTGGATGCATCAGCAATTTTGGCGATACCTGTGAGGGAAAGTTGCATGCGTGTTGTCCTTGATGCGCGCCGATCTGGCAATATTGCCTCGGCATACTCCATCAAACAACGACTGACGATGAACGAACTTAATCAAGCTGGATCGACAACAAAATTTGGCCCCACCAAATAATGGGAGGCGGCCAAGCCGGCGGACTTGAGCATGGGCCGTCCCACCGAATGAAACGTCTATCACTCACTCCAGGGCCGCGCCTCGAAGACCGCCATCTTCGTAGCGGGTGGGCCGGTATTGAGATGGCCATTCGAGCGTAAGGTAGCGATCGGCTATGCTTTCATTTACTGACGACATTCGGTCATCTCCATGGGCCATTCACAAGCCTCCAGAAAAACCACTCACGCACGCATCGTGACCATCGCGGCGCGGCGTTTCCGCATGCATGGACTTCGCGGCATCGGCGTAGCGGACATCATGCAGGAAGCCGGGCTGACTGTGGGTGGCTTCTACAAGCACTTTTCCACACGTGAGGCGCTTGTCTGCGAGGCGATGGCCGAGGCTTTCCGCGACACAGACCAGTGGAGCCGACGCCTGCGTGCAGATCTTCGGCGATCCTTGCGGGCCTATCTCGGGGAATCACATCGGGACAGGCTCGAAGACAGCTGCGGCATTGCGGCCTTCCTGAACGATGCGGGCGTCAGCGGCGTGGAATCGCGCGCGTTGTACACCACTCGGCTGCGACAGTTGGTGGAACTGATTGCATCGCTGTTGCCCGAGGACGGAAGCGACAGGCAGGCGAAGGCGATTCTGATATATAGCGCGTGCGTGGGGGCGCTGACCTTGTCTCGCGCGGTGTCCGACGCAGAGCTGTCTCGGGAATTGCTGAATACCGTGGCGGATCAGTTGATGGCGTTGATAGCCACGCCAGACCGCTCCTCTGCTCCTCTCCCGGCAGGAGAGGAGCGCTAAGCCATCTACTGCACTTCCCAGCCACCGCCAGCCGCCGCAAAGATCCGCACCAGCGCCTTGCGCAGGTCCGCATCCGAGCCAGCCTGCCGTGACTCCGCCTCGAGCAGGTCCCGCTCCGCCACCAGTACGTCGAGCAGTCCGACATACCCATATCGGTACTGCAGGCGCGCCAGTTCTGCCGCCTTTCGGTTCTGCGCAACACCTGCCGTTAACGACACATTCTTGACGTTCTCGTTCAGATACCCTGACAGCGCGTTCTCCATATCCTCCAGCGCATCGAGCACCGTCTGCTGGTAACCCAGGTATGCCTGCGTCTGCCGTGCATCGGCCGCGTTGATCTGCGAGCGGATGCGTCCGAAGTTGAGCACCGGTTGGACCAGTCCGGCCCCAATCCCCCACGGCGTCGACGAAAACGGCGATGCGCTCTGCGCCCCGAAAAACGCCGTCAGCGAGATGTTGGGAAACAGTTCCGCCACCGCCGCCTTGCGCGCCGAGATGCTCGCGGCGAACTGGCGCTCCGCCACGCGTACATCAGGCCGCGTGGCCAGCACGGTTGCTGGGGCCGAGACAACAATGCCCGGATCGAGCGGCTGCCACGCCGGCTCTCCCGCAAGCACCTCCGACAACGAACCCGGCGTGCGACCCAGCAGGCTCGACAACCGGTTCATCGCACCGTCGTATCCGGTACGCAGCACAGGCAGCGTCGATTCCGTTGCGGATACTTGTGCGGCGGCGCGCTGTACGTCGAAGTTGCTCGCCAGCGCGCCCTGCTTTTGCGCCTCGATCAACTGCAGTGTACGGCGCTGGCTGTCCAGGTTGCGCTCCGTGATGCCGATCTGCTGTGCGAAGTTGCGCAGTTCGAAATAGGTGCGCGCCACCTCGGCCAACAACCCCACGCGCACCGCTTGCTGGCTTGCTTCAGCGGACTGCAGCACTGCAGCCGCCTGCGCCGTGCGTGCCTGGTTGCGGCCGAACAGGTCTACCTCCCACGCCGCCGAGATGGCCACTTGATTGATCGTCACGGCCTGGTCATTGGTGACAAAACCCCGGTTGCCGCGTTCCGAACTTGCCGTCGCGTTGACCTGCGGCGCCAGCGTCGATTGCGCCAGCAGGCGACCCGCGCGGGCTTCCTCCACCCTGGCCTTGGCAATCGCCAGCGCCTTATTGCTGGCTAATGCCTCGCTCACCAGTGCATCGAGTGTCGGATCGCGGAAACGCGACCACCACGCCTGGTCCACGCCAGCAGCGGCGTCGGCCACCAAGTAGGCATTTGCCGCAGGATTTACGCCTCCCAGCTTCGTCCACCGCGGCGCAGGATCAATGCCCGACGACTGCGGCCCCACGGGGGCAGTGCAGGCCGCCAGCGCCGCGGCCGCCAGCACCGTCATCAGCTTAAGCTTCAACATGGTGATGCACCTTTTCGGTCTTGGTGACGCGCTTCTCCAATGCGCGCGCCATCACATAGAAAATCGGGGTCAGGAACAAGCCGAAGAACGTCACGCCGATCATGCCGAAGAACACCGCCACTCCCATGGCATGGCGCATCTCGGCACCGGCACCGTGCGACAGCACCAGCGGCAGCACACCGGCGATAAACGCGATGGACGTCATCAGGATGGGCCGCAGCCGCAGGTGAGCCGCCTCCACCGCCGCCGCAAACGTGGACTTTCCCTCGATCTCCAACTCCCGCGCAAACTCGCCGATCAGGATGGCATTCTTGCACGCGAGCCCTATCAGCACGAAGAAGCCGATCTGCGTGAACAGGTTGTTGTCGCCCTTGGTCAACCAAACGCCCATGATGGCCGAGAACAGGCACATCGGTACGATCATGATGATAGCCAGCGGCAGGAACACGCTTTCGTACTGCGCGGTCAGCACCAGGAACACCAGCAGGATGCAGATCGGGAACACGATCAGCGCCGTGTTGCCGGCCAGGATCTGTTGGTAGGCAAGTTCTGTCCATTCGAACGTCATCTCGCCGGTCAGCGTATCGTCCAGGATCCTGGTGATCGCAGCCTGCGCCTGCCCCGTGGAGTAACCGGAAGCGGGACCGCCATTGATATCGGCCGAACGATAGCCGTTGTAGCGCGCCGCGCTCTCCGGCCCGCTGGTGTCGCTCAACGTGACCACCGCGCCTAACGGCACCATCTTGCCCTCGCCATTGCGCACCTTGAGCCGAAGAATGTCATCACGCGACGAACGGAAGCCTGCATCGCCCTGCGCTATCACTTGGTAGGTCCGGCCGAACTTGTTGAAGTCGTTCACATACAGCGAGCCGAGGTAGATTTGCATGGTCTTGAAGATGTCATCCACGTCAATGCCCAGCTGCGACGCCTTGATGCGGTCGACATCGGCAAACAACTGCGGCGTGGTGACGTTGTACGTGGAGTACACGCCCGCCAGCTCGGGCGCCTTGCGCGCTTTCTCCAGCACGGCGTTGACGGTCTTGCTCAGCGCCAGGTAACCGGCATCGCCGCGATCCTCGATCTGGAGCTTGAAGCCGCCCGTATTGCCCAGCCCTTGCACGGGCGGCGGCGGAAACACAGCGATGAACGCGTCCTTGATGGCGCCGTACTGCTTCTGCAGCGCGGCCGCCATGGCTGGCCCGGAAGAGCCAATCTCGCGCATCTCATCGAACGTCTTCTCGCCCATGAATACGGCTGCCGAAGAAGAACTGTTGATGAAGCCATTCAGCGACAGCCCGGGGAATTGCACCGCGTTGCGGAAGGCCGCCTCCCTGGCGGCGATGTCGGTCATCTGCCGCACGACCGACTCGGTTCGCTCCAGGGTGGCACCGTCCGGGAGCTGGACCAGGTTCACGAGATACCCCTTGTCCTGTATCGGCACGAAGCCCGACGGCACCTTGCTGAAACCCAGTGCCGTGGCCCCTAGCAGCACCACATAAATGGCGATCGAACCGCGCTTGCGATGCAGCGCGCGCTTGACGCCGCCGCTGTACGCCTCGGAACTGCGGTGGAAGAAGCGGTTGAATCTGGCGAAGAAGCCACCGAGCAGCCGGTCCATCATCCGCGTCAAGCGATCCTGCGGCGCATCGTGCGCACGCAGCAATAGCGCCGCCAGTGCCGGCGACAGCGTCAGCGAGTTAAAGGCCGAGATCACCGTGGAAAACGCGATGGTCAGCGCAAACTGGCGATAGAACTGCCCTGTCAAGCCGCTGATGAAGGCAATCGGCACGAATACGGCACATAGCACCAGCGCGATAGCGATAATCGGGCCGGTCACTTCCTTCATGGCCTTGATGGTCGCATCACGCGGCGAAAGCCCCGTGGCGATATTGCGCTCTACGTTCTCAACCACCACGATGGCGTCGTCCACTACGATACCGATGGCCAGCACCAGCCCGAACAGCGACAGCGCGTTGATCGAGAACCCGAACGCATGCATCGCCGCGAACGTGCCGACCACGGACACGGGCACTGCCAGCAGCGGGATGATCGCCGCACGCCAGGTCTGCAGGAACAGGATGACCACCAGAACGACCAGCACGATGGCCTCGATCAGCGTATGCGTAACGGCGGAGATCGAGTCACGCACGAATGTGGTGGGGTCGTAGGCGATGCGGTACTCCAGCCCCTTCGGGAACCGCTTGCTCAGTTCCTCCATGCATGCCCGCACGTTGTTCGAGATCTCTATGGCATTGGCGCCCGGCGACTGGAAAATCACCAGCGCCAGCGCCTGCTTGTTGTCCAGGAGCGCGCGCAAGGCATAGTCGCTGGCGCCAATCTCGATCCGCGCAACATCCTTGAGGTAGGTGACCACCCCGCCGTCGCGTTTGACAATGATGTTCTCGAATTGATCGACATCGGTCAGGCGTCCTTGCACATTCACCGGCAACTGGATCTCGACGTTATCCGCGTACGGCGCGGCGCCAATGACGCCTGCCGCCACCTGGATATTCTGCTTGCGGATGGCTGCCACGACTTCATCGGGGTTCATGTTGCGCTCGGCCACCTTTTGCGGGTTGAGCCAGACGCGCATGGCGTAGTTGCCCGAGCCGAACATGTTGATCTGGCCGATGCCGCTGATCTTGGCCAACTCGTCCTTCACGTTGAGCCGTGCGTAGTTGCGCAGGTACAGCATGTCGTACTTGTTGTCGGGCGAGACCAAATGCACCAGCATGGTCAGGTCGGGCGAACTCTTTACCGTGCTGACGCCAAGTTGCCGGGTCACGTCCGGCAGCCGCGGAAGTGCCTCGTTGACGCGGTTCTGCACCAGTTGCGTGGCGAGGTCCGGATCGGTGCCGAGCTTGAACGTCACGGTAAGCGTCATCTGGCCATCGCTGGCGGCCTGGGACGACATGTAAAGCATGTTCTCCACGCCATTGATCTGCTCCTCGAGCGGTGTTGCCACGGTTTCGGCAATGACTTTCGGATTGGCCCCAGGAAACTGCGCGCGCACCACCACAGACGGCGGCACCACTTCCGGATACTCGGAGATCGGCAACTTGGGGATGGCGATCAGCCCGGCCAGGAAGATGATGATGGAAATGACCGCCGCGAAGTTGGGCCGATCAACGAAGAATTTCGAGAGGTTCATGCTGTCACTCCGCCAGGGGCGGCGTGCCCCGCGCCGGGCCAGCCGATGCGCTCTTCACCGCCTCGGGAGCGGCCTCCCTCGGGGCGACCACCACATCGGGGCGGACGAACTGCAAGCCCTTGGTCACCACGCGGTCGCCCGCGATGAGCCCGCTCAGCACGATATGCCGGCCATCGACGCCCGCGCCGAGCACCACTTCGCGATAGACGATCTTGTTCTCCGGCCCCACCACGAAGACGAACTTCTTGCTTTGGTCGGACCCCACCGCCACGTCCGGCACCAGTAGCGCACGGGTGTCTCCGCTGCCGGCCAGGCTGATGGAGACGAACATGCCGGGCACTAATGCGCCGTCCTTGTTGGCAAAGCGCGCTCGCGCGCGGATGGTGCCGGTGTTCACATCGATGCTGTTGTCGAACGTGTAGATCTTTCCCTGATAGACGTGCTCGGTATCGCCCTGGAGCCGCATGTCGACAGGGATCTGCTGTTCCTTGCTTTGCGTGTCCGCGTGATTGCGGATGGAGCGGACATAGCTCTGCTCGTCCACCTCGAAGTCCGCATAGATCCCATCATTGGAAACGATACGCGTGAGCACCGGAGCGTTGGGCCCCGGTTGCACTAGGTTCCCAACCGTCAATTCGGCACGGCTGATACGGCCAGCGATGGGTGCCTTGACGTAGGCATAGTCGAGATTGATGCTGGCCTGGCGCAACGCGGCATTGGCGGCCAGCACCGCCGCCTGGGCCATGCGGTACTCGTTGCCGCGCTGGTCGTGCACGCTCTTGGGAATCGCCTCGGCGGCGATCAGGCCCTTGGCGCGGTCGTACTCTGTGGTGGCAAACTCCGCCCGCGCACGCGCCGAGGCGAGGTCGGCACTCGCGCGCGCCACGGCGGCTTCGTACGGCCGCGGATCGATAACGAACATGACCTCGCCGGCGCGTACGGACTGACCGTCGCGAACCTTCACTTCCACGATGCGCCCGCTCACCTCCGGCCGGACGAGCGCCTCGTCCACCGCCTTGAGTCGCCCGGAGAAGCTGGCCCAGACGCGCACGTCCTCCGGCTGCAGCGACTTCACGGTCACCTCCGTGGGCGCAGCGGCGGCCGGCGGTGCGGCGGCGCTTGTTTCGATCAGCGCCACACTGGCTGCCAACCCGGCTGCCACCATGACGGCACCGACGCCCGCCAGCACCGGTGGACGGCGGAAAATGGATCTACGTTGTTCCATGACTTCACTCCTGCGAAGCGTGTCTTTGTGGATGGGATGTTCGTTGCGCGCGGCGCGGGCCGGCTTCGGCAGCGTGGAGACGGCGAGCGAAGAACGCTGCCACGTCGGCCAGCGCGCCGGCATGGGTCACGATCGACTGGTGCGACGCCTCGGCGTAGCGGGTGGTCTCGGTCGGCACGCCCGCCGCAATCAGTTCGCGAGCGTAGGTCTCGCCTTCGATGTGGCACAGGTCGTGCGCGGCGCTCACGATCAGCGTGGGCGGCAACCGTTGCAGGCGACGCGACTCCAGCGGCGCCACGTAGGGGTGCAAGTGCTGGAGAACGTCAGGCAAGTAGGCGCGATAGGCCATGGCGCAGTCGCTCACCGAGAGATCGGCCCCAACCAGCCTCCCGCCATCGGCCAGCCGGGTCATGCTGGGGTCGAGTAGCGGGGCAATCAGCGCTTGCGCGAGCAGCGTCAGGTCCTTGCGGTCACGCGCCATGGCCGCGATGCCGGCCGCGAGGTTGCCGCCGGCATCGTGACCTGCGATACCCATGCGGCGCGCGTCACCGCCGTAAGTGCCCGCATTGGCCAAGGCCCAAAGCCCTGCCAGATACCCGTCCTCAAGCGGTACAGGAAACGGAAACCGGGGTGACAGTGAATAGCCCACCGCAATCACCACGGCGGGGGTGGCGGCGGCAATGGCCCGCGCTGCCGCGTCGGCGCACGCCACACTGCCCTGCACGAAACCGCCGCCGTGCAGGTAGAGCACCACGGGAGGCCGGACGTCTAGTCCGACCGGCACGTAGATGCGCAAGGGAATCGGCTGCACGTGACCCGCAATCCGCACGCTTTCCACGCGGGTCGTTACAGGAGGTGATTGGCCATTCGGGACCATGAGGGGCTGCCTGGATTTGCAAATGCTGCGATGCACGAAGTCTGGTACATTGGGAACTTCTGGTAAACGTTCATAATCCAGAACACAATTTGGCGTGACCGAACAATCGGGCCCGTAACGCACCTAGGCGTTCCGGTCCGGCGCACCAATCAGGGGCAAGACGATGGATAAAGTCCAGGCAATGGAAGTCTTCACGCGCGTGGTGGAGATGAACAGCTTCTCGCGCGCGGCGGAGGCGCTGGGGTTGTCGCGCACGTCGGCCACCACGATAATTCAGGCGCTGGAAGCGCACTTGCGCGTGCGGCTAATCAACCGCACCACGCGGCAGCTCAGGTTGACGCCAGAGGGCGCCGACTATTACGAGCGTTGCATGCGCATTCTCGGGGAGATTGCCGAGACCGAGGTGGCTATGACTCGCTCCGGCCAAGGGCCGATGGGCAGGCTGCGCGTGGAGATGCCGGCTGCCATCGGTCGCGCCATCGTCGTGCCCCGGCTTCACACCTTCCATGCGCGTTTTCCCGAGATCGAACTGGTGGTGGGCTACGGCGACAAGCTCGTGGACTTGATCCAGGACGGCGTGGACTGCGCGATCCGCGTGGGACCGCTACAGGACTCCAGTCTGGTGGCGCGCGGCCTGGGCGACATGCACATGGCTACGGTGGCCAGCCCCACCTACATCGCCCTCCATGGCATGCCGCGCACGCTGGCAGATCTGGCGCACCACACCGCCATCCACTATTTCTCCAACCGCACCGGGCGCACGCTGGACATGAACTTCATCGTGGACGGTAATCCGGTGGAAGTGGCGACGCGCGGCCGCGTGAGCTTCAATGATGCCGATGCCTACGTGGCGTATGGCTTGAGCGGCGCCGGCATGCTGCAGGCACCACGCTTCATGGTGCAGGAGCATCTGCGCAGCGGCGCGCTGGTGGAGCTATTGCCGCAATGGCGGCCACGGCCGAGTCCAATTGCGGCGATCTACCCACAGAACCGGCATCTGGCGCCAAAGGTACGGGTGTTTGTCGACTGGGTGGCGCAGATGTTCGAATGCTGCCCGCTGCTGGCGGCAGATGAAGGCGAATGTCCTGGTGCAACGCCGCCCACAGGTGCATCCGCTCGCGGCCCGGTAGTGGTCCCTGCGATCGTGCGCGAGCACGAAGTCGTTCTGTAGGATGCCTGCTTCCTAGCGCTGCGGCGTGGAGAACTGAACCAGACCCTCCGCCACGTTATCGAGGAGGTCTTGCGAGTACGCGGGATCGCTGACGGCGCGGGACAACCCCATCGCCCCGACGCAGGCGGAGAGTTGAAGCAGCGCCCTTGCGCGGGCATCGGCATGCCCTTCCGCCTCGTTAAGTCCTTCCAGGAAATCCAGCACGCGGTTCACCTCGATCGTATAGGCATCGCGTGTGGCCGGGTCCGCGTGCGCAATGTCGTGCACCAGCGCCACCAAGGGGCAGCCGACACCAGGCGCGTCCCGATGCGGTGCATTGAGGTAATTGCGCACTGCACTGGGCGCATCGGACGATCCCGCCGCCCACGCATCAAGACTGCGCGCGGCAACATGCACGACTTCAGCCAGCATCGCCTCGCGCGCCGAGAAATGCCGGTAAAACGCCCCTGGCGTAATGCCCGCCTCGCGCGTGATCTCTGCCAGCCCGATCCCGGACAAGCCATGTTCGCGAAAGCGCTGTGCGGCGACGTCAAGTATGCGCTGACGCGTGGAGGCCTTTGCCTCCTTCGAATGTCCCATGTTGCACGCAGTGATTCAGCGATTGACGATATGGCGCACATTGTCGCGCGTAAGTATCCTGCCGACAACCTTGACAGACCTCATCCCGCGCGGATGGGTCATTTCGGGAGCAACGCGCCAGGTTAGCGTCCGTTTCGGGAAAGGCGACGGACCGCTCCGGCCCGTGCCAGGGGACGGAAAGCGCCGGGTCGTAATCCTGCCGCCCGAAAAATGGGAATACTGACTGAACTGCGACGACCCGGGAACGGCCCGATCGTTCTTGCGCCTGTACCCTGTCAGACGTCTGTGGTTCCACCGCCGCCGGCGTGGGCCTAGAATGCCTGGGAGCACTAGGGCTCCCAGGCAAGGCACCAGATTCCGTCCCTGGAACTGTTCGCGCAGCGCTTGCAAACCTATTGGCACGGCATCATCGCCCGACGCCGGCATTTGAAGGCATCAACAACACCATCAAGGTTATCAAGCGCCGGGCATACGGCATCGGGACGAGGTACCTCTTCCTGTCCCCCTAAATTCCTCGTTGAACCAAAAAAAAGCCCCCACGAGAGTGGGGGCTGGTAGGAACGGGTCCATCTGAGAGAGCCTGTAGCGGGGTCGCGCTACAGGAATCATCATATGGTCGAATGTTGGGTCGGATGACCCGGAAAGCTCGTCAATTTAGCCCTCTTTTCACCGGAGAAGGTCCGATGGGCCTGGCCATCAAGGTGGTAACCGCCCCGCTGACATGCCAACCGTCCATCTCGGTCTCAAAGATCCCGTGAACGAGACGATCCAGACAAAAGACCTCGACGCCGTCCGCTTCTACGGTGCCGAGGATCCGAGCAACGGTTTTGCCACGCGTTCCGCGCCGTTTGATCGTGGCGAGCCCCTCTCCCAACATGACGTTGCACTCGTTGGCTTTCATGCTGCCTCCTTGAGCAGTTGGCGTTGATCGCGGTTCTTGCGGCCGTGAAGCGACGCCAGATCCTCGACAAAGGCATCGAGAAGCGTGTCCATGTGCAGGAACGCTTCGTCTTCCAGTTCCGGAGTGGCCCAGTCCAACCCGGCCTCCATGGCATCGCGCTTGTGCGCCACCAGCTGGTCCTGGTAGACATCGATGCTGCCCGGCAAATGGAAATAAACCACCTTCAACTGGCCTTTCCGGTTCCACCGCAGCGCGCGTCGCATCGCCTGATACTCGATTCGCCACGTCCACGAGCGGTCATAGAAAAGCACATAGTCGGCATTGGGCAGGTTGTACCCTGCCCTGCCTGACCCCTTCGTGCACAGCAGTCCGGTGGCCGATCCGTTCACAAAACGCTTGTCCTTGTCGGCCACGCGCTTCGTGATGGGGATGCCGCCGTGAAACGGCACTGTCTCAACGCCTCGGACCTTGAGTTGGCTGGCAATCAGGTTGATCACCCCGGGGTTCTCGGCGAACAAAATGGCCTGCTTACCCTCTGCGGCGATAGCCTCCAGACGCTCGATCACGGCCCGCTGCTTGCTGGTCAACTGCCCCAGCGCACCCACGCCATCTACCCCGTGCTGCGGGTAATTGGCGGCGAAGTGCACCGCGCGAATGCGCGCCAGGATGGCGATCAGGTTGTTCGAGCGCCCGTCAGTGCGACGGATATCCCGATACCAATCTGCGAACTCGTCTGCCGTGCGCAGATACAGGGACAGGTGCGCAGGGTCCCAATCCGTCTCGACCACCTCGACTGCCGGTGGATCGATCTGGATGTACCTGGCCACGTCAGGCTCGCAAACCAGCCGCCGCTTGATGTGCGGCGCCAACATTTGGCGGTACAGCGGCAAATTGCCAATCTTCGGCACCTCCCGCTTTGCCCCGTCCTGCAAGCTTTCCGCGAACTCCCAGGTCACCCATTCCAGCACGACAAAGTCGTCCCGGAACCGGTCCACGCCGCGTCGCGCGTATTGCACGGTGTTTAGCCAGAGGCTATCGAGGTATCCCCTGCGATATCCGTACGGCTGTGCTGCAGTGCCGTCCCCACCGGTGAAGGCGATCAGCCCGAAGACATCTCGGGGATAGTTCGCAATGGGGTTCCCGGTGAGGATGTAGCGGCGCCGCGCCGACAGTTGCCAGAGCGCGCGGCTCTGATCGCTGTTCGGATTCGATAGGCGCTCCCCTTCGTCGGCCACCAGCAGACCGATCCGGCGTCGAAGTCGGTGCGCGTACGTGACGCGCCGGGAAGACCGGCACACCGGCATGCGCAGCCGCTCATAGGCAATGAGATTGATCTGCCCGAGCGTCCCAAGGCTTTCCGCCGAGTCGATGACGTGCACCGCGGCCGCAGGCAGAATCTGCGCCAGCTCGGCACGCATTTCCGGGACCAGCCGGGCCTCCACGACGATTAACCCGTGCTTGACGCCGGCTAGGAGGATCAGCGCTGCGGCTAATCGCGACTTGCCGCACCCCTGCTCCCAGGCGGCGACCGCCCCGCAAGGCTTCTGTAGCAGCTCCACGAGGTCATCCTGTTGGAATTCCCAGTTCAACCACCGATCGATGCCAAGCGCCTGCATGCGCCGGCGCAGCGCAAGCGCCTGTTCCGGGCATTTCACCGAGAGGCCTTCGTGCACGGTTTCCCATGTCTGGGCCGACCGGTTGACGGCATAGCGACTCATAAGTTCGTCCAGCGTCAACACGAACTGGGAGCCGCTGGCGCAATAAGCGTAGCGGCCGTCCGGCTGTCTGGCGAAACCTACGGCCTCGCCCGCCTTGATCACGGGACTGCCCCACTTCAGCGGATCTGCGACATGGCTTTTGACAGCCACCCCGCTAATAGCCTCAGCGGCATTCACGCCGGTCGTCCAGACGGTGTGTCGCAAAGGCGTGGCCTGCCGCGCGCTGCGGCGCAGTCGCTTCCGGAAGTGCTCGAGGAAGCCCGGCGCCAATTCCGGCACGCCGCCGGCCTCACGAACCAGCGTCAAGAGACTGTCCAGCGCTGCCATCGGGTCGTCCTGCACCAGGTAGGCCTCGAGATCGAGCCGCCCGCCGCCGGCGTAGCGCATGCCCCGCGGCAGACGCTGGCCGTCCAACGGCAGGATTCTCCGGTCCAGAACGCGGTTTAGCACCATCGCTTCGACGAAGCCGCAATCGAATCCGAAGACAATACGGCGCCCGTCATGGGCAATGCGTACCCGTTTCTGCGAGGTAACACCCCTCGTGATGGCAGGGCCGGTATCGTCTAACGCCTGATGGTTCAGGCGCGGCTGATGGAAATGGCGGTCGTCCACGTTTAGGTCCAGCTGGGGCAGCGGAACGGTGAAATCGCCATGCGCCTGGCGCACAACGCGACCCGTCCGGTAGCGGCCAAACACGGCGATGGAGGTGTTCACAGTTGCGCCTTCCTCACGGAATGCGGAGGGCGGCAGATCAAAGATCCCGACCACACGCTGCGCCGCGGTGCTGTGCGCGTCCCGGTGGTCCAGGACGTTCACGAAGCGGTCGACAAAACTCGTCGGCAGCAACGCGACCACAACCTGTGCAGCTTCGAGAGCCTGCGCCAGCGCGTATTCATGGCTGAGCGCGCTGCTGTTCGGCCCGAACCGGCCCCACGTGGTGCATCCGAAGGGCTGCAGATGCGGCGATTCAAGGTGTATCGAAAATGGCGGGTTGATGACCGCCACGTCGAAGTTCCGAGGCTGGATTTCCTCCATTCCAGCCATGCGAAAACTACCTTCGAATCCTGCGGCCTCCACACACTGCTGTACTGCCGCGATGGCCGGCTCATGCACGTCCACCCCGAACAGGCAGTGCACCGCCGGATCCGCGTACTGCAACAGCCGTGCGGAGCCGACGGAGTTGTCGAGCACAGAGAGCTTGCGACCAGGGCGCCAGCCATCAACGACGCCCCACATCAGGCGGGCGATGGCGTCGGGCGTGAAAAACTGTGAGAGGTGCCGCTGACGGGCGGCGTGCAATTCGCCCATGTGGGCGATCTTGTCAGCTTGGGAACCGAGGCTGACGATGGCCCGCAAGGGCTCGTACCAATGAGTCATAGGGATCTGAAAAGAAAAATGCCCCGTCAACGACGGGGCAATTGAGGGGGTGCCGAACTGCTTAAGCAGCAGCAGGCTCTTGCAAGTGCTGGGCGACGAATGCCAAAAGGCGCTCGCCGACAGGCGCGGTGAACCGCAACTCCCAGTACTCGTTGAATTGAAGAACGTCCAGCCCGGGGAAAGTCCTGCGCTGCTGCGCAACGAAGACTTCTCCATGATCGAACTGGCGCAGGCATCCCGCCAATGCGGGTTCGCCGGCAGCCCTCGCGTAGGCCGCGATGGCCAACAGGCTCGCGCGAACCTCCGCGTGCGCCTCGGGAGCAATGCGCCGTGAAGGACGTCCCGCATCGACAGGGACCGATGGAGCGTTCAGCCGCAGGCGCACCACCTTCGCATGCCGGCGAACGGCCTTCGGTTGATCGAGCTGCAGGGTCGTGGCGAGCGTCTGGGCAACCTGCCGGTACGCCAACGAGCGGCCGCCGGCCTGGTAGCGTTCGGTCAGCACTCGCCAGTAGCGGTCGAGATCGGGGGTGTCGCCGGCGCGAATGGCTTCCCAGATGTTCGGGTGTCCGTTCACCGGGATCCGCGTCTCGTCGATGCATACAGGGGCGCCCTCGATGCCGAACTCCGTGCTCGCCCGGTCGATCAGGCTGGCAACGACTCGCCGAAGAAACCGACGAAACTCGCCGGCTTGGTCGACGGACACAGGGACTATGGCGGGATCCGCACTAACCGTGGCGGCAAGCGAACGGACTCGCTCGAAGGCCACGAGGGAGGCGTTCTGCGCAGCGCAAAAAGCTTCAACAAGCGCGTTGTACATCTCAGTGCCGCTCCTGCATGGCCTCCTGACCGTACTCGCCGACAAACAGCATCAGCGCCTCCGCCATATCGTGCGCGAACTTGAATTCCCACTTGTCGTTGAACAAGGTGATGTCCAAGCCCGGCATGGTCAGCTTCTCGCGCGACGAGTACTCGAGCCGGTAGAGATCGATGCTCTCCAGCCGCTTGGCCAGCGCAACATTGCCGGCCTTGCCCGCAAACGTCGCCAAGCCCGACAGGCAATCCGCGGTCATTTGCGTGCTGTGGTAGCACACCTTTCGGCGGCTCGAGTTCCAGGCGGTCTCGGTATAGATGGCTTTCTTGAGGACAACACCCGCGGACGAGCGCTTCACTTCCGGGTTGCGGTGCAGGCCGAGGGTGCGCACGATGCGGGTTGCTGCCTGGCGGTATGCCGTGGCGGCACCACCATCACCGTTGTAATGCGCGGTGAGCGACGCCCAGAGCTTGTCCAAATCGGGGATCTCGCCCTTCTTCAACGCCTTGCCGATATCCAGGCCCGCGCGGTCGTACTCGGCGTCGTTGTCGATGTCGAGTCGCGCACCCACCGGCGCAAACTGACGACGCGCGCGGCTGACGACGTTGCTGGCCAGCGCGAAACAGAATTTCTTCAGTTCCTCTTCCTCACGGTATTCGGAACGGACGTTGACGGCAAAGAACGGCTCAGCGGTGCCCGTGCCGGCCAGAGCTTCACGCTCGAAATTGGCGGCGTCCTGGTACGCCTGGCGGGCCGCATGCTGGGCCGCGATGAACTTTTCGATGATTTGGTTGTACATGTCGGTCTCTCAATGAATATGGGAGACCGCACTTCGGGATGGTCTCCCGAGGGAATGAAAACTAGACAGCGTGCGTTGAAATGCGCTGCTAATGGGTTAAGGGGTGAGTGCCATCCAGTACAAAGCGGACTGGCGACTCACGTCGCCGATACCTCTCGGCACACGGTCGCTCTGCTGCCATCCGGCAAGGTCTTGACTTCGCTTTCGTCTACGCCATCAAGGTCATGATTGGCGATGATCACGTTGACGTGGACGTCACTCTCTACATACGAAACCAGGCCACCATCCAGATGCACCACGATGGTCGGCTTCGCGACGGTATTGGTCATGGCACGCCTCCCTTAGTGGATCGAGATAGCAAGGCCAGCCGGCAGGGGCATGAAGCCCATCGCCCACCACATTGCGGCAGGGTGGTCCGGAAAGTCGGGAATCTCCGTACGATGGAAGATGTCCGGCACAAGTTCAATCGCTGCGGGACGCGCTCTCACCGTTTCCCGCCACTTGTGATGCAGGCGCAGCCAGGTCAGCTCGGCGCGCGCGATGTGGTCCCATTCACTGGGTACCAGCGACTCGTCGAACAGATCGGCGCCTTCCGCTGTCATGACCGCTACCACTTCGTGATAGCGGCCCAGCTCATGGGGAAAGCCGCGGCGAACAAAGCGCAGGGCTGCGGGATCCGGATTGCCGAAGACGCGCTGCAACTGCCGGATATACACGGCGCATTCGCGGCGCGAACGCTCGCTGTAGTCGTCGTGGCCAACCTGCGCGCACGCTTCCTCGGCCGGCACTGGTCCGAGCTCGAAATCGAGTGTTTTGGGGTGGGTCATGGCGTTTCCTTTATAGGACGGGAAACGCCCCACCGGGACATTTCCCGGATGGGTGGAGGGCCGCGCGAGCCCAGAGGCAAGCGCGGCGATGGTCAGGCCGGCTGGCCAGACAGATGCGAGAACGTCGACAGCGCCCACAGGGCGGCGATGGCCAGGATGGCAATCACCAGCGTGGAGAGCTGAAAAGACAACAGCGCGAGGCTCTGCGTGGTGACGATGAAGAACAGCGCCGCGAACAGGATTACGACCAGCGCAACGATGGCGGCGGCCGTTTCACGACTTTCAATGAGGGACATGATGGCTCCAGAGGAAGGACGGAGCCATGGCCCATTAGGGACAAAGCCCCAATGGGTGAAGGAAAAAAGATGGCCGGTAAGCCGGCGGTGTCGATGCGCAGAAGCGCGGAGAAACGGGCGAATCTTACCGCGCCTCTGCGGCGTGGACAAGACGCCCGGCGGTGGACCTTAAAACGGCTTTCGGTTGGCGACCCGCGCCTGTCGGTTCGCCTCACGGATCCTGTTGACGACATCCCACCGGCGCTGTGCGACCTCTTCCGGGTTCTCAAGGTGAGAATAGTCCGGCATCGGCTCGCCCCCTACGAAAGGCCTGTAGTCCCGGGGCAGCTTCCCGTCAGCTTTGAGCTGCTCGCGCTGCAGACGGCCGAGGCCGTCAGTCGTTTCCGAGATGGCCACATAGTCCCATCGCATCGGCACGGCAGCCTCAGAGAACCAGATCTCGCCCTCACCCTGGCCTACGATGGCGACCACGTCATAGACGCTCCCCACGGAAGTGGGGATAGCCCGAACCTCAAAGCGCAGCACCTCCGGCCGCGGGTGCCAGAACACCCTGTCCAGATAGCGCTTGAACGTGAAGGCGTCCAGGCGGGCGATCTCGCCGTATTGAGGCTCACCCGGCGAAACGAACTCCGGTTCGTTTTTGGGGCGGTTGCCCAGGGAGATCTCGCGGGGCGGCGGGTTGTGGGATGACATGGGGGCTTTTCGGTAAAAGACGCCTGAAATTCTATCGCTTTCGGCACCTACGCCGGATTTCCAGCCGGGAAAATGGTTGACGGCGAAGTTCGCCCCCCGGCCGGCTTGACTTCGACATAGGGCCGGTATCTTGGTCTTAGACCATTCCATACCTAGCCGCCATGCGATTCACCCCATTCGGACGCCACGACCCCATCAATTTCAACGCCCGCCGCCAGGCCGCCTTCGCGCGGAAACAGCAGCGTGAACGCGATCGGTACCCCCTCTTTGCGGAGCACGTGGCCGCCGAGCAGCACTCTGCGGAGGACGAATTGGCGCGGCGCCAGCGGCGCGCGGACCGCTTCGACGTAACGATGCGTGGACTGCACGCCCGCGTCTGGCGCGAGAAACGCGCCATCTACTTCTCGCTCCCGGCTGCCCAGCGGGGGGAAATTCGTGCCAAGTGGCTGACATGGACTGGCCCCACTACCGCCCTCTACTTCGCCTACATCGTGGACAACGTCAGCGGGGTGGCCGAGCGGCGAGTGGAGGCATCCCGGGCGAACGCGCTAGCACTCCGGCGGCGTGTCCTCGCGACACTTCCTGAACAGACAGCCCTGGAAATCGCATGACTCCAACCGCCGAGCAGGAACAGGTTGTCGAGGCAGTGCGCGCCGGTGGCGCTGTCAAGGTCAAGGCCTACGCCGGTGCCGGCAAGACGTCCACGCTACGCATGGCCGCCGAATCCCGGGGCCGGGCTCGCGGCTTGTACTTGGCCTTTAACCGGGAAATCGCCAACGAAGCGGCCCGCAAGTTCCCGCAGAACACCCGCTGCCGCACCGTCCATTCCCTTGCCTACAGCGGCACCAGCCCGGATATCACTCGCAAGCTCAAGAATCCGGTCGAGCCGCCTCATCAGCTCGCCTTGCGTTATGGCTTCGGCAAGCTGCGCTTGCCCACCACCATCGGCAAGGAACTGGAACTGAGTCCCAGCAAGGTCGCCCGCATGGTGATGGACGGCGCAGCACGCTTCTGCCGCTCCGCACAGGCAGACCCCTACCAGCAGATCTACGAGTGGCGTGGCGCCGTCAACGCCATGGATCATATCCGCGCCCCGGAATGCGCCCTGACCGAATCGTTCCGGTTCGGCCCGGCCATCGCACAGCTTGCCAGCCGCGTGCTGCAGCTCATGGACGAGGACACGCCGGTGCGAGGCCAGGACAACGTCACATCGCGCATCCTGCATGAGTCGACGCCCGGTCAGGACCGCTTTGACGCCATCCTTTGCCGCAAAAACGCCACTGTCCTGACACATCTGGCCGAGGGCATCGGCCGCGGCGATCGAGTTGCTGTGCGAGCGAACGTCGACGAACTGCGGGCCTTTGCGGATGGCGCGGAGCAACTCATGCGCGGCCAGCGCATCGGCTACCCGGCCACGCTGGCGCTCTTTGAGACTTGGGATGAGGTGCAGGAATACGCCGACTCCTTCGCCGGTCGTGATCTGAAACCGTTGGTCAAACTGATCGACAGCGAGGGCGTGGACTACCTGCGGCTGATCCTGACACGGGTGTGCCCCGAGGACGAAGCCGACTACATCGTATCCACGGTCCACCGCGCCAAAGGACTGGAATGGGGCCGGGTGCGGCTCGCCGGCGACTTCAAGTTCAAGAACGGCGACGACGGCAAGATGACCATGACCCCTGAAGAAATGCGGCTGCTCTACGTCGCCATGACGCGCGCCAAGCATCTGCTCGACGTGAGCGAGATCCGCCGCGACCTGTACACCATGTTCCGGGAAGCCGGCGTCTAGGAGGGAAAAGGATGATTACCGTGCGGATCGGCGGAAACGAATTCCCGCTCGAAGATGTGCTGGAGGAACCGGGCCGCTACGCGCGTCAACTCGAGCGCGCGAAGACCGTTCAGGGCTTTGCGGAGTGCGGCTGCGGCAGCCGTCGCCCCCGTCCCAAACTGGTCATTCGCCGCCATCGGGACATCTTTCTGCTCGCGCGGTGGCCGGAACAGGCTCACCTTCATGCCGAGGGGTGCCCGTTCAACCGGCAAGCGCTGGCCAAGTCCGGCGCAGGCGACAACCTGGACCCCTTCCGGATGAAGGAAGGACACCATGACATCCGCCTTGACGCCTCGCTTTCAGTCAGCGCGCACACACCCGCCACGTCCGTCCGGCGCGCCACCACGGGCCTCAGCACGAAGCCGCAGCGGCGCTCGGCTGGATTGCTCGCGTTCCTGGAGTACGCATGGGAGCAGGCCGGGTTGAATGTCTGGCCGGGAACGGGCTCGCGGGGCTGGAACGCCTGCTGGTCGCAGTTGACGGCGGAACTGGCCGATTGCCGCATCAACGGGAAGCCGGCCGACGGGCTGCTGCATGTCATGCAGCGCTGGGACCAGGACCGCAAAACCGAGATCCTGGCCGAATTCGAGGCGTGGCAGGCGCGCCTGGCACCCACCAAGCGTGGCATCGTGATCGGGGAGATCGTCTCCCATGGCCCGACGCAGTACGGCGGCAAGATTGTCTTGCGCCAGAGCACGCAGCGCTTCTTTATGCCGGCGGACATCTACGCACGCCTGCAGGCTTCTTTCGGCGGCGCGCTATCCGCCATTGGCAAGGACGACCAACGTTGTGTTGCGGTCCTGCTGGTCGAACGGTCCAAGGGCGGCTACCTGACGGTGGTCGATGTCGCTGCCATGCTGGCCAACCGGCAGTTCCTGCCATGCGACTCGTCTTACGAGGTGACCATGGCCGATCACTTGGTCGGGCAGCAGCGCGCGTTCCGCAAGCCGCTGCGCCATATCGGCCGGGCTGCCACCCACCCGGACTTCATCTTGACCGATGTTGCGCCGGAGGTGGTCATCGAGGTCCTCGGCATGACCGGCGATGCCGACTATGACTCCCGCATTGCCGAGAAGCGAGCGCAATACCGCGCCTCCGGCATCCCGTTCCTCGAGTGGGACGCCAAGGCTGGCCCGCTCGCCAGCGTCCAGCTGCCAACCTCGAACCGAAAAAAATGACGGCGCCTGATATTGCGTCGGTAGCGCTGGCTGACCGGGAATATGCCCGCGCACTGGATCTGGTCCAGCGCTTTCGCGCAGCGTCCGTAGCGTTGCTGCAGCGGCATCTGCAGATTGGCCACGATGTTGCCGAATCGTTGCTGCTGCGCATGTCGCGGCAAACAACGCTCGTGCGCAGGATGCCAGACGGGCTGTACCTCTTCGTAGGGGAAATCATCGGTAACGAACTGCAGGCTTTCCATGGATTCGCGCGCGAGGTCTTGACGGCACTCACCGCAGATCGCATCGACGCCGAGCAGCTCCGCGCTGCGGCCGAACGCTACGGCATTACGCCGCAAGGCTTGACTTCGTTACCGCCTCGATAGGCTGATTAGGTAACCCGGCGCGTTGTACCGACCATCCGCGCCTCCATACGCAGCCACACCATATGGAAAAACATACCGTACGAGAAAACATACCATCTGGAGCCGAGCCGCCCATCTGGGCTGATACCGGCCGCCGGTTCATTGCCGCGCGAGCCAAGGGCGGCTATCTGGTGCATTTGGTGGATCTAGCCGAAGGCCTGGCCCTGTGCGGACACAAGCCGCGCCATACGGCCACGCGCATGAAACGCAGAGGCGGATGGCTACCGTATGGCGCCGTGCCGCCTACCTGCATCAAATGCAAGGCCGCCCAACCGTCTACGGCCGTTGCGCCGGAGCGCGACCCCCTGACTATCGACATGTTCGAGGATGCACAGGCATGAGCGAAAACACGAATATCGAATGGACTGACCACAGTTGGAACCCCTGGGAAGGTTGCCAGAAGGTCGGACCGGGCTGCGACCATTGCTATGCTGAAGCCCGCAACGAGCGGTTCGGCGGAGGCATTGCCCCGAACTGGGGACCAGGCGCGCCGCGACGCCGCACCTCCCCCGCCAACTGGCGCAAGATGTTCCGGTGGAATGCGGCGCACGCTGCCTTCGCCGCTGTCCACGGCCGCCGGCAGCGCGTCTTCTGCGCGAGCCTCGCCGACGTCTTCGACAACGAGGTGCCGATCGCGTGGTTCATCGACATGCTTGACGTCTGGCGTCAGACGCCAAACCTCGACAAGCTCGTGCTCACCAAGCGCATCGGCAACGCCTCGAAGCGATTGGGCGAGGCGTTTAACACGCTGATGCTGCGCGACGACTGTGCGGACAATCCGCTCGTACCTTGGCTGGCCACTTGGATCGCCGGCAATGCGCCCGCCGATATCTGGCTGGGTGCGACGATCGTGAATCAGGCCGAAGCGGACCGCGATATCCCCAAGCTGCTGCGCACGCCGGCCAAGACGCGCTTTCTCTCGATGGAGCCGCTGCTCGGCCATGTCGACGTCTTCTCGACTTTGACCGGCGACCTCCTGCACACCTCCGGCAGCGACTACGCGCCAAGTTCCCTCGACTGGATCATCGTAGGAGGAGAGAGCGGCGCGGGCGCCCGCCCGATGCATCCCGCATGGCCGCGCGCTCTACGCGATCAGTGCGCCGCCGCCGGCGTGCCCTTTCTCTTCAAGCAATGGGGGCAATGGCACACGGAGGTTGTAGACGGCTCGACGGGCCAGGCAGTCTTCCGGGAATTCGCGAGCTTCCAGCAATGGGTGAACAAGGCCCAGACCTGGATTGCGGGCGGGATTTGCCTCGACGGGCATGGCCAGCAGCTCGAGCGCGGAGAAGACTTCCTGCGCGCACGCGACGAAGGCGGCTTCCCAGTGACGGTGATGCACGGAGTTGGGAAGAAGGCCTCCGGCCGGCTGCTGGACGGCGCGGTCCATGATGCTTTCCCTGTGACGTCGCTCGACGTCGGAGCTGCCTGCGGACGCGCACTGGCACGGGGGGCGATGTGATGGATCAACTGAGCCTGTTTGGCCACGTCGCGGCGGCGTTCGCCGAGGCGCCACCTGAAGGCATCGCCACCGCGCATCTATACGACGCAGTTGCGACTGCGGCCGGCATCGGCGTCGACAAAGCTTCCGCCAAAATTCCGGTCGGCGCGGCGGGTGCCCTGCACAGCCCGTTCAAGCGAGCCGTGCGCTGGCACCAGCAGACATTGAAGTCCATGGGCATCGTGGAGCGGGTTGCTGACCGCGCCGGGTTCTGGAAGCTGACGCAGCCAGTCACCAAAGAGCTGGATCGCGCCGCTGACGGTGTTCGGCTGGTCGCCTTCAGCACCTCGCTCGGAATGGCCGTGTGGGCCCGCCACGAGGACGTGTTTCGGGGGCTCGGTGAGCCGATCGCGCTGTGCGTCACCTCGCCGCCCTACCCTCTGCGCCAGGCGCGAGCCTACGGCAACCCGACCGAGGCGCAATATGTCGATTTCCTGTGCGAGGCTCTCGAACCCATCGTTGCAGGGCTTGTCCCGGGCGGCAGCATCGTCCTCAATGTGTCGAACGACATCTTCGAGCCGCGCAGCCCCGCCCGCTCCCTATACATAGAGCGCCTGACGCTGGCACTGCATGACCGGCTCGGCCTGTCGCTCATGGGCCGCGTTCCCTGGGTCAACTACAGCAAGCCGCCCGGCCCTACCCGATGGGCCTGCGTGGACCGCGTCCAGCTCACATCGGCTTATGAGCCGGTGCTCTGGTTCACCAACGACCCCGCCTGCGTGCGGGCTGACAACCGCCAGATCCTGCAAGCCCACACCGAACGGCACCAGCAGCTGATGGCCGCCGGCGGCGAGACTCGTAACGCCGTGTACGGAGACGGCGCCTACCGTATCCGAAAAAGCGCCTTCGGCAACCAGACGGCCGGCCGGCTGCCCCGCAACGTCATCGAGCGTGGCCACAGCTGTGCGGACACCCGCGCCTATCGCCGTGCCGCCCAGGCTCTCGGCTTACCGACCCACGGCGCCGTGCAGCCGACCGACATCCCCGACTTTTTCACTCGGTTCCTGTCCCGGCCGGGGGATCTGGTGGTCGATCCGTTCGGTGGGACGATCCGCACCGGCCTGGCCGCCGAGCGGTTGGGCCGGCGCTGGATTGCAACGGAATGGATCCTGCAATACGTGCGGGGTGCTGCCGAACTGTTCCGCCAATCCCACGGCTTTCAGATGCACCCGGCTCTGCAATGGGCCACCCAACCGAAATGACCATGACGCAGTACGACGACAACGAACGCGAATACCCCGAACCCGAAACCGTCCTTGCCATCCGAGGGGCCATCGCCACCGGCCAGCTGGGAGGCCCCATGGGTCCGTCCGGTCACTGGCTCAACGAGTTCTGGCGGATCGGCGCCGCACTGCGCGACCATGCCGAGATCCTCCAGGGATTCGAGGACGCCGCGCGCCGGGAACTCCTGAATACGACGGCCGGCTATCTGGCCATGGACGCCACCTAGCGCGGTCGCTGTTCGAACGGTCCATCGCGCCTCAACGCTGGGCGCAGGTTCCGGGCAGGCATAATGCCGGCATTTCCTGACCCTGATTTTCCCCATGCCCAGCGGCCTCCTCCAATGCGCCCACTGCGACGGCGCCCCGACCTACATCGCCGGCCGGCTTCAGGCAGTCATCGTTTGTGAAGAATGCGGCATTTCCACCCCGCCTGTCCGCATGGACTCTGCGGACAAGGACACCGCGTTCACGACCCTCAGCGCGATCTGGAATAACCGCGTAGAGCACCGGCCAGCCGACCAGGAAGCCGTTTCAATGATGTCGCGGCGCGCGCTGACCGCCTCGGACATCCCCTACTTCCTGAATCTTCTCGCGGCAACGACCTCCGACTGGGAGACGGCCGGACCCAAGTTCGCCGCCATGGCCGCGGCGCTTGCCCAGCCAGGGTACGAGTTCAAGCACGTAGATCCCCCCGAGACCGTGATCTCGCAGGCAGCGAGATACCAGAAACTATTGAAGCGCGCGAAGATTATCTATATCGATGGCGCGCCCATGATCCGCTTCGACCATGTGCCGGCGCTGTGTGCGGAGATTGCCGAAGAATCCCTCGCCGACAAGGAATGGCCACTCCTGGATTTGCACGAGTTCATCGGCAAAGCTATCGATGGCCTCCCCGATCACTGGCAGCCTTGACTTTGGCCCAGAACGGGCAAGCTGGTGGGGTGTTCAATGACGCCCTCCCAGCAATGATCCGCCACCTTGCAGTCGCCCTCCTTCTCGCCGCCACTGCGGCAGCCGCCTCCGCCAAGGACCTCGCGCAATGCGGAAACATCCTCGAGGCAGGCAAGCCCACGATCAGCCGTCCTGCCGCCAACGCCAAGCTGCTCTGCTACCGCGCGTACGCAGTCCTCTACTCGCCCCAGACCCGCACGGCTCTATGGTCCGCCGAACGCCTGACCGCCGCCGCGGCGGATGCGGCCCGCACTTTGCCGCGCGACAGTGATTTCTATGAAGAAGACCGCTTGCCAGCTGGGGAGCGTGCGCAGCTGCGAGACTTCGTACGATCTGGATACGACCGTGGCCACCTTGCCCCGAGCGGTGACTTCGCGGACAAGGCGTCCCAGGCCGAAAGCTTCAGCCTGGCCAACGTCGTGCCTCAGAACAGCACGTCGAACCGGAGGACCTGGAGCCATATCGAGACATCGACGCGCAAGCTCGCGCGTCAGTATGGCGCCATCCACGTCGTGACCGGCCCAGCATTCATTAATGCCGCCCGAACGCTGCACGGTCGCGTTCGCATCCCGGACTATCTGTGGAAGGCAATCTATGTGCCGGGCGTCGGCGCCGCCGCATACGTCGTGCGCAACGATGCGACGCAAGCCTACTGCGTCATCAGCATAGGCGAACTGTCACACTTCACCGGCATCGACCCGTTCCCCGCCCTGGCGTCGGCAAAACGAGGCGTCGCGTTGGATCTGCCAGCCCCCGCCCCACATCCGGGGGATAAGGCTGCTCGCCGTGTCGCATTCGCCTGGCTGATTGGGGACGAGAATGCCAGGAATGCGGCTGCCATCGAAACCCTCGGTGGGCTGGTTCAGCACGCCGGAGCGCTGGCGACGCTCGTGCTGGCCTACGCGCGGTAGCATCCCGCGAGAAGGAACATGTTCCTTTCAAAAAGTACGAAAGGCGCGTCAAAAGACGCGCCTTTCGCTTTCATGCTGGCCGATTTCCGGTCAGCTTCGTGCCCAGAGCCACGTTCCGAGGCCAAAGTACAACGATTTTCGTGGGCGAAATTCACAACTCGGACATGGATCGGGGAACACCGGCCCGCTTCGGCCACCCACGCCCGTCCGGCGACGACAGTTCTCTACGAGATAGGCGTAAGGCTCGGGAAAACCGGCGAGCCCGCGGCGTTCATCGGGCGACAGCGCATGCGATATCTCGCTGGCCCCTAAAACCCTCGCCCGCTCCTGATTGGCGCTGGCTGGCCATGATTGAGCCGGAGCTCAACATCCCGTTGCGAAGCGTCTTCATGCTGGAGTTCGCAGTGGGCCATCGACGCCACCGTTGACCGCGTCCTTGAATCGCTGACCGGCCTTGAACTTCACGGTCTTGGCTGCCTCGACCCGGATTTCTTCGCCGGTGCGAGGATTGCGGGCTATCCGCTCACCGCGCTCGCCCTTGCTGAAGGTGCCGAAGCCGATCAGGCTCAGGGTTTCGCCGCGGCCCACGGCTTCCACGATGGCATCGAGGGTGGCATTGAGGACTTGCTCGGCTTTCGTCTTAGTCAGTCCTTCGACGCCACGGGCAACGGCGTCGATCATTTCGGATTTGGTCATGAGGGTTGGATCTCCTGTTGGATGTGCCAAGTATTCAAACACGCCCCGACTACATCACCCGCCTTGAAAGACCCGCCAAAATCACGACCTTTCCGGTTTGGACCCGACCTTACCCGCAATCGGCCGAGCAGGCAGTTCGGCAAAGTCCTTCAATCCGTCCAAGTAGGCCCGCGCCTGGCATGCAA
Source organism: Cupriavidus sp. SIMBA_020 (assembly GCF_046535395.1). NCBI lineage: Bacteria > Pseudomonadati > Pseudomonadota > Betaproteobacteria > Burkholderiales > Burkholderiaceae > Cupriavidus > Cupriavidus sp. SIMBA_020. The sequence goes on along the minus strand of NZ_JAWRWU010000011.1, from coordinate 13,833 downwards.
GACTGAGATGCGCAACGTCGGCTTTCTGAAGCGAGACCCCCAGTGCTTTCCCCAACATGTCGCCATTTTCCGGCGGCATGGCAGACGAAATGCGGAAAATCGTTCCGGCCTCGCTATCGTGATCCTCTAGCTGCCACCCCGCCTTGCTCAGGCTCGACCTGGTCAACCGCGCGAAGTGCATCGAAACCAGGTCACTCAGATGGGCACCCACTGCGACCCCGTTTCCCCAGATCTCGCCGAAGTCGAAGAATGGGTTGTCTGCGATATAGCCTTCAATTCCGACCTCGGGAACTTCAGTCTCGTCAAAGGTATAGAGCAGAATTCCTCCCCATTTCGTGCGAACGCCACGCCGGCGCGCCGCCGGCCACTCCGGGGAGGATATGGGGAGCCACGGCCATTCGGCGGTCGCGTTTGCCGCTACGCCGTTGGCTAGGATGCGGCGAAGCGCGTCGTCAGAATAGCGTTTATCTACATACATGGGGCGTCTAAGCCATTGGCCGACCGAGAAACACGCTGCAAAACTGTCGTGTTACCGGGGAAATAGGGTGAGCATGCTCGCAGTTTCAGGAGTGGATTATCGACTGCGAGCCACTGTGGCCAAAGCGATTTCAGTTCGAATCGGCTCTCGGCCGGCTGCTGACGAAGACGTCCCCTTCCCCCGCCACCTTGGCCAGGTAGTCCGGTTCGCTGCAGCGAGTCAGAATACCCGCGACGCCTGCGGCTTCGAGCCATTGACCAAAGAGCACGCCAACCTCACGAAACTCAACGGTACTCGTCGGCTGGACGAACGCAAAGGCCTCGAAAAGCTGGTTCGTCGAGTCGTTCTCCCCCCAATCGAGACGGCTGCACAGATACTTCTCGGCCGAGACTGCGAGTACCGGATTGGCGACATCACTCAGATATGCGCCGACTGCAGCTGACTCTGAGCACAGGTGCGGCAGTTGTAGGTACGGGTCATTGGCGAGGTACCCAGCAATGTTGAGCAGCAACCGCTCGTCAAGACCGTCCTCGTCCAGCCCGTGATCGATAACAATACAGCCCCATTCCGTACGAAATCCTCTTCTCGGACGAATAGCTTCCTCCAGCGCTTCGCGAAGATGCGGATCATTTGGGTCATTCATGAGATTCGCCCGAGCTACCGCCTCCAAGGCTTCGGGAATTGCTATCCGAGGCCACTCTTCAATCGCCTGCGGCGAGACACCGAACTCAAGGATCTGTGCAATTTGCCGCTCGCTGTACACCCTATCTTCTAGCATCGTTACCCTTCCTGCGGTCCTAAGATTGATCACCTGCATCGCATCGCTCCAACAATCGGTAGAGCGACCTCCTACTAATACCCAAGGCCAACGCAGCATTCGTCTTATTTCCAGCGCTCCTGACGAGCATCGCCGCCGCATCTGCGGGACTGACCGATGACCTACGCAGCGCTTCCTGTGTCGAGTAAGTACTCAGATATGCGTTCGCCTTCGTCACACGGCTATGGCCGGCCGCTTCAGCCACCCTGCGTTGTCCCTCGCGATGAACCTCGAGGTCAATGCGACGAGCGTCCGGCTTAATTGGTGCGGGCGCACCTGTGACGTGGGTATATAGTCCCTGCATATACTCATGGCGGAGTCCGTGTGCGGTCACCCCAAGTTCGCCGGCGCGAGCAATGCCATGTTTTGCCAGCAGGTTGTAAAGTCGGTCACACCACGAGTCGTAGCTGTGTGCGTCCGGAATAGTCGACCCGGTTCTAGAGTTCGCGAGCCGCGCGGCCGCCTCAAGTGCGGCGTACTGTTCCACGGGATGCGTAATCGGAACCAGCCGCTTTCGGCCGCCCTTCGATCCTTCGTCGACTCGGAGTGCACCGTTTCCCAATGCAATAGCCGGTCGAAGCTTCAACGCCTCCTCAACCCGCAATCCGAACCGCCACATCAACCGCAATTGCGCGGCGGCTATGGGCTCTTCCTTCTCAATCGCTGCAATCACCGCGGCGATATCGATACCCTTAGCAGACCAGGCCCGGTCCTCTCGGGCGACATAGTGTCGTTGCAAGCCTGCAGCCTTCCGGTCAACGTACTCCTCCAGTGTCAAGACCAGGTTGGGCTTTCCCATCCACTCCGCTAGCGCACGGAGGTATGTGATCTTGTTCTCAATCGTTCCAACTGCCTGCCCTCGCTCCGCGCTGCTTTGAATCAGCCACGCGATGTGCTTGTGACGCAAAGACCAAGGTGACTGAATCTGGAATCCGCCCTTGGAACGCAGTTCGTGAAACATCGCGCAGATGTAGGTGAGTCTCCATTCCTGCGTCTTCGTACTCAGCTTCTTGAGCGTCCGTCTAGATCGACTGAGGATTCGATCAACGTTCTTTTCGAAAAGGTTCAGCAACTCATCCTCGAGCTGCCGCGGGAAAGCATAACGCTTGATTTTCTCTCGGTAGTCGATCCTGTATCCCATTGCGCGAAATTCGTCGAAGTCCATCCATCGCCGAGTCACTCCTCGGAAACTCCTTCCGGTTCATGACGTTTCCCGCTCACCAGCCCCGTCCGGCACGCGGTCGCCATCCTTACCCCGATGGTCAATGAGGGTCCCGACTTCCTGTTCTTTAGTGCGATAACCTCGATCGACCAGACACAGGGAAGAGCTGTGCTCCGGCCGCCCGTAAAGCTGTCGAAGTGGCTCGCGCCACCCCCGTCCCCACGGATACCCCGCCTGCCGCGTGCGTGACGCGTTCTGCGACCCGCGGAAGTTCCACGGGTGCCAGCCTGCAGGGCAAATCGTTTTTGCGCATTTTGGTTTCCGGCTGCGCCTACCGGTCGTCATGTGGAGGGATTCGCGATAGCCGATGGCCCGATCGCTTCCAATCCCCCGTCCCGAAGTCAGTTCACCTTGGCCGCAGTGTGTCGGGCCGCCTGAACCATACCCAGCGCTCTCGCTGTAAGGACGTGTCTTCCGTGATGCGAATAGTGTGCGACTGTGCGCCTCAGAATTCGTCTCAATGTTCACCACCGCACGCTATGGCGTGCAAATCGAGTGTTATCGCGGTGTGCAGCCTTCCTCAATGTCGGCCACTGTCTGCTTGATTCAATTGAAAAAATAGCCGGCTCAATGTCCGGCGTGCACAGTGACCTGCGCTAACCCTTCGCAAAGAAGAATCGGAGGTCATAGTTGCCGCGCAAATGGCGGCGAGGTCGATGCGTCGGGGACGCGGTCAGAGCCCACAGGATAGCCGATCGATCCCAAAGGAGACAACAGAAACGCGGTCAATATTGCGAGGTTTCACGGACTTGACTTCGATTTCCCGCCGGTAGAGTTGAAGGCATAGGGAGGCAGTTTGAGGACCTCACGATGAGAATCTGTCAGTTGCTCACCGAGTTCTGTCTCGCCGAACCGGCCCGTTCGGTCAGATACCGGACGCAAGTCACCGAATCTGTCAGGTGCGTCCAGTTCTGGAGCCATCGGCTTGCCCCCCTGCATCCAAACATCAACCATCGCAACAACATCTGGGAGCGACACTGTGCAACAGCAATTCGGCGAATCGAAAGTGGTTAAGGCGGCGACCCTTGCAGTCGACGTCGGCTATGGGAATACCAAGACGGCTTTCGCTGTGGGCTCGGAGGTCAAGACGACCATGTTTCCGTCACTCGCCCCGCAGGCGGCGATGACGAGCCTTACGCCGGACGCCGGTACCCCGTTCCAGGCCCGCAAGGTGGTGAACGTCCTGGTGGACGGCGCACGGTATGAAGTCGGGCCGGGCGTCTCCCTGACTGGCGCCTACAACACCGGCCGCGCGCTGGCTGAGGACTATGTCACCACCCCGAACTATGCGGCGCTCCTCGCAGGCGCCCTCTTCTACTCAGGCGCGAGCGAGATTGACCGCCTCGTCCTCGGCTTGCCGGTACACAACACCCAGAAATACGCCGGTTATCTGCGGGACCGTTTCGTCGGGCAACACGATTTCGGTTGGGGGGCCATTGAAGTCAAATCGGTGCTGCCTCTGCCGCAGCCCCTTGGCACACTGCTCACCTACATGCAACAAACCGGAAAGCAGTACGATCCCGACAACTCGTACCTAGTGATCGATGTCGGCTACTTCACTACCGACTGGATCGTGGCGCGAGGCTACACGATGGACGACACCCGTAGCGGTGGCGTGCCGGGAGGCACGGCGCGCGTCTATCAGCAGATTGCCAACAAGATCTCTGCGGAGCAGGGTCAACCCTTCGACGCTATTGAACGAGTCGATCATGCGCTGCGTACGACCGGCTCCCTACTGTTCTACCAACAGGATCTCGACCTCAACAGCTATCTTCCCGAGGCGATGGCCGTCACGCATCAGTCCATCAAGGAACTGCAGTCCAGGGTCGGCCGCACGGACGACATCCGCGCCATCATCCTGACCGGTGGCGGCGCAGCGCTCTACGCGCCGACAATCCGCGCCGCCTTCCCCTTGAACGCCATCCACATGATGGACTCGCCATGCTTTGCGAACGTGCGCGGCTTCTATACGATCGGGGCGGCACGACAGGCTAGCAAGGCCGCTGCATAACGGGGAGCGCAAAATGGACAAGCTGGAGATCAAGCTAACGCTGTCAGCCGATTCCACGCCGGAATTGCTGCGCTACCTGCGCGGTATCTCCAGCGCGCGGGATCGTGCATTCATCTTGAAGCGACTAGCGACAGCGGGCCTATTAGCCTTGAATGGCGCGGCAAGGGAAGATGCTGTCTTACTGCCGTCACCGTCGCCGGCGACGGCGCACGCCGCGCTGGCGGCGGCGGTCGCCCCTACCGAGCCGGCTGACCGGGCGCAAGCATCCACAACGGTCCCGCCAAGTACCCCTGTCGAGCCCGTCCCAGTCCCGACGCGACAACTCAACGCGCCGGTGGTGCAGCCCTCTCAGGCAACGGCGTTCGAGTTTCTGGATCTTGACGCGCTGAACGCTGCCACGGCACAGTTCGTTTGACCGACGCTCTTGACATAGCTGCCTTTGAGGCAAAATGAAATCGTCAATAACCGAGGAGCCAACCATGTTCGATTACCTCTCCACCCCCGAAGACGTTAAGCGCTTCATTCTCTGTGTCGCCATCGGCTTCTGCCTGGTGCAGGCCGCCATCGAGGTTAGCAAGGCATTCCGCAAGCGCACCTGAGGTTCGGCCTGCGGAAAACAAAAAAGGCCCAGCGTGAGAGCTGGGCCTTGTCGTTAATGGGATGCGTGGCTAGTGCACGGTTGGCAGGCAAAAGTCGAAAGCGGAGTCGAGTGACCGGCTGCGTTCCACGAGCACCATGTCACAGGACGTGTCTCTGCGGTAGATATCGTAGAACTGGGCGTCCGACTGACCTGCTTCGACGTCTCGGGTCGGCGTGCTGCGCATCGCGTGGATGTGCAGCCTGTTGACGATCATAGTGAAACCCTTTTGTGGCATTGCATTTCTCCTGGGAGACCTGCCTAAAGGGGATTCCGCCCAGTGGGACGGACCCACCGGGCAGTAGTTGAAAGACGCCGCGAATGCGGCAACAGCAATATCAGGCGGCGATCGCCTCAGATGACATCTGGCGCAGCTGGAACGCCGTACGCCATTCGTCACAAAAATCGGTGCCCCGAACCTTCGGTCGGTGCAGCAAAGCGTTGTAGCCTTCGATGCGCAATCGCTTTTGCAGCGCAAGCGCATCGGCCATTCCAGGGGATTTGCCGGTCTTCGCGTCCACCTTGTCGAAGTCGGCGAAGATGTGGACCGTACGAATGCCCAGCCCCTGCGGCACGACGAACTTGCTCAGAAGCACACGATTCAAGCAAGACCAGGTCGGCACGCGGAACAGCATGTAGGCGGCATAGGCGCTTTCAATGCCTTCCGCCACGCCGACCTCACCATCGCGCGGCGACATCAGTCGGACCGCACCCCCATCTAGCGGGAGAGCGCCAGGATAATTCCGCTTGTTTGGCAGAATCTCCCCGTCCTTGGATACCACCATCGCCTTCTCTGGTTTCGCGCGTTGCAACGATGTCCGATGGACTGTTGCCACCCTGCCGTCCGGTAGCCGGTACACTGCGACCATCGTCGGAAACTTCCCGACCACATCGCCCTCGTGCCAGTAATGCTGATCCGCGATGCGCAACGACTGCGGGATGGGCGCCCTGAGGCCCGGCACCCGCGCCGCCAGATATTGCATCACCAAATCACCGGGCTGAACCGGAGCCGACGTGTTGATTTGCTTCATGACGCGCTTCATCAACTCGCCGGCGGTGGCCCTTTCCTGCCTGGGTGGGCGAGGCCGTGCCGCAACAGGTGGTAGTGGGTCGCTGCATTTGCCGTTGAGCCGGCACTTCAGCTCGGAGTACGACATGCCGGTGTAGCGGCGGATGAGCTCGAGGCCATCTCCGCCAGCCGGGCTGCCGTCATTGCACTTCCGGCACACCCAGTCTCCGCGACCGTGGTTGCGGGTGTAGGTAAATCGGTCATTGCCGCCACACATGGGGCATGGACCGGGACGACCTCGCCAGAAGGCATCCGTGAGGACGCCGGCTGGCAAGTATTGAGCGACGAGCGCGTCCCATTGGTCGGGCCCCCAGCTCTTAACAATCTCACTTAGATTCTTCATGGGATGACTCCTTGCGGGGAGTGGTTGGTCGATGCCTGAGACAGGCGCAGGAACGCTTGCTCAAAAGACATCCCGGCGCGAAGCCAGAAGGTCTTTTCAGCATGGCGCTGGTACTGGAATGGAAGGGAGTGGCGCTGCGCGCTGCAGGTCGGAAGGAAGGCTGCTGCCGGAGAACCGGCAGCAGTGAGATATCAGAATTCGGGTGAGCGTCGATCGCAGCTTGTCGGCCGACTTCGCCTCACCTCGCCTTAGCGACGGAAGGGAATGCCATCCAACGCCAGCGCAGGCGCGAATGGAATGTCCTCATCGAACTGATCGAAGCCGCCATCGCGGGGAGCACCGCCACCCGGATAACTCGTGGGCGACTGCTGCGCGGCGCGTGCACCGTCGCCGTTCCCGACTTGGCGCTCCTGACGTTGCTGCGATGGTCCGCGGCTAGGGCGTTGCGTGCCGGTGCCGTAACCACCATCGTCGCTGCCATTCTCATCTGCGCCAGACCGGCCGCCACGGCCGCCAAGCATCTGCATCTGGTCGGCAACGATTTCGGCGCTGTACTTCTCCTGCCCCGACTGGTCCTGCCACTTGCGCGTGCGGATGCGACCCTCGATATAGACCGAAGAGCCCTTTTTCAGGTACTGGCCGACGATCTCGGCGAGCTTGCCGAAGAACGCAATGCGATGCCACTCGGTGGCCTCCTTGAAATCGCCGCTCTGCTTGTCCTTGTAACGATCGGTCGTTGCGATCCGAATGTTGGCCACAGCGTCGCCGCTGGGCATATAACGAACTTCAGGGTCTGCCCCGAGGTTGCCCACGAGGATGACTTTGTTGACAGATGCCATGATGTTTCCTTCTAGTGAATGCGATTGATAGACCAGACCCAGCGGTCCCAGAGTTTCTGCTGACGGGTCTCTCGATCGATGATGGGACGGCCGGTCTTCTGGTCGAAAGCAGGCACCTTTTCTTTGTGAAGGCGGCGGATACCCACACGCTCGCCAAGCACACACCGAGTGTTTGCCAGAACGTCCTTGAGGCCCTCGCCCTGCAAGATTTTCTCGCCCGCGCTGGTTTCCAGCTTCACGGCGAAGGAGGTGTAGGTCGGCTTGCCGCCTGGCTTGCGATTGGGGAACTCCATTTCCCCCCACTCAAGTAGCTTGCCCACGGTGTAGTTGGACGAGGACGCCTCAGCGGCGCGCGGCTTGGCTTGCGGTTCAGAAGCTATGCTTCCCGCCTCCGCAGCTGCCTGCGCCGCTCTGTCGGACTTCGCGCTTTTGCGCTCGTCACCGGCGGCTTCTTGCCTTCCGTTGCGCACAACCTCTTCGGCAACCCCTTGGGGGGTCACTCCAGGCTGGTCATACGTACGCACCATGCTCCAGCGCGGCACGACTTCGGGCAACAGCTTGTGGCCGAAGGCGGTGTGTTGGATGCGGTAATCGAACTCGGCCACGAAGTGCACCACGCGGTCACCTTCGTCCCGGAACAAATTGGGGATGCCGTCGATCTGCATGTGGAACTCGTTGTCAGCGCCAGTGCCCACAGGGATCGCGTCAGCGTGTGCCTCAGGATTGCGCTGAATGTCGGCACGCTCGCCCGACAATGCGGCGGCGGCCTGCTTGAACAGGTTGAACAGTGACATGGGATTTCAGAGAAGAGAGCCGCAACACTGACGCCGTACCTCGTCGAGGTCGGCCTTCAGGCGAGCATTGTTTAGAACGACGTCTTGCAGTACCTCAGGGCTCACGCCACACACCGCACACACGTAGCTATAGGGGAGCGCGCCGTCCCAGTATCCGAAAATCCAGCCGAGCGTCATGGAGTACTCCTCCAGCTCGAGCGATTTGTTCCGGATCCGGGCACGCAGCAACTCAGCGCAGTCGATCAGCGATTCCGGCATGTTGTCGCCGCGGCGGCTGTCACAAGCCAGGCTGATGAGGGCATCGACCATCTTTTCCCGGATGACCTCGCTCCATAGGGACGGGTCGGGCAAAGGGTCAACTTTAGGCGGGGGCACAACGATGGCGGCCGCTTCACCGAAGAAGTCCAGCTGCCATCCTGCTGTGTTTGTTTCCATGATGGTCTCCGGACGGGCACCCGAAGACCCACCTGTCGGCGGGTAACGGGTACCCGCGACAGATGGAAGGAGCCGCCCGAAAGTCGGGCGGCGGCGATGGATCAGGAACGATTGTCCGTTCCCGTCCGGCGAATTGGCGTCACAACGGCTGAGCGTTCGTACTGCTGCTCGGGTTGCTCTTCCGGTTGAGGCGCCATGGGCGTCGATTTGGACGGGTAGTCCGGCATCGAGACCTTAGGAGCTGCAGGCACGCTTCGATTGAACGAGACGAGCTTCTGATACAGAAATGAAGCGCCGACAATCGTCACGAACACGCCCACAACGAAGGACTTGCTCGCGAGATAGAACACCATGCAGAGCATGACGAGCTGGAACGGACGCTTAATGAGGTTAGCAAGGGATTCCACGGTTTCTCTCCAGAAACATTGCAAGGGATTTCCCGGCGGATGCCAGGCGATTTTTCGATGCTCAAAGAGCAAGGAAACTCGTGAAGGGCGCGCGAGAACGCGCTTGCGGCATGCTCGACGCATGGCGCAAACACGCTGGCCAGAAGAAAGGGAATGGGCCGAGAGCAAAGCCGCTACGGGAGGGCCTCACTTCGCAGAATCGATGCGTCTAGACGCGGGGATGCTCAGATAGTAACTGTCGCACTAAGGCTCGCGGGGGCGGAAAGCTCACCAAAAACATGCGTCTTTCCGCGTAAATGCCGTGAGCATGCTCGTGCCATTTCACAGTATGGAATATCTTGAGTGATATAAGCGCTGTTTAATTCTGTCTTTCAGTTTCTGAAAATGGACCCCGTAACGTAGGGGTAAATACCTAAATGTCGTACTTCTTCGCCCCGATAACACGCACACAAGCAATCAGCTTTTCGCAGCGCCCGGTAAAAGCTACCCCAAAAAACGTAGCTTTCTGCCCGCTGCAACCGTCGTGCGTTTCGTAATCTCCTGCCTGAGACTTGACAACGCGTTGCGCTCGATACGCTGGTTGTCGTGTCCTTTGTTTGAGAGAGCGAAACATGCCCGAAAAGAAAAAGAAGCCATCCGACGCATTGGTGCCGAAAGCGGCGGCACCCAAAGCCGACATCGTCGACTTCCCGCTTTCGCCTGAGATGTCCCACATGGAAGCGCGCCTGCGCGCCACCATCGGCACCCGGCTCAGCGACGACCAGTTCAGCCGCCTCTGCGAGAACATCCGCAACATCCAGCGCACGCGCGAAAAGATCGAGCGGTTGTTGCTCGACATGGGCGCCGATCTCCAGCACGTCAACGACCTGTCCATGGAAGCGGCAATCAACGAGTTCGGTGACACGCGCGGGGCTCGCATGAGGGGTTGGGAAATATTCAACCTGATGGCCGAGGAGCATCTCGGATTGCATCCGAACCAGGCGAAGCTGTACCTGGGTCTCTATCGGCGCTTTCTGAGCCATAACGGCGCCCTTACCAAGCTGAATATTGGCGAGTTGATGATCCTGCGCAGCAGCGATTACACGAACGAAGAGATCGATGCCGTCATCGAGTACAAGGAGAACGATCCTGCGTACCGCCGGCAGAACATCCGGGACTATGTCGCGCAGTTGCGCAAGAAGCACGAGCAGGTCATCGACGTAACAGCCCGGTTGGACATGGCAACCTCGGAGCTGGCCACGACGGTCCAAGACAATGCCGACAAGGACATCGAGATCCGTCGCCTGACCGAAGAAGTGTCCAAGCTGACCGCAGAGCGTGACTCCGACCGAGACGCACTGAGCCATGTTCGGGAAGAGCTGACGCGCCACAACCATGCGCAAAGCATGCAACAGATGCGCATCCAGGACCTTGAGCGCGAAAGTCGCGAGTTACAGGAGCGTCTCTCGAATGCCCGGGCCAATGCGCGCACAGAGACGGTGGAAGTGCACGTGGTACCTCCCGGATTCGCAACGTTGGAAGAAGCCCTCGCCGCAAAAAACGGTGAACTGAATGCAGCCAGGTCCGAACTCGCCGGCATCGAAGATCGCCGCGCAAGCATCGAACAGGAAATCGAAGACCGGACCGCTATCCTCGACCGCCGCACGAAGGCCGGCGAGGCACTGGCAACGTTGGTGGAGCAATTCGAGAAGACTGTAGCGACGTTTGCGACGACGCAGATGGCAGTCCAACTGGATGGCAGCATCGACCAGTTCAAGTCCACGCTCACCATCCTTGACAGCATCGTCGCCCGCCTGCATGGCGACATCCGCGCCGCCCTCCAATCTCGCTGATACCAAATACGACCATGCAACAACAATCCCTGACCGCTGAGTTCGAGCGTCTCCAACTCACCCGCATGACCTGTGATCGCATTCGATCGGCCAACTACCACCTTACCGATCACCTAGCCGAAGCGCTCGGCGCGCATCCGGAGCTTGACGCGGTACTCCATATCGACCGGGCCCACATCGACAAGATGCGCAAGGCCGTGGCCACACAGCGCGACCTGATGGGCACGCCCTTTCTAGTGGTCATCCCGACTCTCATGGATGTGCACGATTGGAAGTGTCTGACCGAGGGAACCACCACCACGGTGGCCGTCGACAAGCTGCGTGCGCAGCTGCCGGCGTGGAGCAACGACGACAAGCTTCGGCTGTTCTACAACAATCGCCACTACATCTGGTTGATGGTGGAGCTCTTGCACGTCAGCATTCTGGCCGCGCCGCTTCTTGGGATCAGCAAGGAACTGGCCCTCTATCTGCGGTCGCTGCCGCAGCACGTCCTTGACATGGCCATCTCGAAAGTCGATTTTCCGATGTTCCGGTGGCGTCTCGACAGCAAGCGATTCTGGATCGACTTCGAGACCGCCCGTGTGTCGCCGGATGTGATCGGGCACCACTTCCTGGCCACCGTGCCCATGCGCGCGGACCGCATCGAGGCCAAGCAGAGCTGGTCGAATCTTCGCCTCGACCCGCTCAAGAAGAAGGTCTATAGCGAAATGATGATCCGTCAGTACTGCCGTGCATCGACCGTGACATCCCTTCTTGGCATCAACTCCACGAAGACCCGCCAGCTATTCCAGGCGATCCACGGCGCGTCCTCGCCGACCGGGCAGCTACCGACCTCTACGGTCTGGTACTTCGAGCAGCCGTTGCATCGTATGCAGGCAACGATGATGGTCACGCTCTATCGCATCGGACTGGCCTTCGGCGCGAACGTGCCGGAGGCGTTCATCGCGGCCTATGACTTGTTCGAAAAGTTCTTCGGACCGGACTCCCGCATCTCCGCTGACCGGGCTTGCCACATCTGCCGGTCCATGTCGACAGACGCGCAGTTGGATCTGGCGCCCTGCCGCAGCTGCCGCACGCCTTACCTGATCGCCAACACCGCACCGAAGATCGAACTTAGTAATAACTTTTCATGCCCCGGCTGCAGCGGCGCGTTGGGGAATGTCCAGCTCGGTCGTCGCCGGAAACAGTAATGGAGGCCCAAATGCTCTTCGTCATCAAGAAATTCTTCGAGCTGGCCATCTTGCACGGGCTCCCCTGCTATATCGGCTTTCGCTGGGCGACCACTCTCTACCGGTCGCCGTAATCCCCACTTTTTGGGGGTATAGAACAACGAGGGGACCGCCGTTGTACTGGCGGTCCGGCTTCTTGTATGCTCTCCGACTTTGTCGTGTTTGACACATTACCATGCGCCTGCTCCTCGCCATCCTGCTGCCCTGGCTCCAATTCTTTACGATCGGCCGGCCCTTCGCCGGAGTCATTTGCCTGCTCCTTCAGATCACGGTGATCGGATGGATTCCGGCAGCTATCTGGTCGACCTACGCGCTGAGCCAGTACAAGACCGATCGAAAAATCCAAGCAGCGTTGAACTCGCGAGGTAAGTAAATCGATGCGCCGAGCACTACGACGCTGGATCGCTGCCTGCTGCGCATGCACGGGTGCCTTCCTTCTATTGTGCGTTGCCTGGACCGTTCTGCAGGGCGGAGGCACAGCTCTCATGAGCGTCATTCCAGTACTGATTCTAGGCAGCGTTCTCGCGGCATGCTGGCCTCGGTGGCGCAGGCTCACAAAGTACGATCGCGAAACATTTGACCGGTATCGCGCAAACCATCCTGAGTGTGTGCAACGAGGAAGAATCCTTTGCTGCAAGTGCGAATCGGATCAGCTGAGTACACAAACTCTTCGGCAACACACGTACACGCGTGCGCATTTCTGCCGGACATGCGGCACGACGCTCTACTACTCCCCCGAGACTTGACTTCGCGCTGCATTCGATAAGCTGAATGTAAGCGCTCCAACTGGACGCTCGAATCCGAAAGGAAGAACGAAAATGCAAAAGACCAAAATCGCACTCTCCATGATCTCTGCAGCTGCCCTGCTGGCACTGACCGCCTGCGGTGGCGGCGGCGGCGACAGCGCTCCGGCTGCTCCCCAACAGCCAGTCAATCCGCCGGCACCGGCGATCACTGTTTCAGGTTCGACGAGCGCCGTAGCTGGTGATCCGCTCGCAGTCGTGTTTGTGCCGCATACCGAGACCTCGACGCGTCCTGCGTTTCAGTCGATTTCCCACGCCGCCTTCCCCGCACAGTTTCAGAAGGCCACGGCAGAGGGCGCGTACACGCAGCTCGGCATTGACGGCAATAGCCTAATCACCTTGGCCGGGGGCAAGGTTGTAGAAGTAGCTGGGAACGGTGACTTTGCTATCGGTCGCTGGACCGATGGCTCATCTTCAATCGGCTCGGTAAGCGGGAATCAGGGTGACCACTATGCTGTGGGCAAGCCTCTCAAACTGGCACAAGTTCTCGGCATGGGCAAGACCTTGTCCTGCACTCTGATAGCCGCTACTAACCCGACCGCAATATCCGGCAATTTCGCGGCTGGCAAGGTAAATTCGGCAACGGCGCTGATCGACCTGAATGGTCCGTTCCTGCAAAATGTTAGCCTGGATGTTTCGATTGGCTCCGACGCCCATGCAACGGCAAACATTGTGGGCACGGTCGTGAATGGTCTGACGCAATCCAACGGCGTGTTGCACCATGTGCAGACGTTCGGTACATCTCAGTCCCAACCCCTGCTCGCTGTAGGCTACGCAATGCCTACACCTTCGAGCGGCGATGTCACAGGCGTCGTCGTGCTGAAATGCCAGTAAGTAAGCCTGGTAGTAGAACGTGCTGCGCGCCAGATCGGCAACCTTGAGCAGGATCGGCAGCGGGTGGTGCTCTCGCAAAGCAT
>NZ_JAWRWU010000010.1:0-214210 GCF_046535395.1 Cupriavidus sp. SIMBA_020 | reverse complement strand
CGAGATTATGAAGAACAACCTGCGTTTCGTCAACAGGTCAGCGAAGTTTTTTTCGCTGCGGTCAGCGCTGCAAAACTGCTCAGCCCGACCACCCATCAACCCCGCAACCCTTGTCGCTGCTGCGTTTGCAGCGCGGTTTGTGTTGCGAGGGGGCGAATATTAAGGGAGCCAGCGCAGGCTGGCAAGGGGTTTGTCATCAAAACTTCAGATTTTTCTGGAAATGACGATCACGGCACCTCCTCGGCGCGATGTCGGCCCCCTATATATAGAATCATCAGTCCGGGACCGGTTCCCGCCCTCCCATCTCCTGAGGACAATCACCCATGACAATCGAAGCAACCTGGCTGGCCGCCTCGGGCGCGAGCGCCTGCGACCTGCGCAATGAGACCGCCACGTGGCGCGCGGACCTCGATGCCCCCGCAGGCGACCCGTCGCTGCCGAACCCCCACGATCTGCTCGACTCCGCGCTGGCAGCATGCACCACGCTCACGCTCCAGGTCTACGCCAAGCGCAAGGGCTATGACCTGCGCGAGGTACACGTCTCGGTCCGGCACGAGGAGGCACCAGGCACCTACAAGATGATCCGCACCGTCAGAATCGATGGCGAGCTGCCGCCGAACGTGCGCGAAGATCTGCTACGCGTGGCCAACAAGTGCCCGGTGCACAAATCGCTGTCCGCCCAGATTTCGATCGAGACCACGCTCACCGCCTGAAGGCGACGTCGTATTCATTGACCCGGCAAATGATAATGGTTATCATTTGAGTTCTCGGGTTTCTGACACGACCTGAGTCAGCAAATGGGTTACCGGACACGTTTCGTGTCCGGCCTTTTTTGCTGGCGGCTCCAGCGGCCGCTCCCCCCCGTCATCATCCTGACCCAACCGTCGCGCAACGTTGTCCTACAGCGCGATCCACATCCCGCGATCCCCTCATACGTAGGGCCATCTGGTCTCATTGGTTCGCTCGCCAACCAAGCCTGTGTTGTAACGCGCTCCGGACGCCACTTGGGCGCTTTCTTAGCCATGTACCGCGGCTTAACATGAAGCCAAAACAAGACATGGCAGCAAGCAGCAGGGAAGCATTGGAGCGGGGACATCTTGGCGAACTACATCGAAGAGTATTGCGCGCGCATCCGGCGTGGCGGCGCGCGAGCCATTGCGGACAAACCCGTGATGGTGGATCAGGACGGGACGTACACCATGGCTTACGTGCCGTTCGAGCATCGGAACGCCGGTGCGCGCCTGGTGCTGGTGAGCACCACGCCGGGCCACACCCACGTGCGGCTCGCCGCGTCGGTCACGGAGGAACTGCTGCTCGCGCATACGCCCGGGCGGAGCATCCAGCGCGAGAACAAACGGCGCGTGGAACTGGGCGGCCGGCTCGTACGGCCCAACCTGATCCGCATGCTCGACCACTTCCGCGTGCCCGAGCTGATCGGGCAACCGCACGCGGCCGCCTTGTGGAACGATGGCTTCGACGCCATCCAGCCGCTTGCGCTCCTGCCCCATGCCACCACGCGGCGCGGGCTCGCGTTCGACGGCCCGCTCGACGAACTGCTCGATGTGCCCATGCTCCGCACCGTCTTCGAGTCGCTCTTCCTCGCGCGGCTCGGGCAGTGCCATCGACGCGCGCTCTATATTGGTCTCGGGCGTACGGCGTGGGCGGGACTGCGGCATGCCGCCGGGCTGGGTCTGATCGATCGGAGCCAGATGCTGGGCATGATGCCGGTGCCCGCGCGCGCCGGCAGCATGGTCCGGTATTTCCTGCGCGAGATTTCCGCCCACGATCTGTCACCTAACGACCCCGTGCGCCACCGCATCGCGTGGCTGGACGCCGCGCACGCGGAGATGGAAGCCGGCGTGCGGCGCGTGCGGGCCGCGACGGGGCCGGCCAATCATCCGGATCGGCTCATCGCCTGACAGAGGAAGGTCGTGTGACGCTGGCCCCACCTAAGTAGGGATTAGCGTCGCCCTGAGGTGCCGATAACACTTCTTGAGGATTCTGACCTCCTCGCATTCCCGATTTGCGGCCCCCCATGTTGGTGGAGGGCCGCTATTTTTTTGGGATAACCCGTAGCCTATGGGTGACAAAAAATGTGACGCGAACATGATCTGGATCTAGTGCGGCCCAATTGGGGAAATTTCACACAGCGATTGCGGAAACTTCCCACAAACGGAGCGGCGCTATCTCCATATACTGCCCAGTCAGTGATGACCCCTGGCCCGCCCGCGTGGCGCGGCCGCAAGGCAGTAACGCATGACAACCATCCTGATCGTTGACGATCACCCCGCGCTGCGGCTTGCCATGTGCGCCCGTCTCTCGCAGCTGCTGGGCGTGAATGTGCTGCTCGAAGCCGACAACGGCCAGAGCGCCATCGAGGCAGTGCGTCGACACAAACCCGACCTCGTTGTGCTGGATCTCGACATCCCCCGCATGAGCGGGCTAGATGCCACGCCGCGCATGCGCGCGCTCCACCCGGGCGTGCGCATCCTGATCCTGACCGCCCAGAACCCCACGCCGTTCGCCGCGCGCGCCTACCAGGCCGGCGCGCAGGGCTTCATCAGCAAGACGCAGGACATGGACGCCATCGTCCGCTGCGTGGAAAGCGTGCTCGGCGGCTTTACCGTGTTCCCGAACGGCGCGAGCGCCAATCCCGCCACGGCCATCTCGTTCAGCGACTCCTCGCGCGAGTCCCGCATGGTCAGCGACGACGAAGGCCTGCGCAAGTTGTCGGACAAGGAAGTGGTCATCCTGCGCATGCTCGCGCGCGGTATGAGCAACAAGATCATCGGCAACGCGCTGTTCATCAGCAACAAGACCGTCAGCAGCTACAAGGCGCGCATCATGGCCAAGCTGCGCGCCGAATCCCTGGTCGATCTGGTCGACTTCGCCCGCCGTTGCCACCTGACGCCTTGACTCGCGCCATGACTCGCGCCATGACCCACGCCGGGGCCCGCCGGGTTCTGCCCCGCGCCGAACGCGAGGCCATGGGCACGGCGGTGGCCAACGCGGCGCGGGACGACCCCGCGCTCTACCGGATGCTGCTCGCGCGGCTGATCGAGACCAACGAGGCAGACATGGCCAACCTGCAGCGGACGGTGGCAACGGGCGACTGGACCGGCGTGCAGCGCGCCGTGCACCGCACCAAGGGCAGCGCCGCGCTGGCCCGCTGCCCGACGCTCGTGGCGGCTGGCAAGTCGCTGGAGTCCGCCGCGCGCCAGGGCAAACGCGCCGTGATCGATGCGCTACTGCCGCGCTATGTCGCCATCGTGACCGAATTCAACGACGCGCTGATCGCCCTGCAAGCGGCCGCACCCGGCGCCCCCGCCCACGCCGGCAGCCCGGATCCGGGCGATGGCACGTCGCCGTCCAGCCACATTCAAGGAACTTGATGACCCTGTCCGCATCATGGCAGTGCACGCCGCCCGTGGCGCTGGCACACTGTGGGTCCATCCGGCCGCCCCCCTTCTTTTCGCGCCGGACCCCTTTTCTGGCGGGAGACATGTCGTGGGTGATTTGCAGGCCTTGCTGGACAGCCACGGGCTGTCCCTGGTGTTCCTGAGCGTGCTGGCCGAGCAGGCCGGCCTGCCGGTGCCGGCCTATCCGATGATGTTCGTGGCGGGTGCGCTGTCGATGCAGGAGTCTGGTCCGTCGATTGGCGCCGTGCTGTTCGCGGTGATCTCCGCCTGCCTGATCGCCGATACGGCGTGGTACTTCGCCGGCAAGCGGCTGGGCCAGCCGATGCTGCGCACGATCTGCCGCGTCTCCCTCTCCCCCGACACCTGCATCCGGCAGACCCAGTCGCTGTACCTGCGCGTGGGGCCCCGCTCGCTGGTCTTCGCCAAGCTGCTGCCCGGCGCCGGGGCGCTCTCCACGGCCATGGCCGGCATGACCTCCACGCCGTTCATGACCTTCCTGTTCTACGACGCCCTCGGCGCGCTGGTCTGGGCCGGCGGGGCCCTGCTGGCGGGCGTGGTGTTCAGTGATTTCGTCGATACGATCCTGGCCGCGTTCAGCACCTACGGCCATATCGCCGTGCTGGTCGCGGGCGGCGCGTTCGCGCTGTTCATTGCCTGGCGCTTCTGGCTGCGCTGGCGCCTGCTGCGCCGCACCGGCCGGATTCCGCGGATGACGGTGATGGAGCTGGAGTCGCGCCGCTCGGCGGGCGCGCCGCCACTGGTGGTGGACGTGCGCGCGCATGGCGTGGCCCCCATCGAGCGGATTCCCGGCGCGCTGGTCATGGAGCTGCACGCGCCGCTGGAAGCCCTGGGCGAACATTCGCCCGAACATGACATCGTGGTCTATTGCGCCTGCCCTCATGAGATGTCCGCCGCCGTACTGGCGGAGCGGCTGCGTGTGGCGGGATACCGCCGCACCTGGGCGCTGGCGGGCGGGTTCGACGAATGGAAGCGCCTGCAGGGCGCCTTGTCGACCCAGTCCGACGAGGCCAGCAACGACCCCACCAAGCAAGCCGCCGCGCACTAATCCACCCGCAGTCCCCCCGGATCAACCGCCGCTTCCTATACTTGGCCCAGGCCATTGTGCAGGGAGGGCGGCATGCCAGGCGAAGACCCGGGTTGGGACGATGAAGCCGCGCGCGTGGCGCACCGCCGGCGCATGCTCGAGATTCCCCGGCACAACGCCGGCCAGACCTACGCGCTCGCCCTCTCCGGCGGCGGCATCCGCAGCGCCACGTTCTGCCTCGGCGTCATGCAGGCGCTGGCCGAAGCGCCGAATCCTGCCCAGACTCCCGCCCGAACACCCCTCGACACCCCGCCCTCCCCCACCGTGGCCGGCACCCAATCGCTGCTGGCCCAGTTCGACTATCTCTCCACCGTCAGCGGCGGCGGCTACCTTGGCGCGTTCTTCGTCAGCCTGTTCGTGCCCGGCCGGCTGCGGCGCGGCACCGGCGCCGTGCAGGCCGCGCAGGACGCCTACCGGACGATGCAATACGAACCGCCGGGCCGCATCCACACCTCGGTCTCCTATGCCGAGACACCGGGCCGGGCCGCCGTGGCGTGGCTGCGCGAGAACGGCCGCTACCTCACCCCCACCGGCGCGGGCGACAACCTCTACGCCGCCGCCGTGGTGGTGCGCAACTGGCTGGCCATGCAATATGTGATTGGCAGCGCACTACTGGTGCTGCTGGCCGCGCTGGCGCTGGGCCTGCACCTGGCCACGGGCGCGTGGCACGGACTGGCCCGCAACGAGATGGACCTGCTCTACGCCGCACGCCAGGCGTTCTACAACGAACGGCTGGCCATCTGGTGGAGTCCCCTGCTGTGGCTGCCGGTGGCGTCGGCGCTGCTGTTCGCCGTGCCGCCCGGTATCGCGTTCTGGCTGGTCTACCCGCGTTCGGACGACCCGCGCCAGCCTGTACGGGTGCTGAACAACGCCGTGCTGCTCGCGGCGCTGATCGGCGCGGCCTTCCTGGCCACCGCATGGTGGTTCCAGCGCCTGCAGCCGTCGCCCCAACTGGCGTACGCCTGCTTCGCCATCGGCATCCTGGCCTGGCTGGGGGTGGCGGCTTGCCTGGTCATGGTGATGCCGGCCCCGCGCTCGGTGACCATGTTCCGCGTGCGCGCCACGCGGGCGCTGCGCACGGCGATGGGGGTCACCGGCGCGCTGGCCGCGCTGGGCCTTGCCGATACCGCCGCGCGCACCTGCTATCTCTATAGCTATCTGGCCGAGCACCCGTGGGGCGCGCTCGGCCCGGCCGGCTCGCTGGGCGTGCTGGTCTGGCTGGTCCGCTATGGCGCCAATCTGCTCGATAACGGCCACAAGGGCGCCGGCGATTCGTCCTGGCGCGCGATGCTGGGCCGCCTGCCCGTCTCGCTGCTGGCCGGGACGCTGGCGGCGGTGCTGGCGCTGCTCGTCTTCGTGCTCTGGTCGTGGATCGTGCTCTGGGTGCGATGGGACGGCGGCGAGCCGGTCGACTGGCTCGTCTTCGGCAAAGCCTGGACCACGCCCGCACTGGCCGTGCTGACGGGGCTCGCGCTGGTCATGGCAATGGTGGTGGGGCGCTTCGCGGGCTTCCTGAACCTGTCCACGCTCCAGTCGTTCTATGCCTCCCGGCTCACGCGCGCGTACCTGGGCGCCTCCAACGGCAACCGCTTCACCGCCGCGGCGGACAGCCGGGAGACGCGCCAGCGCTTCAGCGTGGCCGAGCCCGCCCCGGACGACGCCCTGAGCCTCAACGACTATTACGATCCCCGCGTGCTGGCGCCGCTGCACCTGATCAACGTCACGCTGAACCTGACCGTCGATCCCGCCGAGCAGCTCGTGCAGCGCGACCGCAAGGGCAAGCCGCTCTGCGTCTCGCCGGGCCCCGCGCTGGCCCAGCCGGGCGCCCCGCAGCACCTGCCCGCCGACACCTACGTGCGATTCAGCGTCGATGGACGGCCTTGCTGCGCGATGTCGCAGGAACGCACCTTCCGCCGCCATCCCGGCGAGATGGCCCACGCGCGCACCGTGGGCGACTGGGTGGCGATCTCGGGCGCCGCCATCTCCACCGGCCTCGGCCGCGCCTCCACGCTGGGCACCTCGCTGCTGATGGGGTTCGCCAACCTGCGGCTCGGCGTCTGGTGGCCATCGCGGCTGGATAGCGGCGGCGCGCACGCCCCGATGCGCCGGCGCGGCACGGCAGGGCGCGCGCGGCCCACGCTCGGCGTGCTGACCGGGCTGTTCCGCACGCAGTACTACCTGGGGTGCGAACTCGCCGCGCGCTTCCACGGCACGCGCCGGGGCTGGCAGTACCTGTCCGATGGCGGCCATTTTGAGAACACCGCCGTCTATGAACTGCTGCGCCCGGAGCGGCGCGTGGCGCTGATCGTGCTGTGCGACTGCGGCTGCGACGCCGACTACCGCTTCAAGGATCTCGCCAACCTGATCCGGCTGGCCCGCATCGACTTCGGGCTCGAGATCGTCGTGGACACCGCCGCCGCGAGCGACCCGGTGCTCAAGACCGTGTTCGGCACCCTGGACGACTTTGCCGCCGATGCCAGCCCGGAAAGCCGGACGAAGGTCGGGCTGCTGCTCAATGCCTATGTGGCCGGCCAGGGTGGCGCGCCGGACGCCCCGCCGGTCACCCGCATCATCCTGCTCAAGCCGCGCCTCACGCCCACCGCGCCGGCCGATGTGCGCCAGTACGGCGCGGTCCATCGCGACTTCCCGCAGCAGGGCACCGCCGACCAGTTCTTCGACGAAGCGCAGTGGGAAAGCTACCGCGCGCTCGGGTTCGACATCGGCCGGCGCATTGCACAGGGGCCCATGGCGCAGCGGCTGTTCACCTAGCCCCCACGGTCAGCAGGGCTACTTGGCCGGCGCCAGCACGATTCGGCGCGCGTGACTACCATAGCCCCGTTTCCCTCTCCACATGGCGCGCCGGTCACCCCGGCCGCGTCCCGCATCCATGATTCCGTATTCCCTGCTCGACCTTTCACCGATCGTGGAAGGCAGCGATGCCGGCCAGGCCATGCGCAACACGCTGGACCTGGCGCAGCACGCCGAACGCCTTGGCTATCGCCGCTTCTGGCTGGCCGAACATCACAACATGCCCGGCATTGCCAGCGCCGCCACGTCCGTGCTGATCGGCTACGTGGCGAATGGCACGTCCACCATCCGCGTCGGCTCGGGCGGCGTGATGCTGCCGAACCACTCGCCGCTGGTGATTGCCGAGCAGTTCGGCACGCTGGCCGCGCTGTATCCGGGCCGCATCGACCTCGGGCTGGGCCGCGCGCCCGGCTCCGACCAGGCCACCGCGCGCGCGCTGCGCCGCCAGTTGAGCCACGACAGCGCCGACACCTTCCCGCAGGATGTAGAAGAGCTGCAGGCCTATTTCGATGAGGTGCGCCCGGGCCAGCGCCTGCGCGCGGTGCCCGGCGCGGGCCTGAAGGTGCCGCTGTGGCTGCTCGGCTCGAGCCTGTTCAGCGCGCAGCTGTCCGCCGCGATGGGGCTGCCGTTCGCGTTCGCATCGCACTTTGCGCCCGGCTTCATGCGCCAGGCCGTGGACCTGTACCGGCGCACCTTCCGCCCGTCCGAACAGCTGGACCGCCCGCACGTGATGCTCGGCGTCAACGTATTCGCCGCCGATACCGGCGACGAGGCGCGCCGGCTGTTCTCGTCGCTCCAGCAGCAGTTCCTGGCGCTGGTGCGCGGCACGCCGGGCCAGCTCAAGCCGCCGGTGGACAACATGGACCCGCTCTGGGACGCCAGCGAGGCCGACCACATCCGCCGCTCGCTGGCGGTCTCGGTGGTGGGCGACCCCGCTGCCGTGCGCGAGGGCCTGCAACGTTTCGTGGACGACCTGCGCCCGGACGAACTGATGCTGACCGGCCAGATCTACGACCACGCGGCGCGGCTCAAGTCGTTCGAGATTGCCGCGAAGGCGGTGCGCGCCCTCTCGCTCTCGCCCGCGCAACTGGCCTGAACCGTCAGCGCCAGCGCCAGCGCCAGAAAGCAAAAACCGCGGCCCCGGCCGCGGTTTTCGTTTCAGTACGAGCCGGATCGATCAGGCCGTCGCCAGCCGGAACGCCGACACCGCGCGCATCATCGACTGCGCCTGCTCGGCCAGCGAATGGGCGGCGGCGGCCGCTTCCTCCACCAGTGCCGCGTTCTGCTGCGTCACCGAATCCATCTGCGTCACGGCCTGGCCCACCTGCTCGATGCCGGTGCTCTGCTCGGCGGAGGCCGCGCTGATCTCGCCCATGATGTCAGTCACGCGGCGCACCGCGCCCACCACCTCGTGCATGGTCTCGCCGGCCTTGGCCACCAGTACCGAGCCGTTGTCCACCTGCGCCACCGAGTTGTCGATCAGCGTCTTGATCTCCTTCGCGGCGTTGGCGCTGCGCTGGGCCAGGCTGCGCACCTCACCCGCCACCACGGCAAACCCCCGGCCCTGCTCGCCGGCCCGGGCCGCTTCCACGGCGGCGTTCAGCGCCAGGATATTGGTCTGGAAGGCGATGCCTTCGATCACGCCGATGATGTCGACGATCTGGCGCGAGGCGTTGTTGATCTCGCCCATCGTCGCCACCACCTCGCTGACCACGTCGCCGCCCCGGTTGGCGATATCCGAGGCGTTCACGGCCAGCGCGCTGGCCTGCCGCGCGTTGTCCGCGTTCTGGCGCACGATGCCGGTCAGCTCTTCCATGCTCGACGCGGTCTGCTCAAGTGCCGAAGCCTGCTCTTCGGTGCGCTGGGAGAGGTCGGTATTGCCCGCCGAGATCTGATCCGTGGCCGTGGCGATGGAGCCCGCCGCGCCGCGAATCTCGCCCAGCGTGCCCGCCAGGCGGGTCTGCATGCGCTGCATGGCGGCCAGCACGCTGTGCTCGTCGCCAGCGCGCACGACCACTGGCACGGTCAGGTCGCCGCCGGCGATGCGCGTGACCGCTTCCACCGCGTAGGCCGGCTCGCCGCCGAGGCTGCGTTTGACGGTGCGCATCAGCCAGAGCATCACCGCCGCGATCAGCGCGCCAATCAGCAGCGTGCTGACCAGGGCGTTGATCAGGTTGGCGCGGAACGCGTCTTCCACATCGACCAGGAACACGCCGGTGGCCACGAACCAGTCCCAGTCCGCCACGTGGCGGCCATAGGTAAGCTTGCGCTGCGGGTTCTCGGTGCCGGGCAGACGGCCACGGTAGGTCGAGAAGCCGGCCTCGGGGCCGGTGGTGCGGCGCGCGCCCTCCAGGATGGCGCGGTAGACGTAGACGCCATCCGGGTCCTTGAACTCGCCGACCATGTTGCCCTCGGTCTGCGGCAGGCCCGGGTTCAGGATCACCTGCGGCTTGGAATCGACGATGAACAGGTAGCCGTTCTGGCCGAAGCGCATCGCGCGCAGCGCGTCCTTGGCGGCGGTCTGGGCGTCTTCCTTCGACATCTGGCCCTTGGCGGCGCGCGCCGCGTACATCTTGACGATGCCTTCGCCGGTGGCGACCAGCGACTGCAGGCTCTCGCGCCGCTCGCCCATCATCACGGACCTGGCGTGGAAGGCGTTCCAGGTACCCAGCGCGAGCAGCAGCAGCCACATGACGGCAAGCGCCGCCCAGAGTTTGGTGTTCAGTGTGAGACGGTTCATGGTCGGGAGTCTGTTGGGAATTCCCTGGGATTAACGACGCCACATCCCCATTCCCTTAGCTTCCGTTAGCAACGGGTGGCCAATATGCGCGATGATCGGGAAAATTGCGCAGCACTGTCCACCTGGAGCCCCTGCCATGACCGCTCAGCCGTCCGCCTTCTCCTTCATCGATCCAGACCCGACCGAGGCCGATCCGCTGCAGGGCGAACTGGCGCTGCTGGACCACGCCGCCCTGCGCGGCCCGGTGGCGCAGCTGTGGGAGGCGCCGCTGTCGCTGGTGATTCCGCGCAGCTACCTGCGCCAGCCCGGCATCGAGGCCGCCCGCGCGGACTTTGCCGCCCGGGGCTGCCCGGTCTGGCTGCGCATGTCCGGTGGCGGGCTGGTGCCGCAGGGGCCGGGCATCCTGAACGTGAGCCTGGCCTATGCGGTGCCGAAGGGCGCGGCCACGTGGATGGAGCCGGTTTATATCCACCTCTGCGAGGTGCTGGGCGCCGGGCTGCGCCAGCTGGGCGTGGAGACGCACTGGCAGGCGGTGGAGGGGTCGTTCTGCGACGGGCGCTACAACCTGGCCTGGGGGCCGGGCGGGGGGATGAGCGTTCTCGCGCGCAAGATCGCCGGCACCGCGCAGTACTGGCGCCGCGCGCCGGCCGCCGCGCAGTCGGCCGATGGCCAGCGCCATCTGGTGCTGGCGCACGCCATCCTGCTGGTGAGCGCGGACCCGGTCGAGATCAATGCCCGCGCCAATGCGTTCGAGGACGCCATCGGAAGCGGCCGGCACTACGACCCGGCCAAGGTGGTCAGCGTGCGCGAGGCCGCCGGCATCGAGGATGATCCGCAGCTGGCCCCGCAACTGACCGTGCGCGTGGCCGAGGCGATCCGCGCCGCCATCGCGCGCACGCCGCCGCCCGGCATCTAGCGCGCGGTAAAGCGGATGTCGCCGTACCAGGCGCGCGCGTTGGCGCCGGTGTTGTCGGTATCGGTCATCAGGCCATAACCCAGCAGCTTGCCCGGCTTCTCGCGGAAGACTTTCTGGAAGTCCGCACTCACATTGCGGCGCAGCTTCTGCCATTTGCCGGCATCGGCCGCCCCGCCCACCACAATCATCTGCACCCGGTTGGTATGCGGATTGGCGATGACCGTGCCGACCGGGGCGCTGTTGGTCCAGATATACATCAGCGTGGCGTAGGGCAGCTTGTCGCCGACCGCGCCCGAGATGGCCATGCCGGCGCGCTCGCCAATCGACAGGTTGCTGCTTTCGCCGTCGAAGAAGAACACCAGCCGCGCGGGGGCGTCTTCGCGCTTGGCGTCGCGGTTGTCGGCATCCGGGATCGGGCCGGCCACCTTCCAGCGCCATTGCACGACCGGCGTGGCGGCGAGGTCGACATCGCCCGCGTGGATCAGGCCGGAGGCCGCGCCGGCGGCGTCGGCCTCGAGCACCGTCGTACCTTGGTCGGCCACCAGCGTGTAGCGCGTGAGGGTTTTGCCGCTGACCACGGGCTTGTTCTGCCAGCCCTCCGGCAGCGCGCCGCCGGGCCGGCTGGCCGAGAAGGCAACGCCGGGGCCGTCGGCACGGGCCGCCGTGGCGAAGGTCATGCCCGTGGACGCCACCATGGCGGCCAGCATCAGCAATATGGGACGAGTAAGACGAAGGACCGGGGCGCGCATCGTGACCGCCTTTTTGTTGTGGTAACGGGGGAAGAACGGGTGAAATTCAGACTATTCGCATGGACAAGCCAGTCCATTGTAGAAAGCGCCGCTGCCACGCACCGTGCGGCGTAAGCCGAAATCGGCTTCGGACGGACACTGACAGGATCGGGCGCACGCCCGCCATAAGTACCGCATTCACCACTTCACATACCTGCTTACAAAGTGGGCCACGGCCGGGCCGCAGGCCGGTGGTATCGTGCTGCCTCGCGCGGTGCGGGTCTGGCCGCGCGCTGTCGTCTCCGCTCCCCTGATTCCCGCATGCGTGCTGCTGTCGTTCGATCCTTGTTGTCCGCCGCCCTGTTCCTGGCCGCGCCCGTGTCCGGGTTTGCCGATTGGGTCTTCCCCGTGGCCGAGGCCCCGGAGCCGCCCGCCAGCGCCACGCCGGTGGCGTTCGCCAAGCCTGCCGCCAGGCTGCCGCCGCTGCGCTTCCTGCTGACGTTCGACGATGGCCCCGACGCCGGCCCGGACGGCAGCACGCCGCTGATCCTGCGCCAGCTGGCCGACAACCCGATCACGCCCGGCATCAAGGCCATCTTCTTCGTCCAGACGGCGCATCCGCGCCGGGGCGGCGGCCCGGCAGGGCGCGCCCAGATGCGCGAGACCTGCGCCGCCGGCCACCTGCTCGCCGTGCACAGCGGCCTGGTGGAGGGCCATGTCTCCCACACCAAGCTGGCGCCAACCGAGCTGGCGGCGTCGCTGCGCGCGGGCGAGGCGGACATCGCCGCCCAGTGCCGCCAGGTGGCGCAACTGGTACGGCCGCCCAACTGGGCCTATAACGATGAGACGCGGGGCGTCTACCAGGGACTGGGCCTGGGCATGCTCATGGCCGACGCCAACGCGCGCGACGGCAAGATCTACGGCTGGCACATCAGCCTGCGGCGGCGCTCCCATATGGTGAGCGAGCTGGAGCAGGTGCGCGCGGCCATCGGCGCGCGGCGGCTCCAGCCGGTGAACGGCGTGGTGCCGGTGGTGGTGAGTTTTCATGACACCAACGACTACACGGCGTCGCACATGACCGAGTACCTCCAGATCCTCGTCGATGCCGCGCGCGAGAACGGCCTGCCGCTGGCCGATCCGCCGTTCTATACCGATGCGCGCGCCGCAGAACGCGCCGCTTTGGTGCGTGCCAGGGACGGCGACTACGCGCGGCAAAGCTGGCCCTGACCGGCGCCTGATCCGGCCGGGCCCGGTCGGCCATGCGGCACTGCACGAGGAATTCGTAGAAGTGCTACGCTAACGGCCCGTGGTGCCCTAACCGGAGAATCACCGTGCCCCGCAAGACCCCCATCGAACGCTATCGCAACATCGGCATCAGCGCGCATATCGACGCCGGCAAGACGACGACGACCGAGCGCATCCTGTTCTACACCGGCGTGAACCACAAGCTGGGCGAGGTGCACGACGGGGCCGCCACCATGGATTGGATGGAGCAGGAGCAGGAGCGCGGCATCACCATCACGTCGGCCGCCACCACGGCCTTCTGGAAGGGGATGGCCGGGAATTATCCCGAGCATCGCATCAACATCATCGACACCCCCGGCCACGTGGACTTCACCATCGAGGTGGAACGCTCCATGCGCGTGCTCGACGGCGCCTGCATGGTCTATGACGCCGTGGGCGGCGTGCAGCCGCAGTCGGAAACCGTCTGGCGCCAGGCCAACAAGTACAAGGTGCCGCGCATCGCGTTCGTCAACAAGATGGACCGCGTGGGCGCCGACTTCTTCCGCGTGCAATCCCAGATCGCCGACCGCCTGAAGGGCAACGCCGTGCTGATCCAGATTCCGGTTGGCGCCGAGGATCATTTCCAGGGCGTGGTCGATCTCGTGAAAATGCGAGCCATCGTCTGGGACGATGCGAGCCAGGGCGTGCGCTTCGAGTACACCGAGATCCCGGCCGCGCTGCAGGCCACCGCGCAGACATGGCGCGAGAAGATGGTCGAGGCCGCCGCCGAAGCCAGCGAGGACCTGCTGGAGCGCTACCTGAGCGGCGAGCCGCTGACCGAGGAAGAGATCAAGGCCGGGCTGCGCAAGCGCACCATCGCCGGTGAAATCGTACCGATGCTATGCGGCAGCGCGTTCAAGAACAAGGGCGTGCAGGCGATGCTGGACGCGGTGATCGACTACCTGCCGTCGCCGGCGGACGTGCCCGCCATCCTCGGCCACACCGAGGACGACAAGGAGGCCGAGCGCCACCCGAACGACGAGGAGCCGTTCTCTGCGCTCGCCTTCAAGATCATGACCGACCCGTTCGTCGGCCAGCTGATCTTCTTCCGCGTGTATTCGGGCGTGGTGAATTCGGGCGACACGGTCTACAACCCGGTCAAGTCCAAGCGCGAGCGGCTGGGGCGCATCCTGCAGATGCACGCCAACGTCCGCAACGAGATCAAGGAAGTGCGCGCCGGCGATATCGCCGCGGCCGTGGGCCTCAAGGAGGCCACCACGGGCGACACCCTGTGCGACCCCGACAAGGTCATCATCCTCGAACGCATGACCTTCCCGGAACCGGTGATCTCGCAGGCCGTGGAGCCGAAGACCAAGGCCGACCAGGAGAAGATGGGCATCGCCCTGAACCGGCTGGCCCAGGAAGACCCGTCGTTCCGCGTGGCAACCGACGAGGAGTCCGGCCAGACCATCATCTCGGGCATGGGCGAGCTGCACCTGGAAATCCTGGTGGACCGGATGAAGCGCGAGTTTGGCGTGGAAGCCTCGGTCGGCAAGCCGCAGGTGGCCTACCGCGAGACCATCAAGGGTGCGGCCAAGGACGTGGAAGGCAAGTTCATCAAGCAGTCGGGCGGGCGCGGCCAGTACGGCCACGTGGTGCTCAACCTCGAGCCGATGCCGCAGGGCGGCGGCTATGCCTTCGTCGACGCCATCAAGGGCGGCGTGGTGCCGCGCGAGTTCATCCCGGCGGTGGACAAGGGCATCAAGGAGACGCTGGAGGCTGGCGTGCTGGCCGGCTACCCGGTGGTGGACGTCAAGGCGACGCTGGTGTTCGGCTCGTACCACGATGTGGATTCGAACGAAAACGCGTTCCGCATGGCGGGCTCCATGGCGTTCAAGGAGGGCATGCGCCGCGCCAAGCCGGTGCTGCTGGAGCCGATGATGTCCGTGGAGGTGGAAACGCCCGAGGAATTCACCGGCAACGTGATGGGCGACCTCTCCTCGCGGCGCGGCATGGTGCACGGCATGGAAGACATCGCGGGCGGCGGCGGCAAGATCGTGCGCGCCGAGGTGCCGCTGGCGACGATGTTCGGCTACTCCACCTCGCTGCGCTCCCTCACCCAGGGCCGCGCCACCTTCACGATGGAGTTCAAGCACTACGCCGAAGCCCCGGCCAACGTGGCCGAGGCGGTGATCAGCTCGCGCAAGCACTGAGCACGGGTGTTCTCCCCTTCCCGGAGGGAGCGGGGAGAACACCATGCGCCACCCGTCATCGATTCATGGCATGATGCTCCGGCGGCCACACGCCGCCTCATCCACTGCTACGGGAGCGCACCATGATGGCATTCCTCGGTACTGTGCTGGTTGGACTTGTCGTGGGGCTCATCGCCCGCGCCATCAAACCTGGCGACGACAAGATGGGCTGGATCATGACCATCCTGCTTGGCGTGCTCGGCGCGCTGGCGGCCAGCTACATCGGCCGGTCGATGGGGTACTACCAGCCGGGCGAGGCCGCCGGATGGATTGCCTCGGTCATCGGTGCCATCGTGCTACTGGTGATATACGACCTGGTTCGCCGTAAGAACTGAACCCTCCTCCTTGCCGCAACGCTGCAGCGCGGTGGTGCTGCCCGGGGCGGCCATCGCCGCGACCTGCGGCGCCACCGAGCGCAGCACGCGTACGGCCAGCGCGCTCGTGAACGCGTAGCGCGCCGCGTACGGTTCGCGCACGTGGATCGTCACCGTGCCGAAATAGCGGTCTCCCAGCAGGAACACGAAGGTGGCCGACCGATTGACCGAGCGCGACGAAATCACCCGCCCGCCCGGGCCATAGGTCTGGAAGCGCTGGTCGCCCGTGCCGGTCTTGCCGCCAATCATCAGCGGCGCGCCGGGCTGCCCCGGCCGGCTGACCGGCGTGAAGGCCCCGCGGATCGACTTGGCCGTGCCGCTCTCCACCACATCGAACATCGAGCGCCGCACCAGCGCGGCAATCTCCGGCGCAATCAGCACCTTGCCCTGCCCCGGGCGCAGGGTGTACGTGGTGGCGTAGGGGGTGTCGGCGGCAAAAGCGAACGTACGGATCGTCGATGGCTGGGCATCCACGCCATTGCCGAGGATGATGCCGGCCAGCTCCGACAGCGCCGCCGGGCGGTCACCCGAAGCGCCAATGGCCGTGGCGTACGACGGCGTCAGCGAATCGAACGGATAGCCGAGCCGCTGCCAGCGCTTGGCCACCTTGTCGAACGCCTCTTTCTCCAGCAGCGTGCGGATGCGGGCGTCCTGCCCCAGCTTGCTGCGGGTCTTGAACAGCCACTTGTAGACGAATTGCCGCTCGTCCGCGCTGGCCTTGAGCACCTCGCTCAACGTGGCGTCGGGGTGGTCGCCCAGGTATTCCACCATCCACAGCTCCAGCGGATGGATGCGTGACAGGTAGCCCCTGTCGTTCAGGTCGAACTTGTCCTTGCCGTACTTTTCGTAAAGCTTGCGCAGATCCTCCTCGGATGGCTGCTTCTGCTTGGGCAGCCGCGCACGCACGGCGGCGGCGTAGGAGTCGAAGTCGGTGGCAGGCCGGGCACTCAGCAGCGTCACCGAGAGGCGCACGGCTCCCAGGTGCGGCGTCGGCTGCTTCACGCGGCCTAGCAGGATGTTCAGTCGCTCATCCGAGGTCTTGCCGCGATAGCGCTGCCAGAACGCCGTCATATAGGAACTGCCTTCCTCGTCGGCAAAACGCTCCAGGTACGGGCGGCGGCCCGGGTCGTTGCGGTCCTCCATCAGCGCGGTGGCTTCCGGGTGGGCCTGGTGGACTTCGTACTTCACGATGTCGCGCATCATCCGGATAAAGATGAGATTCACCGAATGCTGGAAGGCCATGCGCACCGTCATCTGGCGCTCGCCCTCCCATTTCTCGAAGTTCGTGAAGCTCTGCATGCCGCCGCCGGTGTAGAACGCCTCGCCGGCATTGCCCGAATACTTGCGCTCCATCGCGGCTTCGAGGATGGCCCCGCGTGACCGCTCGGCCGGCGTCCTGGCCTTGATCAGCGTGTCGATCACCCAGCGGGTCAGCGCGTCCTGGCGTGGCACCTGGATCGCGGCCAGCTCGGTCCGGCCCAGGTTGGCGTGGCGGTCGTAGATCTCGTTGATGACCTCCAGATAGGTGACCAGCGTGCGCAGCTTGGCGGTGGAGCCCAGGTTCAGCCGCGCCCCGGCGTTGATATCGAACGGCTGGTCGACGTTATCGGCCTGCACCCGCACCAGGCTGGCGTTGCCCACGCGCTCGAACAGCGTGAAACTGGCCACCAGCCGCGACGGATCGTCGCCCTCGCGCAGCAGGTTCTTGCCGTACAGGCCCATCTCGCGGGCATCGGCCTTGTTGCGGATGCGCAGCAGCGTGTCCGTGACCATGCGTTGCACTTCACGGTTGATGGTGCTGTCCACGGTCAGGTCGAGGCGATCCAGCGCGTAGCGGTTGTCCACGCCGAGCAGTTGCGACACATCGTTGCGCACCTGGTTGACCGCCTTGCGCGTCACCCAGGGCGCCGGATCGGGCCGCTGCGGCGGGGCTGCCTTGTCCAGCGACTGCGCCAGCGCCGCGTCGCGCAACTCCGGCGTGATGGTGTTGGCCGCCGCCAGCAGCCGCAGGTAGCTGCCGGTCAGTGCGTCCAGGTTGGTATCGTCGCGCCGCAGGTGATACGAGGGCCGGCGCTGCGAGACGATCAGCGCCAACGCGCGCTTGTATGCCTGGGCCTCGCGCGGGGTGGGGCGGCGCGGGTCCATGTTGCGGATCAGCGCATTGACTTCGCCGAA
Organism: Cupriavidus sp. SIMBA_020; assembly: GCF_046535395.1. Taxonomy (NCBI): domain Bacteria; kingdom Pseudomonadati; phylum Pseudomonadota; class Betaproteobacteria; order Burkholderiales; family Burkholderiaceae; genus Cupriavidus; species Cupriavidus sp. SIMBA_020. The sequence goes on along the minus strand of NZ_JAWRWU010000010.1, from coordinate 196,469 downwards.
GTCCTCGCCGTACCAGACGTACAGCCCGTCACCAATGCCGTTGACCTCGCCATGTCCCACGCGCGCGGAGAGCGGCACCGTGTTCAGGTAGTCGAGCACGATGTTTTCGCGGGCGCGCTGGGTATCGGGGCCGTTGACATAGGCGCGCAGCGAGGCCGAGGTCATCTGGCGGAACTTGTCCGGAATCGACTGGGTCCGCCCCTCGGGCGAATGGCGGAATTTCTCGATCTGGGTGGCCAGCGTGCTGCCGCCGGCGGAGTCGTGGTGACGGTCGGCCAGCTTCACGGCCTGGTCGAGCACCGCGCGCGAGAACCGGCGCCAGTCCACGGCCGGATTCATCATCGGATACTCGGGATTGAGCAGGTTCTGGTTCTCGACGTAGAGCAGCGACGCCACCAGCACCTTCGGCACCCCGTCGAAACTATCGTACTGGCGTTGGGGATAGCGTTCGAAGGCCAGCGTCAGCGCGTTGCAGTCGCGCACGATCAGGCCCGCCTGGTTCTTCTCGCGGTAGGGCGGGAAGATGCCCTCGTCCATCAGCCGCACCAGGTCGGGCGACATGCGCACCTGCGCGGTGGTGGCAAACCCGTGCCGCAGCAGGCGCTCGCCGAACTCGGGCAGGCGCTCGTAGCCCAGGCGCTCGTCGTACGGACCGGAATGGGGATAACGGATGCTGTCGCTCGCGCCGGGCTGGAGTTCGTAGGTCAACGACTTGCCCAGCCGGCTCATGTACCGGGCCTGCCATTGCGACGTGCGAACCTCGTGCGTGACGAGGGTCACAACCAAGTAGGCGCCGCCACATACGGCAACCGCCAAGCCAGCGAGAATCCAGCGACGACGTGACACGTTTCGGCATCCGGTTGCGCTTGCGCCCACCCGTTCCGGGGCGCCACCAGCTTATACATTGCAGGCTGCCGCGCCAGCATCTGACGGGCGGCGGCCTGTATTGATATTACTAGCAACCAGCGTGGAGTGGCATGCCGAAGTGGGCTGGCGCACGCTTTCAAACGCGGAATTTCTTGCGGCGCCGTGCCCGGCGCGCAACAACGGCACCGCGAGCCGCCCGAGCGTCACACGCGGGCGGTGCGGGCCTTGTACTTCTTGCGCTGAGCGGCTTATGCGGATGCCACCGGACGGCCGCCGAACGGATAGTTCGGATCGGTATAGCCATGCGTGGAAGCATGGCCGCGCGGCACGAGCCCATCGACCAGTGCCTCTTCCTGCGCCGAGATCGCGACGTTCACCGCGCCGAAGTAGTCCTCGAACTGCGCCAGCGTGCGCGGCCCGGCAATGACGCTGCTGATGATCGGGTTGGCCAGCACCCAGGCCGTGGCGAACTGGCCCGGCGTGAGGCCGCGCCCTTCGGCATGCGCCTTGAGCTGCTGGGCGATGACCAGCGACTCCTCGCGGAACTCGGTCTCCATCATGCGGCGGTCGGCCCGGCCGGCGCGGCTGTCCGCGTCCGGCTTCTGGCCCGGCAGATACTTGCCGGTCAGCACGCCGCGCGCGATCGGGCTGTAGGGCACCACGCCCAGGCCGAAATGCTCACAGGCGGGCAGGATCTCCACTTCCGGCATCCGGTTCAGCAGGTTGTAGTACGGCTGGCAGGCCACCGGGCGCGGCACGCCCAGGCGGTCGCACAGGCTGGCGATCTCGGCAATGCGCCAGCCACGGAAGTTCGACACGGCCCAGTAGCGGATCTTGCCGGCGCGGATCAGGTCGCCCATGGCGCGCACCGGCTCCTCGAGGTTGGCGCCGGTGAAGTCGCGGTGCAGGTAGAGGATGTCCACATAGTCGGTAGCCAGCCGGCGCAGGCTGTCTTCCACCTCGCGCAGGATCCACGTGCGCGAATAGTTCGACTGGTTCGGACCGCTGCCCATCGGGTTGCCGAGCTTGGTGGCGAGCACCCAGTCGTGGCGGTCGGCAATCAGCAGGCGGCCCACCATCTGCTCGGAGCCGCCCTTGCTGTAGACATCGGCGGTGTCGATGAAATTGACGCCGTGGTCACGGGCGCTGGCCACGATGCGGGCGGCCTCGGCCTCGTCGGTCTGGTCCGCGAACATCATGGTGCCCAGGCACAGGGTGGAAACGTTCAGGTTGCTGGCGCCGAGGCGGCGGTACTGCATGGTGAAATCTGGCATGGCGAATTCCCAGGGTAGTCGAGGCCGAAGCAAGGGGTCTGGCGGCGTCTGCGCGACCGCCAGCGCGCATTGTGCGCCGATGTGGCGCGGCTTGCAGGCGACGCGGCGCTTGCGGCGCTTACGGGTGGCTTCGGGCGCTCTCGGGCGGCTTCGCGGTCGAGTCAGGCTTCCACGGGGTGGAATCCGGGCAACGCCGGCACGCGCTCGGCCAGGAAGGCCAGCAGCGCCCGTGTGCGCGCCGGCTGGTGGCGGCGCGACGGATAAACCAGGTAGGCGTCCTGCGCCGGGCCCTGCCAGCCGGGCAGCACCGGGGTCAGCGCGCCGGTGTCGAGCAGGTCCTGCACGAGCCAGGCCGGCGTCAGGCCAAACCCGGCGCCCGCCAGGAAGCTCTCGCGCATGGCCAGCGAATTGTTGGCGCGATAGCGGCACGGCGCGTCCACTTGGGCGACGTTGCCGTGGGCATCGGTCAGCACGATCTCATCGCCGGCGGCGAGCCAGGTGAAACGGAGCAGGTCGAGGTCAGCAAGGTCGGCCGGCTGCCGCACCGGGGCATGGCGCGCGAGGTAGTCCGGGGCGGCCACAAGGCCGCGTGGCGACACCGCGATGCGCCGCGCCACCACATTGGGCGGCAGCGACGCACCGAGCCGCAACGCCACGTCCACGCCCGCCTCCACCAGATCGACAAAACGGTCGTCGAAGATCAGTTCGACATCCACCTCCGGATACCGGGCAAGGAAATCGAGGATCAGCGCATTGAGCCGCAGCACGCCAAAGCTGACCGGCGCGCTGAGGCGCACCTTGCCCACGGGACGATCGGTCCGGCCGCGCGCATCGGCGGCGGCTTCGGCATAGGCATCGAGCACGGTCAGCGCATGGGCGTAGAAGCGACGGCCGGCCTCGGTCGGCTGCAGGTGGGTGGTACTGCGCTCGAGCAGCCGCACGCCAAGGTCCGCCTCCAGCGCCGCCACGGTCTTGCTGATGGTCGGCTGGGTGCTGTCCAGCTCACGCGCCACGGCGGAGAGGCTGCCCAGCTCTACCGCGCGCGTAAAGACGCGCATCGCCTTGAGGGTGTCCATGTCATTCTTTAATGGAATGAGTGATAGGCGATTTTGCCGCGTTCCCGCGTAAAGCGGAATGGGCGACAGTCAGGCCGTTCCAACTTTGACGAGAATTTTCTGATGCCTGCCCACTCGCTGCTTCGCATGATTGCCCTGGCGGGCTGGATCGCCGCCGCCCCCGCCGTGGCCGCCCCGCAATGGGTGCCGACCTGGGTGGCCAGCCAGCAGCCGGTCTGGCGACCCGACGAACTGCCTTTGCCTACCGGCCTGCCAGCCCGGCTCGAAGACCGCACGGTGCGGCAGGTCGCTCGCGTCAGCATCGGCGGAAGTCGGCTGCGCGTGGTGCTGTCCAACCAGTACGGCCGGGTGCCGCTCACAGTGGAGGCCGTCCGGCTCGCCCGCCATGCCGGCGGCGGCAGGATCGACCGCGCCTCCAACCACGCGGTGACCTTCGCCGGGCAACCCGCCGTCAGCATCCCGCCCGGCGCCACGGCGACCAGTGATCCGGTACCGCTGTCGTCACCGTTGCCGGCTCTGGCCGAGGTAGCGGTCAGCCTCCACCTGCCCGGACAGATGCGGATCGACACCTTTCACTGGGATGGCCGGCAGACGGCCTATATCGCCGATGGCCACCACGTTGCGGACACCGCCCTGCCCCGGGCCGAGCCTTTCCAGGCAAGGCTGCTGCTGTCCGCCATCGAGGTGGAAGCCCGCCAGCCGGCGCCGGTGGTTGTGGCACTCGGCGATTCGATCACCGAAGGCAATGGCGCCACGCCCGACGCCAACCGGCGCTGGCCCGATGTGCTCGCCGCCCGGCTGGCCGGGGACGGCATCGCGGTGCTCAATGCGGGCATCTCGGGCGGGCAACTGCTGCGCGCCGGCATGGGCGAGGCGGGCCGGGCGCGCTTCGAGCGCGACGTGCTCGATGTGCCCGGCGTGCAGGCGGTGATCGTGGCGCTGGGCATCAACGACATCGGCTGGCCCGGCTCGACCTTCCTGCCGACGACCCGCCTGCCCGCCGCCGCCGACGTGATCGCCGGCTACCAGTCCCTGATCGACCGTGCGCACCGGCGCGGGGTGCGCGTGATCGGCGCGACAATCACGCCGTTCGCGGGCGCGCTGGCCGTGGAGGGATCGCCGATCCACGGCTACGCCAGCCCGCAGAAGGATGCGCTGCGCCAGCAGGTGAACCACTGGGTCCGCACCAGCGGCGCCTTCGATGCCGTGGCGGACTTCGACACCGCCCTGCGCGACCCCGCCCACCCGGACGCCCTGCACCCCGCCTTCGACAGCGGCGACCACCTCCACCCGGGCGACCGCGGCTACGCGGCGATGGCCGGTGCCATCGACCCCGCCACGCTGCTACCCGCGCGCCAGCCATGAAAAAAGCCGGCAAGGTTGCCCTTGCCGGCTCTTCAGGTGATGCCTGCCCGCGCTCAGTCTTCGAGCTTCGGCAGCGCCGCGCTGGTCTTGGTCGACAGCAGGCCGCTCTTCGCGTACGTCTGGAGCTTCTCGCGGGTGTCCACGATGTCCAGCGTGCGCATGGTCAGCTGGCCGATGCGGTCCAGCGGCGTGAACATCGATTCGCCCTTTTCCATCGTCAGCCGTTCCGGCTTGTAGGTCAGGTTCGGCGACGTGGTGTTCAGGATCGAGTAATCGTTGCCACGGCGCAGTTCGATGGTCACCTCGCCGGTCACGGCGCCCGCCACCCAGCGCTGGGCGGTTTCGCGCAGCATGATGGCCTGCGGGTCGAACCAGCGGCCCTGGTACAGCAGGCGGCCCAGGCGGCGGCCGTTGTCGCGGTACTGCTCGATGGTGTCTTCGTTGTGGATGCCGGTGATCAGGCGCTCGTAGGCGATGAACAGCAGCGCGAGGCCCGGGGCTTCGTAGATGCCGCGGCTCTTGGCCTCGATGATCCGGTTCTCGATCTGGTCGCTCATGCCCAGGCCGTGGCGGCCGCCGATGGCATTGGCTTCCATGAACAGGTCCACGCTGTTGGCAAAGGTCTTGCCGTTCAGCGCCACGGGCTGGCCTTCCTCGAAGCGCACGGTCACTTCCTCGCGCTTCACTTCCACTTCATCGCGCCAGAACTGCACGCCCATGATCGGCTGGACGATGCGGATGCCCGAGTCCAGGTGCTCGAGATCCTTGGCCTCGTGCGTGGCGCCAAGCATGTTCGAGTCCGTCGAATACGCCTTTTCGGCCGACATCTTGTAGTCATGGCCGCTCTGGCGCATGAACTCGGACATTTCGGCCCGGCCGCCCAGTTCGTCGATGAACTGCTGGTCCAGCCACGGCTTGTAGATCTGCAGGCCCGGGTTGGTCAGCAGGCCGTAGCGGTAGAAACGCTCGATGTCGTTGCCCTTGAACGTGCTGCCATCGCCCCAGATATTGACGCCATCGTCCTTCATCGCGGCCACCAGCATCGTGCCGGTCACGGCACGGCCGATCGGCGTGGTGTTGAAGTACGTCACGCCGGCCGTGGAAATGTGGAATGCACCGCACTGCAGCGCGGCGATGCCTTCGGACACCAGTTGCGCGCGGCAATCCACCAGACGGGCTTCCTCGGCGCCATACGCCTTGGCGCGGCGGGGAATATCGTCGTAGTCCGGCTCGTCGGGCTGACCCAGGTTGGCCGTGTAGGCGTAGGGAATGGCGCCCTTCTGGCGCATCCAGAGGAGCGCGGCGCTGGTGTCGAGTCCGCCCGAGAAGGCGATTCCGACGCGCTGGCCGGAAGGAATGTGCTGCAGGATGGTAGTCATCGCCAGAAATCTAGGTGAATTTGTCGGCTCTTGGGGCGCTCCCGCGTGAAACCACCACGCGGCAGCCGATGCGGCGCCCGAACTCGTAACCTTGAATTGTGACACGCCCGGGCGGTAGCGCCAAACTGCGGGGCGTGTCGTCTATGCTAGCTCGGCCGGGCCACGAAAACGTGTCCGTCTGTGACGGACACGAAAAGTAACAATGTGGACGTTGTCCATTTTATTTGCTAGTCTCTTGTGGACGGCGTACACAAATCGCCGGCCAACGCCAACCAGGAGATGTCGATGTCCAAGAAAGTCCAGTCCTATCTGTTCTTCGATGGCCGCGCAGAGGAAGCGGCCGAGTTCTACAAGACCGCGCTCGGCGCCAAGGTGGAAATGCTGCTGCGCTTCCGTGACAACCCCGAGCCGCAGGACGCCAGCCCCGGTTGCGGGCCCGGTGCCGGCCATGACGACAAGGTCATGCACATGGCGCTGCAGATCGGGGACACCACGATCATGGCGTCCGATGGCGACTGCAAGGGCCAGGCCGCCTTCCAGGGCTTTGCGCTCTCCATCACCGTGCCGGACGCGGCAACGGTCGACAAGACGATCGCCGCGCTGGGCGCAGGCGGCAACGTGGTCATGCCGGCGATGAAGACCTTCTTCTCCGAGCGCTTCGGCATGGTGGCGGACAAGTTCGGTGTGACCTGGATGGTCCTGGTGGCGGGCGAATAAGCGCCGATGGCAGGGTCCCGGCACGGCCGTGCCGTAAAATGCGCGGCCAACCGGAGACATGCCATGGAATCCCGCCTGACCGACCTCGAGATCAAGGTCGCCTTCCAGGAAGACCTGATCGAGACGCTGAACCTGGCCGTCGCGCGCCAGCAGCAGCAGCTGGACCTGCTCCAGGCCCAGTTCCGGGCGCTGTACCAGCAGGTCCGGACCAGTGCCTCGACCGCCGCCGAGAGCAATCCGCAGCATGAGATTCCGCCGCACTATTGATGCGGCGCCCGTCGTGCGGCGTACTCATCACACAGGAACGATGCCCCCCGGGCCCGGTCTGACCGGCAACGATGCCAACCAAACCGAGCCCATGGCCCGTCCCTTGATCAATCGCGTCTTCCCCACCCGGCGCGCGCTGCTGGCCACCGCCGCAGTCGCCGCGCTGGGCAGCTTCGCCCTCGCCCATGCCGCCTATAACGTCTGGACCGGCGAATACACCTTCACCAAGGCCGAGTTGCAGAGTGCCGTCGAGAAGCGCTTTCCCGCCACGCTGCGCTATGGCGAACTGGTGAGCGTGCAGCTGTCGCACCCGCGCCTGGTGCTGGACGAGGCCACCAACCGCATCACCACGCAGATGGATGCGGCCGTCAGCAACACCATCCTGCCGTCGCCGCCGGTCAACGGCACGCTGGCGCTGAACAGCGGCGTGCGCTACGACGCCACGCAGCGCGCCGTGCTGCTGGACAATCCCACGGTCCAGCAGGTCCAGGTGCAGGGCATGAGCCAGTACAACGAGCAGCTCAATGCCATTGGCGCGGTGGTGGCCCAGCAGTTGCTGAAGGACTATCCGCTCTATACGTTCAAGCCCGAGGAGTTGCGCTTCAACGGCAAGGACGTGCAGCCGGGCGCGATCACCGTGGCGGCGGACGGCATCCGCGTGAAGCTGGATCTGCGCTGATCCGACCTAACCCGCGCCGGGTTCCAGCCCCAGCGCGGCGGCAAGCCCCGCCAGCGTCGGCCCGATCGGGGCGAGCACCTTGAGCGTCAGCAACGGATCGGCACGCGTGGTGCCCAGGTTCAGGGCGGCAATCGGCAAGCCATGCTCGTGCGCCCAGACGCAGAAGCGATACCCCGAGAACACCGTCAGCGACGAGCCGATCACCAGCACGGCGTCCGCTGCATCGAGCGCCAGCCGCCCGGCCGCCACGCGCTCGCGCGGCACCGATTCGCCGAAGAACACCACATCGGGCTTGAGCAGCCCTTCGCAGCGCTCGCACACGGGCACCGCGAAGTTGTCGAACAGCGGCGATTCCAGATGGGCGTCGCCATCGGCCGCCGGCAGCGCCGACACATCGCGGAATTCGGGATTGTGCTGCCACAGCCAGCGCTGGATGTCCGCGCGCGGGTAGCGCGTGGCGCAGGACAGGCAGATGACCTGGCCAATACTGCCGTGCAGTTCGATCACCCCTTGGCTGCCGGCGCGCTGGTGCAGGCCATCCACGTTCTGCGTGACCAACCCGGTCACGCGCCCGGCATCGCCCAGCTCCGCTACCACGCGATGGCTCACATTCGGCTGCGCGCCGGCCGCCACGGGCCAGCCCACCATGCTGCGCGCCCAGTAGCGCTGGCGCGCCGCGTGGCCGCTCAGGAAGGCGGTGATGGTCATCGGCGCGGAGCGCTGCCACCGGCCCTGCTCGTCGCGGTAGCCCGGAATGCCGGAATCCGTGCTGATGCCCGCACCGGTCAGCACGAACAGGCGCGGATGGCGCCGCACGAAGTCGAGAAGGTCTTCCACCGGCTGCAGGCTACGAAGTGGACGATGTGGAGGCGGATGGCGCCTCGGCGTGCGCCCCCTGGCGAGACTCCCACGCCCTCAGTTCCTGCCGGTAGCGCTCCATTTCGTCGTTGTAGTAGTCAAAGATGCACGGATCGCAGCCGCTCTGGCAGCACTCGTTGTCGCCAGGGCGCTCGGGCGGGAGCGGACGCGGATCGTCGGAAACTGGGGAAGACACGGCTCAAGACCTGAAGGAAATGTTACGGCGCCAGTATATGCCGCCTGCCAGGTTCGGGCCGGCGGCGGCAGGCGGACAGCCGCCCTCCCGGCGCCGCCCTGATCTGCATCGTTCCAATCCGATATTGAATTGTTTCGAAGGTGTTCCATCGCGCACACGGTTGCGGCGGCAGGCTGCTAGCCTTGTGGCAAGGTTGCCGCCGGCCACCTGTGAGGCGTGGATGATCGGATACGCTGCCATGCGCGTTGCGACGCGACTCCCTTTCCTGTGCAGCCTGCTCGCCGCGATGCTGGCGATGCTGGCGGTCGCGCCGGGCCCGGCCATGGCCGAGGAGCCGCCGCCGCAGGGCGGCACCCTCCGCCTGCCCTCCTACACTCCCAGCAACATCGTCCCGGCGCCGAATCCGCCGTTCCCCGCGCCCGCCCTCCTCGCCCCGGCCACGCCCGGCGGCTCGGTCGAAGGGGCCGCGGCCAAGGCCCACCCGGTGGGCCGCCCCAAGATCTGCCTGGTATTGTCCGGCGGCGGCGCGCGCGGTGCGGCCCATATCGGCGTGCTGAAGGTGCTCGAGGAACTTCGCGTGCCCGTGGACTGCATCGCCGGCACCAGCATGGGCTCGCTGGTCGGCGGTGCGTATGCCAGCGGCATGAGCATCCCGGACATGGAAGAACTGGTCGGCGGGCTGTCCACCAGCGCCATCTTCAAGGAACGGCCGCCGCGCCAGGACCTGGCCATCCGCCGCAAGCTCGATGACCACACCAACCTGTTCACGCCCGAGATTGGCGTGCGCTCGGACGGGCTGCTGCTGCCCAAGGGCGCGGTGTCCGGCGTGCAACTGGAGACGGTGCTGCGCAAGCTGGCCAACACCCCCGGCTATCGGAATTTCGATACCTTGCCGATTCCTTACCGCGCCGTGGCCACCGACCTTGTCGCCGGCACCGCCGTGGTGTTCACCGAGGGCGAGCTGGCGAACGTGATGCGCGCCAGCATGTCCGTGCCCGGCGCCGTGGCGCCCACCGAGTACCAGGGCAAGCTGCTCGTCGATGGCGGCCTGACCGACAACCTGCCCGTGGATGTGGCGCGCGCCATGGGCGCCGACATCGTCATCGCGGTCAACCTCGGCACGCCGCTGATGAAGCGCGAGGACCTGACCTCGCTGATCGGCGTGACCAGCCAGATGCTGAACATCCTGACCGAGCAGAATGTGCGCGCCTCGCTGGCGTCGCTGCGGCCCTCGGACATCCTGATCCTGCCCGAACTCGGCGAGTTCTCGGCCGGCGACTTCGACCACCTGCCCAAGACCATTCCGATTGGCGAGGAAGCCGCCCGGCGCCAGCACGCCCGGCTCGCCGAGCTGTCGATTCCGCCCGACGAATACGCCACCCTGCGCGCTGCGCAGCGCAATCTGTCACCGCCCGACCTGCGACCCGTGGACGAAATCCGCTTCGCGCCGATGGAGCGCGTGAGCCCCGCATTTGCCGCCGCGACGATGGAAACCCACCCCGGCGAGCCGATCTCGCAGGCTACGCTGGACCGCGACATGCGCCGGCTGTTCGGCACCGGCGACTTCGAGCACGTGAACTACCGCTTCCTCGAGGAACCGGGCAAGCGGGTGCTCGGCGTAGAAGCCATCGAGAAATCGTACGGGCCCAACTATCTGCGCTTCGGGCTCGGCCTCAGTTCCGACTTCCGGGGCGACGCCTACTTCAACCTGCTGGCCAGCTACCGCCGCACGTGGATCAACTCGCTCGGCGCCGAATGGCGCACGGACGCCCAGGTGGGCCAGACCTCGAGCCTGACCAGCGAGTTCTACCAGCCGCTGGATACCCGCCAGCGGTTCTTCATCGCCCCGCGCTTCGAACTCGAACGCCGCCCCGTCAACGTCTTCAGCGGCAGCCAGCGGATCGCCCAGTACGACCTGCGCCGCACGGACCTGGCGCTGGACGTGGGCACGCAGATCACCAAATATGGCGAGGGGCGCCTGGGCTTCGTGCTCGGCCACCAGAACGCGTCGCTCTCCACCGGGCCGGCGTTCCTCTCTCCGGGCAATGAAAGCACCGAGCGCCGCGCCTTCACGGCCCGGGTGCTGGTGGATCAGGTCGACAGCATCAACTTCCCGCGCTTCGGCTACGGGGCGACGATGAACGTCTACTCGTCGCAAGGCGCCCTGGGCGCCACCGACACCTATACCAAGGGCGACCTGACGGCCACCTATGCCCACTCCTTCGGCAACAACACCATCAACCTGGGGGTGCGGGCCGGCTCCAACCTGGGCGGGCCGGCACTGCCGCCGTATGCGATGTTCCAGTGGGGCGGCTTCCTGCAGCAATCCGGCTACTCCACCGGGCAGCTGATCGGCGGCAATATCCAGTTCGCGCGGTTGGTCTATTACAACAAGCTCGTGCGGCAGACCTTCCTCGAAGGGGTCTACGCGGGGTTTTCGCTCGAGGCGGGCCGCGTGGGCGCACCGCTGGTGCCGGGCAACCCCACCGGGCTGCTCAAGTCGGGGGCCGCCTTCCTCGGCCTGGACAGCCCGATCGGGCCGTTCTATCTCGCCTATGGCCGCGCGGCAGGCGGCAGCTACGCGTTCTACCTGTTCCTGGGCAAGCCCTAGGACCAATCCGACGAATTCCGGCGCAGCCGATGTGATGCCACTAGCGCAAAGTGCGCTACGGCCAACCCCCACCGAGGTGGCATGTCGGCAGGAAGTGCTGCTGCCTATACTGGCCTCGTCGTTGGGACCCCCGTCCCGGGCGACACCCCTTACCCAGTCGCCGCCCCAATCGGCGACATTTTTTTGGGCGAATCCCGGCAGGCCCCGCCGTGGGACGTTAAGATGCGCGATTATCGAACGCCCCCGCATCGCATTTCCTGCCGATTCCCCTATGGACGCCCCCGCTCCCATCAGTCTCAAGCCCGCACAGGCCGACTCCGTCCGCGCCGCCCGGCCGCCGGCCGACATCCTGTCCAGCTTTGCCGGCGATCCGAATTTCATGCTGTCGCTGGCGCGCGGCCTGACGGTGCTCGAGGCTTTCTCCGAGCGCAAGCGCCCACTCACTATCTCGCAGGTGGCACAGCGCACGCAGCTGTCGCGCGCCTCGGTGCGGCGCTGTCTCTATACGCTGGAGCAACTGGGCTACGTGAGCCAGCAGGACGGCCACTTCGCGCTGCGGCCGCGCGTGCTGCATCTGGGCCACGCCTATTTCTCCTCGACGTCGCTGGTCTCGGCGGCGCAACCCATCCTCGACAACCTCAGCACGCGCATCCACGAGACCTCGGCCCTGGCCATTCTCGACGGCACGGACATCCTTTACCTGGTGCGCTCGGAAGTGCAGCGTGTGCTGACTCATGCACTTGGAATGGGGAGCCGGCTGCCGGCCTATTGCACGTCCACAGGCCGGCTGCTGCTGGCCCACCAGCCCGAGGCGGTGCTCGAAGCCTTCTTCGAACATGCCGAGCTGCGCCCGCGCACCTTGCAGACCAAGATCTCGCGCCCGGAGCTGGAAGCGGCCTTCCGGCGCGCGCGGGAGCTGGAATATGTGCTGATCGACGAGGAACTGGAACCGGGTTTGCGGGCGATTGCCGTGCCGGTGCGGTCGCTCTCGGGCACCGTGGTGGCGGCCATCAGCGTCAGCGTGAAGGCCACCCGGGTGTCCGAGGCGGAGATGGTGGCGCGGCTGTTGACCCCCATGCGGGAGGCCGCCGCTGCCATCGGGAAGTTGATTGGGACCTGAGCGGGACCTGAGCGGTCCCGATCAGGGGGCTCAATCCCGAAAAATCAGCCCCGGTGTGCCAGTTCGAGCTGGAACACCAGCCGCTGGAGGAAGTTCTCCATGCGGCCATCCGGATTCAGGAAGGCGCAGCCGTAGTGGTGCACGGTGTTGTCGTCGAAGCCGACCAGCCAGTGGCCCACCACCTGCATGTCCAGTTCCAGCCGGCCCAGTTCGGCAAAATCCAGCACACACTTCTTGATGACCGTGCCCACCGGCAGCTGGTCAGCGCCCACCGTACGCGAGCGCAGGCCCGCGCCGGACAGCGACAGATCGGCGATATCGAGGTGCAGCGTGCGCTTGTCGGGCGTCTCCGGCAGATGGATCTGGCAGCGGTAACCCTTGGTCAGCAGCGTGCGCGCGCGGAAATGGCGGCGGCGCTGGAAGTGGTAGAGCTTGTCCGGGAAATCGGCGATGAAGGCCGGCCCGCCCTCGAAGCGCGTGGCGCCGGGCACGCCGACCACGAAGTTCACCGGCACGCCGCGCAGCAGCCCCGAGAACGCATTCTTGTCCGAAGCCATCAGCGCCTGGCGCTCCGCATCCGCGCGGCACCAGTCGAAGATAAAGGTGCGGTTGGCCGGATCCACGTGCAGGATCGACGTCACGATCTCGGAGCCCCGCGCCGAACGCACGTTCAGCAGGCACTTCTGCCAGGCCAGGTCGCGCAGCACCGTGCCGATCTGCGAGCTGTGGGTCAGGCGGTAGCGTTCATCCGACTGCGCGCCTTCCTGCTCGTCAGGTTCGCCCTCGATCTGGGACCGGTTTTGGGCCTGCTCGGACCCTCGGGAATCTTGGACACTCATGGGGAATACGCTACGTCGAAAGTGGTCACTCGCCGTCTTGCCTGGGGCGGGCAACGCTTTGTGGATCTGGCTGCGGCCAGCGCCGCATGGTAAGCGCCGCCCGGGGATGGCGCAAGGTCATGCCTTGGCCTTCGGCAAAATACGACGTAACTTTAGCAACCGACTTCCGGGGGGTAGCGGTTGCAGCGCCTTTTCAGCCGGATTCCATCTCCGTGCGTAGCCAGCCGTGCAGCGCCGCCAGCCGGGCATCCTGGGCGAACGGCGCCGGAGCAATCAGATAGTAGGACGACCCGTCCGCCACAAACCCCAGCGGCGCGGCCAGCCGGCCATCGGCCAGTTCATCGGCCGCCATCAGCCGCGACGCCATGGCCCAGCCCAGGCCCGCCGCAGCCGCCTGCAGGCTCAGGTAGAAGTGTTCATACCACTGGTCTGACCGGCCAATCTGGACGGCGGGACCGGCTTTTTCGCCCGCTTCAAACTGTTGCCAGCGCTGCCAGGCATCGGGCCGGGTGCGGGTGTGGAGGCGCGTGACCGCCGCCGGGTCAGCCGTGGCCAAATCCGGCCGGCAGACTGGCCCGACACACTCCTGCGCCAGTTCGCGCGTATGCCAGCGTGTATCGAACGGGAAATCGTTGCGGCGCAGCGCCACATCCACTCCGCTTTTCCGGAAATCTATCGGCCCGCCGGCCGCCATCAGGTGCAACGCGATGTCCGGATAGGCGGCGGCAAAGCGCGACAGCCGTGGAATCAGCCAGCGCATGGCGATGGTCGGCTCGCACGACAGCACCAGCGCGGCACGCGGCGCCGGCGCGCGGATCCGGGCGACCGCCTCGGCCAGCCCCGCCAGAGACTGCGTGGCGGCGGCGTGGAGCGTGCGGCCCGCCTCGGTCAGGAAGACGGCCCGGTTACGGCGCTCGAAGAGCGGCACACCGAGCGCCTCTTCCAGTTGGCGGATCTGACGGCTGATGGCGCCGTGGGTCAGGTGGAGTTCGTCGGCCGCGCGCACAAAGCTGCCAAGCCGTGCGGCGGCCTCGAAGAACCGGATCGCGCCCAGCCAGTGCATCGGCGGCAAATCGCTCATCTGTCAGGTTTCCTCACAGTTTTCGGCGAGTATATATCGGTTGTCTGGCCCTATCCTGTCTGGCGAGAATAGCGGCGCCATCCCACCTCTATCGAACCAGAAAACTCACTGATATGTCGCCCCTTGCCGAAGCGCTGGCCGTCGCCAGCATCACCCTCCTCGCCGTGATCAGCCCCGGGCCCGACTTCGCCATGGTCACGCGCAACAGCTACCTGTTCGGCCGCCGCACCGGGCTGCTGTGCGCGCTGGGCATCGCGCTCGGGGTGCAGGTGCACGTGTGCTACACCATGTTCGGCGTGGCGATGCTGATCGAGCACGCGCACGGCTGGCTGACGGCGGTGAAGCTGCTCGGCGCGGCCTATTTGATCTGGATCGGCATCAAGACGCTGCGCAACCGCACGCCCCTGACGGTGGATACACGCGAGGCGCCGGCGTTATCCAACTGGGCCTCGCTGCGGATGGGATTCCTGACCAATGCGCTCAATCCCAAGACCACGCTGTTCGTGGTCAGCACCTACACGCAGGTGGTGGATGCCCATACGCCGTGGGCGGTGCAACTGGGCTACGGGCTGTTCATGTCCGTGGCGCACTGGGCGTGGTTCAGCCTCGTGGCGTGGGGGTTCGGCGCGGCGCCGCTGCGCGCTGCCATGCTGCGCCGGCAGGGTTTGATCGACAAGACGCTCGGCTCGGCGCTGTGCGGGCTCGGGGTGGCGCTGGGGCTCAGCAACCTCGGGCGCTAGCGGCTACGACTAGCGACTAGCGACTAGCGGCTAGCGACTAGCGACTAGCGGCTAGCGGATAGCCGGCACGCGGCTCGTGGCGCGCGCCGTCCGGGCTCAGAAAACTCTCAAAGAGGACGAAGCGCTCGGCGGTCCACGCCGGCAGGGTCAGGTCGTGCTGCGCGGCGAGCCAGTCGCGCATCACCGCCTCCGGCAAGCCCGGACGGCAACGCGCCACGGTCAGGTGCGGATGAAAGCGACGGCGCTCGCGCGCGATGCCGATGTCGGCCAACGCAGCCTCGATGGCGTCGAACAGCGCGGTCAGGCGGTCATCGTGGGCCAGGCCGGCCCACAGCACGGCGCCCTGACCGCCCCGGAAGCGTCCGACGCCCTGAACCTGCATCGTCAACGGCGGCGCCTGGATGCCCGCCAGCGCCTTGCCGATGCGCGCGGCGCTGTCTTCGTCCTGATCGCCAAGAAAACGCAGCGTCAGGTGCAACTGCCCGGCTGGCACGGGCCGCACGCCGCGATGCACGGGCAGCGTATGCAGCAGGCCCGCCGCCACGGCGGGCGGCGTGTCGATGGCGATGAACAGCCGGGGCAAAGCGAGAAATCGGCCGACAGGTCAGCCGAACGCCAGCGCCGACTGCAACCCCTGCGCGCGCGGCGCCGGGACGTCGAGATCCACGCCCCGTACCCCCTCCAGTCGCAGCAGCGCCCGCTTGCGGTCCACGCCGCCGGCGTAGCCGGTCAGCGCGCCCGACGCGCCGAGCACGCGATGGCAAGGCACGATGACCGAAAGCGGATTGCGCCCCACGGCGCCCCCCACCGCGCGCGAGTGCGCAGGGGGCAGGCCGAGACCGGCGCCAAGCTGCCCGTAGGTCGAAGTTTCGCCAAATTCGATGTCGCGCAGCGCCTGCCAGATGCGCTGCTGAAAGGCGCTGCCGACAAAGCGGATGGGCACCGCGAAAGTCTGCAGCGTCCCATCGAAATAGGCGACCAGCTCTTGCGCCGCCTGCGCCAGCACGCGCTGGTCGGCCGCCGATGCGAGGCGCGTCGCCGGCGCGCCGGCGGGATAATACTTCTGCCCGGAGAAGAACATGCCGGTCAGCGCGCCTTCGTCGGCCCGCAATAGCATTTCCCCGAGAGGACTGTCGATGATCTGATAGCTGGTCATGCTGCCTGCTCCTTGCTGTGATCTTCGGATCGATCTGCTGATGGATCCGCCATCGGCTCGCCGGACGCCGGGGGCGTGCCATAGCGATGCCAGAGATGAATGGCCGCGTAGGCGCGCCACGGCGCCCACTGCGCGGTGCGGTCATGCATCGCCCGCACCGTGCTTACGGCGAGCACCTTGCGCAGCGCGTAGTCGGTGGCCGGAAAGGCGTCTGGCCAGCCCAGCGCGCGCATGGCGATGTACTGCGCGGTCCAGTCGCCGATGCCATCGACCTCGCGCAGCCGGGCCACGGTCTCCTCGGGCGGCGCGAGCGGATCGAGCGCGATCTCGCCTGAGACAATTCTTAACGCCAGCGCGCGGATCGTGCGCAGCTTGCCCGGCGTCACGCCGGCCTCGCGGTACACCGCGTCGGGCAGGTCGGCCAGCGCCTGCGCGGTCGGGAACACGTGGGTCAGCGGCGGCTGGCCGGCCATGGGGGGCAGTCCCGCGAGCGCCTTCGGCGGCAGGGGCTCGCCGGCCAGCGAGACCAGCCGCGTGAGAATCCGCCGCGCCTGGATCACGGAAATCACCTGGCCGACGATCGCCCGCACGGCAATCTCGAAACCATCGAACGTGCCCGGCAGGCGCATGCCCGGCACATCGGCGGCGAGGTCGCCCAGATGGCGGTCCACCACGTCCGGCCGGCAGCCCAGGTCGCATAGCCGCCGCACCTTGCCCAGCGATTGCGGAATCGCGTGGGCCAGCGTGCCGGAGAGTGTCACGCGCAGCACGGTGCGCTTCGGCACGTGCTCCAGCCGCACCCAGCCGAGGTGGCGCTGCGCGCCCACGTCCACGGCCAGCGTGCGGAGGTAGACATCGCCTCGTACTTGTTCGATGCCATCCACAACGCGCACGCCGAGGAAGGCGAGCAGCGCGGACCACGCCAGCGGCGGGCGGTAGCCCAACTCGAACACGAGCTGGTCGGCCATGCCTTCGGCGGCGCGGCGGCGCATGGCGAGCGGGGTCAGGCCATAGCGCTGGCGCAGCACGTCGTTGAAGCGTCGCACACTGCCAAAACCCGCCGCCAGCGCCACCTGCGTGACGGGCAGCGTGGTGTCGGTCAGCAGCCGCTTGGCGAGCAGCAGCTTCTGCGTCTGGGCGTATTCGAGCACCGAGACACCGAACTGCGCATCGAACAGGCGCCGCAAGTGACGTTCCGTCACACCGATGCGCCTGGCGAGTTGCGCCACACCGGCCTCGGCCATGAAGCCTTCGTCGATCAGCGTGGCCGCCGCCTGCGCGAGCCGCCCGGAAATATCGGCCAGCCCGTGCCCGGGCGCCAGTTCCGGCCGGCAGCGCAGGCAGGGGCGGAAGCCATGCTTCTCAGCCGAGGCGGCGGTGTCGTAGAACGTGCAGTTCTCGCGCCGGGGCGTGCGCACCGCGCAGATCGGCCGGCAATAGATGCCCGTGGACGACACGCCAACGAAAAAGCGTCCGTCGAAGCGCCGGTCGTGCGAGGCGACTGCCTTGTAGCAGGTGTCGGGATCGAGGTTCATGGGAAGCATCCTACCGCTTCCTGCGCCGGGAAATGCGCTGGAATCGGACATTCGCCTGAGACAAATGTCCCCGATTCTGAAAGTGCGGCCCCACGCGTTCCGGGACGGTGCGACGGGGCTAGAATCGCATCACTCTTCATCGTCCGAGGACGTCATGCTTCGCCGTCGTGCTGCCTTTGCCGCCTTTGTCGCGGTTGCTGTCTCGCTGGCCGCCGCCCTGCCGGCCCCGCCAGCCCTTGCTGCGCCTGCCCGCAGCGCCGCGCGTGCGCAGTCGCCTGCACCCGCCACCGTGCCGGGTGCCTCCCCCCTGATCCAGGCTACGCGCGTGGCCACCGTGGAGGGCATCACCGAATACCGGCTGCCGAACGGCCTGCGCATCCTGCTGGCGCCGGACGCCGCGCAGCCCACCACCACGGTCAACATGACCTATCTGGTGGGCAGCCGGCACGAGAACTACGGCGAAACCGGCATGGCGCACCTGCTGGAGCACATGCTGTTCAAGGGCACGCCGTCGCTGCCGGGCCGGACCATTCCCACGGAATTCGCGCGGCGCGGCATGCAGTACAACGGCACCACGTCGCAGGACCGTACCAATTACTTCCAGACCTTTGCCGCCAGCGAGGACAACCTCGACTGGGCGCTGAAGATGGAGGCGGACCGCATGGTCAACAGCTTCGTCTCGCGCACGGATCTGGACAGCGAGATGTCCGTGGTGCGCAACGAGATGGAGATCGGCGAGAACAATCCGATGCGGATGCTGCTCCAGCAGATGAACGCGGCGTCCTACCGGTGGCACAACTACAGCAAGGCGCCGATCGGCGCGCGCAGCGACGTGGAGCATGTGGGCATCGAGAACCTGCAGGCGTTCTACCGCCGCTACTACCAGCCGGACAACGCCGTGCTGGTGGTAACGGGGCAGTTTGACCCCACCACCACGCTGGCACGCATCGAACAGGCTTTCGGGCCGATTCCGCGCCCCACGCGCGTGTTGCCCTCCGAGTACACGGTGGAACCGCCGCAGGAGGGCGCGCGCGAACTGACACTGACGCGCCCCGGCGACAGCAGCATCGTCGCCGTGCAGTACCACGTGGCGCCCGGCGCCCACCCGGACACCGCCGCGCTGACCCTGCTGTCCCTGGTCCTCTCCGATACGCCCGGCGGGCGGCTGCATCGCGCGCTGGTGGACACCCACAAGGCCGCGTGGCAATCGAGCCGGTTCGAAGGCATGAAGGACCCCGGGCTGATCGTGTTCGCGGCGGGCACGAGCAAGGACCGCCCGCTCGACGCCGTGCGGGCCGCCCTGCTGGCCGAGGTGGAAGGGCTGGCGACGCGGCCAGTCACCCAGGAGGAACTCGACCGCGCGCGCCTGCGGGTGCGCAACGGCTACGAGCAGGTGCTGAACAATCCGGCGCAGTACGGCGTGCTGCTGTCCGAGGCCATCGCCAAGGGTGACTGGCGGCTGTTCCTGCTCGACCGCGACCGCGTGGAGGCCGCCACGCTGGCGGACGTGCAACGCGTGGCCGATCTTTACCTGCGGCCGACCAATCGCACCGTCGGGCAATTCCTGCCCGGCGACAAGCCGCAGCTTGCCAACGTACCGCAGGCGCCCGACGTGGCCGCGCTGGTGCGCGACTACGCAGGCCGCCCGACCGCCGCGCCGGTGCCGACGTTCGACCCGAGCCCGGCCAATATCGACGCCCACACGGTCCGCCAGACGCTGCCCAACGGCATGCAGTTGGCGCTGCTGTCCAAGCCCACGCGCGGGGAGGCCGTCAATGGCACGCTGATCCTGCGCTTTGGCAACACGCAGGCGCTGCAGGGTCAGACCTCGGTGGGATCGCTCGCGGCGGGCATGCTCGACCGTGGCGCGGGCGCGTTCGACCGCCAGCGCATTGCCGACCGCTTCGAGGCGCTCAAGGCCAGTGTGTCGATCTCGGGCAATGCCGAGCGGCTGACGGTGAGCTTCGTGACGCGCCGCCAGTACCTGCCTGACCTGATGGCGCTGCTCCGCACGGTGCTGCGCATGCCGACCTTCCCGGCCAGCGAGTTCGAGACGCTGCGCGCGAGCAGCGTCGCCGGTATCGAGAGCCAGCAACGCCAGCCCAATGCGCTCGCGCCGAACGCGCTGGGCCGCCATGGCAATCCCTACCCGCCGGACGACCCGCGCTACACCCCCACATTCGACGAAAGCGTGGCCGCGCTGCGCGCCGTCACGCCGGCGCAGATCCGCACGTTCCACGCGCGCTTCTACGGCGCCGAACACGCGCAGTTGGCGCTGGTCGGGGATTTCGACGCGGATGAGGCCGTGCGGCAGGCCACCTACCTGTTCGGCGACTGGCGGGCGCAGGTGCCGTACGAACGCGTGGACCGCCCCTTCTACGCGATTCCTGCCGCCAGCTTCACGCTGGACACGCCGGGGAAGGCCAACGCGGTCTATCTGGCCTCCCTGCCGATCGACCTCGTCAATGATTCCCCCGACTACCCGCTGCTGCTGATTGCCAGCCGGGTGCTGGGCGGCACCGGCATGCGCAGCCGGCTGGCGGACCGCCTGCGCCAGCAGGAAGGCATCAGCTACGGGGCGTCGAGTTCGATCTCGGTGGGTGCGCTGGACCGGGCCGGGCGCTTCGGCCTGTGGGCGGCCTACGCCCCCCAGAACCAGGCCCGGCTGCGCAAGGCCATCGACGAGGAAATGGCACGCTTTGCGCGTGACGGCATTTCCGACGCCGAACTGGCGGAGGCGGTCAGCGGCCTGCTCCAGCAAGGCATGATGAGCCGCACGCGCGACGGCGCGCTGGCCGGTGCGCTGGCCAACCTGCTGTTCCTGGACCGTACCATGGCCCATACCGCCGAAGTGGAGGCTCGCATTCGCGCCGCCACGCCTGCCGCCGTGAACGATGCCATTCGCCGCTACCTGACGCCAGCCGGGCTGACGCAGGCCTTCGCGGGCGACTTTGGCGCCACCACGGCGGCGACGGCGCCGGCCGGCATGCCGCCTCCGGGGGCGGCAATCGAGCCGCCAGACGCATCAAAGCCCTAGGAAGCTGGTATAAGGAAGAACGCCAATTCTGGCGAGACTGGCCCGGGGCCGGGGTTGTGGGCGGAAACGCCCGCGACTACCCCTTCCGCGTCCTTGTGACGGCCGGTCAATCACTGTATATTCGTACAGTATTCGTTGAGACAAGAGGTGTGGATGTCAATCGTGCGAGCTGGCAGCAAGTCGGAAGCGCTTCGGCTTCTGGCCTCCGAGCAGGTGCTGGCGCTTGAGCTGGATTACGAAACCGGATGGCAGGACGCCGTCGAGTTGGGCCGGCTCGGAGAAAAGCGCGGCATCAAAGTGCAATACCGCGGACAGGAAAGCATTGCTGTCCGCTCCCGCGAGGCCCTGATCGAAGGGCTCGCCAAACCTAAAGGCACGTTCCGGCAACGGAATCTCTATTGCCAGTTCGACCTCGGCACGCTTGCCGATCATGAATTGCTGGATCTGGAAGCCAAGGCGACCCGCCTGGGCGACTACATTCTCGCCGGCCATCTGCTGCGCGACGTGGACGGCGTGTGGCCGTGACGGGCAATTGACGGCCAAGCGGCCCATCGCGGCCGCACATGGCAAATGACGGCCTCGCGGGCCGTCATTTGCATTGAATCGACGTGGAAACCTGGCGGGACGCTACTGCCAGACGCGCGTCGCCCCAGCCCAGCGCGCGGCTGCGGAGGCGTGCATCACGGTGTGATCGGCTTCGGCGCCCGGTGCCAGCCCCGTCTGCGCCGTGTCGATCGAGGTCCGGCACAGCACCGCCGTGACAAGCGTCTTGATATGGCCGCGCGAGCCACCGGCCAGGGCGGCGAGGTGCGCGTGCCCGTCGAGCACGATCAGGCCGTCTCCGGCCTGCGGACGCAGCTCCAGTGCGTAGAGATGATCACATTCGCATTGCATGCGGCCACCCGATACCGCCACCACGATGGCATTCGGCAGCGCCAGTCCGCTCTCGCGCACGGTATCGCGCAGGCGGTCCAGATGCGCCTGCGCGCGGTAGTCACGTGCCGAGTGCGCGGGCGCGGGACCGTTGCTCAAGGCCATGAGGTCGTCGGGCGACACCATCAGCGTGTACGCCTGCAATGCGGTGCGGTAGGTAGCCACCACGGCGCGCAGCCGGTGCACATCGGCCGATTGGGTGGCCGCCACTGACGCCGCAGCCGTTACGGACAATCCCGGTGCCATCGGCACCGTTGCCTGGAACTTGCTCATCCTGCCTCCCCCTGCTTGTCGTCGCGCGCTTCTGTCGCGGGTTGCATGGCACCCGGCCCGGAGGCCGGGCGCTGGCCATCAGTCGCGCAGCAGTTGCTTGGCGATGATCAGCTGCTGGATCTGCGTGGTGCCTTCGTACAGGCGCAGCAGGCGCACGTCGCGGTAGAAACGTTCGGCCTTGTATTCGGCAATGTAGCCGGCGCCGCCGTGGATCTGCACGGCGCGGTCCGCCACGCGACCCACCATTTCGGTACAGAACATCTTCGTGCACGAAGCCAGCATGCTGACCTCGGGGTCGCTCTTGCCGGCAGGCTTGGCGTCGTAGCGCTGCGCGCAGTCGCGCACCATCGACAGGCCCGCGTACAGCTCGGCCTGGCTGTCGGCCAGCATGCCCTGAATCAGCTGGAAGTCGCCGATGGGCTTGCCGAACTGCTTGCGCTCCTTCGCATAGGCCACGGCGTCGGTAATCAGCCGGTGCGCCATGCCGCAGGCCAGCGCGGAGATATGCAGGCGGCCACGGTCGAGCACCTTCATCGCGGTCTTGAAGCCCACGCCCGGTACGCCGCCGATGATGTTGGCCGCGGGCACGCGCACGTTTTCCAGCACCACGTCGCAGGTCTTGGTGCCGCGCTGACCCATCTTCTTGTCCGGCTTGCCGAGCGAGATCCCCGGCGTATCGGCGGGCACGATGAACGACGAGATGCCCGACGCGCCCGGGCCGCCGGTGCGCGCCATCAGCGTGAAGGCGCCGGCACGCGGCGCGTTGGTGATGAAGCGCTTGGTGCCGTTGATGACGTAGTGGTCGCCATCCAGCTCGGCGCGCGTTTGCAGCGAGGCGGCGTCGGAGCCGGCGTTCGGCTCGGTCAGCGCGAACGAGATGATCAGCTCGCCGCTGGCGATCTTCGGCAGGTATTCCTGCTTCTGCGCCTCGGTGCCGTCCATCAGGATGCCCTGCGAGCCGATGCCAACGTTGGTGCCGAACACCGAGCGGAACGCAAACGCCGTATGGCCGAGGTCATAGACCACATCGCATTCCTGCGACATCGCCAGGCCAATACCACCGTAGTTCTCGGGAATGGAGATGCCGAACAGGCCCATCTCCTTCATGTCGGAGACGATCTCGGCTGGCACTTCGTCCAGTTCTTCCAGCGTGTCTTCCGCCGGCTTCAGCCGTTCGTCGATAAAACGCTGCACCGAGGCGCGCAGCAGGGAAAACGATTCGGCGTCGAGGGCCATGGCAAATCTCC
Organism: Cupriavidus sp. SIMBA_020; assembly: GCF_046535395.1. Taxonomy (NCBI): domain Bacteria; kingdom Pseudomonadati; phylum Pseudomonadota; class Betaproteobacteria; order Burkholderiales; family Burkholderiaceae; genus Cupriavidus; species Cupriavidus sp. SIMBA_020. The sequence continues at coordinate 173,219 of NZ_JAWRWU010000010.1, read as the reverse complement.
GGGTCAATCCAGTACAGACAGTACCAACACAATGGGCGTCAATGGTACGCCGCCTGACCGATTTGACAATCCACGCGGGCTTGTACAGAAGGGATAAAACAATTTGACAATGAGTGGCCGCCATGCCGGCCATTTGATGCCACGCCTAGTGCGGCATGCAGAACAAACAATCCACCCTGCAGAACAATCGGCCGGAAACCCAATGCCGGCAAGTGGTGACGCATTCACCACGTGACTTATTCGCCGCTATCGACTGGGCAACCTCTGCGCGTTCGGAGTACGCTTGCCGGGCACAACCCACGGGTGGGTCCCGCGCGTCTGGCCCCCGCTTGCCAGCCTGCCGCCCGGCTCCGCCCGCGCCCCGTTCCCAGCGGCGCCCCTCGCCGCCAAGAAAGAGAAGGTCCATGACTCAAATCGCCTCAACCGCCGATACCTCCACGGCACCCTCCCCAGAGGAGACCAGGAAACGCGTCTTCGCGATTGTTGCCGCTTCGTCCGGCAACCTCGTCGAATGGTTCGATTTCTATATCTACGCGTTCTGCGCCATCTATTTCGCGCCGTCGTTCTTCCCGAAAGCCGACCCGACCGCCCAGTTGCTGAACACTGCGGGCGTGTTTGCCGCCGGCTTCCTGATGCGACCGATCGGCGGCTGGCTGTTCGGCCGCATCGCGGACCGCAACGGGCGCAAGAACTCGATGCTGATCTCGGTGGTGATGATGTGCTTCGGCTCGCTGCTGATTGCCTGCCTGCCGACCTACGCCACCATCGGCACCCTCGCCCCGGCGCTGCTGCTGCTGGCGCGACTGCTGCAAGGCCTGTCCGTAGGTGGCGAATACGGCACAACTGCCACCTATATGAGTGAAGTGGCGCTCAAGGGCCGGCGTGGGTTCTTCTCGTCTTTCCAATACGTGACGCTGATCGGCGGCCAGTTGCTGGCGGTGCTGGTGGTGGTGGTGCTTCAGCAATTGCTCGACGAGGCCGAACTCCGGGCCTGGGGCTGGCGCATTCCGTTCGTGATTGGCGCGATTACCGCCGTGGTGGCGCTGCTGCTGCGCCGCACGCTGCACGAGACCTCGTCGGCGCAAAGCCGCAACAGCAAGGAAGCCGGCAGCGTGGCGGAACTGTTCCGCAACCACAAGGCGGCGTTCTTCACCGTGCTGGGCTATACCGCCGGCGGTTCGCTGATTTTCTATACGTTCACCACGTATATGCAGAAGTACCTGGTCAACTCGGCCGGCATGTCGATCAAGACCGCCAGCTATGTCATGACGGGCTGCCTGTTCCTGTACATGTGCATGCAGCCGATCTTCGGCGCCTTGTCTGACCGCATCGGCCGCCGCAACAACATGCTGATGTTCGGCGCGCTGGGCGCGCTGGCCACGGTGCCGATCCTGACCGCGCTGCGCACCGTGTCGAGCCCGGAACTCGCTCTTGTACTGATCTCCGTGGCGCTGGCGATCGTCAGTTTCTACACCTCGATCAGCGGCATTGTGAAGGCCGAAATGTTCCCGCCCGAAGTGCGCGCGCTGGGCGTGGGCCTGGCCTACGCCGTGGCCAACGCCATCTTCGGCGGCTCGGCCGAGTATGTGGCGCTGGGCCTGAAGTCGATGGGCCATGAGACCACGTTCTACTGGTACGTCACGGGCATGATGGTGCTGGCGTTCTTCGTCAGCCTGCGCCTGCCGCGCCAGGCCAAGTACCTGCATCACGAGCACTGACCGTTTCCGCCCCTCCGGGGGTGGGCATGGCAAACTAAGGGGCCTCCGGGCCCCTTTTTCATTGGCGGGGCTTCGGGCCTCCTTCTCATCTCCGCCACCCCGCCGCCATGGATCTCAACGCCTTGCGCCTGTTCGTCGACATCGTCGATGCCGGCAACCTCAGCGCCGCCGCGCGCAAGCTCAAGATGACGCGCGCCAACGTCAGCTACCACCTGAAGGCGCTCGAAGAGGAGCTCGGCGTGCAACTGCTGCGGCGCACCACGCGGCACGTGGAACCCACGCCCGTGGGCGCCGGCCTGTACGAGCACGGGCGCAATATCCTGGGCGAGGTGGCCGCCGCCAACGCACTCATCAGCAGCATGGGCAAGAGCCTGCAGGGCCATGTGCGGCTGTCGGTGCCCACTGGCCTGGGCCACAGCCTGCTGTCACCGCTGCTGGTGCAGTTCAAGCAACGTTACCCGGACATCACGCTCGACGTGGTGTTCGACAACCGCATCCACAACCTTGTGTCCGAAGACGTGGAAGTGGCGCTGCGGATCATTTCCACGCCGCCAGACTCCGTGGTGGCCACCGAGATCGGCGAGGTGAACTGGGTGGTGTGCGCCGCGCCGTCCTACCTGGCGGGCCGCGCGGCGCCGGCGACACTGGGCGACCTGACCGCGCACGCCATCGTGTGCGCCTCCCCGATCGGCCAGAAACTCAAGGCCTCCGGCACGCGCGGCGAGGACAGCGCCCGGGAGCAGGTGGTGCTCGCCCCGACACTAAGTTCCGAGAACTTCGCGTTTCTCAAGGACGCCGTGGTCGGCGGGCTCGGTATTGGCATTTTTCCGATGTACGCCATCGGTGACGAACTGTCGCAGGGCACCCTCGTGCCGCTGCTGGACGGGTACCGCATCAGCGTCTTCGGCAGCAAGCTGTACCTGCTGACCATGCCGAACCGCTACCAGACCATGGCCACGCGCTACCTGCTGACCTTCCTGAAGACCGAACTCCAGGCGATCTGGCCCCGCATGCGCGACGCCAGAGCCTATATTGAAAAGACCTAGAACAACCGGCGCGTGCTGGCGCAGGAGGCAGGCAATCATGGCAATCGCAAACACCCTGGCTGGCCGGCTCAGCCGCATGAACAGCCAGTTCGAAATCATCCGTCACCCCTACAGCCTGAGCAGCATGGCCACTGCGCAGGCCGCCCATGTACCCGGCAACCGACTGGCCAAAACCGTCCTGCTCGAGGATCAGGCCGGCTATGTGGCCGCCGTGATTCCTTCGAACCACCATCTCCGCCTTTCGGAAATCTGCGAGCAAACCGGCCGCGACCTGGTACTGGCCCACGAAGACGAGATCCGCGAGGTTTTCAAGGATTGCGACCTCGGCGCCATCCCGCCGGTGGCCATGTCCTACGGCATGCCGACCTATGTGGACGAATGCCTGATGGAAGAACCCGAAATCTGGTTCGAAGCGGGCGACCACGAGGAACTGGTGCACATGCAGCGCGACCAGTTCATGGCGCTGATGTCGGATGCACAACGGGGCAGGTTCTCGCATCGGATGATGTGAGGGGGTTGGGAACCGGCGTAGCCGCAGGGGGTCGCGCCGGGTCCTGTTCCTCCGGCGTCAGGGAACCCGAATTTGCCAGTTGCAGCCGGCCGGAAATCTCCCCCCCCAGATTCACCGGGAATGGCGCGAACACCGCGCGCATCCGCGAGTGGATATAGGACTGGATGACCTCGACAAGCCGGCACCACAATCGCCGTTCTCCGAAAATCTGTATCGAATGTGCTCAGCGCCGCCAGCTTACGGCGCCGGGAGCAACTCGCCCCCCTCACTGTCATCCTTCAACTCCACCCCCGACCGCCCCAGCGCCACCGCCCCACGCATCAAAAACACCAGCCGGTCTGCCGCTGTTTCGTACAGCAGCCCTTCCGGTCTCACGTTGGAGATGCAGTTCCGCTGCGCATCGGTCCGCCCGGGCTTCGGGTCGTAGGTCAGATAAATCCCAAGGCTGTCCGGCGAGCTGAGGCCGGGCCGTTCGCCGATCAGCATCACGATCTGGCGGGCGCCTAGGAGATCTCCGATTTCGTCGCCGAGGGCCACGCGGGACTGGCGGGCCACCACGACCGGGCCGATGTGCCAGTCGGCCAGCCGGGCCAGCACGGCGCGCAGCAGTGGCACGGCGTGGCGTTGGGCGGCCAGCGCGGAGAGGCCGTCGGCGATCACGAACACGGCGTCAGGGGTCTGGGCGGGCCGCGCGCGGGCCAGCGCTTCGTGGCTTTCGGCGTCCAGCCGGCGCCCGAGGTCGGGGCGGCGCAGATACTGGTCGCGGTCCGGCGCGGCGCTGTGCACGTGCCGTGCGGCTAGTCCGGCTTCCTGCAAGGCAATGTCGATGGCCGTGACGTCGAGCGGCAGGTGCACCGCGTCGCGCGCCTGCGCGTGAGCGAGGCCGAAGGCGAGCACGTCCCCTGTCTTCTGCGCATGGCCGGCACGGCCCAGCGCCACGCGCGCCCGCGTGTACTGGCGCAGCTGGGTCCAGGGGTCAATGTCGGCGGGCGGCTTCGGCATGATCGGCTCCAATTTAGGCTACAGCGTGCGCGCCAGATCCAGCAACGGCGCGCGCGCGGCCGGCTCCAGCACGCGGCCGGCATCGTCGAGGATGCCCATCCGTTGCAGCCATGCCTCGAACTCGGGGGCAGGGCGCAGGCCGAGCACCTCGCGCAGGTACAGCGCATCGTGGAACGACGTGCTCTGGTAATTGAGCATGATGTCGTCCGCGCCCGGCACGCCCATGATGAAGTTGATGCCAGCCACGCCAAACAGCGTCAGCAGCGTGTCCATGTCGTCCTGGTCGGCCTCGGCGTGGTTGGTGTAGCAGACGTCGCAACCCATCGGCACGCCCAGCAGTTTTCCGCAAAAATGGTCCTCCAGCCCGGCGCGGATGATCTGCTTGCCGTCGTACAGATACTCGGGGCCGATAAAGCCGACCACGGTGTTCACCAGCAGCGGCTCGAACGCGCGCGCCACGGCGTAGGCGCGCGCCTCCATGGTCTGCTGGTCCACGCCATGGTGTGCGTTGGCGGACAGCGCGCTGCCCTGGCCGGTCTCGAAGTACATCACGTTGTTACCCACGGTGCCGCGCTGCAGCGCCAGCGCCGCCTGGCGGGCTTCGTCGAGCAGGGCCAGCGAGATGCCGAATGCCTCGTTGGCGCGCTGGCTGCCGGCCACCGACTGGAACACGAGGTCCACCGGCGCGCCCAGTTCCATCGCCCGCAGTGTATTGGTCACGTGGGTCAGCACGCAGGACTGGGTCGGCACGTCGTAGCGCGTGCGGGCGTCGTCGATCAGCCGCAGCAGCTTGACGATGGCGGCGAGGTTGTCGCCAGCCGGGTTCACGCCGATGGTGGCGTCGCCGCAGCCGTAGAGCAGGCCATCGATGATGGAGGCGGCGATGCCGCGCGGGTCGTCGGTCGGATGATTGGGCTGCAGGCGCACGGCCAGCCTGCCTGGCAGGCCGATGGTGCTGCGCAGCCGCGTGACCACGCGGCACTTGCGCGCTACGGCGATCAGGTCCTGGTTGCGCATGAGCTTGCTGACCGCCGCCGCCATCTCGGGCGTGATGCCCGGCGCCACGCGGCGCAGCGTGGCCTCGTCGGTCTCGTGGCGCAGCAGCCAGTCCCGGAAGCCGCCCACGGTCAGGGCGCCGATCTCCGCGAAGGCGGCGGCATCGTGGCGATCGACGATCAACCGCGTGACCTCGTCGTCCTCATAAGGAATCAGCGCTTCGGAGAGGAACTGCGCCAGCGGCACGTCCGCCAGCGCCACGCGCGCGGCCATGCGCTCCTCCTCATCCCCGGCGGCGATGCCAGCCAGCGCGTCGCCCGAGCGCGCCGGGCTGGCCCGCGCCAGCAGCGTGCGCAAGTCGGCAAAGACATGCCGGCGCGTGCCGACGGTGTGGGTGAAGGGCATGGCGTCAGATCTCCGGGAGGAAAGCGTGCGCAACGTGACATCAATATACGCGAGCTGGCACGCAAGTTTCACGCCCGATGTGACTTGCTATTGGCGCGCCGCGCGCCGACAATCGATGCGCCCAACCCCTCAACCCAACGCAAACGCGACAGCCGAGACATGCCGCAGGTGGAACAAGACCGCACGCCAGGCCGCCCCCAGACCGGAGACGGCACGCCCAACCCCGATCCGCTCCACCCCGCCCGGCGCCTGACGCCGGCCAGCTGGTTCAGTGTCACGGCGGCGTCATATGCGCTGACCGGCGGCGCGCTGCTGCTGGTGATGCAAGCCAACCTCGTTGCGGCACTGCTGTCCGGGCTGCTGCTGTATTCACTGGTCGAAGTGCTCGCCCCGCGCCTCACGCGCCATTCCCGGCGGGACGCGCTGGCGGTGCTGATCCTCTCCGCCATCATCCTCTTCGCCCTGAGCGGCGGCATCTGGGCGCTCGTGCGCTTTGTCAGCGGCGATGGCAATACGCTCGAACGGCTGATGGATCACGCCGCCGACATCCTCGACCGCTCGCGCAACCAGTTGCCGGGCTGGCTCAGCGACTACCTGCCACGCGGCGTCGATGAACTCGCGTCCACGCTGATTTCCACCTTGCGCGAACATGCGCAGATGGCCCAGCGCCTCGGCGCGGACATCCTGCGCACGCTGCTCCATATCCTGATCGGCTTCGTCATCGGCGCGATGGTGGCGCTGTACCGGGCTATCTCGCGCCCCAATCGCCGTCCGTTGGCCAGCGCACTGATCGCCCGCGCGACCACGCTGCAAGTGGCGTTCTCGCAGTTCATCTTCGCTCAGATCCAGATCTCGCTGATCAACACCATCCTGACGGCGATCTACCTGCTGGTGGTGCTGCCGCTGTTCGGCCAGCACCTGCCGCTCTCGAAGACGCTGGTGGCCATCACCTTCATTGCGGGGCTGCTGCCGGTGCTCGGCAATCTGATCTCGAACACGGCGATCTTCGTGGCGTCGCTGTCGGTGTCGCTGCCGATTGCCGTGGTGTCACTGGTCTACCTGGTGGTGATCCACAAGCTCGAATATTTCCTAAACGCGCGGATCATCGGCGCGCGTATACAGGCGGCCGCTTGGGAGCTGCTGACGGTGATGCTGGTGATGGAGACGCTCTACGGTATACCCGGCGTGATTGCGGGGCCGATTTTCTATGCCTACGTGAAGCGCGAACTGTCCACGGCGGCGCTGGTGTAAGCCGCTTGTTAACTCGTTGAATGCATTGGCATTCAATGCGCAGCAACGGGTACGCTCCCGTTGCTGCGCGATGGCAGCGCGCCTGATCAGCCCTCGTTCGCGGCCTCGCGCGGCAGGAACTGGTTGCCTTCGGCAAGCGGCGCGTAGCGGTACGTGGCCGGCGTGCGGCTCAGCTTGACCGGCGCGCCGAGGCCCTTGTAGCCGCCGGGCATCTCCACCACCATCTCGCGGTGCGCGGTGTGCGGATGCTGGAGGGCATCCGGCACGGACAGCACCGGCGCGCACGGCACCCCGGCCGCCGCCAGGGCATCGGCCAGCGCCTTGCCGTCATGCGTGCCCATGCGGGCTTCCAGTTCCACTTTCAGAGAATTCCGATTGACAGAGCGTGCGCCGGCGGTGGCGTAGCGTTCGTCATCGGCCAGCACGGGCATGCCAAGGTGCTCGCACAGGATGCGGAACTGGCGATCGTTGCCCACGGCCAGGAAGATCGGGGCCGTGGCCGTGGCCACCGTGTCGTACGGGTAGATATTGGGATGGGCGTTGCCGGTGCGTGTGGGCGTCTTGCCGCTCATGAACCAGTTGGCCGCGTGCGGATGCAGCAGCGAGAGCCCCGAGTCGTACAGCGCTGCCTCGACGAACTGGCCGCGCCCGCTGCGCGCGCGCTCCTGCAGCGCCAGCAGCACGCCCAGCGCCGCATTCAGGCCGGTGACCATGTCCACCACCGGCAGGCCGGCGCGCAGCGGGTCGCCATCGGCCTCGCCGTTGATGCTCATGATGCCGGCCATGGCCTGGATGGCGGCGTCGTAGCCGGGCAGGCCGCCCAGCGGGCCATCGGCGCCAAACCCGGACACGCGGCAGTGCACCAGGCGCGGAAAGCGTTGCGACAGCACGTCGTAGCCCAGCCCCCATTTCTCGAGCGTGCCGGTCTTGAAGTTCTCGACCATCACATCGGCCTCGGCCAGCAGCGACAGCAGCACCTCGCGGTCTGCATCGGCGGTGAGGTCCAGCCGCATCACCCGCTTGTTGCGGTTCAGGCCGAAGTAGTACGACGCCACGCCGTCGCGGAACGGCGGGCCCCAGGTGCGCGTGTCGTCGCCCTGCGGGGGCTCGATCTTGAGCACGTCGGCGCCGTGGTCGCCCAGGATCTGGCCGCAGAACGGCCCGCCCAGGATGCGCGACAAGTCAACCACGCGGATGCCGGCCAGCGCGCCGGGAGTGGGGGGCGTCGTCATGATGGTGTCTACCTCGCTATCGTATTTTTTGGATGGCTTGCACGCGTCAGTCGAGCTGCGCACCCGACTTTTGTACCACGGCGCGCCACTTGGTGACTTCCGTCTTCACAAAGCCGCCAAGCTGCTCGGGCGAGGTGGACGGCGCGAACTCCAGCCCCTGCGCCACCAGCGTCTGGCGGACTTCGGGCTGCTTGAGCGCGTCGGCAAAGGCGACGTTGAGCTTGCGGATCACCTCCGGCGGCGTGCCGGCAGGCGCCACCACGCCGAAGAACACCGATACGTCGAAGCCGGGCACGCCCTGCTCGGCCACGGTCGGCACGTCAGGCAGCGCCTGCGAGCGGCCGCGCGTGGTCACGCCCAGCGCGCGCACCTTGCCGCTCTTGATGAACGGCAGCGCGGTCAGCACGTCCGTGAACGTCATGCTGACCTGTCCGCCCAGCAGGTCATTGAGCGCCGGGCCGGTGCCCTTGTACGGAATATGCTGGAAGTCCGTGCCGGCGAGGTTGTTGAACAGCACCCCGGCCAGGTGCGACGACGCGCCATTGCCCGAAGACGCATAGGTCAGCTTGCCCGGATGGGCCTTGCCGTAGGCAATCAGCTCCTGCACGTTCCTGGCGGGCACGTTCGCGTTCACCACCAGCACGTTCGGCAGATGGCCGATCTGGATCACCGGCGCGAAGCTCTTCACCGGGTCGTAGTTGATCTTCCGATACAGGCTCACATTGATCGCCAGCGGCGCCGAGGTGCCGAACATCAGCGTGTAGCCGTCCGGCTCGGCGCGCGCCACCGCCTCCGCGCCAATATTGCCGCCGGCGCCGGCGCGGTTCTCCACCACCACGGGCTGGCCCAGGCTGCTCTTGAGCGCGGCGGCCAGCGTGCGGGCCATCGCATCGGTGGGGCCGCCCGGCGGGTAGGTCACCACCATCATGATTGGCTTGGTCGGAAAGTCCTTCTGGGCGAAGGCAGGCGCGGCGGCAAGGCCGAGCGTGGCGGCGGCGAGCGCCGTGAAGGCCGCCAGGGCCGCGCGGCGGTGCCAATGAAGCTGGGGGGGCATGGTGTTGTCTCCGGATGAGGCTTTTCTTGTCTATTTGGAACAAATCAGAACACGTCAGAACACGTCAGAACACGTTGATTTCGTCGAGTTGGCCGGCGGGGCGCATGGCACCGTCCTCGGGTGGCGCGACGGTCTCGGCCAGCCATGCCGGCTCGGCGCCGCCGGCCAGCGGGTCCTGCGGCAGCACGCGGTGCACGAGCACCAGCTGCGCCAGCCGCATGCGGCGGACCGAGCCAATCCGGCCCGCTTCCCACGCCATCGCCACGGCGCTGGTCACGTGGTACAGCGCGGAGGCGGCCTGCCGGGCCAGCACGTCGCCCTCGGCACCGGCCTCGGCGGCGCGGGCGGCCAGCGCGGCGGCGCGGGCGATGGCCTGCTCGAAGGTGGCGCGCGCCGTGGCATGCATCGGCGTATCGGCCAGCAGGCCGGCCAGATGCGCCTGGAGCACGGGCAGCGAGCCCTCGCGGCGGATGGCGCGCAGCACATCCAGCGCGACGATGTTGCTCGTGCCCTCCCAGATCGACCCCAGGTGCGCATCGCGCACGAGGCGCGGGTCGCTCCATTCCTCGATATAGCCACAGCCGCCGCGGATCTCCATGGCGTCGCCGGTGACCTTGCGCGCGTCACGGCAGGCGCGGAATTTGATCAGCGGCGTCAGCACGCGCATCAGCGGGTAGGCATCGGCCTCGCCGGCGTCGGCGCGGCGCAGCGCCTCGGCGGTCTGGAACACCATGGTGCGGGCCTGCTCGGTGGGCAGCGTGAGCTTGAGCAGCTGGCGGCGCATCAGCGGCATGTCCACCAGCCGCTTGCCGAACGCGCGCCGTTCCCGGGCGATGAACTGCCCCTCGGTGAGCGCGCGGCGCATCAGCCCGGCCGCCCGCACGCCGTTGGAGAGCCGCGAGTTGTTGATCATGTCCGCCATCTGCACGAAACCCCGGCCCGGCTCGCCCACCAGCCACGCGTGCGCGCCTTCGAGCCGGATCTCGCCGCTGGCCATCGAACGCGTGCCGAGCTTGTCCTTGAGACGGATGATCCGATAGTGGTTGGCGCTGCCATCGGCCAGCGTGCGCGGCAGCAGGAACAGCGAGACACCCTTGATGCCCGGTGTGGCCGTGCCGTCCGGCTCCTCCATGCGGGCCAGCACCATGGCCAGCGCGGCGTCGGGGTTGGAGCAGAACCACTTGTCGCCTACCAGCCGCCAGCCGCCCTCCACGCTGTCGTCCCGAATCGCACGCGTGGCGGTGGCCGCCACGTCGGAGCCGGCGCCCTGCTCGGTCATGAACATCGCACCCTGGTACAGGTCGTCGAAAACCTGCGTGGTCAGGTTGGGCAGGTAGCGTTCCACCAGCGCCGGGTCGCCAAACTTGCGCAGCGTGCGGGTCAGCGAGTCCGTCATCGACAACGGGCAGCACAGTCCGAACTCGGCCTGGACGAAGAGGTAAGTCAGTGCGTACTTCGCCGCAGGCGGCATAGGCTTGTCCCAGCCGAGCACGCCGCCGCGATGAGAGGCCGCCGCGAGGCCGAAGTCCGCGAACGCCACTTTCTCCAGTTCTATATAGGCAGGGTGCTTGTGGATCGCCTGGGCATCGAGGCCTGTGCGGGTACGATGAGAAAGCGTCGGAGGTGCGTGATCCGCCACATTGGCGAGTTCATCGAGCACGCCCCCTGCCAGCGCGCCCATGCGCTCGAGGTGCGGCAGCAGGTGATTGAACAGGTCGGCCGGCAGGTAGAGCGGCAGCAGCGCGCGCAGGTCCGGGTCAGCCGTGAACAGGCTCGTGCCGTGCCGGTCGGGCACCGGATGGGCGATGTCTCGGAACGAATCCTGCGCATCGGTCAAAGAAGCGGATGGAATCCGGGCGGCGCTGGTCGGCATGGCTGTCTCCTTGTTTGGGGTCCATTATTCGAACGCCGACGATTCGTGTCTAATTCTAAAATTGGCTTGATCCATACAAAATTCATATCGCCATGGAATTCCGTCACCTGCGCTATTTCCTCGTGCTGGCCGAGGAACTGCACTTCGGCCGCGCCGCGCGGCGGCTGTCGATCTCCCAGCCGCCGCTTTCGCTCAATATCCAGCAGCTGGAGGCATCGGTGGGGGCGCGGCTGTTCGAGCGCGACAGCCGGGGCGTGCGGCTGACGGCGGCGGGGCGGGCGTTCAGGGAGTCGGCCACGGCGCTGCTGGCGCAGGCGGAGTCGGCACGCCAGCTCGCCCGGGAGATCGAGGCGGGCGCGGTGGGCCGGCTGCGCGTGGGCTTTGTCGGGTCGATGCTGTACCGGGGCCTGCCCCAGCGCCTGCACGAGTTCCAGCACCGCTACCCCGGCATCCAGGTGGCGTTGACGGAACTCAACTCGCAGGAGCAGATCGACGCCCTGCTACACGGCGAACTCGACGCGGGCTTCATCCACACCAGCCGGGTGCCTGATGAACTGGCCACCGAGCTGGCCCATCGCGAGCCCTTTGTCTGCTGCATGCCGGAAGGCCACCCGCTGGCCGCGCGGGCCGAGGTGGCGCTGACCGATCTGCGCGGCGAGCCCTTCGTGCTGTTCTCGCGCAAGGCGTCGCCCGACTACTACAACCGGATCTTCGAGATGTGCGCGGCGCAGGGCTTCTATCCGCAGGTGCGGCACGAGATGCGCCACTGGCTGTCCGTGGTGTCGCTGGTGTCGCAGGGGATGGGCGTGGCTGTGGTGCCGGCGGCACTTGCGCACTCGGGCATGGCGGGGGCGACCTTCCGGCCGCTGGCCGATGCCACGGTGCCGTCCGAGGTCTATTGCGTGTGGAAGCGGGCGCCTGATCATCCGGCACGCGACCATTTCGTCGACACCATCCGGCTGGCCGCGGCGCAGGCCGGCGTTTAGAATCCGGTGCGCAATGTGCGCCAAAGAAAAAGCCACCGGTCCAAGGACCAGTGGCGCTGAAGTACGCGTGGAACGGGGTGTTCAGCGTGTTTGAAGCATAGCGCCACCCCTTCCGGCGGACCAATACCACAAATGCGGTATTCGGCCGAATACCGGGGCGGGGCCCCGGGATCGCACCAGGATTGCGCGGCAATCCGGCACGGCATCGGCGCCGAAATCGCGCGAATGCTATACAATCGAGAACGATTTTTATTTACCTACGCGGGGCGGTGATCCTGCCTGCGCACTGGAAACCTATGCGGTTGTCTGAACTGCCCCGGCGCACGGCCGCCGTTGTGAAATCGGTGGACGATGCCACCCAGAACGATCCCATCGCGCGCCGCCTGCGCGATCTCGGTTTTGTGCCGGGCGAAGCGGTGCAGATCATCGCATTCGGCCCCTTCGGCAAAGACCCGCTGGTGGCGCAGGTCGGCTTCACGCGCTTTGCGCTGCGCCGCGCCGAAGCGGCCCGCATTACCGTGGATGTGGTAAGCGCCACCGTCTCAAGCATCGCCCCGGCGGCCCAGCCCGACGCCCCCGCCGCCCAGCGTATCGCCTGAGGGCGTTGCCCCAGGCCGATCAGGACCCCCTGCCAACATGTCCGTCGCACAACCTCCTTCCGCCCTGCGCATTGCGCTGGTGGGCAATCCCAATTGCGGCAAGACCGCACTGTTCAACCGCCTGACCGGCAGCCGCCAGAAGGTGGCCAACTACGCCGGCGTGACCGTCGAGCGCAAGGAAGGCCATTTCGTCTCGCCGGCCGGCCGCAGCGTACGCATCCTCGACCTGCCGGGCGCGTACAGCCTGCACGCGGCCAGCCTGGACGAGGCGATCACGCGCGAGGTCTGCATGGGCCAGCGCCCCGGCGAGCCGCGTCCGGACCTGATCGTCTCGGTGGTAGATGCCACCAACCTGCGCCTGCACCTGCGCTTCGTGCTGGAACTGCGCCGGCTGGGCGTGCCGATGGTGGTGGTGCTCAATATGAGCGATGCCGCGGCGAAACGCGGCATCCTGATCGACCGCGACGCGCTGTCGCAGGCGCTTGGCGTGCCGGTGGTGCAGACCGTGGCCGTGAAGCGCGATGGCGCCGCGGCGCTGATCGACCTGCTCGACGGCGTGCTGCCGCCGGCCCCGCCCGTGCCGCCGCAGTCCGTGGAGGCGATGTCCGAGCTGGACACGCACGCCGAGGTCAAGCGCCTGCTGGACACCGCCGTGACCATGCCGACGCGCACCGCCCGGCTCGATGACGCACTCGACCGCGTGATCCTGCATCCGGTGGCCGGCCTCGTCATCCTGGCCGTGCTGCTGTTCTTCATGTTCCAGGCCGTGTTCTCGTGGGCGGAGCCGCTCATGGACGGCATCGAGGCCGGCGTGCACCTGGCCGGCGAAGTCGTGGGCGGCTGGCTGCCCGCAGGCCTGCTGCACAGCCTGATCGTCGATGGCCTGATCGCCGGCCTGGGCAGCGTGATCGTGTTCCTGCCGCAGATCCTGATCCTGTTCCTCTTCATTCTCACGCTGGAGGAGTCGGGCTACCTGCCGCGCGCCGCGTTCCTGCTGGACCGCCTGATGATGGGCGCGGGGCTCTCGGGGCGCTCGTTCATCCCGCTGCTGTCGAGCTTCGCCTGCGCGATTCCGGGGATCATGGCCACGCGGACCATCCAGGACCCGCGCGACCGGCTGACCACCATCCTGGTGGCGCCGCTGATGACCTGCTCGGCGCGGCTACCCGTGTATGCGCTGCTGATCGGCGCATTCATCCCCGAACGCACCGTGGCGGGCCTGTTCAACCTGCAGGGCCTGGTGCTTTTCGCGCTGTACGTGGCGGGCATCGTCAGCGCGCTGGTGGTGGCCTATGTGCTCAAGTTCTTCCGCCGTGACCGCACCGACCATCCGCTGCTGATGGAACTGCCGTCGTACCGGATTCCGAATCCGCGCGACATCGCCATTGGCCTGTGGGAGCGTGCCCGGATCTTCCTGTCGCGCGTGGGCAAGGTGATCCTGACGCTGACCGTGTTGCTGTGGTTCCTGGCCACGTTCCCGTCGCCGCCGGAAGGCGCCACGCTGCCTGCCATTGACTACAGCTTCGCCGGCATGCTGGGGCGCGCGCTGGAGCACGTGTTCGCGCCGATCGGCTTCAACTGGCAGATCTGCATCGCGCTGGTACCGGGTCTGGCCGCACGCGAAGTGGCGGTTGGCGCACTCGCCACGGTCTATGCGCTCTCGGGCAGCGATGACGCGGTAGCCGTGCAGCTGGCGCCGATGATTGCCGCGCAGTGGTCGCTGGCCACGGCGCTGTCCCTGCTGGCGTGGTACGTGTTTGCGCCGCAGTGCATTTCCACGCTGGCGGTGATCCGGCGCGAGACCAATTCCTGGGCGGTGATGGCGGCTTCTGCGGCCTACCTGACCGGGCTGGCCTACCTCGCGTCGTTCGTCACATATCGCGCGGCGTTGGCATTTGGTTGAGACGAGGTTGAAACTGGCGGCACCGACTTGGGTCCAACGGCCATGACGCTCTATCACGCCTTCGAAATCCTGGTGGTCGCGCTGATCGTGACGGCTTGCGCGGTCCACGTGACGGGCCGCTACATGCCGCGCACGCGCGAACGCGTGAAGGCGACCCTGGCCGTGCGCCTGGGCGGCGCCGCCGCAACGGGCTGGCGCGGATGGCTGGCGCGGCGCCTGGCGCCGCAGGCGGCGGCGGGTTGCGCCTCCGGATGCGAGACGAACAGCGGCTGCGGCACGTGCGGGTCGAATACGTCATCTGCGGCCTCGGCCCCGCCGGACAACGAGCAGATCATCCGGTTCGTGCGCAAATCCTGACGGCACGGCGAACATCCCGACAAAGAACGGCGGTCCTGGCGACCGCCGTTTTTGCTTTCCAGGCCCGGATCTCTGCACGCAGAAACGGGTACGCTCGCCCTTCCCAGCCCGCCCGATCCACGCAGAAACGGGTACGCCCACACTCATCCCGCATCGGCAACGGGCAAAGAAAAACCCGCCGCGCGGGAAGCGCGGCGGGTTTCGTCGTCCAGCCGATTTACTGCACCACGCCGGCCAGCGTGATCGACACGGGCATCGCCTCGGGCCCAGCCGTGCAGCGCGCGGTAACCGTGAACGGCCCGTTGGCGAGCGGCGTGATCGATGCCGAGTTCGGCGCGATGACCACCTGGTTCAGGATGATATTGCTGCTGGCGGTGGACCACGCCCAGCTGCCGAAGCACGGCGAGATGCCTTCGTCGATGCCGCGATGGAGCAGATGCACCGCGATCGTCGCCCCGATACCCGGCGGCACCACCAGCGGCTGCGGACCGTTATAGACCAGCGCCCAGGTCGGCTGCTCGGTGACGAGCAGGGTGGCGCGCGGCGTGGCGGCCAGCGTCAGGCTGCTGGCGAACTCGGCGAGCACGCTTTGCAGCGGCGACGCACCATTCGGCCGGCTTGTGCTAACCGTGGTCAGGCGCGTGGCGCCATCCGGCAGCACCGCCAGCGACGGCGAGGTCGTGGTGAAGGTCCAGAGCCCGTTGAAGTCCGGCGTGACATCGCTCTCGTCATTGCGCACCACCTTCGACGCATAGACCTGCGGATAGCCGTTCAGCACGTTCAGCGCATTGATCTGGGCGCCGTTCTGCGACAGCACCAACCGGTAGCTGGCCACGCCGGCCTTGGCCACCGACACCAGGAAGGCGCCGGTCAGCACCGAGTTGTCCGGCGCCGTGACCGAGACCGAGACCACCGATTGCGCGACGGTATCGGACGCATTCACTCCGCGCAGCATGCCCACGTTGACCGCGCCGGTGACCTGCACGGCCGCCGTGCTGCTGCTCCAGTTCCAGCCGCTGCCGGCCGTGGAGCGGTCCGCGCCGTCACTGTCGATCAGGGACGCGGTGACGGGCAGCACCTGGCCGTCAGTCATCGACAACACCGGGTACGGCAGCGCCAGGCTGTAGGTACGCGTGCCGGGCGCGACCACCGTGATGATGGCCGAGACCTGCGGCAACGCCGTGGTGGCGTTGCTGGCGCCGGTAACGGTGGCCAGCAGGCTGATGGTGGCGGTGCCGGTACCCACGCCGGTCACCACGCCGCTGCCCGGCACCGTACCGTTGCCCACGGCCGCTACCGAACTGTTCGACGAGGTCCAGACGAAGCTGGTGTTGCCGGTGACGTCGTTGCCGTTGTTGTCTACCACTGACGCGGTCAGCGAAATCGAGCTGCCCACCGAGACCTGGCCGGACGTCTGGCTCATTACCACCGTGTACGACTTGGCAGCCGTCGCGCCATTCCCACCGCTACCGCCGTTGCCGCCGCTACCGCCATTGCCGGTGGTGCCCGTTGGCGTGGTGCCTCCCCCACTGGACCCGCCGCCGCCGCCGCAGGCTGCCATCAGCGCCACCGTGGCCGCGCAGGCGAGCCAGGAAATCCATCGACCTGTCGTCATGGTTTGTCCCCTTCTGTTGTAATGTCCCGTTCCCGTGCTAGGAGACTAGGCGCGATCCGCCAGCCGATGTACTGGCCAGAGGACTGAGCGGCACCCCACATATCGGGATGAGGTCATCCCCGGTCTACGGCAAGCGGTTGACGCCAAGTGCGGAATTCGACTACGCTGACGGCTTACCCTTTTCGCGCACGATGCACGCTACCGCCCTCCTCCTCCGCCACGCCGCCGATGCTCTGCGCATCGATGCCGCCGTGCGCGCGTGCGTGGCGCGGGCTGGCCGGCTGTCGCGCCGCGGCCTGGCCGCATCCCCCTCCTCGCTGCTACTAGACCTACCGACCGGTTGCCGGGCCTAGCGCCCCGTGGCAGTTCGGCAGCCGTCTATCGCCACCGTTTTTCCGTTTTTTCCCCGATTTTTTGATTTTTGCCTGTCGCATCTTCCCGCGAGGAAGGAGAACACCCATGTTGCGCAATCCCGCCGCCAAGTACCGCCCCGCCACCACCGTCAACCTGCCTGACCGCACCTGGCCGTCGCGCCAGATCACGCGCGCCCCGCGCTGGATGAGCACCGACCTGCGCGACGGCAACCAGGCCCTGATCGAGCCAATGAACCCCGCACGCAAGCTGCGCTTCTTCGAGCAACTCGTGAAGGTGGGGCTGAAGGAGATCGAGGTGGCCTTCCCGTCGGCCTCGCAGACCGATTTCGACTTCGTCCGCATGCTGATCGAGGAAGACCGGATTCCGGCCGACGTGAACATCGTGGTGCTGACCCAGTCGCGCGAGGACCTGATCCGGCGCACCGTGGAGTCGGTACGCGGCGCGCGCCAGGCCACCATCCACCTGTACAACCCGATCGCGCCGGCGTGGCGCCGCATCGTCTTCAATGCCTCGCGCGAGGAGATCCGCGAGGTGGCCGTGAGCGGCACGCGCCTGATCCGCGAACTGACCGATGCGATGCCGGAGACCGCCTGGACCTACGAGTATTCGCCCGAGACCTTCAGCCTGGCCGAACTCGATTTCTCGCTCGAGGTTTCCGACGCGGTCTCGGCCGTGTGGAAGCCGTCCGCCGCGCGCCCGATGGTGCTGAACCTGCCGACCACCGTGGAATGCAGCACGCCCAACGTGTTCGCGGACCAGGTGGAATGGATGCATCGCCATCTGGCGCGGCGCGAGCACATCGCGCTGTCCGTGCATCCGCACAATGATCGTGGCACCGCCGTGGCCGCCGCCGAGCTGGCCGTGATGGCCGGCGCGGACCGCGTGGAAGGCTGCCTGTTCGGCAACGGCGAGCGCACCGGCAACGTCGATCTGGTCACGCTGGCGCTGAACCTCTACACCCAGGGCGTGGCGCCGGAACTCGATTTCTCGGATATTGACGAAGTGCGCCAGTGCGTGGAGCACTGCAACCAGCTGCCCGTGCACCCGCGCCATCCGTACGTTGGCGATCTCGTCTTCACGGCGTTTTCCGGCTCGCACCAGGACGCCATCCGCAAGGGCTTCGCCCAGCAGAAGCCGGACGCGATCTGGGAAGTGCCCTACCTGCCGATCGACCCGGCCGACCTCGGCCGCAGCTATGACGCC
This sequence comes from Cupriavidus sp. SIMBA_020, assembly GCF_046535395.1. NCBI lineage: Bacteria > Pseudomonadati > Pseudomonadota > Betaproteobacteria > Burkholderiales > Burkholderiaceae > Cupriavidus > Cupriavidus sp. SIMBA_020. Next base: position 155,093 of record NZ_JAWRWU010000010.1, on the reverse strand, counting down.
GTGATCCGCGTGAACAGCCAGTCCGGCAAGGGCGGCATGGCCTACCTCCTCGAGCAGGCGCACGGCATCTTTATGCCGCGCCGGCTGCAGATCGAATTCAGCCGCGCCGTACAGGCGATGACCGATGAAACCGGCCTGGAAGCGAGCGCCGACGACCTCTACGCGCTGTTCCGGCGCGAGTACCTCGACGTGGACGCGCCGCTGCACTATGTCTCGCATCGCATGGTCTCGACGAGCGAGGCCAGCAACGCCAGCGTGGAGATCGAGGTGGAACTGGTACGCGATGGCCAGCCGGTGCGGGCGCGCGGCGCGGGCAACGGCCCGATCGATGCCGTGGTCGACGCCTTCGTACGCGGCCTGGGCCTGCCGGTGCGAGTGATGGACTACCACGAGCACGCCCTGACCGCCGGCGCCGATGCGCGCGCGGCCTGCTATGTGGAAGTGCGCGTCGGCGACTCGCCCACGGGCTTCGGCGCGGGTGTGGATGCGAACATCGTCACGGCGTCCCTGCGCGCGGTAGTGTGCGGCGTGAACCGGCACATCGGGCGCGCCAGCCAGGAAGCGCAGGCCGCCTGAGGCGGAGCGAGGCCAACTGCGCCCCGCCGCCGTGGAGAAAACCGGTGTGCCCCGCCCCCACGGGGCACACCCGGAAAGACGTCCTTGCGGACGCCCACGACATGCGCGATGCATTCACCACGTGCGCACAGCGTACGGGCCGCGCCACGCGGGCGCCACGAATAAATCCGCATGTAAATAGAACGGGAGCGGGCAGACGCCCGGGATCATCGGCTGTCGCGCGGCCGCCACGCGGGGCCGCGCAACTTGCGCTGGGTCAAGATGGGGATGGGAGGCAAAGGCCACACTGGCCGCACAGTTTTTCCTCGCCTGTGCATACCAACATGACCAACTTCTCCCTCACTCGCAAGACACTCTGCACCACCCTGGCCGCGCTGGCGGCCTCCGCCGCGTTCGCGGCCCCAGCCATGGCTGCCGAGGAAGCCCAGGGCAACTGGATGGTCCGCATGCGCGGCACCTTCCTCGACATGTCCAACAAGTCTGATCCAGTGGGCGGCGTGGGCGCGTCGGACCGCATCCACGTCAACAACAAGTGGATTCCGGAAGTCGACATCACGTACTTCATCGTGCCGCACATCGCCGCCGAACTGGTGCTGACGATTCCGCAGAAGCAGGACGTCTCGCTCGATGGCCAGAAGATCGGCACGTTCAAGCACCTGCCGCCCAGCCTGCTGCTCCAGTACCACTTCATCCCGAACGGCACGTTCCGGCCGTACATCGGCGCGGGCGTGAACGCCACGCGCATCTACGGCGCGGACATCGCCGGCAACACGCTGAACCTGGACCGCTGGAGCGTGGGCCCGGCCCTGCAGATCGGCATGGACTACAAGCTCACCAAGAACTGGTTCCTGAACGTGGACGCCAAGAAGGTGTGGATCTCCAGCAACGTGTATGCCGGCGGCGTGAAGGTTTCCACGGTCAAGCTCGATCCGTGGCTGTTCAGCGCCGGCGTGGGTTACCGGTTCTGATGTTGGACGCCCCGCTCCGCCCGGAGCGGGGTGGCAAGCCTCAGCGGAAGGCCGGCTCGTCGAAGCTGCGCAACTTCCGCGAGTGGAGCTCTTCCACGCCGTTCTCCCGCAGGATACGGATCGCCTCGAGGCCGATCGTCATATGCTGGCTCACGCGCTGCCGATAGAACGTATTGGCCATGCCGCGCAGCTTCAACTCCCCATGCAAGGGCTTGTCGGACACGCATAGCAGCGTGCCGTAGGGCACGCGCAGCCGGAAGCCATTGGCGGCGACCGTCGCGCTTTCCATGTCGATGGCGATCGCGCGCGACTGGTTGAAGCGCGCATAGAGCGATTTCGACTTCAACTCCCAGTTGCGGTCATCGGTCGACACCACCGTCCCGGTCCGCATGCGCGTCTTCATCTCGTTGCCGGACAGGCCAGTGATGCGGGCGACGGCTTCCTGCAGCGCCACCTGGATCTCGGCGATCGGCGGCACGGGCACCCATGGCGGCAGGTCGTGGTCGAGCACGTGGTCATCACGCACATAGGCGTGGGCCAGCACGTAGTCGCCAAGCTGCTGCGAGCGGCGCAGGCCGCCGCAGTGGCCCACCATCAGCCAGCAATGCGGACGCAGCACGGCGAGGTGATCGGTCATCGTCTTCGCGTTCGACGGCCCGACGCCGATATTGACCAGCGTGACGCCGAGCTTGTCCTCGCGCACGAGGTGGTAGGCCGGCATCTGCGGCAGCGCGCGCGGGCGGGTGGCGTCGTCGGGTTCGCTGTCGCCAAGGTTCTGGGTCACGTCGCCCGGTTCGATGAAGCGCACGTAGCCGTCGCCGCCATCGCCGGACATCAGCGAGCGGCCCAGCGCCACGAACTCATCGACATAACGCTGATAGTTCGTGAACAGGACAAAGCGCTGGAAGTGCTGCGGCGCCGTGCCGGTGTAGTGGTAGAGCCGCTGCAGGGCCAGGTCCACGCGCTCCGCGGAGAACAGCGAGAGCGGCCAGGCCTCGCCCGGCGTGGGCTCGTAGGTGCCGTTGGCGATGGAGTCGTCGATGCGGCTCAGCTCGGGCAGCACGAAGGAGGCTTCCAGCTCGCGCGCCTGGGTGTAGCTGATGTCGGTGGTCGAGGCTTCGATCACGAACGGCAACGGGATTGGACGGCGCGACAGGCCAACCACCACCGGCACGCGGTGATAGCGCATCAGGCGCTCGATCTGGTCGCGGTAGTAGTCGCACAGCAGGTCCGGCCGCGTGACCGTGGTGCCGTAGACGCCGGGGTAGGCTACCGTACCCCACGAAGGGCGGCTGTCGGTCACCATGGTTTCGAGGTTGACCGAGATGCCGAGGTACGGGTAGCACGCGTGGGCCGCCGATGGGAGGGGCTTGCCCTGCGCGAAGGCGTCGAAACGCGCGCGCACGGCGGCGACCGAGCCGTCGTAGATCTCGCGAATGCGCGCCAGCGCGCTGTCCGCGTCAGAGAACTCGGCCAACTGATCGGCCGGATGGGCGGAAGAGAAGATCGAGGCGTTCATGGCAACCATCATACCGCGCGGCATCGCGCCGTGGCGGCATTCGATCGCGTTGCGTGGGAATACGAACGCTTGTGCGCATTGCACCGTGCATTGTTTGACGCATCCACATCCGCTTCGCTACACTCTGTCGCCATTCGCGCCGCACATCGCAGCTTCGTGGCGCAAACGCCGCTGCGCTCCCCACTTTGGTTGGGGGTACGGCACGCGACATGGTATCTGGCAGGAGGAGCCGTCGATGGAAATCCGTAACCCGTTGCCCGCAGAGATCGAGGCGGCCAGGCGTCTGTTGGCCGCCAACGGTTGGGAGCAACAGGTCGGCAATGCGGAACGCTTCGCGCAACTGATCGCCAATTCCCAACGCGTGGCCGTGGCCGTGGAGAAAGGCGAGGTGATCGGCTTCGCCCGGGCGCTGTGCGACGACATCGCCAACGGCTACATCTCGATGGTGGCCGTGGCGCCGCAGCACCGCCGGCGCGGCATCGGCCGGGCGCTGGTGCGCCAGGTCATGGGCAATGATCCCGACATCGTCTGGGTGTTGCGCGCGGCACGCTCCTCGGAAGCCGCCTTCTTCGGCCAACTCGGCTTTGCCCCGTCGATGGTCGCCATGGAGTGGCGGCGGCGCTGATTTTCCTCACGCCCTGGCCGTTACTCCACCACTGTCACTCCGCCATCGCGCGCCGGAAAGCGTCCGCCGATCCCATCTGGCGGAACAGCTTGCCACCCGGCGCGAAGCGGTCTGCCGTCGACAGGCCGCCCACCACCACCGGTTCGAACCCTGCCTCGCGCACCAGTTGCGCGGCCACGGCCAGTGCGGCTGCGTCGTCGCCGGCCATCGGCACCGCCATCAGCGCGCCCTGGCGATGGCTCTCGCGGGCGAATTCCCCTGCACCGGTGAAGTTGAACACGCGCACGATCCGCGCGCCGGCCAGGTACTTGGCCGTGGTCGCGCCGATGCCGTTGGCTTTCACCTCCTCCACGATCGCACCGTCACGCGGCGAGACCGCATTGGTGGCATCGAGCACGATCTTGCCCTGCCACTTATTCTGCTGGCCCACCTCGGGCACGGCGCCGTAGGGCACGGCCAGTAGCAGCACATCGGCGAAGGCCACCGCCTGCGCCACCGTGCCGGCCTGCGCCAGCGGGCCGAGCGAATCGGTCAGGCTCTTCAGGGACTCCGGGTGGCGCGAGGAGAACATCACGGGGTGCCCGGCCTTGACGAACAGGCCGCCCACGGTGCCGCCGATGCGCCCCGAGCCAATCACGCCGATCTTCGATTTGGCCGCCTGCTGCTGCGCCATCGCCGGTAGCGCGCCTGCCACGGCCACCAGCCCCATCACCCCCAGCACCCTGCGCCGGCCCCGGTGCATGCCTGTCGATTCGTAGCCCATCGCATCGCTCCAGCGGTTCCGATCTAGCCACTCTAGGCGAAATCCACGCCACCGGCGCTGTCATGGGAGTGTCACAGCCGCTGCCTAGACTGGCGCGCGACTACGTGCCGCCCTCGGCACTTATCGACAACAACAACGAACAGGGGAAATCATGGGAAAGAGGACCAGGCAGGCAGCCTTTGCCGTGCTGATCTCGGCCACGCTGGCGCTGGGCGCCTGCGGCGGCGACGATGACAACGGCAGCGCCGCGAATGGCGGCAATGGTGGCAACGGCGGAAATGGCGGCACCACGCAGCCGGCGTCGGTGCAGCCGCTGTCGGGCGGATCGCTGTATGTCGGCGCGGTCAGCTTTGGTGACACGGTGTCCGTCGAACTCGACAAACCCGCCGCCGGCCAGCTCACCCTGCGCTTCCTCGATTCCCGCTTCGGCCTGGCCGGGGCGCTGGTGGGCCAGTACGTGCTGGAAGACGGCACCTACCGCGTGACCGGCCTCGCCGCCAGCGGCACCGACGTGCCGGCAGCACTGGCTGCCGCCGCCGCCTCCATCACCTTCCGCTTCACGCTCGACGACGGCGTGCTCTCCGGCGCGCTGGGCCAGGTGCCCAACGTCAAGGCCGGCAACGGCGCCCTGCTGCAGGGCTATATCTCGGCCGGCAACCGTGGCGCGCAGCTGGCCGACATCGCCGGCACCTACAGCTACCTGCGCCAGACCGGCGATGCCGCCAGCGCGGGCCAGCTCAATATCGGCGCGGATGGCAGCGTGCGCGTCTGCGCCGGGCTGGGCTATAGCGCCGACTGCGCCGGTGGCCAGTCGGGCAAGCTGGCGGCCGATACCGACCAGTCGCGCTATCCCGGCGCCTTCGCGCTGACGCTGGGCGGCAGCACGGTCGGCCGCCTGTTCGTAGGCCGCCAGCAGGGTCAGGTGGCGCTGTTCGTCGATGAAACCGGCGCCAGCGCCACGGCGCCCACCGGTAGCTGGGTCATGCGCACGGCCGCGGCCGTCGCCGCCAATGGCATCGATGGCGACTGGGTCTGCGCCGAGCCGGAACTCGACGACAGCAACGCCGCCACGGGCCGTACGCGCCGCAACATCGTCTCGGTGGCCGGTACCACGCTCGCCGCGGACAACATCCCCGTGGACGTGACGCTGGCCTACAACCGCGCCGGCGGGGCCGCCGCCAACGGGCTGGTCTCGGGCACGTGGCAGGCCACCGTGGCCGGCCAGTCCCAATCGCTCGGCCTGACCTGGCTGCCGGTGAGCAAGAACCTCGCGTACCAGCTCCGGCAGGTGCCGGGCAGCACGCGACAGCTTCCCGCCGTGTGCGCGCCGATGGCCACGCCGACGCCGGTCTCGACCTATCTGTCGGCCACTGCAGGGCAGAACATCCTCGTCACGCTGGCCGATCTGCGCCCCACGCAGCCGGCCATCGGCCGCGACCAGATCTACTACAAGCTCGGGCGCTACGCCGCGGACCCGATCAAGAAGTTCGACGACGCCTGCGAGACCAACGGCCAGAGCAAGACCAGCACCTGGGATGCGGCCACGTCCCGCCTCAGCGACCTCGCCTCCTTCACCTGCACCAAGGCGGTCGGCAACAAGCCGGCCGACATGAAGACGCTGGTGGTGGGGCCGTACGGCGAGCCGTACCTGACCGACGGGCACCACTCGTTCACGTCGATCTGGGACGCCGACACGGGCGGCGCGCAGTCGAAGATGTGGATCCGCGTGCAGGACAACCTGTCCACGCTGAACCGCGCCACGTTCTTCCGCACCCTGCGCGAGCGCAAGCTGATCTGGTCGAAGGACGGCGCCAACCTGCCGACCTACCCGGCTGACCTGCCGCGCGCGCTGGGCCTCAAGAACGGCCTCGGCAACGACCCGTATCGCGCGCTGGTCTACTTCACGCGCGACATCGGCTACAGCCAGCCGACCGACGCCACCGAGTTCACCGAGTTCTACTGGGGGGATTGGCTGCGCGGCGTGGTGGGCCTGAAGACAGTCAACCTGGACGACACCGCGAGCTACCTCGACGCCGTGCACCGCGCCTCGGCCGCCATGGTGGCGCTGGCGCCGGACGCCGTGGTCAGCAACGGCAAGACCGCCGCGCAACTGGGCGGCCTGACCACGCTGAACGAAACCGAGTTCACCGCGCTCTCGCAGCCGGTGGGTTCGACCAAGCCCGGCAAGCTGCCGTACGCGGTGGCGTACCGGCAGGGGCTGGGGCAGGGGCTGGGGCTGAAGCCGTAAGGCAAAAAAAGACGCCCGCTGCGATGGCGGGCGTCTTTTTTAACATCGGGCGTACCCGTTTCTGCGTGAGCCGATTACTCCGGCTGGATGTTCGCCGACTTGATGATCCGGCCCCATTTGGCCGATTCCTGGCCCTGGAACTTGGCCAGTTCGGCCGGCGTGCTCGTGAATACCTCGGTGCCGGTTGACTGATAGAACGTGGACGCAGTGTCGCTCTTCGCCGCCTTCACCAGCAGCTGGTTGAGCTTGGTCACCACCGCCGGCGGCGTGCCGGCCGGTGCGTAGGCCGCGAACCAGTAGCTCATCTCGTAGCCCTTCACCCCCGCCTCGTCGATGGTCGGCACGTCCGGCGCCAGCGGCGAGCGCGCCTTGCCCGACACGCCCAGCGCGCGCAGCTTGCCCGACTTCACCTGCGGCAGGCCGGTGGCGGTGTCCGTGATCATCATCTGAATCTGGTTGCCGAGCAGGTCCGTAATCGCCAGCGGATTGCTCTTGTACGGCACGTGCAGCAGCTGCACGTTGGCCATCTGCTGGAACAGCTCCCCCGCGATGCGCGACGACGAACTGCCGCTGCCGAAACTCAGCTTGCCCGGCTCCTTCTTGGCCAGCGCGATGAACTCGCCCACGGTCTTGGCCGGCACCTGCGGGTTCACCACCATGATCTGGCCGCCCCGGCCCAGCGCCGTCACGGGCACGTAGTCCTTCACGGGGTCGTAGGGCAGCTTCTTGAACAGGTGCTCGTTGGCGGCGTGGGTGGTGTTGGTGGTGATCAGCACCGTGTAGCCGTCCGGGCTGGCCTTGGCCACGTCACTGGCGGCGATGAAGCCGTTGGCGCCGGGCTTGTTGTCCACCACCACGGTGACCTTGCTGTCCACGGTAACGGCCTGGCCCACGGCGCGCGCGAGCTGGTCCGTGGCGCTGCCGGCCGCGAACGGCACGACGAAGCGGATCGGCTTGTCGGGGTAGTCGGCCCAGGCGCTGCCGGCCGGCAGGGCCAGGCAGGCAAGCGCGACCAGGGTAAGCGGGGTGAGCGGGCTGCGGAATCCGTACATCGTTGTCTCCTCGATTTGTTGTAAGAGGTCGCTGGATCAGGAAGGAAGCGAAAAATCGATCAGGAAGTGCCAACGCAAAGGCGCGGCGGCACGGGAATCGGCAGGCCCAGCAGCAGGAACGCGAGCGCCTTGCCGTGCGTGTCGAGATTCAGGGCGTCGTTGACGCCGCCGTCGAGCACGCCATCGATGACGAAATTCATCGCCTGGATGGACGGCACGACGTAGCGCATCACCGCCGTGGGCTGGCGGTGGGCGAACAGGGCCCGCACGGCGTCTTCGGTCACATGGGTCACGAGGTGATCGAAGTCACGCGCGTCGTAGGCGATGACGCTGATGTTGGAGCGGTCGCCCTTGTCGCCGGTGCGGCCGTGGGCAAACTGGTAGAGCGGGGCGGTAGCGGTGGCAGTCATGGCGGTCTCCGGTCAGGCAACGAGGACGTGGGTGGGCGACACCGCATCGCGCGGCACCAGGCACGACATCGCATTGAGCCGCGCCCGCAGCGCGGTGCGCACGCCGCCGCCGCCGGCCGGGCCGCAGGTGTAGAGCGCGTTGACCTCGCGCAGCAGCGTCTGGGCCACCGCCTTGTCCTCGTGGGCAAGCGCGGCGCGCAGGCGCACGTCCTGCGCGGCGGCCTCGCCCGGCTGGGGCGCCGCCAGCATGGCGCCGCCATCGTCGGCAAACACGCTCAGCACGCCAATCAGGTCGAAGCGAATCGGCACATCGTGGCCGAGGCCCTGCATCCGCTTGCGCAGGATGTCGGCCGCCAGCCGGGCGCGCGCCGCCGCGTTGGGCCCCGCGTAGGAAATCTCGCCTTCGGCGAACCATCCGCCCTGATAGAACAGGTTGGCCTTGAGCTGCTCGGGCCGGGGGTGGCCGTGGATGTTGCGCACCGCCACGCAGTCCGGGCCGATCTGGGACACGGTCACGGCGCCGATGTCGGCCACCACGTCCGGCGTCAGGTAGGCGCTCGGATCGTGGACTTCGTACAGCAGTTGCTCCTTCACCGTGCGGAGGTCCACGCAGCCGCCAGTGTTGGCCGCCTTGAAGATCTCGATGCCGCCGTCGGCGTCGAGCTGGGCGATGGGAAAGCCTACCGCGTGCACGTCCGGCACGTCCTTCATGCCCGGATCGGCAAAGTAGCCGCCGCTGACCTGGGCGCCGCATTCGAGCAGGTGGCCGGCCATGGTGGCGGCGGCCAGGCGGTCCCAGTCGTCCCAGGCCCAGCCGAAGTGCGCCATGGCCGGCCCCACGGCCAGGGCGGGGTCGGCCACGCGGCCGCAGACCACGACCTGCGCGCCGTCGCGCAGGGCATCGGCAATGCCGCGCGCGCCGATATAGGCGTTGGCGCAGACAAAGCGCGCTTCCGGGAAGGACGGGCCCACGATGCCGCGCAGCACGGCGCGGCCGGCGTCGTGCGAGAGGTCGTCCCCCTCCACCACGGCCACGCGGGGCGCTTCGAGCCCAAGCTGCGCCGCCAGCGTGCCGATGCGCCGCGCCGCCGCGCGCGGGTTGGCCGCGCCAAAGTTGCCGACGATGGGGATGCCGTTGGCCAGGCACAGGCCGAGTACGGGCGTCAGGAGCTGGTCGAGCAGCGGCTCGTAGCCGTGCTCGGGATCGCTGCGCCGCGCCAGTTGCGCCAGCGCCAGCGTGCGTTCGGCCAGCGTCTCGAAAATCAGCGCCGCCGGGCCACCGGCGGCAATCAGCGTGCGCACCACGGGCAGGGCGGCATCGGTGCGGTCGCCGGAGAAGCCGGCGCCGGAGCCGATCAGCAGGGGAGCAGTCATGGGCGATCGCGGAAAGAGGGGAGAAGGCGATCCGATTCTAGGCCCCGCCAGTCCCACCATCAAACAGATCATTTGGATTAATCTATCGGTTCTGTGGATAAATCCAGCCCGCCATGATCCCGAACCTGTCGGTCAAGCACCTGCGCGCCTTCGTGGCGCTGGCCACGCACCGCAATTTCACGCGCGCGGCGCAGGCGTGCCACCTCTCCCAGTCCGCCTTCAGCACGCTGGTGCAGACGCTGGAGGAGCAGGCCGGCAGCCGGCTGTTCGAGCGCACCACGCGCCATGTGGAGTTGAGCGCGGACGGCCGCCGCTTCGAGGAAGTGGCGCGCCGGCTGCTGGCCGATTTCGAGACGGCGTTCGAGGACCTGCGCGACCACGCCGAGCGCCGCAAGGGCCGCGTGGCCATCGCCGCGCTGCCCTCGCTGGCGGGCGGCGACCTCCCGCCGCTGCTCGCCGACTTCCATCGCCGCTACCCGGGCATCTCGCTGGAACTGCACGACCAGCTGGCCGATGGCTGCATCGACCTCGTGCGGCGCGGCCAGGCGGATTTCGCGCTGGCCCCGGCGCCGGCCCAGGATGCCGACCTGCGCATCGAGCCGCTGGTGCACGACAACTTCCATCTGGTCTGCCCCGCCGACCATCCGCTCGCGGCCAAGCGGCGCATCGCGCCGCAGGCGCTGGCCGGGCTGCCGTTCATCCAGCTGTCACGCACGAGCAGCGTGCGCCAGCATCTGGATGCGGCGCTGCACCCGCTGCGCGTCAATGGCGTGATGGAGGTGGAGCACCTGGCCACCGTGGCGGCGCTGGTGGAGGCGGGGCTGGGGGTGTCGGTGGTACCGGCGCTGGCGCTGTTCCAGTTCCGGAGGGAGGGACTGGCGGTGCGGCCGTTACAGATGCCGTCGCTGGTGCGCGACATCTGCCTGGTGCGGCTCAAGGAGCGGGGCGATTCAGCCGCCGCGGCGGCGATGATCGACTGCCTGCGTCAGAAGTGGCCGAGGTAGCCGCCATCGACGGCCAGCACCTGCCCGCTGACGTACGACGCGGCCGGTGAGGCGAGGAAGACCGCCGCGCCGGCCACTTCGTCCGGCTGGCCCCAGCGGCCCAGCGAGGTCCGGTTGCGCAGCCATTCGGCGACCGTGCCGTCGGCCACCATCGACTGGTTCGGCTCGGTGGCGAAATAGCCGGGCGCGATGGCGTTGACGGTGATGCCGTGGCGGCCCAGATCCGCCGCCATGGCGCGCGTGAGGGCGTCCAGCCCGCCCTTGGTGGCCGGGTAGAGCACGTCGTTGGCGCGCGCCACCTGTCCGGCGATCGACGAGACATTGACGATGCGCCCGTACTGCCCGCGCTGCATCAGTTGCGCGGCGTGGCGGCACAGCGTGTAGGGGGCGACGAGGTTGGTCTCGAGCATGGCGCGCAGGTCGCCGGCGTCGAGGTCGGCCATCGAGGCGCGGTTGCGGGTGCCGGCGTTGTTGACCAGGATGTCGAGCCGGCCCGGCCGGGTAGCGAGGGCCGCGAAGGCGGCGGCGACGGCTGCTTCGTCGGTGATGTCGAGCGGCAGGGCCTCGGCGCTGCCGCCGCTGGCCTGCAACTGCGCCACGGTGTCCGCCACGCGGTCGGCGCTGCGGGCGCAGACCAGCACGTGGGCGCCGGCGGCGGCGAGGCCGGCGGCAATCGCGCGGCCAAGGCCCTGCGCGCCGCCGGTGACCAGCGCGACGCGGCCATCGAGCGAAAATGGGGACGGAGAGACTGCGGAGGAAATCGGCATGCGGCGACTATACCGCAGCGCAGCAGCCCGAAAAACACCCCGGCCTGGCGCCGGGGTTCCCTGATACGTCAGCGAATCAGCTTGCCCGTGGACGAGACGATCGACATCTCCACGAACGACGAGCCGGTGTGGCGCGTGGGGCTGTAGCTGATCAGGATGCCGCCGAGGTCGTAGTCACGCAGCCCTTCCAGCGCGGTCACCAGCTTCTCGCGCGTGGGCTCCGGCCCGGCGCGGCGCAGCCCTTCCACGAGCACCTTGGCCGACATGAAGCCTTCCATGCCCGCGTTGCTCGGCTCCACGTTCTGGGCCTTGGCCATGCTGCGGTACTCGCTGGCGATGCTCATCTGGCTGGAGTTCATGCCCGGCACCACCTGCGTGATGATCAGCCCGCGCCCGTCATCGCCCAGTTCCTTGATGAAGGAGTCGGCGGCATTGTTGGAGAGCGTGACGAACTGCGACTCGCTGCCGGCGCGCTTCAGCTCCTTGATGATGCGCGCGGCTTCCGAGCCCGAGCCGATCACCATCACGGCCTGCGGATTGGCCTTGTGGACGTTGGCCACGCCCTGGCCGATATCGCCCATCGGCCGGTTGAACGAGGCCGACGCCGCCGGCTGCACGCCGCGCGCCTGGAGCGCGGTGGTGAAGCCTTCGAACACATCCTGCCCGAAGCCGTCGTTGGCGTAGAAGATGGCGATCCGGCTCATGCCGGACGTGGCAAGGTGGTTGATGGCGCGGGCCACCTCGTCCTGGTACTTGGCGCGCACGTTGAACACGTAGCGGTTGACGGGGCGGTGCAGCGTGATGGCGCCGGTCAGCGGGGCCACCAGGGGCACCTTTTCCGCGCCGATGATCGGCAGGATGCTTTCGTTCTGCGGCGTGCCGCGCACCATGAACAGCGCGAAGACCTTGTCCTCGGCAATCAGCTTGCGTACGTTGTCAGGGGTGCGCTTGGCGTCGAAGCCATCGTCGTAGGTCACCAGCTCGATGCGGCGCCCGGCCACGCCGCCGTTGGCGTTGATGGTCTTCAGGTAGACCTGCGCCCCGGCGATCTGCTCCTTGACCGAGCCGGCCACCGGGCCGGTCACGCCGGCCGACTGGCCGATGCGGATGGTGCCCTTGCTGATCCCCGGTTCCGCGTGCGCGGTGTGCACCGCCACGGGCGCGACCAACCCCAGCGTGGCGGCAAGCATGCCGCACGCAAAGCTCCTTGCGTTCATTGTGACCCCTCCAAAAGCTGCTGGCTGACTAGTAATTTTTTGCCGCTGCGGCACGCGGCGCATCCCGTGAGGACGGCCGCGCGATGCCCGCAACTTACCTCAACGGGGGTAAATGTTCAAACATTCAGGCGGGGAGGGTCGGGAGGGGTGTTGCTGCGGCAGCACACCGTTTGCCGGGAATGCTCCGGGTGCCGGCGCGGGTGTGGCCGCAGCATGGCGCACGACAAGCCGTGCGCCGTGGCGCGCCACGGCGGCGCGCAGGCTAAGCATTGCAATGCAGCGAAGGGGCCCTGGTGCGCTCAGGGGAACGCCGGCACTGCGGGGTCCATCCCGGCGAAGCGGGCTTCCGGATGGGCGCGCTGGAGCAGCATCTCGATTTCCTCGATGCGGCCACGCGGCACGTCCACCATCAGCAGGAGCTTGCCCGCCTCGATGTCCTTCTCGAAGGCACGCAGCCGGCTGTTGGGGGCCGAGCTGCCGATCATGCTCGAGGCCCAGGCCCCGAACACGGCGCCCAGCACGGCCAGCACGCCGACCAGGCCCCACTGCGGCGTGTCGCTGACGATGGGGAACATCGCCACCACCACGCCGGCCACGATCCCCACGCCACCGCCCACCATCAGCCCCATCTCGGCGGCGTGGACGATGTCGGAGGTCTGGAACAGGTTCGCCTCGTGCAATCCGGTCATGTCGGAACCATCGCGCGCCACGAAATGGATGTGGCGGTTCTCGATGCGGGCCAGCAGCAAGTCGTCCATGGTGCGGCGGGCGCTTGGCAGGTCGGGCAACAACCAGAAGATGCGTTTGCGCATGGCTTGTCTCCTCTTCAGGCTCAGGCCGCCCCGGCTTGGGTATCCGTCGGCGGGACGGGATAGGTTCGTTCTACTCCGTTCGCGGATCGAGTGCAAGGCGCGCTGCGGCACGCTCCGTGGTGACGCGCGCTTGAAACATCGCGCATGCGCGCCGCGCGTCACTCACGGTATTTGCCTGCGTCAGAATGTGATCGGCAGGCGCAGCGTAACAGTCAGGTCGGGGGTGTCGCGGGTCAGGCCGGCGCCCACCGACAGGTTCAGCGTGTAGCGTTGGTTGAAGCGGTACGAGTAGCCCACCAGCAGCGTGCCCTGCGTGATGCGCACCGAGCCCGGAATGGTCTGCCCGTTCTGCTTGGTCGGCCAGATGATGCTCTGGTCATAGCCGATACTGAACGACGCATGCTCGTTCAGCGAGAGGCCCATGCCGAAGTTGAACTGGAAGATATCGCCCGGGGCGATCTTGCCGAGCGACTCGGTCTCGCCGTTCAGCACGGTGCGGCTGACGTTGTCCCGCGCGAAGTTGTGCAGGTAGCTGAAGGTGCCGAAGAACACCGCCGGATCGGTCGGCAGCAGCCAGGTCACGCCCGGCTGGATCGCCTGGAAGCCGGTGCCCGTCGGCATGCCCAGCGGCAGGCCGGTGCCGGTGGTATTGCTGACGCAGCGCGTCACGCAATCGGTCACCACTTCGAACGGATCCCGCCCGGTGTTCGACTTGTAGCGCAGCCAGCCGATGAAGTACGGCATCTTCTCGTTGCCGTAGTTGAGCTGGTAGCGCAGCGTCGCCTCCACGTCGCCCAGGCCGCTGCCGCTGGAGTTGAACACGTTGTCGAACGCGCTGCCGGTGAAGACTTCCCGGCTCACGGTCTGCGACTTCGAGCTGACGTAAGGGATCTTGGCTTCGATCTCGAGCCGCTTGGTCAGGCCGTAGCGGAACGCCACGGCGCTGAGGTAGGTGGTGGTCTTCACCTCGCGCACATCGATCAGGCCGATCAGCACGGCCGGGATCACCGTGTAGCCGACCAGCGCCACGCGGTTGTTCGACGAATAGCCGTACTGGAAGCTCGGCTCCACCACCAGGCTGCCTTGGGCCGTCAGCACGCCAGGCTGGTCGAAGATCGGGGCGATCTCGGGCGGACGGCCGTCCGACACCGGCGCGCGGCCCACCGGCTCCTCGGCGCCGGCGAGGGACTCGCCCTGCTGGGCGCCCTGCGCCACGTTGTTTGGCGGGGCCTGGTTCTGCGGGTCGCCCGGCCCCGCAGGCGGCTGCTGGGCCTGCTGCTGCATGCCCTGCTGCACCGTGTTGTTGATCTGGGTGGCGCTGCTGCCGGCGGCGGCCGCGGCCGAATTGGTGGACACATCGGCGCCGGTACGCTGGCCGCCGCGCTTGCGCGCGAGGGCGTCCGGGCTGATGGTGTTGCGCAGCTCGCGGATGGTGGCTTCCTGCTCCGCCAGCGCGCGCTTCATCGCTTCGAGCTGCCGGGACTGTTCGGTCAGTTCCTTCTGCAGCGTCTCCAGCCGGGCGGCGGCCGGTGGCCCCGCATCCGGCGGTGTCTGGGCGTGGCTCATGCCGCCCAGCAACAGCATCGTCGAGCAGCCGGCAAAACGGATGCCCTGCAGCGAACGCTTCTTCATGACGTCTTCCTCCCCCGGGGACGGCGGGCTGTCTCGCAGGAGCCCGCAACCTGTACCGCTTTTCCGCGTATTCGCGACTTACCTCATGCTGGCTGTCCTTTGGATGACACTGTTCAGCGCAGTATTTGCCATCTGCGTGCGGAACGCCGCCAGCGTGTTCACGCTGGCGTTGATTGTCATCAGGCTCTGAATGCTCTGGTTGTTAAGCGTATTCTGGATCACGGTGCCCGGCATGTTCGCCATCGCACCAACGTTGGCCATATTGCCCGCACCGTTCTGCACGATGTTCGTCATGCCGTTGGTGACCACCGTGCCGGTGGCCGTGGCCACGGCCTGCGAAGCCATGCCCGCCGCGCCCTGTGCCGTGGCATTGGCGCCCTGCGCGGCTGCGTTGGCCGCCGCCTGGGCCGTGCCTGCCGCCCCCTGGGCGCTGGCCGCCGCGCCATTGGCCGTGGCGGTGGCCGACTGCCCCGCCGTGCCCGCCGCGCCCTGTGCATTGGCGGCTGCGGCATTGGCGGCCGCCACGGCCCCGTTGGCCGCGTTGTTGGCGTTGGCCACGGCAGCCGCCACGCCGCCCAGCGTGGCTTGCAGCTGCTGCGCCTGCGCGGCGGTGATGCGGCTCACATCGGGAATGTTGATGCTGGTGGCCACGGCCAGCGCGCCGTTGACGAAGACTGCACGGTCGATGCCGAAGCTGACCTGCAGGCCGCCGACGTCAAACCCGCCGCGCTGCTTGTCGAGCCGCGCCTGCGCCACCGGTTTCCATTTGGCCATGCCGCCGCGCGCATCGGTCACCGGCGCGTCGGGCTCGCGCGTGGCAACGGTCATGGCCGTTGCCAGCGGATCCTTGGCGGCGCGATGCTTCGCCGCGGGGGCCCTGGCCACCGGCTCGTCTGACGCAGGCGCTTGGGCAACAGGGTTAACAGGGTTGGCAGGGTTAACGGGGGGCGTCGCCACACGCTCGGCGGGTGGCGGCAGCGGGATATCGGCAGCCAGTTCCACTTGCGTGGGCATCGCTGGCAGATCGATGGCATGGGACACGGCCACGGCCGGGAGTTCCGGCGCGGTGGGACCATCGGCGGTCGCGCTCAGCGCGATGTCGATCGCCGTATCGGGCATGGGTACACCCATGCTGGCGTAGGCATTGCCGGCGCAGGCCAGACCCGCGCCCAGCAGGGCCATCGCCGCCACACTGCCGGCTCTGCGCCGGAGTGCGGGTGAAGCGGTTGTCAGGACCATGACTGCTCCTCGACTCAGAAATCGTTCACGCCATGCTTGGGCATGACGGTGAAATACAGGCTGTCGCGGTTGATCCCCGAAGAGTAGGGCCCGGTTGGCGCGACGCGCCAGTCGGACACCAGATTGAATCGCGCGTTTTCGGTGCGGTTGTGGATCACGAACAGCAGCTGGCTGTCCCAGATCCGCTCGAAGTGCTCCCGCTCCAGCGAGCGCGTGCCCCGTGCCGGATCGCCGATCAGCACGCGGTTGCCCCTCACGCCCTTCACCACGACGAAGTGGTGATAGCCGTTCTCGACGATCAGCACGATCGCCGGTACCTGCGTTTCCTCCAGCTTGGAGAGCGGCAGCTCATAGCCATCGGCCAGGAACCCGCGTGACTCCAGAAAGCGCTTCATGTCGAGCAGCGAGAACCCTTCGGCCCGAATCTTGGCCTGGTCGCCGTTGACATACATGTTGGCGAAAACCGTCTGCTCCGTGACCGGGTAGCCGTACTGGTAGGTCAGCAGCGTCGCCACGGCGGCCGAGCCGCAGCTGAAGTCGAACTGCTGGCGGATGGTGCTGCGATACCGGGCCTCGCGGAGGCTGGTGACCGGCACGTTGTAGCTCTTGCCGCCGTCGGCGGGCACGTTGATGTAGTCGGCGCGGGCAGCGGAGAAGCTCCCCAGCGTCGCCGCCACGGTAGCGGCGGCCAGCAACAGGCGGCGCATGATCATTTGAACTGGACGTTGAGGATGGTCGCGTTCTGGATCAGCACGTTATTGCCGGAGTTCTGGATCACGGTGGGCAGGCCCGCCGCGTTCGAGAACGCGCCATCGGAGACGATGTTGCTGCCAGACAGCGTGTTGATGGCGGCGTTTTCCGCCACGGTACCGTGCAGGCGCATGTCGTTGACGACAACTTCGGAGCCACCGCGTACGCCGTCCAGCTTGTCGCTGCCAACCGCGCGTGCCGTGGTGCCGAACAGATTGTTCCTGGGTGCCGCGTCCGGCTGGGCCGCCGTGACGCTTGCCGCTGCGCCGGCCACCGCGGTGGCTGCGCCCGATTCACTGCCGGCCACCGCCACGGCCGTTGCCTCGGCGGTCGGTGGTCCTGCCACAGCCTGGGCGAACGGCCAGGCCAGGAGAGCTGTCGTGACTGCCATGACAGCTGAGCGATGCGAACACATGGTGCGTCTCCCTCTTGTTCCGACTCCGCGGCTCCCATCCGGGCCGCGCCGCCGGACCTCCCAGGCACCTCGACAGACAAGCATCCCGGCCCTTGCAGGTGCCGGGATACCGTCATCCCGAATGCCAACCGTGCAAGCCTCCGGCCGAAGCCGGAGGACTCACTCGGACTTAGCGACCGGCATTCACGTTTGCCTGGACGTTGACGCTTTGCTGCACCAGCGACGCCATGCCGCTGTTCTGGCTGGCGATCATGACGCCCGCGGCGGATTGCCCGACGCTGGTCATGGTGTTGGACATGTTGAAGGTGCCGGCATCGACGATGTTGTAGCCACCGTTGCCGCCAGCGCCACCGACTGCACCGTTGCCGGCGCCGCCCGTGCCACCATTGCCCACACCACCTGCGCCGCCTGCGCCGCCCGTGCCCGATGCGGCACCCACTGCGCCGTTGCCGGCCGTGGCGCTACCGTTCGTGGCGACGGTGGTGGCGCTGCCATTGGTGGCCGCACCGCCTGCACCGCCGTTACCGGCCGTGCTGGTTTGCGTGCCGCCCGCGCCGCCCGTGGCCGTTGCCGCGCCAGCCGTGGCCGTTGCCGCACCGCCCGTGCCTGCGCCGCCGGCGCCGCCCGAGCCCGTGGAGGTTCCGCCCACTGCCGTCGAGGTGCCCGAGCCGCCTGCTGCGCCTGCACCGCCCGTGGCCGTGCCGGAGCCGCCCGTGCCGGAGCCCGAGCCGCCCGTGCCGCTGCCGGCACCGCCGCTCGCCGTTACGGCACCGGCAGAGCCTGCGCCGCCAGCGCCGGCCGTGGCCGAGCTGGTGCTGCCTGCGCCGCCACCCTTCTCGTTACCCGAGCTGGAGCCCGCACCGCTGCTGCCGCCCAGGGCTGCGCTGCCGCCGAGTGCACTGCCGCCAGCGCCCAGCGCCTTGCCACCGGCGCCCAGTGCACTGCCGCCAGCGCCCAGTGCGCCACCGCCACGGCCGCCGTCGCCGCCAATCGCGCCGCTGTAGCCGCCGCCGGCACCCGCAAGGGCCGAGCCGCCACGGCCGCCCACGCCAAGGCTGGCGCTGAGGGAGCTGCCGCCACTCGCGCGGGCGTTGCCGCCATCACCGGCCCAGCCGCTGGCGTTGCCGCCGCGGCCGCCGTTGCCGGCGGTTGCGCTGCCGTTGCTGGCATCACCAGCCGAGGCGCTGCCGTTGGTGGCCGAGCCGCCCGAACCGCCCGAGCCGCCATTGCCGCTGTTGCCGCCGTTGCCGCCATTGCCGCCGCTGCCGCCTTCACCCGTGCCGCCATAGCCACGGCCGCCCGCACCGCCCGCAGCGCCATTGGCATTGCCGCTGTTGGTGGCATAGTTGCCGATGTTGCTGATGGTATTGCCGGACACCGTGCCGCTGAGCCGGCTGACGGCGATGGCCTTGGTCGAGTTGAAGGAATTGGCGATCGACGACGTGGCCGTGCCGCCGTTGGCCGCCGCTGCGTTACCGTAGCCATCCACGCTCTGGCGAACGCGGGTGCTGACGCGGGTGGACGTCTTGTTGAGCGTCAGCGTGGCCGTCTTGTTGGAAGTCTTGTTCGTGGTAGTGGTGCTGTTGTCCTGAGTCGCAGAGGAATATTCGTTGGCATTTGCGCCGTCGCCTTGCGTGGCGGTTGCGGTGGCGGTCTGCGTGTTGTCGCCCTCGCCCGAGTCATTGTTGGTTGTCGGGTTCGCATAGGCCTGGCTACCAAAGAAGGCCAGTGTGATCGCCGACGCCAGTAAAGTCTTTTTCATACGATGCTCCCAGGAAGTTTGTGCTGCGGCTCAGCCTCCGGCCGGCGCTCTCGAGAACATCGGCTGGAGGTTCAGGTCCGGCACGGGACCAGACCAGCCTCCCCTTGCGCACAAACAGTGCCAGCGGGCGCGCCGTGCCGTGTAATCCTTTGAAATACAAGGGCTACAACCCGGTGACCGGGAACTTTTCGCGCGGCAACCCATCGCCGGTGATGCTGCGATGCTGTGAACCGCAGTAGACATGTCACAGCGTTGAGACAACGCTAGCCGCATGGCGGCGTGGGCGCTCCGTGCGAATCGGAAAAAACCGTGAGTTTTCAGCAGCTTGGCGTGGCGCCTAGGGGAACCCCGCAGTGCCGCGGCCCGTTGCGGTGGTGAAACAGCCCACGCGAGGTGACCGCTACGCAATCACATGGCCTGTGCGAAGTGTCGGATATGTCAAGAATTGCAATCCCTGATAGGAATCCCGCCCCAACTGGCCGTGTCAGTGCGACGTGAGCACCGGCTTTCAGAGGGAATCCCGCCCGGCGGCACGTCTTTCTTGCGCGCGCCGCGCCGACGATGCGGGACCGCAACAAATGCGGGGGCGCGGAGTGCGCAGAGCGCCGCCGGCCTGTTTCATGCTAGGCTCTATGTCTGATTTAACGTACATTAGTCTCGTCTAGGACTTGTCAGCGCATCCGCAAGGGAAACCATGAGTGAAGCCGTCGTTCCCCTGTATCACCAGATTTACGTAGTCCTCCGCCAGCAGATCGTGGAAGGCCGTTTCGGGCAGGGCCCGCTGCCGGGCGAGATCGACCTCGCCAAGCAGTTCCACGCCTCCCGCGTGACCATGCGCCGCGTGTTCGACCGCCTGGTGCAGGAAGGTCTCGTGCGGCGTCACCGTGGCCTGGGTACCTTCGTGAACCCGCATCCGGTGAAGCCGGCCGCCACCGAGGAGCGCACCACCAGCCTGCTCGGTAACATCATCGACATGGGCGAGAAGACCGCCGTCAAGGTGATCTCGATCGACGAAGTGCACGCCACCCCCGATGTGGCCGAGGCGCTCAAGCTCGAGCCGGGCGACCCCGTGGTGAAGATCGTGCGCGTGCGCCACTACCGCGACCGTCCGCTCTCGCATATCACCGTCTATTTGCCCGTGGACCTGGGCCGCCCGCTGCAGCGCAAGGATCTGGAAGGCACGCCGATCCTGCGCCTGCTGGAGGCCGCCGGCGTGGAGCTTGGCCGCGCCAGCCAGGTGCTGACCGCGCGCCTGGCCGACGTGGTGGTGGCCCCGCTGCTGGACGTACCCGTGGGTGGCGCGCTGCTGGCCGTGCGCCGCGTGGTGCTGGACAAGGCCGGCCGCCCGGTGCAGCTGCTGCTGGGCCAGTACCGGCCCGACCGCTATGAGTACCGCATGGACCTGTCGCCAATGGGCGGAGACAGCGCCAACGTGTGGGTGGAAAACGAGACCCGCACCGGCCTGCGCGACTGACCCCCCTCTTGTCCACTGCCGCGCGCGGCAGATTCCGGGCGATACTGCGCACTCCTGATCACACTGTCGAGGAGCTACCGTCATGCCAGTCGTCCGCCCGCGCGCGCACCAGCCCGCCTGCCAGCCTGCCTGCCAGCCTGCCTGTCCGCCCGCCCGCGCTGCTGTTCTTCGCCCTGTCCACCGCCTGTTTTCCCGCATCCCCGCCGCGCTGATGGCTTCGGCCTCGGCGGCGCTGTGCGTGGCGCTCGCCCTGCCCGCCGGGGCGCACGCCGCGGTGGCCGGCGGCAAGCCGATCCGCATCCTCGTGGGTGCGCCGGCCGGCGGCACCACGGACACCCTGGCGCGCACCATCGCCCAGGAAATGTCGCAGTCGCTGGACCAGCCGGTGGTGGTGGAGAACCGCCCCGGCGCCGGCGGCAATATCGCGGCGGACATGGTGGCCAAGAGCGCGGCCGATGGCAGCACGCTGCTGATGAGCTTCACCAGCCATACCATCAACGCCACGCTCTACAAGAAGCTGCCGTTCGATCCGATCCAGGACTTCACGCCGATCACGCTGGTGGCCACGGTGCCGAGCGTGCTGGTGGCCACGCCGAAACTGCCCGCCAACAACATCCCCGAGCTGATCCGGCTGGCCAGGTCCGAGCCGGGCAAGCTCAATTTCGGCATCGGCTCGGTCGGCTCGTCGGTGCATCTGGCCGGTGACATGTTCAAGATGATGACCGGCACCTACATCGTCAACATCCCCTACAAGGGCACCACGCCGGCCATCACGGACCTGCTGGCCGGGCAGGTGGACCTGATGTTCGCCAGCACGCTCAACGTCGCCCAGCACGTGAAGGCGGGCAAGCTCAAGGTGCTGGGCGTGACCAGCCCCGGCCCGCTGCCCCAGTTCCCGGGCGTGCAGCCGATTGGCGCGACGGTGAAGGGCTTCGAGTCCAGCGCGTGGTTCGGCCTGTTCGGGCCGGCCAACCTGCCGCCGGAGGTGACCCAGGCGCTGTATCAGGCCGCGCGCCACGGGCTGGAGTCGCCAGCGGTACGCAAGCGGCTCGAGAACGACGGCGCCCAGCCGAGCGCGATGGCGCCGGACGCCTTCGCCACCTTCGTCAAGCAGGACGTGAAGCGCTGGGCCAGCGTGGTGAAGTATTCGGGAGCCCAGCCGGAATGACGCGCCCGAGCGACCACGCCGAGCCTCCCGCGCCCCCGCCGGCCACGCTGGCGCAGAAGCTCGTCGCCCGCGCTGCTGGCGTGGCGCACGTCACGCCGGGCACGGTGGTGATGTGCCAGGTCGACCTGGCGATGGCGCACGACTCCAGCGGCCCGCGCCGCGTGGCGCCGCTGCTGCGCGAGCTGGGCGTCAAGGTGTGGGACCCCTCGCGCTTCGTGGTGGTGACCGACCACTACGTGCCGGCCGCCGACCCCGACGCGGAGGCCATCGTCCGCTTCACGCGCGACTGGGTCCGCGAGGCCGGTATTTCGAACTTTATCGATGGCCAGGGCATCTGCCACGTGGTACTGCCCGAGCGGGGCCACGTGCTGCCGGGCCGCTTCATCGTCGGCGGCGACAGCCACACGCCCACCGGCGGCGCGTTCGGCGCCTACATGTTCGGCATCGGCGCCACCGAGATGGCCGGCGTGCTGGCCACCGGCGAGATCTGGCTGCGCGTGCCGCAGACCATCCGCATCGACTGGCGCGGCGCGCTGGGCACCGGCGTCTGCGCCAAGGACATGATGCTGTTCCTGTGCGCCCGGCTCGGCATGGCCGGCGGCCACTACGAGGCCATCGAGTACACCGGCGCCGCCGTCACCGCCCTGCCGATGCAGGAGCGCATGACCCTCTGCAATATGAGTACCGAACTGGGCGCGCAGACCGGGCTGGTCGCGCCGGACGCCACCACCCTGGCATGGCTGGCCGAAGCCGGCGTAGATGCCGCCACGCTGGCCGCCATCGACATTCGCTATTTGCGCAGCGATGCCGGCGCGCCGGTACGGGCCACCCATCGGTTCGATGCCAGCACGCTCGCGCCCCAGGTGGCCGCGCCGCATTCGCCGGCCAACAGCGCGCCGGTGGAAGCCTGCGCCGGGCAGCCGGTGGAGATTGCCTACCTGGGCGCCTGCACCGGCGCCAAGCTCGAAGACCTGCGCCTGGCCGCCAGCGTGCTGCGCGGGCGCAAGGTGGCGCCAGGCGTGTCGCTGCGCGTGGCCCCGGCCTCCCTGCGAGACCAGCAGCAGGCCGCGCGCGAGGGCACGCTGCAGGTGCTGACCGATGCCGGCGCGGCCCTGCTGCCCAACGCCTGCAACGCCTGCGCCGGCTATGGCGCGAGCCGCTTCCCGGCCGGCAGCCACGCCATCGCCTCCACCGCGCGCAACTTCGCGGGACGCATGGGCGATGCCGGCAGCGAAGTCTGGCTGGGCTCCCCCTTGACCGTGGCGGCCAGCGCGGTGACCGGGCGCATTACCGACCCACGCACGCTGCTCGCCTGAACACGCCGTTTCCGTCGTTTCCGTCGTCCCCAAAAAGAACCAGAAAACCGAAGACAGACCACGATTCACATGCCCCCTGCCCCCGAATTCTCCCTGCCGCAGGCTGGCCGGATCTGGCGCTTTGGCGATGATGTCGATACTGACGCCATGGCGCCCGGCAGCTATATGAAGGCCGGCATCGATGTGCTCGCCCAGCATTGCCTGGCCGCGCTGCGGCCGGAGTTTCCGGCGTCCGTGCGCCCCGGCGACCTCGTCGTGGCCGGCAACAACTTCGGCATGGGATCTTCGCGCGAGCAGGCCCCGCAGGCGCTGCGCCACCTGGGCGTGGCGGCCGTCATCGCGCCGTCCTTCGCGGGGCTGTTCTATCGCAACGCGCTCAATCTCGGCCTGCCGGTGATGGTGTGCGCGCAGGCGGCGTTGCTGGCCGATGGCACGCGCGCCACGCTGGACCTGGACGGCGCGCGCATCCGGCTGGAGGACGGCACGCACCTGGCGTGCGAGCCGATGCCGGACTTCCTGCGCGCGCTGCTACGGGCGGGTGGGCTGGTGCCGCACCTGAAGGCCCGGCTGGCTGCCCGTGCCGGGAATGGCTGACATCTGCGCCTGGCGCAGCAGCGTCAGCGCCTCCTCGTCGCTGGTCTGCGTGAAGTCGAGGTAGAAGGCGCCCACGGCGCCGAAACTGTCCGGGGTCTTCAGGCATACCACCTCGTCGGCCACTTCGCGCAGCGTATCGAGCCCGTCCGCCGCCCCGACCGGGATCGCCGCGACGACCCGCGCCGCGCCGGCGGCCCGCACCGCGAGCAGGGCCGCGCGCATGGTGGCGCCGGTAGCCACGCCATCATCGACGACGATCACCTGGCGCCCCTGCATCGGCGTGACGGCTTGCCCGCCGCGGTAGCGCTGCTGGCGCCGGCAGATCTCGTTGAGCTGGCGGCCGCGCTCGGCGTCGAAGGCGCCGGACTCCACCGAGCGGCGCGCCCACGGATCGTCATTGACCACGGTATGCGGCTCGCCGCCGCTGGCATCGCCCTCCACCACCGCGCCCAGCGCCAGTTCCGGATAGCCGGCGGCGCCGATCTTGCGCACCAGCAGCACGTCGAGCTTGCCATCCAGCGCGCGCGCCACCTCGAAAGCCACGGGTACGCCACCGCGCGGCAGCGCCAGCACGAGCACCGGCTGGCCATCATCGGTATGGCCCATCCCGTGTTCCGCGAGGTGACGGCCCAGATAGGTGCCCGCCTCGCGGCGGTCGGCATAGCACGGCGGTAGTGTCATGGCGTGCTCCCGCAGGCGTTGGCGGTGAGGGGAAGGGAACAGAAGGGGATGGGCGCCGCGACGGTGCGGCTCCCCAGCCCACTATAGACCCGTCACGGGAAGGCGGCGGCGCTTTCTGGGGGAAGGGTGGACCCTATCGCCCCGATAGCCCACGACGATTGATGGCGATCGTGAAATAGTGTTTTGAGGCGCGCGCCGATGATCCGCACGCATGGCTTGGGTAGGATGCAATCCGTGGCGGCGATCCCGCCCACCGAACTTCCAGACATCCCGGCGCCCAGAACGCGCCATCGACTTGAGCGAGCGTTACCGTGAATCCGCAACAGACCTCCCGTACCGACGACCAGACCGCCCATCCCGACCTGGACCTGGACATCCCCTTCGGCTCGCTCGACGCAGCCGCCATGGCGGAACTGCCCTACACCTTCCGGCAATCCGGCCACTGCACCCGCTATTACAACGAGTTCTTCGGCTGAGATTGAGCCGGAGCTTGTGGATCAAGCCTCGCGTGGCCGGCAGATCATGAAGTATTGCGAGCTGAGCCACCACGGCAGCTGACGCAGCGGGCTGGTGGATTCGGCTTCCACGTCAAAGCGTGTGCTCACCTGCGCACGCAGCTTGCGGAAGTCGAAACCCTTGTGGGTATGGCGGGGATTGTCCGGCCGCGTGACCGGCAGTCCCACCAGCGCCCGCAGCGCCTCGCCCGGCGTGTGATCCATGCGTAACGTACGCTCGCTGACCATGCCGTTGAGCAGCTTCGGCACGATGGCAACGCCGTACATCACCGGCACCGAGATGATCAGCGTACCGCTGGGGCGCAGGATGCGCAGGGCGTCGTCGAGGAAGGTGTCCACCTCGTCCGCATAGAGGTGCTCGCACACTTCGAAGGCGGTCAGCATATCCACCGAGTCACTGGGCTGGGCGTCCATCTCCGCCAGATAGCGGATCTCGGGGTAGTCCGGGGTCTTGTAGGGGTCGAGTCCGGCCAGCGACAGGTCAGGCCGCGCCTGCCCGAGCCGGTGCAGGAACAGCCCCGGCCCCGCGCCAAAGTCCACCACCGTGCCGCCGTGCGGGCAGCGGGCGGACACCATGCCGAGACCCAGCGCGATCCGGCTCCGGTGCGCGAAGCGCGCCAGCGGGTTGGACGCGTTGATGGTCTGCTTGTCGTAGGTAATCTGCATGGCCTGTGTCTCCCCAGCATTGCCGCATGGCAGTTTCCTGCATTCTGGCGAGGGGAGGCGCGCGGCCTCTGTGCGATCCGACACACGGAAATGCCGGGGCGGCCTGCCCGCCCCGGCGCCCTTCAATACGTCTTGTAGGGCAGGAACTTGCCGGACATCTCGATGCGGACGCGGTCCCCGTTGGGGTCCGCTTCGCGCTGAAGGTCCATGCGGAAGTCGATGGCGCTCATGATGCCGTCGCCAAATTCCTCATGGATCAGCGCCTTGAAGGTGGTGCCGTACACGCTGACCAGCTCGTAGAAGCGGTAGATCAGCGGATCGGTGGGGACCTGGGTGGGCAGCGAGCCCTTGTACGGCACGGTGCGCAGCCAGGGCTCGGCTTCGGCGGGGAGGTCGAAGATCTCCATCACGGCACGGGCGCCGGCTTCGTCGAACACCATCTGGCCCAGGCACGCGGCCGTTGTCCATTCCTTGCTCTTGCCCACGCGCTCGGCCACCTGCGCCCAGGAAATCCCGCGCCTGACCTTGGCTTCGATGATCAGATCGGTCACGTCACTGCGATTCATGTTCCCTCCGTTGGTCGTTGGAATTCGCCCCGGAGAGAACGGCGGATGGGGTCACGGCATGCTCGAGCGCTCCATGACCGCGACGGCATCGCCCCTGTCTTCGAACTGCATCCGCGCGAAACGCGGCACCGACAGCGGGCTCAGGCCTTCGAGCGCCTGCAGGATCAGCACGATGAACATGACCGGCATGACGTCCTCCCTCGGGAATACGGCAAACAGACTGGCGCAAGCTTCGTGCCACGCGCGCGGCCCCCGGATGGCCCGCCGATGACGCACCGTGGGGCGTTTTCGGAGACCGCCGAGGGCGTCGGCGCGGGGTGCGCACCGTTGCGGGGAAGCCCGCCGCGCGGGGCGCACAGGTTGAAGCGTACCCGTTTCTGCGCCAAACGTGGCGGCCTCGATCAAGGACGACAGCCTCGATCGAGGCCCGGCGCACCCCGCTGCCATGGCAAATCTTTGCAGCAGACATTTCCGATGTAACGCCACATTACCCTGGGCCTGCCCGCAGACTGCGGCGCGGGCGTAGGCGTCACTTCGCCGCCAGGCCTTGCCAGACAAGGGCTGGCGGGCGATGGGCGAAGCCCTTCGGGAGGCGTTTTCGCCGCATCCGGCGCGAAGACAGCCTTACAAGTGCAACCGCGCGGAGCGGGGGTGCGTCGCTACAGTGAAGCCGTGTTCAACGCGAACCGCCACCGAGCGAATCGCATACGGAGTCCCCAACATGAAACGCGCCATCGCCCTGACCCTCTTGCTGGCCACCACGAGCGCCCTGCTTTCGGCCTGCATCGTCGTGCCGCCGCGCGGCGGCCATTACCACTACCACGACCGCGGCCGCTATTGATCGGCCGATCGGCCACGGCGTCGGACTTCATCGCACAACCCCACATCCACAGCCTGCTTTGCCCGACCGGATGATCCGGTAGAAGGAGAACCACCATGAAACGCCAACTGATGCTTGCCGCCGCCGTCCTTGCCGCCGGGAGTGCCTTCGGGCTGATGTCGCCCGCCCAGGCCCATGGCTATGACGACCGCCCGCCCCCGCCGCGCCATGAAGTGCGCCCGGCGCCGCGGCCCGGCAAGGTCTGGGTGCCCGGCCACTATGACCGCGTGCAGGGCAACTACGCCTGGCGCGGCGGCTACTACCAGACGGCGCGCCCCGGCTACCGCTACGTGCCGGACCGCTGGGTGCATGGCCCGCACGGCTGGGTCAGGCGTCCCGGGCATTGGGCGCGCTGAGGCGCACGCCGAGCGTAGCGACTGACTGACGGCAACGGGCCGGACCATGGGCATGTGGTCCGGCCCGTTTCCGTTTCCGTTTCCGTTTCCGCTTCCGCTTCCCTTCCTTTTCCGATTCGGCCCAAAGTCCATTTGGCCATTAGGCTTTCAGCCCTCCCCCGGGAGGTGGGGTGTATCCCCACGAAGGTGGGTGGCAAGCCGGGCGCCGCCCCCTTAACACCCCTGATTACTTTCCTCCGGAGGTGGGATTTCACTCTCATCCTTTTGCACTAGGCCACGAGACTCCCCACGAAAGGAGAACTGCCCATGCCGCCATCCGCCAGTGATTTTGTAATGGTTTCAAAATTGGCGCATAAAGCAGCCATCCGTTAATGCCGCACCCCCCAGTCGGGTGAGCTTTCTCCATTTATCGTGCGCCTTTTATTCAATATGGTTGCAGTGGTGAAACATATTGGGGACCCCCTGTTTCAGGCCTGCAACGGACCGGCCAGCCCGTTCCAGATGGCGCTTGGCGAACATCGCCGCCCAAACGCATGAGGCATGGCTCGGTTTAGCCATGGATTATGAGTTCGTTTTCATTCCACCTCAGCAGACGCTGAATTCCACCCTCTTGCTTTCAGATGAACCAGCCCATAAGATGAATTTAAGCCGAATTTAGGAGCGATTTTTTTTCGGGTTAGGGTTCGGGTCAACCTTCCGGTCGCGCGGGAAGTCCAATCTAACAACTGGACATCGACTGACACGGAAGCACGGGGTTCAAGCGGTTTTCGCGGCACCTGTCACGGGTGGCCGCCCTGCCGGTGACATTCCCTTAAGCAAAGCGCCCGCATCTCACCCGCCAAACGGGGAGTGAAGAATAATGAACGCCTTGCTGATCGAGGAGCATCCGCTGCTCCGCCTCGGGCTGTTGCAGATGCTCGAAACCATCCAGGAATCCGGACACGTACTGGCGCTTGCGCCGGCCGACATCGGCAAACTGGATACCCCTTACCGCAACGCCGACCTGCTGGTCTTCGGCATGCCCGCCGACGAGTTCGCCGGCTGGACGCAGCTGGAGCTGGCCCGCGAACGGCTTGCGCCACAACGCATCCTGGTGCTGTCCGACCAGCTGCCGCTGCATGCGCCCACGGCGGATGCAGCGCGGGGCATCTGCGGCTGCCTGCCGAAATCGGCCTCGCTGGCCGTGATCGAAGCCGCCATCCGGCTGGCCGTCTCCAGCGTGCAGGGCCTGATGTTCGCGGGCGATGCCGTGCCGGCCGCCATGGCAACCGCCCCGGCCGCCTCGCGCTCGGCACTGCCGGCCACGACGTCCCTGGCTTCGGCCGCGCCGCTGCCGCTGACCGCCACGGTACAGACCGATCCGCACGCGCTGGCCGCCTGCGCCGTCACGCCCCGCGCCGCGATGGGCGCCCTGCGTGCCACGGCCCAGCCGCTGACCGAGGACGAGCCGAGCTACGACGAAGCCGAGATGCTCAAGATCACGCCGCGCCAGTACGAGGTGCTGGTGCTGCTGGCGCGCGGCTATCCGATCAAGACGGTCAGCCGCATGCTCAATATCTCGGTGGCCACGGTGAAGAGCCACGCCTGCACGCTGTACCAGCGCCTGAAGGTCAAGAACAAGGGCGAAGCGGTCTACGCCGCGCTGCAGCGCGGCGCCACGCTGGACTGGGTCAGCGGCGACGAGCGCGCCACGCGTGCGGCGCCGGCGGTACGCCGCGACGCATCGTTCCCCACGCAGCCCAGCCTCTGAGCCGCGTTCGCCCCCCCTCCCGGAGCCCCCGCGCGCAGGCGCGGGCACCCCGGGAGCAGGGAGTGGGTGAGCGAGCGTACAGACCCCGCCAGCCGCGCCTCCCAGACTGACGCAGACAGCCGCACAGGCTGCAAACGACGATACGGGCACCAGCCCGACGGGAGAAATCACCATGTCAGCCAGCTTCCTGCCGACGTTCTCGCTGTGCATCTGCACGCGAAACCGGCCCGACGACCTGCGCCGCGCGCTGCAATCGGTCCAGGCCTCCACCACGCCCGTGCACCAGCTGATCGTCTCCGACGACAGCACCGACTACCGCACGCGCGACATGATGCTGGGCGAGTTCCCGGCCATCACCTACGTCGAAGGGCCGCGCCGCGGCCTCTGCGCCAACCGCAACCGCGCCCTGGCCGCCGCCACGGGCACGCACGTGCTGTTTATCGACGATGACGCCACGCTGGGCGAGACCTTCCTCCAGCAGATGGCCGAACGGCTGCTCGACGACCAGGTGCACCACGTGGCCGCTGGCGGGCCGGCCAACCGGCTGATCCTGACCGGCACCGAGGTCTGCCACGGCGAGCGCGTGCGCCCGCACAAGGGCGCCTTCCTCGGCTTCCAGCAGCACAACTACCGCTGCGGCGAGCGCATGTACTCGATCGTCATCAACAGCACCGTGTTTCCGCGCGAACTGTTCGACCACGTGGCCTTCGACGAGCAGCTGGTCTATGGCTACGACGAGATCGACCTGGCCAGCCGGGCGGTGTTCAAGCACGGCTTCCGCATCGAATGGCTGGCCAGCGCGGCCAATCACCATTTCCCGTCGCCGGCCAACCGCGACTACTACCGGCCGTTCCTGCACGCCTCGCGCATCTACACCACGTTCAAGCGCTATGGCTGGAGCGAGCGCCGCCCGGCCAAGGCCGCGGTGTTCCTGATGGTGGCCGTGTCCCACAACCTGGCCCACAACGTGCGCCAGCAGGGGCTGCGCGGCGTGGCCGAGGCGTGGCGCACCACGCGGCTGGCCTGCGGCTATATCCACCGGCATGCGCGTGGTGCGGGCACGACCGGCGGCGTGACGCCGATCGCCGCCGAATCGGCGACTGTCACGCCACGCTGATATCCAGATAATCAGGAA
This sequence comes from Cupriavidus sp. SIMBA_020, assembly GCF_046535395.1. Taxonomy (NCBI): domain Bacteria; kingdom Pseudomonadati; phylum Pseudomonadota; class Betaproteobacteria; order Burkholderiales; family Burkholderiaceae; genus Cupriavidus; species Cupriavidus sp. SIMBA_020. The sequence goes on along the minus strand of NZ_JAWRWU010000010.1, from coordinate 124,859 downwards.
AGGGAGGTCAGACGGCGGGCGCGTCCTGCGCCACACCGTCGCGGCGTGCCACGTCGGCCACGATGCGGTCCACGGCCGTGAGCATGGCCAGCGGGGAGAAGCGCGCCACCGCTGCCGCGCGCGCGCGGACACCCATCCGGTCGCGCTCGGCCTCGTCGGCCAGCCGGGTCAGGGCGCTGGCCAGTGCCGGCGCGTCATCGGGCGAGACCAGGATGCCGGTCTCGCCGTCATCGACGATCTCTTTCACGCCGCCCGCCGCCGTGGCCACCACGGGACGCGCCGCCAGCATGCCCTCCACCACCACGCGCCCGAACGGCTCGGCCCAGACCGAGGCATGCACCACCACGTCCATGCAGTGCATGAGTTCGGCCACATCGGCACGGAAGCCCAGGAAGTGCACGCGCCCGGCCAGATCCGGCTCGGCGGCGCGCGCGCGCAGCGCTGCCTCGTAAGTGTGTTCGCCAAACAGCGGGGCGCCCACCAGCACCATGGTTGCGCCCGGCATGCGCGCGACGGCCTCCATCAGCACGCGCTGGCCCTTCCACGGCGTCAGCCGGCCGAACAGGCCGACCAGCAGCCCGGTGGACGGCAGGCCGTTGGCCACGCGCAGCGCCAGGCGGTCGCGCAGCAGTGCGGCGTCGAACGGCGCGGGGTCGATGCCGTTGTGCACCACCTCGATGGGCACGCCGTTGCCGGCCAGCGCGCGGAACGCATCCGCGCTGGCCTGCGAGTTGGCGATCACCCGGGTCAGCCCGCGCGACAGCAGGCGAATGGCGATGCGCTGGGTGCGGCCGAAGAAGCTGTCATCGACGATATCGCGCAGGTGCCAGACCACCGGGCGCCGGTGCAGCCACTTGCCGAGCACGCAAACCGCCATGGCGCGCTGCGTGTTGGCGTAGACCACGTCCGCGCACGCCGCGCGCCGGGCCACGCGCCGCACCAGCGAGGGCAGCGCCAGCAGGCCGCGCAGCGCGCCCGTGCCAAACCCGCGCTGGCGCAGCGCGCCTACGGCGCCGCCGGCTTCCACGTGCACGCGTACGCCCTGCGCCGCCAGCCGCTCACGGAACGGGCCGTCATCGAGCAGCACCACTTCGCTGTCATGGCTACGATGCCGCGCGATATCGAGCAGGCTGAGCTGTGCGCCGCCGATCTGGCCGCTCTGGTCGACGAAGAGCACCCGCTGGCGGGCCGATTGCGCCGGGCGGGTGGCCTCGGTGCCGTGCGCCAGCAGGTTGACGTGGAGCATGCGTGGGGGGTCCTGTTCAGCCATGGCGCGCCAGCTCCTTGGTGGGCTCGGTCACGCCGGCAACGGGAAGCGGGGTGGATTGGGTGGATTGGGTGGGCGAGGTGTGCTGGGGCTGGCGCACCGCGGCCAGCAATTCTGTATAGATCGCGCCGTAGTCGCGCTCCACGCGGTCCACGCGCAGCCAGTCGATGTCCTGCGCGGCGCGCGCGCGCCAGCCGTCGAGCGTGGCGCGGTCGCGCAGCAGGTTGGACAGCGCCTCGCCCAGCAGGCGGGGCCGCTGGGCCGGCACGATCAGGCCCGCCGCGCCGTAGCCGAGCGCCTCTGGCACGCCGCCCACCGCCGTGGCGACGATGGCGCAGCCGGCCTCGCGGGCTTCGCTCAGCACCAGCGGGAACGATTCCGAGTGCGAGGCCAGCACGAACACGTCGGCGGCCCGCATCCATGGCCGGGGGTCGCGCGCGAAGCCGGGCAGGTGCACGGCGTCGCTGACGCCCAGGTCTTCCGCCAGCCGCACGCAGGCGGCGCGGTCCGGGCCGTTGCCGACCAGATAGAGCTGCGCACCCGGCACGGCGCGGTGCACATCGGCGAAGGCATCGATCAGGTCGAGCACGCCCTTGCGCGCATAGAGGCCGGATACCGTGACGATCGACGGGCCGGCCAGCGCCTTCATCGCATTCGGGGCCGCCGGCAGCCGCGCCAGCCGCGCCGAGCCGATGGTGCCGTTGCGTACCACGCGGATCTTGTCCCTCGGAATGCCGCGCCCGATCATCGACGCCGCCACGGCGCCGCTGACGGCCACCACGCGGTCGCCCAGGCGCATCAGGTCGGAACTGCGCTGGAATTCGTTGTGGACCGTGGTCACCAGCGCGTAGGGCCCGCCGCCCGCGCGGCGCGCCAGCGCGCCGACCAGGGCGCCGGACACCATATGCGCATGGACGATCTCGGGCGCCATCTCGCGCGTCAGCCGGCGCAGCTCGCGCACCGCCAGCGGCAGGGCGAGCGGCTTGCGCTGCGCCAGCGTCACGTGCCGCACGCCCGAGCCGGCCAGCAGCTCGCCAAACCCGCATTCGGCGGAAGCGATGGTGACCGAGTGCCCGGCCGCGGCCTGCGCCACCGCCAGATCCACCATGACGTTCACGATGCCGTTGCCGACATCGCGGGCGTGGTTGGCCAGGTGAAGGATCCTCATGTCTTCCCTTCGTGGTTAGCGGGCGCGGCGACATCCGGTGCCGCGCTGTCAGGCGTGGGGCGCGGCGACACGCGCCGCCAGGCCGATTTCGCCACATCCCGGAACGTGGCCGAGCTGTGCAGCGACCATCCCATGTTGCAGAGGGCGAGCGCCGTGCCCGCCGCCAGGCAAGGGAGCCAGCCGTTCACGTGCGATGCCAGCAGCAGCGCCAGCGCCACGAACACCAGATGCGGCGCCATCTCGTGCACCAGCGGCCGTGCGCGCATGCCGCAGAGCCGCAGCAGCGCCGCATACTCGGCCACGCCGCGCACCAGCACCGCCATCACCGCGCCCTGGATGCCGAACAGGTAGACCCCGCCCCACAGCAGCAGCGCAAACGCCGGCAGCAGCAGCAGCGACACGTGCGCCACACCCGCCTCCTTGCCTTGGGCCAGCATGAGGTTGCGCGCCACGGTCGTCTGTCCGCCAAGCCACACACCCAGCACCATGATCCGGCCGATCTCCCCCGAGCTGGACGACAGCTCCTGCCCCACCCACGAGCGCAGGAACGGCTCCAGCACGAACAGCGCGCCAATCGTCACCGGCGTGAGCAGCGTCTGGAGGAAGCCGAGCGCGTGATGGGCGATCTCCACCGCCTCCTCGCGCCGCGCGGCGGCCAGGCGCGGGAACAGCGTGCGCGAGAGCGCACCCGAGAGCAGGTTCAGCCGCGAGACCAGGTTCTGCGGCACCGCGTAGTAGGTGACGAAGCGCGGCGGCTGCAGCGCGCCCACCACCACGCGGTCCAGCGACTCGCCGATCATGTTGGCCGCCACGGTCAGCTGCAGCCAGCGGCCGTAGCCGAACAGGGCGCGCACGCAGGCGCGCTGGGCCCGCTGCACCGTGTCGATCTCCAGCACGCGCACCGCCGCCACGCCCAGCATCAGCGCGCTCACGGCCCGGGCGATGACCGCCGTGCACAGCGCCACCTGCAGGGTCGGCGCCAGCACGAACGCCGCCGTCACGGGCAGCACCTGGAACATCACCGTGCCGATGGTCTGGTTGATGTTGAAGACCGAAAAGCGCTCCGCCGCGCTGATCGCCCCGGCAAAGACCAGCGCCACGTTGCCGACCGGGATCGACAGCGCGATCCACGGCAGCGCCCGCGTCACCTCGTTCAGCAGCGCCTCGGGCGCGTGCGTGGCCCAATGGAAATAGGCGCCGGCCACGCCCCAGAGGATCACCGCGCCGATCAGCCCGGTCACCAGGCTGGTCCAGAGCGCGCTCCAGAACGTCAGGGCGATGTCGGCGCGGTCGGCGCTGGCCAGCGCGCGGGCGATGCGCTTCTCGCTGGCCAGGCTGATGCCGAAGTCGCACAGCGTGAAATAGCCCACCAGTACCCAGACCAGCGTCATCACGCCGAAGCGGTCCACGCCCAGCACCTTGATATAGAGCGGCACGGTGACCAGCGACACCAGCGTCGGCAAGGCGAGCCCGGTCAGGTTGATCAGCAGGTTGCGCCGCAGCGTCACGTCCATCATGGGCGCTTTGCCTCCCCGGCCGGTGCCGGTGTCGGCGCCGGTGCCGGGCGCCAGCGGTACATCAGGTTCTTGCCACGCGCGTCTTCCTCGACGAAGACCACGTACTCGCCGTTGGCGCGGCGCAGCGCGGTGATGCCCATCGGCACATCGACCCAGCCGCTCTCGCCGCCCACCTCGCCGCCGGGCGTCATCACGCCGATTTGCCGTCCGGTTCGGTTCTCCAGCACCCGCACGTGGGCCTTTTCCGCCTCGACCAGGAACATGTAGTCGCCGGCCACGGCGATGCCCTCGATGCCCTGCGTGGGGCGCCGGCCCGGCAGGCTGTCCACCTCCACCACGTAGCGCGGCTTGCGCACGGTGTTGCGGCTGGTGCCGCGCCAGTTGTCGTAGCGCGCCACCACACGCCCGATCGAGTCCCACTGGCCGGGGTCATAGGGCTTGGCGGCCGTGGCGCCGGTCAGGTACATGGTGTCGGTCTCCGGGAAATATTGCAGGCGCTGCACCTTGGTGAACGGCGCCGGCATCGGCTCGCGCTCCACGGTGTCGAAGCTGTAGTCGGGGTTGCCCTGGCGATCCAGCCCGCGCAGGCGGAAGCGGCGGATGCCCTGGTCGTAGGAGCCGGCCCAGACGTCGCCCCGGTCGTCCACCCACCAGGCCTGCATCGCCGGAGCGTCGCGGCCGCCGTTACGCTCGAACTCGTTGGCCTGGAAGCGGGAATCGCCGTTGTCGTCGTGCCAGATCCATTCGCCGGACGGCGGCTGGAACGGCGGCCAGTTGCCCTCGATGCGCCGGGTCGAGATGAACCCGGCCGGCACGGCCAGCTCCGAGCGGGCCGGGTCGAAGCGATAGATCTTCAGGTACTTGGCGTGGCGGTCCGTGAAGAAGCCGAACAGCCGGCCCTGGATGCGCCGCATCAGCGGAAAGCCGCGCCCCTCGGGGCCCGCCGCGAAGGCGGCGTCCTGCGGGTAGCGGAACGGGTCCTGCGTGATGCCGGTGTAGCGCCACTCGCTGCCGGGGTCCATGTGGTCGAAGTCGAGCCGGAAGCGCCGGGTGCCGGTATAGGCCCAGCCGGGGTCGGCGGGATCGACGTGCACGGTGTCGAGGAACAGCAGGCCCTCCAGCCGCCAGCGCGGCTTGGCATCCGGCGTGTAGCTCTCGATCACGGCGCCGTAGTGGTACGGGCGGTGCCCCACCGGGCGCGGACCCATGCCGCTCATCGCCACGTAGATATTGCCCTTGCGATCCAGGCCCACGCTGGTCAGGCCCTGGAAGCGCAGCGGCCCCACGCTGCCCGCGCGCGCCCCGTTGCGGGTGCTGTAGGCGCCGCCGCGCTCGCCCAGCTCACCCGCCGGGGTCACGGTGTTGCCGTCCACCTGGAACCAGAGCAGGTTCTGGTTCGGACCGTTGTCGGCGATCAGCAGGCGGCCGTCCACGCCCACCGCCACGTCCACCGGCAGGGTACCGGCCGGCAGCGGCACCTGCGCGGTGCGCTTGCCGTCGGCGTCGAAGCGCACCACCTGCCGGCCCTGCGTGCCCGTCGTGCGCAGGATCACCCACAGGTTGCCGGCGCCATCCGGCGTCATCTTGCCCGGCTGCTCGGCCTCCCAGGCGCCCAGCCGGCGCATGGTGCGGGTGTCGAAGCGGTCGATGCGGTTGCGCAGCGGCGTGGCCGCGTACAGCACGTTGTTCTGCACAGCCAGGCCGCGCACCGCGGCGTCCTCGCCCTCGCGCACGGCGGTGATGCGCAGGAAGCTGTTCAGCACCGGGCTCGGGTTCACGTCGTCCGAATTGCCCACGCCGCCCTCGAACGGCGCGCCGCGCTGCAGGCGGTCGAGTTCGCGCCGCATCAGGCCGAACCAGACCGTGTTCTTCTCCGGATAGCCGGGCCGGTTGGCCAGCTTGCCGCCGGCATTCTCGATGCGCGCCGCCGTGAAGGCATAGCCGTCGCCCACGGCAATCGCGTCGCCGCCGAAGTTGCCCCAGCCGTGCGTGTGGTCGCCCACGCCCTCGACCTTGCCGTCGCGGATCAGCGTGATTTCGCCGCCGGCCTCGTCCCACTCCGTATTGGTCACCACCACGCCTTCCGGCGTGACGGCGATGTCCTCCACGGCGTTGGGCACCCAGCGGCCATTGCCAAACCCCAGCGTATTGCCGACCCAGGACGTGCGGTAGTCGAGCCCCGCCGCCCCGGCCGGTGCCACGGGTGCGCACAGCAGCAGGAGGGCGATCAGCCCCAGCGTGGCGAGGAAGGAACCCAAACGTGTCTGGCCTGGCCGGGGCACGCACGCGGGCGGCACCCGGTGCGCATCAGCCATCGCGCCACCCCGCAAAGCCGTCGAGCTGGTCGTCACGCACGGGCCGGGACGCACCGTCGCCCCCGCCGGACGACTTCCCCCCGGCGGCCATGGCCTGCGCCCGCGCCACGAAGCCCAGCAGCGCCTCGCGGAACTGGTCGGCCGAGAACTGCTCGGCGTTGAGCCGGCAATACTCGGGGCGGAAGAGTTCGGGCTGGCGCTCGAAGCGCTCCACGGCGTCGATGATCGCCGGCACGCTCTGTTCGGCAAAGAACAGGCCGGTGGGCATGGCGCTTTGCTCGTCACGCACCGTCTCGAGCGCGCCGCCCCGGCCATAGGCGATGACCGGCGTGCCACAGGCCTGCGCCTCCACTACCGAGATGCCGAAGTCCTCCTCGGCCGCGAACAGGAAGGCGCGCGCCTGCTGCATGGTGCGGCGCATGGCCTCGAACGGCAGGTGGCCCATCACCTGCACATTGGGCCCCGCCGCCTGGCGCACCTTGTCCAGCTCCGGCCCGGTGCCAACGATGACCAGCTTGCGGTCCGGCATCCTGGCGAAGGCCTCGGCAATCAGCGGCACGCGCTTGTAGGGCACCAGCCGGGACACCGTGACGTAGTAGTCCTCGCGCGGGCCGCCCGGCACGAAGGCTTCCACGTCCACGGGCGGATGGATCACGCTGGCATGGCGGCCGTAGATCTTGCGGATGCGCCGCCCCACGAACGCCGAGTTGGCGATGTAATGGTCCACGCCATCGCGCGTGCGGGCGTCCCAGTTGCGGATGTAGTGCAGCAGCATCCGCGCCAGCACCGAGCGCAGCCCGTATTGCAGGTTGCTCTCGCGCAGGTACTGGTGCTGGAGGTCCCACGCATAGCGGATCGGCGTGTGGACGTAGCTGATATGGAGCTGGTCCGGGCCGGTCAGCACGCCTTTGGCCACCGCGTGGGAGCTGGAGATCACCAGGTCGTAGCCGGATACATCGAGCTGCTCGATGGCGAGCGGCATCAGCGGCAGGTAGCCGCGATAGCGCGTGCGCGCAAACGGCAGCCGCTGGATGAACGAGGTGGTGACTGGGCGGCCCTGCAGGAAGGCGCGCTCCTCGGCGAAGTCGATCAGGCTGAACACGTCCGCCCCGGGAAAGCAGCGCAGGATCTGCTCGAGCACCCGCTCGGCGCCGGCGTACGCCACCAGCCAGTCATGGACCACTGCGACTTTCATCTTGGCTCCCTCGATCCTGCTCGCTGGTTCATTCGCATCGATTGACCGCCTCGCGGTACACCTGGGCCACCTTCGCGGCGATGACCGGCACGTCGAAGCGCTCACGCGCGTACTGGCGGCACGCTTCGGCGTCGGGCAGGCGCAGGGTGCCGCGCAGCGCGTCGGTCACGCCAGCCGCCAGCGCGGTGGGCCCGCTGGCCGGCAGCACCAGCGCTTCGGACAGCTCGCGCACCGCCTCGGGCAGCCCGCCCACCGGCGTCACCAGCACCGGCGTGCCGGCGGCGAGCGACTCCACCGTAGTCAGGCCAAAGCCCTCCAGCGTCAGCGTGGGCACCACGCTCAGGTCTGCCGCGCGGTAGACCAGCGGCAACTGGGCATCCGGCAGCGCGCCGAGCAGCCGCACATGATCCTGGAGGCCGATCGCCGCGATGCGCTCGCGCAGCTCCGCGTCCAGCGTGCCGCGCCCGACGATCAGCAGCAGCGCATCCGGCACGCTGCGGCGCACGGTCGCCATGGCATCGACCAGGTCTTCCAGCCCCATGCGCCGCACCAGCCGCCGCAGCGTCAGCACGATCGGCCGGTCGGTGGGCAGGTTCAGCGCCTGGCGCGCGGTGCGGCGGTCCATCGGCACGCCAAAGCGCCCCGCATCGACACAGCCCGGCACGATGCGGATGCGCGCCGGGTCCACGCCATAGCGCGTTTGCAGCACCCGGCCGAAGGCCATCGACAGCACGATATGCAGCTGGCAGCGCGTGTAGACCGCTGCCTCCACGTGATGCTGGATGCGGCTGGCGAGGTCGGCCACGCCCTCGGCGGTGTTCTCGGCGGCCCAGGGGCCGTGGAAGTGCATCACCTTGGGGTAGTCGCGGATCAGGTCCAGCCCGGGCAGCGTGTAGAGCGCGAAGTGCGAGGCGATGACGTCGGGCTTCTCGCGGGCGAGCCGGTCCCGCAGCATGCGGCGCGCGCGCAGCAGCCGGGCCGGCACGCTGGCCCCCGGCTGGGCGAAGGCGGCGATGGCGCCGTGGGTGTCCGCCGCCGCCGCGCCGGTGCCGGCCACCATGCCGCGCACGGCCACGCCGGCATCGGGCAGGGCGCCGGCCAGCGCGTAGTACATGCGGTCCAGCCCGCCGGCGCGCTCGGGGAACCAGTGCATGCCGATCTGGAACGCGGTCAGCGGCGCGCGTGCGGCCTCGGCCATCTGCACCGCCAGTGACTCGGGTCCGGCATCGTTCGCACCCGGCTGCGTGCGCAGCGCCCCGGGGGGCTGCAACGCCGTCGTGTCGCCCATCGCCCAGGGTGCGGTCATTGGGTCTCTCCCTTCAGCGTCATGTCGGTTTCCTGCGATCGGGTGGGTACGGGCCGCACGGCCAGGCGGCGATAGAGCTGGAGATAGTGCTGGCCCATCGCGTCCCAGCCCTGCGCCAGCATGGCGGCGCGGCCGACCTGCCCCATGCGCCGCAGCGCACCGGGGTCGGCCGTGAAGCGGCGGATCGCGGCGGCCAGCGCCACGGCGTCGTCGGGGTCGTCGAGCACGATGCCGGCGCCGTCCGGCACCAGCCCGGCGGCACCCGTGGAGCGCGCGGTCAGCACGGCCATGCCGCTGGCCATGGCCTCCAGCACCACGAGGCCCATCGGCTCATAGCGCGACGGAAACACCAGCGCGTCGCAACTGCGCATCAGCGTGGGCATGTCGGCCACGTGGCCGAGAAAATGCACGCGGTCAGCCAGCCCGAGTTCCCGGGCGCGCTGCGGATAGGGGCTGCCTTCGGCGCTGCCGGCCACGGCCAGCGCCACGGGCTCCGGCACCTGGGCCAGCGCCGCCAGCACGGTGTCCAGGTTCTTGCGCGGCGTGCGCAGGTCGCCCGCGAACAGCAGCAGCGGCACGCCCACCGGCAGCCGGAAGCGCGCGCGGCAGACCTTGCCCGGGGCGAACTCGGCGGTGTCCACCCCGTTCGGGATCACCTCGATGCCATCCACCGGCACGCCGGTCGCCCGCAGCTCCGCGACGATGCGCGGCGACACCGCCACCACGGCCCGCGCGCGGCGGAACGCCATGCGCTCCAGCCGGGCGTTGAGCCGCGTATAGACCCATTGATAGAGCGCGTGCGCGCCACCGCTCAGGCGGTACGGGTAGTAACCGGAATGGAGCCAGCCGTGGTGCACGAAGTGCGCCGTGTTCACATCGGCATGGGCCCAGGTGATGAAGCCGTTCACGTGAACGATGTCGAACTGGCGGCGGTGCCGCGCCAGCCACCAGCCACTCGCCACGGCGAAAGCCTGGTAGCGCAGCAGCGCCGATGGCAGCCGCGCCTCGGGCACGGCGTGCCAGCGCACGCGCGGATGCTCGCGCCACATCGCCGCCACCTGGCTGGCCACGAGCGTCACCTCGCAGCCCGCCGCCAGCGCCGCCGCCACGATCTCGTGGTTCACGCGGCCCTGCCCGTCGTTGCGGTCCACCACGTGCGTGACGATGGCGACACGCAGCGGCGGCACGGCCGGCGCCGCGTCGGCGGATGCGGGCGTCATGGCGTGGCCCCGCCCGACGCCGCCAGCATGCGCGCATAGCGATGGCCGATCACGGGCAGCGTCACGCCGAGCTGGAACAGGATGCCGTCGAACGCGTTCAGCGTATTGCTGAACACCAGCATCGAGACCAGCGCGATGGCGGTGCCCACGGCGGCGGCAAGCAGCCGGTTGGACTTCATCGCCAGCCCGCGCTTCATCGCGCGGCCAATCATCCACAGCAGCCCGGTGAGGTAGAGCAGCGTGCCGGGCCAGCCCATCACGAACGGAATCTCCATCAGCCCGCTGTCGAACACGCCGAACTTGCCCAGCTGGCTGGTGGCGGAGTCGAGCTTGGTGCCGATGCCAACCGCGCCCATGCCCTGCCCGGCGATGTCGCTGGTCGCCACGGCCAGGAACGATTCGTAGAAGCGCATGCGGATCTGGAAGCTGCGGTCGTCCTTGATCGACGTCACGCTCTCCATGCGGTCCAGTACCGGCTTGGCGAATTCCTCGACAGCGAACATCGGCACGGACAGCGCGGAGACGATCAGGATGGCGAGGATCACCCGGGCCCGCGTGCGGGCGTCGATGCAGGCCAGCGCGTAGATCCCGCCGATGATCAGCCCGCCCCAGGCCGAGCGCACGGCCGTCAGCAGCAGCACCACCAGCCCGGACACCGCGCCCACCCAGACCACCTTGCCGCGCCCGGCCAGCATGAACAGCAGCCCGCCCATCAGCACCGTGGCGAGCGGCCCCGGCGAGTTGAGCGTGCTGAACACGCGGAAGCTGAACGGCAGCGGCTCGCCCACCGAGCCGATGCCTGACTTCAGCATCCACATGGCGTCCCAGGGCGGCATCAGCACGTACTGGATTACCCCGTAGATGCCGATCACGAACATGCCCCAGCTGAACGTGGAGACCAGCACGCGCGAATAGACCGGGAAGTGCTTCCAGGTAGCCAGCACATGGAAGCCCACGAAGACCGGGATGATGGCGTAGCCGAACGAGAACAGCGCGGACGGCACCGAGTTGCGGATGCATCCCACCACCAGCGCGTACGTCATCGCCAGCACGATCAGCAGCGACGGGAAGGCCCGCTTGGTTGCCACCACGCGGTAGTGGGTGAGCACGGTCAGGCCGCTGAGGATGGCCACCAGCACCGGCGCCATCTGGATCGGGCTGATGGGGTTGTAGGCGCCGTTGAAGAAGTCGGCGATGCGGCGCACCTCGGGCGAGAGGAAGTAGAGCCAGCACATGAAGGACACATACTCGGCCGGGTTGCGCCGGTAGCACATCAGCCCCACCAGCACGGCGCCCACCGGGTACGCCAGCTCCACCACGCGGCCCAGCCTGAGCAGGATCAGCACCAGCACGAAGGCGAAGAACAGCCCCGGCACCAGTGCGGGGTGCAGCTGCCGGCTGGCGCGGCGGGGGCCGTCGAGGGCGAGGGTCATCACGGGCGGGCTCCCGGGAGGCGTGCGTGGCGCGTGAGGCGCGTATGACGGGCGGGGCGGCGCATCACGCGGGCTGCCCGGCGGCACGCGCGAGCGTGTCGCTCAGGCTGTCCGACTGCGGCACGGCGTCGCCAACCACGGTGTTGAGGATGCCCCCCACCACGTTGCCGCCGGCCCGCTTGAGCCGCTTCACCGCATCGACGATCTGTTCCTCGGTATGGGCGCCCGTACGCAGCACCATCACGGTGGCGGCGGCCAGCGCGGAGACGGCCATCGCATCGTTGTGGTCCAGCACCGGCGGGGTGTCGATGATGACCAGGTCGTAGGTGCGTGCGTAGGTGTCCAGCGCCTGGCGGAAGCGCGTGTTCATCAGCAGCTCGGCCGGCGTGGCGCCGAAGTTGCCGGCGGGCACGATCCAGAGGTTCGACACGCCCGTGGGCACCACCGCCTGGTTGGCGTCGATGCGGCCGCCCAGCATTTCCGAGAGGCCCATGCCGGCGGCGCGGTTGAAGTAGCCGGACAGGCGCTGCCGGCGCAGGTCGCCATCGATCAGCAGCACGCGGCGATTCGACTTGGCCAGCAGCGTGCCGAGGTTCGACGTGACGAAGCTCTTGCCCACTCCGGAGGTGGCCCCGACCATCGCCACCACGCGGTGGCCCATCTGCTCCAGCGTGAACTGGAACTGCGTGCAGATGCCGCACAGCGCCTCGATGGCCTCGTCGTGCGGCCGGCTCTCCGCCAGCACCGGGCGGGTGGCGGCGGGCAGCCATTCCTCGGCGCGCTCGGGCGTCACCGGCACGTGCTCGGCGCCGGCCAGTTCCACCGGCAGCGGCAACTCGGGCGGCGCGGTGGCTTCAAGCCGCGAGTAGTCCTCCAGCCAGCTCTGCGCCGGGCTGAACGGAATCTCGCCGAACATCGGCAGCGCCAGGCGCCGTTCGATCTCCTCCATCTCGTGCATGCGGCCAAACACCGCGCGGCGCAGGAACACCGTCAGCACGGCCAGCACCAGCCCGAGGATCAGCCCGGCCGCGATGATCAGCGCCCGCTTGGGCTTGACCGGCGACGACGGCACCAGCGCCTCGTCCAGCACGTGCACATTGCCGACCATGCCGGCACGGTTGATCATCAGCTCCTGCGTCTTGTTCTGCAGCGAGATGTAGATCTCCTGGGCGATCTTCACGTCGCGTTCCATGCGCACACCGGCCTTCTCGGACGCCGGCATGTCGTGGAAGCGCGATTCCAGCTTCTGCTGCAGCGCGCGCAGCTGCCCAAGCTGCGTGTCGATGGTCTGCACCTGCGGATGGCCCGGCATGAAGCGCTGCAGCAGCTGCGTGCGCTGCAGGTTGAGCTGGGCGATCTGGCGATCCAGCTCCAGCCCGCCAGCCAGGTACGATTGCGCCTCCGACGTCGGCTTCACCGCGCCCTGCCGCTGTTGCAGCGCGGCCAGCGCGTCCTCGGCCTTCTCCAGGTCGGCGCGCACGCGCGGTACCTCGGCGTTGAGGAAGTCGAGCGTACGGGCGGTTTCCTCCTGGTGCCGCTCCAGGTTCTGCCGCACGTAGGACTGCACCACCGCGTTGGCGATCTGCATGGCGCGCACGCGGTCGCTGCTCTCCATCGAGATCTGCACAATGCCGGTCTGCTTGCCCTGCTCCAGCACCAGCAGGGACTTGGCCAGCCCGCCGATGGCCGCGAGCTGGTTGGAGCGCGTGACCGTGAACTCCGTGCCGGGCCGGGCCACCAGCTTGCCGATGCGGATCTGCAGCGGGCCGTCGTCGACAATCTCGCCCACCTGCCCGCTCAGCAGCTTCATCCCTTCGGGGTCGTACAGCGCGAAGCTGTCGTTGCCGAGCGCGCGCAGCGTCAGCGGCACGCCTTCCAGTGCCGCCGGCACGCCGAGCAGTTCCAGGTCGATCTGCTCGCCGCCCCAGGCGTAGCGCGACATGCCGAACCACGCCGGCGCCGGCTCGCCCGGCTTGGCGAAGCGCCGCGCCAGGTTGCCGAGGTAGGGCATGACCACCGGCGACACCGAGACGTTGAGCCGGAACGCATTCACCACCGGCTCAAGCACCGAGCGGCTGCGGATGATCTCGATCTCGGTCTCGGTGCCGAGCTGCGAGGTGCCGCCCATCATCTGCGAGGCACGCGACAGCGGGTTGCTGTCCGCGTTCTTTGCCTGCACCTGGAGCAGCGCGTCCGCCGCGTAGATCGCCGGCAGCGAGTAGGCGTAGAGCGTGGCCACCGCAGCCACCACGGCCGTGATGCCGATCACCCAGCCAAGCTGCTGGCGCACCATGCGCACCAGATCGCGCAGGATGAACTCGTCGTCCTCCAGGGGCAGTGGCGTACCGTAGGGACGCTGGAAAGGGGTATTCATGTCGGCTCCGTCCTGACGAGGCTAGCGAGCCAGTTCCACTGTGAAGAACAGGGTCTGGATGGTGGGGGTGATCTGGTCGAGCACGCGGTTGAAGCGCACGGCGTCCGAGGTGCCGACGTAGACCACATCGAGCGGCTCAAGCCGGAACTGCGTGGACAGCAGCATCGCGTCCACCTGGGTCATGTCCAGGCGGTACACGTCGGGCGTCTGCGGCTTGTCGCGCATGCCGCGGATCACGAAGATCTGGCGCGGGTCGGCCGCCTTCACGTCGATGCTGTTCACGCCGGCCAGCGCGTCGGCCAGCGACAGCCGTCCCTTGTTCATCAGCAGCGACTGCGGCCGCGCCACCTCGCCGAGCACGAAGATGCGGCTGGACAGGCGGTCCGGCACGTAGACCACGTCGCCGCCGCGCAGCAGGAAGTCGTGCGCGCCGTTGCGGCGTTCGATCAGTGCTTCCAGGTCGAACTCGAACAGCTTGCCGTCACGGGTCAGGCGCACCTTCTGCACGTCCGCCTCCGGCGCGAAGCCGCCGGCCCGCGTGATGGCGTTGACCAGCGTCACCGGTACGTCCGTCACCGGCAGCATGCCCGGCGTGCGGACCTGTCCGGTCACGTCCACGCGCTTGCTGCGGTAGGCGATCACGCGCACGTCCACGCGCGGGTCGCGCACGGTGTTCTTGATCGCGCTGGTGATCATGCCGCGCACCTGATCGACGGTCTTGCCGCCCACGCGCAGCTTGCCCACGGGCGGGTAGTACATCTCGCCGTTGCGGTCCACGCGGTAGCCGCTCTGGTCGGATGGGAGCACGGTGGGCGTGATCTGCGGCACGCCGGGCACGGGTGCGGTGGCGCCGGTGACCGGGGCGGTCATCAGGCCCGAACTCATCTCGGGGTGGTCGAGCACGGTCACCCCGACGAGATCCTGGGGTCCGATCAGGTATTCGTAGCCGTCGAGGTCATCGCCCAGCTTGCCCGTGCGGGCCGGCGAATCGGGCACGGCCGCCGCCAGCGCGATGGAGTCGGGCTGGGCGCGCACCACGTCGGCGGTGATCAGCTTGACCGGATAGACATCCGTGCCGGTCTTGGCGGTCAGGTCGTCCTGGATGCGGCTGCTGTCCAGCGCGGGCCCCGGTGCCCAGGTGCAGCCGCCAAGCGTACCGAGCGCGGCCAGCATGGCCAGCACGGCGAGGCGGGGGAGGAATCGAATTACCATGGCAGCTTCTCCTTGTCGGCGCCTGCGCGCCCTTGTTGCTGCATACCGATGGGGGTCATTGAAGCGCCGCCGGCATGGGGGCGGACGTCTGTTTCCGCACGTTCCGGCACGCCGGACGTGGGCGGCCCCACGTGGGGCATTCGCCGCAGGGCGGCCATGGCGAGCATGGCGTCGGCCCGCGCGCGCTGCGCGAGCGCCATGCGCCGCCACGCGCGGCCACCCTCGCCCCCCAGGCACAACGCCAGCGCGCGCAGCCAGCCCGGATAGTTGCGCGAGCCCGCCAGCACCTGCCACGCGCCCGCCATGGCCCGGCGGCTGGCCGGCACGCCGGTGGCGCGCAGGTGCTCGTCCAGCACCAGGTGGAGGTTGTAGCTGGCGTTGTAGTAGGACTCGGCGTTGAAGATCGCGCGCTGGTCGGCATCGGCACGTGGCGCCGGAAAGTGATCGACGCACAGCGCCGGGTCATAGAGCAGGCGCCAGCCCGCGCGGCGCACGGCCAGGCTGAAGGCGAGGTCGTTATGAACCTGGGCGCCCGCGCCGCGCAGCCGCGTATCGAAGCGCAGCCCGTCCACCGCGCTGCGCCGCCACGCCATGTTCACGCCCTTGAGCACGTCCACGTCGCGCGGCGCGCCGGCTCCGATGTGATGATTGCCGATCACCCGGCCATACCAGCGCACCTGGCCCACGCAGCTTGCCGCACCCTGCAGGATGCGGCCGCCCTCGTGCACGCGGTCGCGCCCGCCCACGCCGCCAAGGCTGGCATCGCGCGCGAAGTGGCTGCCGATGCGCGCCAGCCAGTCTGGATGCGGCGCGGCGTCGTCGTCGGTCAGGCACAGGATGTCGCCGCGCGCGGCCGCGAAGCCGCGGTTGTTGGCGGCCACCTGGCCGGGCTCGTCCACCGTCACCAGGCGCAGGCCCGGCAGCGTCTCGGGGCAGGCCGTGGAGAGCCAGCGCGAGAGCAGCGCCAGCGTGGGCGCGTCGTCGGCGCGCGCCACCACCACCACCTCGTCGGCGGGGCGCTGCTGGCGCGCCAGCGCGCGCAGACAGCGGTCCAGGTCGTCGCAGCGCCTGTAGCTGGGAATGATTACCGATAGGTCCATCTTGGCGTCCCCCGGCGGATCAGCGGGCGGGCTCCATTGCCGCGCTGCCTTGCCGCCACTTACACGTACCCTGTCTCAATACCGCCCGCGCCGCTCTCAGTAGGCGTTGCGCCGGAGCAAAATGCACGCCGGCGTGCGCAGGATGATCTGCATGTCGAACCAGAACGACCAGTTCCGGATATAGAACAGGTCGAACTTGACCCGGGTCTCCATCTTCTCCACCGTGGACGTCTCGCCCCGATACCCGTTCACCTGCGCCCAGCCGGTCAGGCCGGGACGGATGCGGTAGCGGTGCATGTAGCCCTCCACCAGATTCTTGTAGAGCTCGTCGTGCGCCAGTGCGTGCGGGCGCGGCCCCACCAGCGACATCTGTCCGCGCAGCACGTTGAGGAGTTGCGGCAGCTCGTCGATGGACAGCGCACGCAGCACCGCGCCCACGCGCGTCACACGCGGATCGCCGCGCCGCGCCTGCGTCACCGTGCCGGGTGCCTCGTCGTGCAGGCACATCGTGCGGAACTTGAGAATCTCGAACTCGCGGCCGTCGTAGCCCTTGCGGCGCTGGCGGAAGAACACCGGCCCGTGCGAGGACTGCTTGACCAGCGCCGCCACCACCACGAACAGCGGGATCAGCGCCACCAGCGCCAGCGCGGCGGCCACGCGGTCGAAGATCTCCTTCGGCCAGAGCTGGTATTCGTCGGCCGGCGAGACGGCCAGATTGAGCGTGGGATAGCCCAGCACCTTGTCCACCGAGCATTGCAGGTGCGGCAGGCCGCGCAGGTCCGGCATGTAGCGGATGTCAACGAAGTCGTTGCGGAACTCGCGCACGAAGCGGCGCACCAGATGCTGGTCCGCCAGCGGCAGCGCCAGCCAGATCTCATCGATGGCGCGCGCGCGGACCATGCCGGCGAAGTCGCGGAAGTTGCCGCAGACCGGCACGTTGTGCAGCCACTCGGGGGCGTCGTCGCTCTCGTCATAGACACACACGGCGCGGTACTGCGCACCCGGCGCATGGGCGAGCTGCGCCAGCATGTTGCGCGCATGGGCGCGCGTGCTGACCACGGCCACCGTGCGCGTGCGCGTAGCCGCCCGGCCCAGCCGCCGCGCCACCCAGCCCGGTACCAGCCGCGCCAGCAGCAGCATGCCCGCCGAGGCGGCGGTCACGGCGATGAACCACGAAGTCGGCACGTTCTCCAGGCGTGGCGTGCACAGCAGCGCCAGCCCGGCCAGCGCCACCACGCCACAGGCCGCCAGCACCCGGTGGGTAAGCTGGCTGAGCGAGCGGTCGCGCCACTGGCCGTAGACGCCGAAGGCGGCGAACAGCACCACCGCCAGCAGCGCGTTGAACGACACCAGCATGGTCTGCGTGTCCGACCAGGCCAGCGGCAGGCCATGCCCCGGCAATGCCGGGGGCAGCATGAGCTGGTGCACCAGCAGCGCGCTGCCCGCCACCAGCAGCAGGTCCAGCGCGCAGGCAAGCAGCCCGGTCATCGCGGCATCTCCTTACTTGCGGCCATAGTTGTCCTCGAAGCGGACGATGTCGTCTTCTCCCAGATAGGCCCCCGACTGCACCTCGATGATCTCCAGCGGCGTCTTGCCCGGGTTTTCAAGCCGGTGCAGCGTGCCGATGGGGATGTAGGTGGACTGGTTCTCGCTGAGGATGCTCACGGTCTCGCCGCAGGTGACGCGCGCGGTGCCGCGCACCACGACCCAGTGCTCGGCGCGGTGGTAGTGCATCTGGAGCGAAAGGCTGGCGCCCGGCTCGACAATGATCCGCTTCACCTGGAAGCGGTCGCCATGGTCGATGGCGTCGTAGCAGCCCCACGGGCGGTGCACCTTGCGATGGTTGACCACCTCGCTGCCGTGTTCGGCGCGCAGGCGCTGCACCACGTTCTTCACGTCCTGCACGTGGGCCTTGTCGACCACCAGCACGGCGTCGGCGGTTTCCACCACCACCACGTCATGCACGCCCACGCAGGCAATCAGCCGGCCTTCCGAGTGGGCGAGGCAGGCCGTCGCGCCATCGAACACCACGCGGCCCCGCGCGGCGTTGCCGAGCGCATCCTTGGGCGCGATGTCCCAGATCGCGGCCCAGGAGCCGACATCGGACCAGCCCGCGTCCAGCGGCACCACGCGCCCGGGCACGTCGGGCAGGCTCTCCAGCTTCTCCATCACGGCGTAGTCGATGGAGTCCGACTGGCACGCGCCGAAGGCCTCGCGGTTCAGCCGGAACGTATCGCCGCCGGCCTCACCAGCCTCGCCAGCCTCGTAGGCGGCGCGGCACTGCATGTACATCTCGGGCTGGAGCTGGCTCACCGCGCGCAGCCACACCGCCGCACGCACCACGAAGATGCCGCTGTTCCACCAGTAGCCGCCGGATTCCACGTAGTGCCGGGCCAGCTCCAGGTGCGGCTTCTCGACGAATTTCTCCAGCGTGTAGGCGCCATCGACCGCCGTGCCGCCGGCGCGGATGTAGCCGTAGCCGGTTTCCGGCGAGACCGGCACCACGCCGAGCGTGACGATGGCGCCGGCGTCGGCATGGCGTACCGCCGTGGCGAGCGCCTGGCGAAACGCCGGCAGGTCCGTGACGCTGTGGTCGGCCGGCGTCACCACCAGCACCACATCGCCCCCATCCGTAGCCGCCATCGCGTGCAGCGCCGCCACGGTCAGCGCCGGGGCCGTGTTGCGGCCGCAGGGCTCGGTCAGCAGCCGCGCGGGCTTGCCGGCGCGCTTCATCATGTCCGCGATCATGAAGCGATGTTCCTCGCCGCAGACCACCAGCTGCGGCGGCTCGATGCCGGCCGGGCGGCCCGCCAGCACCGCCACGCCGTCGAAGCGGCGCGCGGTGGCCTCCAGCAGCGTGTCTTCCGCCACGAGGTTCAGCAGCTGCTTGGGAAACTGTTCGCGCGAGAGCGGCCACAGGCGCGTGCCGGCACCCCCGGCCATGATCACGGGCTGGATCGGGAACTGGATGACGGGCAGCGCCGCAGCCACAGGCGGCGCGAGGGCGGCGCCGAGCGTGACGGGCGGCAGGCCCACCGGAATCGGTTGGTTCATGGAATGCTCTCCCGGCCGGGCCGCATGCGGCTCAGCGTGTCAGGCGGAACAGCCGGGCGCGCGCGCGGGGCGGCTGCCAGACCATACCGATGAAATGCGTACCGTGTTCCAGGTACGGGCCCTCGCGTTTGCTGAAGCCGAACCCCTCGCAGAACTCGCGCAGGTAGAACGGCACCTGGATGCCCACCGGCGCACCGGGCCAGCGCGTCTGGATGGCCTCCTGCGCGCTGCGCATCAATGCCTCGGCCGTGCCGTCGCCGCGACGCGACATGCGCGTGAGGAACTTGTCGATCCGGATCTCACTGCCCTCCCCCTTGAGCAGGCGGGCGTAGGCCACCACCTGCTGTGTGTCCTCCGCCGGCTCCACGCCAAGCACGTGCGTGCCGACGATGTCCTTGCCGTCGACGTCGAGCAACAGGCTGCCCTGCTCCACGATGAAGACCTCGCTGCGCACGCGCAGGATCTGATACAGCTCCCGCGTGGTCAGCTCGCTGAATTCCTTGTCCACCCAGTTCATGCCCGTCTTCCTGGTCTGTCCAAAGGCACGGACGGCGCTGCGCGCCGCGCTCACGCTCCCCATGCTCACCGCTGTTCTCGATGCGCGCGCCGCAACGCTGGCGGCACGCGGCCACAATCCATGAGTTGCAGTGTAGGAACGGCCCCTCGCCGTCTCTGTACGCTTCCGCACACCTTGCCCGGCGTGCGGTGGCGTGCCCATCAGAGCGCTAAATCGGCCGGGAAAGTGCCACTGCCGGCACGCGGCCTGCCCTCTGCCGGTGCCCCGCCAGCATGCGCGCAAACGTGCACCTTGCTGCGCCGCCTGTGTTGCCTCGCGCACCAATCTTTGGCGCGGTTGGGGCTGTAATGGAGACCGTCTGGCCGCGCCCGGCACGGCGCGGCATGCCTACACAGCGGAGGAGAATCCATATGAATGTCACGGCGACCCTGGCACGCAGCACGCCACAGCCCGCGCCGCACGCGCTGCATGGCGAGGACGTGATCTGGCAGGAGACCAACTGCTACATCGACCTGTGGATCGAACTGCTCAACGGCTGGGGGCTCGAGCCGCGCGCCGCGCTGCCCTTCACCGTCACGCAGGATTTCGAGGGCGATCACTTCACCTTCTTCAAATACCCGACCAACGACATCGAGCGGCTGTACGGCACCGTGGTGCAGGAAATGGCGCTCTACGATGCGCTGGAGGCGCATCTCGTCGAGCAGGTCGGGCGCGGCCACACGGTGCTGGTGGAGGTAGACAGCTACTACCTGCCGGACACCAAGGCCACCTCCTATCGGCAGAAACACGTCAAGACGTCGATCGGCGTGGACATGATCGATGCGCAGGCGCGCCGGCTGGGCTACTACCACGGCCTGGGCTACCACACCGTCAATGGCGACGACTACGAGGGCCTGCTGCGCCTGACGCCCGAACTGTCCGGCAACCCGGACCTGCTGTTCCCCTACGCCGAGTGCGCCAAGCGCGTGCGCGCGCCGGTGGCGCCGGGCATGCTGGCCGATGCCTCGGTGCGGCTGCTGCGCGAGCATCTGGCGCGGCGCCCCGCCGCCAACCCGGTGAGCCGGCTGCGCGCGGTGTTTCCGTCGCATATGGAGCGGATGCTGGCGCGCGGCGACGCCTACTTCCACCAGTACACGTTCAACGTGCCGCGCCAGCTGGGCGCCAACTTCGAGATGCTGCATCACTACCTCACGTGGCTGGCGCGGCAGGGCCACAAGGTGCCCGAGCCGGTGGTGGACGCGGCGCACAGCATCGCCACGGAAGCCAAGGTGCTGCAGTTCCGGCTGGCCCGCGCGGTAGCCCGGGGCCGGCAGGACCCCTGCACGGACTGCCTGGATGTGCTGGAGTCCGCCTACGACCGCACGCTGTCTGGCCTGGTGGCCACGTTCGGCGCGGCGGGGCCGGTGCATGTCCATGCGGGCGTCTGAGGGCGGCGGCGCCATGGGCGGCGCGGGCGGGGGTCCGCACCAGGACGGACACGGGGACGGACACGGCGGCCACGGGCCGCACGGCCCGGGGATGGTGCACGCCGTGATGGAACCGCTGCTGTTCGACGGGTGCTACGGCTGGCTGCACCGGCCTATCGTGCCTCTTTCCCCGCTCTTGCCCGATGCCTGCGGCGTGGTGCTGTGCAACCCGTTCGGGCAGGAAGCGATCATGACGCACCGTGGCTGGCGCTACCTCGCCACGGTGTTGTCCGCCAACGGCATGCCGGCGCTGCGCTTCGACTATCACGGCACCGGCGATTCCGATGGCGACGAGAGCGATCCCGCCCGGCTGCAGGCGTGGACGGCCAGCATCGTGGCCGCCGTGCGCGTGCTGCGCGAGCGTACCGGCGTAACGCGCGTGGCCTTGTGCGGCATCCGCCTCGGCGCGCTGCTGGCCGTCCTCGCCACGCAGGAGATGGAGGCGGAGGCGATCGACGCGCTGGTGCTGCTGGCCCCGGTGGTACGGGGGCGCGACCATCTGCGCGAACTGCGCGCGTTGCAGAGCACCGCGCGGTCGTCCCCGGCGGACCAGCTCGATCCGGCCGAGACCGAAGACTTCATGACCGTGGTCGGCAACCGCTTCTACCGCGACACCATCGACGCCATCCAGGCGTGCGACCTCGGCAAACCCGGACAACTGCGCCAGCGCCCGGCGGCGCGCATGCTGATCCTGTCGGCCAGTACGCTCGACGGCGCCGGCCGCCTGGCCGAGCGCGCCGCGGCGCTCGGCTGCGACGTGACGCAGGCGCCGTTCGACGAGTACGAGACCTATGTCAGCTATCCCGAGCTGAACGACCTGCCCTGGCAGGCGTTCCGGCACGCCACGGCGTGGCTGGCCGGCGTGCCCGAGACCGATGTGCGCGAGCCCGACAACGCGCGCGTGCGCCGCCTGGCCACCGACGACGCGCCGGTGCTGCACGGTGACCGCTTCGTGGAGCGCCGCGCGCACTACGGCGCCGACGGCCTCTTCGGCATCCTGTGCGAGCCGCCCGCCGCCGCGCGCGGCGACGGCGCGCCGGTGGTGCTCATCATCAACACCGGCGCCGGCCATCATGTGGGCGATGCGCGCATGGGCGTGCTCTGCGCGCGCTACCTTGCCCGGCGCGGCATTGCGTCGATGCGGATGGACCTGGGCGGGATTGGCGACAGCGTCTCGCTGGCGCTGCCCCGCTATGCCTTCCAACCCTACGGCAGCCACCTGCGCCGCGACGTGACCGCCGCCGCCGCATGGCTGGCCGCGCAGGGCTTCGGCCGCGTGGTGCTGTTCGGTATCTGCTCGGGCGCCTTCGTGGGACTGCACGCCGCCACCGGCAGCGAACACGTGGCCGGCGCGGTGCTGGTCAACGTGCAGAAATTCCTGTGGCCCGAAGGGCTCGGCATCCAGGACGTGGTGCAGCAGCGCCCCAGCCCACGCCAGGCCGCCACGCGCGTGTACCTGACCGCCGCGCTGGACACGCAGAAATGGGTACGCGTCTTCAAGGGCGACGCGGAAATCGGCTCGATTGCATGGGAGCTGGGCCGCCGCATCATGGCCCGTGTGCGCACGCGGGCGCAGACGCTGGCCGCATGGATTACTCGCGCTGATACGCCGGTGCGTCAGGTGCATGGTCTCATTCGTCGGCTCGATGAACGCAGCGTGCCGGTGTGGCTGGTCTTCGGCGGCTACGATCCGGGCCTTGGGGAACTCGCCACGCACTTCGGCGCGCGCGGGCGGCAACTGCGGCGCTATCGTCATGTGAAGTGTGTGATTTCGGATGAAGTGGACCACGCGCTGCGGTCTTACGCGGCGCGCGAGGCGGTCTACGCGCTGCTCGACCAGTACCTGCGTACCCATTTCTGCGAGGATGCGGACACCATCGCCGCCCTCGTCGCCGGCATCGATCCGGAGCCGGCGCTGCGCTGAACCGCGCTGAACTGCGCTGGATCGCAGGGATACAGCGGTCGAACGGGCGCCCTAAGCCGGGCGCCCACGGTACTCAGAACACAAACTCCCGCCGCACGTGGTCCACCACGGTGACCGTGCCGGTGCTGGTCATGTGGTGCGAGCCGATCAGCCGCCGGCCGAAGTCCGGGTCGATGCGGCGCACCTCGCGCTCGCGGTACGCCTCGTCGGAGACCGCCAGCACCTCGTTGACGATCAGCCCTTCGCCGTAGCGGTCGAAGCCCTGGCGCTGCGCCAGCCGGTAGATGCGTCCGCCGTCCATGATCAGGCCGGCGTTGCGCCCGCCCGCCGGGTCGATCCGCACCGGGTTGGCCGCGCAGGGCGTCCAGTCCGTACCGAGCGGAGACGGCCCCGAGAACAGGTACAGCTCGCTGCAATGGTCCTTCACGTCGGCGGGGTCCATGCTGGTCAGCAGCCACCATTTGCCGTCGCGCGGGAACAGCACGGTATCGGCGGCGGAGACGTTTTCCATGAGCACGGCCGCCAGCTCCCACTTGAGCGGGAATTCGGCGCACCGATAGACGCGGATCTGTCCGGACCCCGAGCATTCGGGGCACATATACAGCGCCCCCTCGTACGCGAACAGGTAGGGGAACGACATGTGGTACGGCTCCACGATCACCGCGCCAAGATCCACCGCGCGATGGCCGACGATCTCCAGCGCCGAGATATGGGCGCGGCCGGTGGCGTAGCGGTAGTCCTCCACGAAGCAGACCACGCGGCCATCGGGGCCGGTCCACAGGAACGGATCGGCCCAGAAGCGGCCGCGCGGCGCGGTCACCTCCACGGCCTGCCGCAGGTCGGCGTTGCGCCAGGAGCCTTGCAGGATCGAGATACCGAACTTGCGCCGCATGCGCAGCGCGCGCTGGGTGCCCTTGATCGCCGCGCGCTTGAACAGGCGGCCCGCGTAGCCGAGGAGGTCGCGCGCACGGGGCCGGGCCAGCCCGGGAACCGGCGCGCCGGCCGGCGAGGGCAGCGTACCCGTCGTAGCAATGCCGGTGAGCAACGCGCGCAGGTGCACATCGGCCTTGCGGTACAGGTGGGCCTGGTTTTCCAGGTAGCTCACACGCGTGCCCACCCGGCCCGCGCGCAGCACACGGCGCGTACCGTCGATACGTTCGATGGCAAAGCCGGTGGCCGGCTCGGCGTGCCGGCATTCGTCGAAACCGGCGGCTGGCGCCACGCCGCCCCGGCCATAGCGCATCCATAGCGTGCCGATGCGCGCGGCGGCCGCCATGCGTGCATCGACCGTGGCGGGGCCGAAGCCGAGCAGCAGGTCCAGCCCGAGGGCGCGCACCTGGTCTACCGCGGCGACGTCGAACTGGATGTGGCCGTTGGCGCCGGGCATGGGCGCGGCAATGTCCAGGCGCTCGGGAATCGAGCGCGCGAGGTCGTGGCGGGTCAGGTGGCCGCGATAGGTGCGGCGCAGCACCATGCCTTCGGCCCGCATCAGGCCGCGCAGCATGGCCGCGAGCATGCGGTCCCACGGCGGGGTACCGCCCTGCACGGGCGCGTGCACGATCAAATGGGTGATGGCCAGGGCCGGCTGCTTGCGGGCCCAGAGCACGAGCTGGTAGAGGTGGTGCAGCGCCTGCGGGCTGTCCAGCAGCAGGCCGATGCGTAGCGGAACGACCGCTGCCTGGGCATCGCCGCCCGGCTTGGCATCGAGTTCGGGCAGGTCAAGCGAGGTGACCGTCATGGCGGGCTCTCCGGTTGGCGCAAGGATCCTTCGGCAGGAATGCGCGCGGCGCGGCATCACACCGCGCCGCATCGCCCTGGCGGGAATCAGGCTTGCACCAGCGCCGGCAGCAGGCGGTCGTACTCGCGCTTGACGAGCTTGTAGCACTCGCAGGAATGCTTCTCCAGCCCGCAGCGGTCCAGCACCGTGATATGGCCACGGCTGTGGTGGATCAGGCCCAGGTCCTCGAGCTTGCCGGCCGCTTCGGTTACGCCCTCGCGGCGCACGCCGAGCATGTTGGCGATGACCTGCTGCGTGATCACCAGTTCGTTGGAGCTCATGCGGTCGATCGCCAGCAGCAGCCAGCGGCACAGTTGCTTGTTGAGCGAATGGTGGCGGTTGCAGGCGGCGGTCTGCGCGATCTGCGTCAGCACGGCCTGCACATAGAGCAGGGTCACGCGTTGCAGGGCGGGCATGTGGGCCAGTTCGGCACGCAGGGCACGGGCGGGGATGCGATAGGCGAAGCCGGGGCTGCGCACTTCCACGCGGCTCGGCATGGTGTCGCCGCCGGTGACCACGGGAATGCCGACGAGTCCTTCGTTGCCGACGGCCGCGAATTCCACCGTGGCGCCGTCCTCGAGCAGCGACAGCAGCGAAACCACCGACGTGGTCGGGAAGTACACGTGGACGATGCGCTGGCCCGAGTCGGTCAGTAGCTCACCGGCGCGGAGCCGGACCAGTTCGAAATGCCGCGAGAGCGTTTCCCATTCGTGACGCGGCAACGCGTTGAGCAGGTGATTGACATGCAAGTCTGACCGATGCGTAATCATGGTGATTCTCCTCCCTCTGACCCGGGAGCAGCATCGGTCCTCCACCCCGCATGGCAATCTCCATGCAGGCTGTGACCCGATCTCGCCGCTCCACCCGTTTGCGTTTTCTGGCGATCTCTGGCAGCCCCGTAGCTGCCACCCTCTTTACCCCCGGCACCTCGCGGGCCCCGGTTTTGCTATCTCGTTGTTGACTCTATTAAGGGCCATGCAGATCAGAATCGACAGTAGGCAGACGGCTGGTGCGGCGGTCATGCTTTGGGAGGGAAGGAGGGAGGCAAACGGCGGAGAGACGGGGATGACGCGCGACGGGCCGGGCCCTGCGGATATGCCGCCCTGCCGCGCCGCATATGGCGCAGCGGGCAGGGGTTGAGAGGATGAGATCAGGCGTCGTAGGAGAGCGGGCGCTCGGCGTTCAGGGCGGAGATCTCGCCTGAAGGAATGGCGTCTCCCCCACCTCCTCCCCCTCCCTCATTCATCAGGCGGATACGGCGCGCTTCCCCGGGTCCGAGGTGGAACCAGTCGAGCTCCGGGCGAAACGCATGGTCCTCAATATGCACCCAGCGCGCAAAACGCCGGGCGCTGACGGTCAGCCACCACACGCCATCCACCTGATCCACCGTGGCACTCAACCCTGGCGCGCGCAACGCGGCGGCGCGGCGGTCCGGCAGGTACGCCGCCTGGCTGAGCAACGCGTTGCTGGCGGCCGGGTCGTGCAGGGTGGCCAGGACGACGTCGTGCGCGGGCGGGCCGAAGCGATAGGCGTAGGTGAAATCGAAAAAGTGATCGATGAGTTCTGCCGCCACGAGCCGGCGCGTCTCGCGCGGGGCCAGCGTGAGCGTTTGCGTGGCCTGCACGGTGGCGATTTCGCCATCGCGCAGGCAGCGGAAGGTCAGTTGCACCGTGCGCGGCGTGGCCGATTCGTTGACCACGTGCACGTGCAACCCGTTCAGGCCCTCGTCGGTGATCAGCACCTGGAGCGGCTGCCAGACCTGCCGCAGCGCATGCCAGGCCGATTTCGGCCGGCCCCGCGCATCGACGATGCCCCAGCCGGCACCCGGCAGCAGGTCCTGCAGCTGCCAGACCAGCCCGCCCATGCAGGTGGAGCCGGCGCGGCGCCATTCGCTGAAGACGTCGGTCATGATCTCGGCCACCACCGCGCGCGAGAGCGCCAGGTAGCGCGCAGGCTGCTCGTAGCGCAGGCGGGGCGGATCGACCTCGAACAGCGCCCGCAGGTAGAAATCGCGGATGTCCTCGAAATCCCAGGCGGAACCGGCGTCGCGCGGCACGCGCGCCTTCCAGCGCGGGTCGTGCAGCGGCTGGGAGAGGCCCGCCTCGGCCAGCGTGCGCGCGCACGGCACGTTGGCGAAGGCCAGGCACTCGGAGGTGAAGCGCACGTTGGCCAGCCGGGCATCGGCCAGCGGGCGCTGGTAGGCGCCCACGCCGTAGTAGTGCGTGATGCCGGTATCGGGCTGGAACGGCCAGGCGCCTTCGCTGGGCGAATTGCGCACATAGATCACATCGGGGCGATGTTCGGCCACGAGCGCGGGAATCAGGGTGTCGAACAGCGGCTGGCGCCACGCGCCGCGCGGCGTGCCGAGCATGGCCGCCTGCTGCTCGGCCTCGCTGCCGCCGCAGAGCACGGCGAGGCTGGCATGGGCGCGCGTGCCGGCCAGCCACTGGGCCACCTCGCGCGCGGCGTCGTCCATCAGGGCCGGCGTGGCGCTGGTCTCGCTGCCATAGTCGAAATTGGCGAACATGAAGTCCTGCCAGACCATCAGGCCGAGGGCGTCGCACTGGCGGTAGAACGCTTCGCCGGGATAGCAGGTCACGCCGCTGACGCGGACCATGTTGGCGCCGGCGTCGCGCGCCAGTTGCAGCCAGCTGGCCACGGCTTCGTCGGTGTCGGCCAGACCCGGCAGGTCGTGGCTGGAAACGCAGGCGCCCCGGCAGAACACGCGCTCGCCGTTCACGCGCAGCGCGAACGCGCCGGGCTCGCCGTCGCGGTCTTCGGTGATGGTGCGGAAGCCGGTCTGGCCGCAGGGGATGGCGTGGCCGCCCACCTCGGCCTGCACGCGGTACAGCGCCGGCTCGCCGTGCGTATGGGGCCACCAGCGCTGGGCATCGGGCACGCGCAGGGTGCCGGCCAGCGAGTGCGCGCCCACGCGGCGCAGCTCGCCCTGCCAGACGCCGCCATCGGCCCCTTCGGCCCGGAAGCTGCCCTGCATCGGCGCCGGGCCGGGAAAGTGGAGTTGCAGCGCCACCACGCCGTCGCGGCCATCGAGATGGCCCGCCAGCACGGCGCGCGCGCCATGCGCGACATCCGCGCCCTCGGGGTGCAGCAGCTCGATGTCGCGCCACGGGCCCACCGCGTGCACGGGCGGGCACCAGCCGGGCATGTGGCCGAGCAGCGTGGTGCGCACCGCGCGCAGCGTGGGCGGCTGGATCATGCGCGGCTTCCAGCGCACCGCGCCGCGCTGCGTGCGCAGCCACGGATGCAGCGCGCGGAAGCAGATATGGAGCACATTGTCAGCGCCCTGCAATTGCACTGCCACCTGGTGCGCCACGAACATATGGCGCGTGGTGAGCACCTGCACGCCGTTGAGCCAGACCTCGGCCAGCGTGGCCAGCCCGTTGCAGCGGAGCACGCGGCGGCCACTGCCGGCGAAATGGAGCCGGTACCAGTAGTCGTGCTGGTGCAGCGGCGGCGGGGCGGAATCGTCCCACCGGCCGGCGGCGCGCAGCGCGCTGGCCACCGTACCCGGCACCGGCGCGGGCAGCCAGTGCCCGTCCTCGCCCAGTTCGCGCGGATGCGTGGCCGCGCCGGCCAGCGTCTCCAGGAAGGTCCAGTCGCCCTCCAGCCGCGCATCGCCCACGGCCACGCCGGCCCACAGGACGGGTTGCAGCGCCGGTTCCGGATCACGCGCGGTCATGTGACGGTCTCCCCGAAATAGGCGGCCAGCGCCGGCACGGTGCCCTCGTACGACAGTTCGAGCTGGTCGAGGCAGTCCTGGCACGGGTCCGGCTTGTGGCTGATGACGGCGCGCATCAGGCGGAACTGCATCACCATCGCCTCGGACGCCATCGTGTAGCAGGCTTCGCAGATCGCATCCGGCAACGGCTGGCCGTGTTCCGAGAGCCAGCGCAGATAGCGCCCCAGCAGCTCGAAGTTGGCGCCCAACTGACGCAACACGCTGGCCGCGTAGACCTGGAAGTTGGGCTCGCCGCGCGCCATCAGCTGCTCCAGGTGCCCGGGAAAGGCGCTGCGGAACGCGGTGATGGGGTTCTGGCGGGGCCGGCAGGCCAGGTGGTGGCGTAGCAGTTCCAGCGAGGCCGCGACCAGCGCCTCGCCCGCCTGCGCCGGAAAGCGCCGGCGCACGACCTCGGCGTGGGGAAACGCGGGCGCCTCCCACTCGGGGGCGATGCTCGCCTGGCGGAAGATGGCCGCGTAGTCGTCCCCGCTGGCGGTGTGGTAGCCATCGCCATGATAGAAACCCACGGCGTTGGCCTCCGGCACCAGCACGTCGATGCCGATGGCCGAGCGCGTGTGCTGGCGGCGGTAGGCATTGGGCGGCTGGGGCAGGTAGAAGCCATCCACCTCCAACAGCACCACGTTGCCCCGGCAGGTCTGCGCGGCCACGTGGGTCTCGAGCTTGTCGTAGGTGGACAGCTCGTGGGTGTGAATGCCGTAGAGGCGCTCAAGATCGCCGGGCGGAAAGCTCGCCAGCGTGAACTGGTCGCCCTCGAAATCCTGTGTCACGGCGAACGGCAGGGCCGCCACGGGTTCCAGTTCCCATCCATGCAGCAGCTCGACCCAGAGATCGATATGGCGGTTGGCGTGTGCCCACACCGGATTGCCACCATGCAATGCCGGGCCGCCCCGCGGCCGAAGCCTGCCGTCACCGTACATTTACTGGCCTCCGAGCGTATCCCGTACCGACTGCGGCCAACGGGCCGGATCCAGCCCGTGATGCTTGAGCAGCGCCAAGGTGAGACGCTCGATGCCAAAACCCACGCAGCCGGTGTGCGCCGTGCCGCCATCGGCGGTACGGATGTCCCACAGCGCGCCGAAGTGGTCCATGTGATAGTTGAAACTCATGCAGGCGGTGGGTCCCAGCCCGTCGTTCACCGGAATCAGCAACTCGAACTTGAGCTTCAGCTCGCGCTGGCTGTCCGCCACGATCTTGCCGCCACGCCCGAAGAACGGGTCGTTGGCCACGTCCAGCTCCATCGGCAGGCCCAGCGCCTGCACGGCGGCCTGCCCGCGCCCCATCCACATCTCCCGGAACGCGATGATCTGCTCGGGCGATCCGATGCACACGAACTCGTGCTGGCGGAACAGCTGCATGCGCGTGGGCTCCAGCGAGGGCTCGTGCCGGTAGCAGTACGACATCACGTTGATGATCTTGCCCTCGGGCGGCAGCGGCCCGCGCCGCGCGATGACCGGATACACCGGATAGCAGGCGGCCGGCGTCAGCACCACGCCGGTGGGCTGCTGCTGGTCGGTCCAGTCTTCCTTGTCCTCCAGCCGCGCCAGCAGGCGGCGATGGCCGCGGTCGTCGCCACAGAAACTGTGGATGGTGCCGGCCAGCTGCGGAAAGCTCTTCAGGTACTCGCTGGTCTCGAAGTCGTGCTGGCCGATGGCCGGCGGGAAGCGCAGCGTCTCGGCGTGGTGGTCTTCGCCCAGCCGCTTCACCATGCGGTTGAGGCTTTCGGCGATGGCCTCGAAGGTCTCACTGCGGCCATACAGCCCGAGCACGCCGCTGGGAATCAGCAGCCCGGCCTCGATCAGCTGTTCGAGGAAGGTGGGCGCGGCAGCGCTGCCACCGGCTCCGCCGAGGGCGTGCGCGTCTGCCGTTACGGTTTGGGCGTCCATGGAAGCTCCTTGTTCCGACTGCTCTCAGGTCCGGTCGGCCAGCAGCAGGTTGGCCGTGTTGGACAGGATGCGGTCGTTATTGATCATCAACGGCGCCGACCACAGGTCGCGCAGATGGCGCCCCAGGCTGAACGGCGTGCCGTGCTTGTAGCCGGCCATGCCGCAGACCAGCATCGCCTGCTGCACCACGTCCAGCGCCATGGTCGAGACGGCCGTCTTCAGCCCGTTCATCTCGGCGGCCAGCGTGAAGGACGACACCGCCTTGGCCACATGCCGCTCGCGCTGGTGCGCGAGCGCGAGGTCCAGGCGCCCTTCGATCATCTGCAGCAGGCTCACGGCCTCCGCCACGCGCGGCGCGGACGGCGGCATGGAACCCGGACGCGCGCGCGCCTGGCCCTGGAAGAAGGTCTTGGCGCGCTGCACGGCGTCGCCGGCAATGCCAAGCCAGAGCGCGCTCCAGACGATGTGCGACACCGGCGTCATGGTCTCGTCGGCAATCTGGCCGAACGGCACCGGCAGGATCTGCGCCACATCGCCCGCCGCTTCGAGGCGGAAGCCGTTGCTGCAGGTGCCGCGCATGCCCAGCGTGTCCCAGGTGTTCAGGCTCTGGAGGGTGTAGTCGGCTTTCAGCGCACAGACCAGCACCTGGTCGGACGGCGCGGCGTCGGCGCTGCGGCGCGCGGTGATCAGGATGCCGTCGGCGTGCGCGCCGTACGAGATCGTCGGCGCCATCTTGAGCAGGTGGAAGCGTTCGCCCTCGGCGTTGACTGCGCAGCCGCTGTTGCGCAGCGCGCCGCCGATGGCTTCCTCCGAGGTGGCCGAGGCCAGCAGCAGCTGCTCGCCGGCCACGCGGGACAGCAGGCGCTCGTGCCACGGGCTGCCCATGCCGTGCTCCAGCACGCACGCCACCTGGATCTGGTGCATCGCGTAGACCATGCCCGTGGCGGCGCAGGCGCCGCCCAGCACGCGGCAGATGGCGGCCACGGTATCCAGCGTGGCGCCGGCGCCGCCGAGGTGCGTCGGGATCATCGCGCCGAGCAGGCCGTGCTCGCGCAGCGTGACGAAGGCTTCGTCCGGAAAGCGCGCGTCGCGGTCCACCGCATCGGCATGCGTGGCGGCGACGGCGGCAGCGGCCTGGGCGGCGGCGATCAGGGTGGCGGAGTCCGCCGGCGCGGGATGCGGCGACGCCTGGTCCACCGCGGCGAGAACGGGGTTCATCACGCAGCCTCCTGCAGTTGCGAGGCTGCCGCCGCGAGCGAGTTCACGCTCTTGAACAGCTGGCGGGTCAGCATGTGATCGGGAATCTCGATGTTGAACGCATTCTCGAGGGCCAGCATCACGTGCACCGTGGCCAGCGACGACAGGCCCGCCTGGTAGAGGTCGGCCTGATCGTCCAGCGTCTCGATGGGGACGTCGAGGCGGGCCACTTCGGCAAGGATCTGTCGGATGGTTTCCTTCATGGCGTATCTCCTGGTCAGAAGGCAGGGTGTGGCGCTGGCCTTGCCGGGCGCCTGTTTCGGATCGTTTCCTGCTCACGGTGCCATTGGGCCGCAGCGGGGGTACGGCTTCGGTGCGGTGTCCAACAAACGCCCTGGGGCACGCGCGAGAGGTCACATTGCCGGGCTGGGTCGGTCGTCAGTCGTCAGTAGGCGTCCCGGCCGGTCCAGCCATAGACGGCGGTGTGGACGATGATGCGGAGGTCCAGCACGAAGGACCAGTTGCGGATGTAGAAGATGTCGAACTCGGTACGCCGGCGCATTTTCTCCACCGTGTCGGTGCGGCCCCGGCAGCCGTTGATCTGCGCCCAGCCCGTGATGCCGGGCTTCACGCGGTGGCGCAGCATGTAGCGGTCCACGATCCCCTTGTAGAGCTCGTTGTGCTCGATGGCATGCGGGCGCGGGCCCACCACGGACATCTCGCCGCGCAGCACGTTCAGGAACTGCGGCAGCTCGTCCAGGCTGGTGCGGCGCAGGAAGGCGCCCACGCACGTCACGCGGGGGTCGCCGGGCGCGGCCTGGGTCACGCCGGCGTCCGTGTGCGCCACCATCGACCGGAACTTGAAGACGTGGAACGGCTGGCCGTCCATGCCGAGCCGAGCCTGCCGGAACAGAATCGGACCCGGTGAGGACAGCCGCACGGCGAGGGCGATGGCCAGCAGCAGCGGCGACAGCCCGAGCAGCACCGCGAGTGCGAACACGCGGTCGAAGCTGGCCTTGACCAGGCCGGTCACGCCCGAGTCGGGCGGGCTGTTGAGGTCGATCACGGGCAGGCCCATGAATTCGGAGAAGCGATGGCCGAGCAGCTCCACGGACATGATGTCCGGCACCCAGCGGATGTCGACCAGGTCGTTGCGGAAGTGGAAGACCACGTCGTAGAGGTCGCGGCAGGCCGCCATCGGCAGCGTCAGCCAGATCTCGCGCACGCGGTGGGCGTGCACGAAGGTGCAGACCTGGTCGAGCGAGCGTAGCGGGGCTACGCCTTCGGGGAGGTCGTCGGTGCCGGCTTCGTCGTAGATGCCCACCACCTCGTAGCCGGCGCCGGGAATCTGCGCCACGCGGCGGAACATGTCGTGCCCGAGCGGCCCGTAGCCGAGGATCACCACGCGCTTGGCGTTGATGCCCTGCTGGCGCACGCTGCTCAGGGTGCCGTAGAGCACCACGCGCGAACTCACCAGGCCAACCGCCGACCACGCCACCCAGAGCACCGACCACAGCCGCGATACGCCGGCCACCTGGTGCAGCAGGAAGGCGGACACCAGTGCCAGCAGGCAGACCACGCTCCAGGCCGCCAGCACGCGCACGGCCAGCCCTGCCTTGCTGCGTCCGCGCCAGGACCCGTACAGGCCGCAGGCGGGAAAGATCAGCAGCGCGCCCAGCGCGCAGAAGGCGGTCAGGAAGCCGTGGACCGGCGTGGCGCCGCGCAGGCCGCCGGGGAAGACCAGTTCGCCGATGGCAAAGCCGGTGGCGCCGATGATGAGGGCGTCGGTCACGCGGTACAGGTACTGGAAGGTTCCCTGTCGCCCAGCGACGAAGGCGCGCACTGCTGACATGTTGGTTCTCCTGCCGGGGCGGAGCGGGCCACCCTGTCAGGTATCGTCGTGCTGCCGGGCGGGCGGGTCTGTTTGGTGGCGCACACAGCGGGCGGCATCGCCGGTCAGCGCCGCGGCCCGTCCTTGTCGCGCTTCATGCCGGCCTTGCCCATCGTGCCACTCGCCGCGCCGGTACGGCTCCTCCCGGCCGGCGAGATGGCTGGCGATGCGCTCGAGCATGCCATGCGTCGGCAGGCTCACGGACGGATGCGGCGCCGCCAGCGCCAGCAGCAGCACGACGCCCGCCACCACGCGCGGCGCGGCGCGCAGCGGCCGGGCCGACCATGCCAGGAAGGTGGCGCTGGCGCCGAAGCCCAGCGCCAGCCCGGCCACGACCTCGGCCGGCGAATGGACCTCCAGCGCCAGCCGCGACACCCCCACCACGATGGCGACCGCCACGCTTGCCGCCACGGCCAGCGCCGCCATCGTGCGATGGCGCTCCGGCACCAGCAGCCGCGCCAGCACCGGCAGCACGGCGGCCGCCATCGTGCTGTGCCCGGAGATGCCGGTGAAATCAAAGGCGCGGCTGCCGATGCCCCAGCCCATGTAGGCCAGCTTGCTGGCCACGACCAGCGCGACGGCGCAGCCGAGCGTGAGCGCCCAGCGCACGGCGTTGGCGCGGTCGTGCGGGGCACGGCCCGACTGCAGCCACGCGAACACGACGAGCGCGCAGGGCATGAGCAGTGCGCTTTCGCCAACGCGCGAGACAAGGGGCCAGGCAGACATGGTGCGGCAGCTCACAGAAAAGGATGACGGGGTTAGGCCGGCAGACGGAGGTTCGCCCCGTCGCGCCCGCAGTGTGCGACGCAATGTTCAGCCGCCTCAACCAGCCAGAAGGTGGAGACGGCGCCGCGCGGCGCGCCGCCGCCGGGCGTGCGCCCGGCGCGGGGCATGCGTTTGCGCGGGAAGGTGGAGCCTGGCGGCGGCGGCGTGCGCCCCATGCGGCGCGTGATGCTTCTGGCCAATACGCCCCTTGCCCGCGTTTGGCTATCGTCACATGAATGGCGCACGTCCAGGACGGCGTCATTTCAAAGCCCGCATGGTCCCCCGGTCGGCGGGCTTCTTTTTTGGCGCGACGCCTCGTCGTCGTCCGCCGCGATCATCGCGCGCGCGGTGGCCATGTGCCGGGTAGCCTCCCGCTCGCCGAACTCGCACGCGGCGAGCACGGCGGCGGCCTCGGTGGCAAAGCACCGGCCATGCAGCTCGCCCCGAAACAACAACGGCCCGCCTCCTGCGATGGCGAGCCGAATCTCGAAACAACATGCCCACTTGCCCCGGCCCTCGCGCACGGCAAAGCCATGCACGACCAGGATATTGACGCCCCGTTCCATACGACCCCCTGCGTGGCCACGGCGGCCGGCCTCTCAAAGGCACCGGCTTCAGACCGTGGACTTCTCGCAAGCATAGGTCGCGCGACGCGGCCGCGCCTTCATCCGGTTGCCGTAGTGCCGTCAGCGGAGTGGGGGTGGGGGTAGGGGTGAAGGTGGGAGACGGGCGCTGCGCCGGCATGGCGCGGCTGGGCGCGCAGCATCGCCAGGGCCGCGCGCGGGAAGCACTGGCCGCCGGCCCAGACCAGGGCGGCGGCGGCGCAGACCAGTTCGATCGGGGCGGGCACGGCCAGGCAGCCGCTGGCGCCGATCTGGGCGGCGTAGACCATCAACGCGGCATCGAGCGAGTCGGACAGCACCAGCCAGCGGCGCGGGGACAGTTGTTCGCGCACGCGGTCCAGCAGCGCGCGGGGGTCGCCCTCCACGCCGCTGCAGTCAACGACCGCCATGTCCACCGGGGCGTCCGGCACGGCTTCGGAGGCGTCCGGATTGTCGATGGTGGCGGCGCGCGTCTTCGCATCCGGGGTGTCGAGCAGCCAGTCAGGCGCGTGCCATCGCACGGGCATGGAGATGTCCTGCCCCTCCATGCGTCTGGCGAGGATGCGGCACATCATTTCGTTGCTGGCGATCAGGTAGGTCGTCATCGACAGAGATCGGCTTGTTGGGCGTCTGCACCGCGCGGCGTTGCTTACCGCTGGCGCGACGGTGATCGGACGTCGGTTCACTGAACGCGTGCCAAACGGCACACGCACCGCCTGCCCGCGCGACAGGCGCAGCCGGGAAGGCAACAGATGGCAGGCAGGGGATGGATGACGGTGGCGACACGCGTCTGGTGACGCAGTCCGCAAATCGGTCTGCAAATCGGCCTGCAATAACGCTAGCAAGCGCAGCCGGTCACCGCCTCATGCTTTCGGATGAGGGCGGGCCGGCAGATGGGGGACGCGAGTGGCAGGCCGCGCGACCGCGCTCAGGCGGCCTCACAGGCCTCCCGGGGCTGCAGGACGGCGGACGTACGGATCGAGGTCGGCGCGGTCACAACAGGCCCCGGCCAGTTCAGCGTGGCGCCGCGCTGGAGCGCGACGTAGACTGCCTCGCCCTTGTTGCGCACGTGCAGGCGCTGATAGAGCGTGCACGCATGGGTCTTTGCCGTGGCCACCGAGATATTGAGCAGCCGGCTGACGGTCTTGATCGGATAGCCGCGCGCGAGCAGGGCCAGCACCTCGTACTGTCGCTCGGTGATATTGAGCAGATGGGCGCCCGCCGTCGGGGTTTCCAGCGGCGTGGCGTGCGACTGCGGGCCGTGGCTCGGCACACCATGCAGCGGCACGACAATCGGCGCGGCGGCATGGCGGCCGTCGCGACCATCCGCATGGGCCGCCGGCACCGGTACCGACGCGGCGTGAACCTCGGGCAGCGGCTGGCCAGGCTGCGCAAACTGATTGGCCGCCGCCTCGGCACCGCGCATCACGGCGATGGGCGACGGGAAGCATTCGCCCCCGGCCAGCACCAGGCGGATGGCGGCTTCGAGCGCCTCGGCGGAGCAGGCTTTCGCCAGCAGGCCGCGCACGGTCTCCGGGAGGCCGAATTCGGGCATGGGTGCCGGCACGTGTTCGGCCAGCACCAGCACGCGCTGCGGCTCCAGCCGCTGGCACAGGCCGGCAAGGCCGAGCCAGCCGGCTTCCGCATCGGCGGGCAGGCCATAGATCAGCAGATCGGCGTGGTGCGTCCACGGATCCGGTTCATGCAGAGACTGGGGATCGATATCGACCAGATCGCCGGGAACATGCGCCTGTGCCAACAGGTGGCGCAGCCCAAGGCGTAGCAAAGGATGTGGCTCGAGCAACAGGATGGTGGCCATGGCCGCTCACTTCTTATTGGCGCGCGCGGATGCCGCGTACAATCCACTGCGCGCTGATTGGACACGCTCCGCTTTTGGCACGGCTGCACGCCCATACGATAGGTATCGCCTCCTGAGCCCTGCAGCGTTTCCCGTCCTGGCTCGCTGCTGTCCTGCCGGCCCTCCCTCGGAGGATGCCTACCGCCCCGTTTCGCGTATTCACGCGTTAGATGCTTCGCAACTCAGATTCAAATTAAATTGAATTCTGGTGTTCAGCATAGGAAGCACGCCGAGTGATTGCAAGCAAATGCTGCATTGCGGGGGTTTTCCCGCGTTGGGTTTTTGCGAGGTCGCTCACGGCACAAAGTGCGTTATATGGCGCTTTTTTTGGCGACTATTTTCCATACGTCACGCGTATGACCTGGATGGTTGCCACGTATGCTTCACATCCCCATCCTCCGATCTCCGACCATCTATATAGGCGAGGACGATAGAGGCAGCTTGGCCTCCCATCGAAAATAATTTACATTGCATTTTGATATTCAAAAGTGCCTGGTACGGATTGGCACTCCGCTAGAACTGTTATAACTCAAGCACTTACCGTCCCTTCTTCATGAGCACGGATCCCGACACGCTGGCCGCCACCAAGCTCACCCGAACCGAATTTGCCGTGGTTCGGGCCTATGCCCAGGGCATGCGGCCAGTCGATATCGCCAATCGCTACCTGCTCGATCCGGACGATGACGATGTGCTGACCGAGCATCAGGCGGTGCAGCGCATCCTGACGCTGCGCGACAGGCTGGTGCAGTTCGCGCTCCAGCATGACCGGCCCGATATCGCGGCCATGTTCGAGGCACTGCGCGGGCGCTCTGACGCCGGGATGACGCGCCGGGTGGACGCGCTGTCGTCCATCGAGCGGCTCGGCCAGGGCCGGCCGCTGCCCGGGCATCAGGTGTCGCTGTGGTTCCGCCCCAGCCTCGCCCGCCGGCTGGCCACGGGGGGCGTACGCACCATCGCCGACCTGACCGATCTGGCGAACCAGCGCGGCAGTAGCTGGTGGCGTGCCGTGCCACGCATCGGGCAGCAATCCGCCGAAATCATCACACGCTGGCTGCGTCAGCAGCAGTTGGAGATTGCCACAGCAGTTCGCCCATATGTGATGCCACCATCACAACATCGTGACCGGCCTGCGCTGGTGCCTGCGCGGCTGGGGCCGGCGATGCGCGATCCTATCCCGCTCGAACACATGCTGACGCCCGCGCCTGACTACCCCGGTGCGATCTCGTTAGGGGATGACCTGCGGTTTATTTGCGACTGGGTGGCTCGCCGCAGCGGCTCCCCGAACACGGCCGGGAGCTACCGCCGGGAGGCCGAGCGGCTGCTGCTATGGGTTGCCCAACAGCGGGGGTCGGTCCAGGCGCTGGAGGCGGACGACCTGGCACGCTACCGCAGCTTCCTGGCCGACCCGCAGCCGGCGAGCTTCTGGTGCGGCCCGGCGGGTGCCCGGGACCGGGCGCTCTGGCGGCCATTCGAAGGGCCGCTTGGCGCAAGTTCGATCGAGGCGTCGATGCGCGTGGTTCGGGCCTTGCTCCGGGCCATGGCGCGGTCGGGGCTGCGGCAAGGTGGCCAGGCTGTGTTGGCCGGTAGCGTACCCGTTGCTGCGTCGGAATCCATCGAAACGAATCGCTCGAATTTGCTTCCGCCCGGTGTCGTCGAGGATTTCCTGGATTGGCTTGGGACGGCAGATCCCTCCCCTAGGCAGCGGGCGGCACGAGCGACGGCGCTGCTGTTGCATCGGCACGGTGTGCGGATCTCGGCGCTGCCGGCGATGCGGCTCGGGGATGTCCGCCTGGCCGGGCGCAGCGCGCGGCTGCTGTCCGGGGCACAAAATGAATCCGAAGATTCAGGGTTGCGGCTCGATGAAGATGTCTGGATGGCGCTGCGTGCGCACTGGGCCGATCGGGGGATTCAGGTGGAAGCCGGCTGGAACGCCAATGCTGCCCTGCTCGCGCCGAGCGAATTTCCGGCCACGAAGCGGGGTCGCGCGAAGCAGGCGCAGGACGGTGCGGGCTACGCCGCGAGTGGTCTGGACCAGTTGCTGCGGGGCACCTGGAAGCGCTTCGCGGCGGGGCGCGAACTGCCCGAAATCGGGTTCACGCCGCGCCTCCTGGCGCGCGCCGGGCGCCCGCTGCCGGACGCCCCGAAATGACCCCGAGCGTACCTTTTGCTGCGATCCAAATCTTCGATGAAACAATGAGTTAGCGAAGCGACTGCAAAAAACTCAGAGTAGCGTTTTATCCAGTCCAAAGCGTGCCTTAAGTACCTCGAGCAGGTCCTCCCGGGCATTGCGGTCGGACAGCTGAACATCGAGCATTACCCGACCCGAATCCCACTCCTTGATCGTGCCCAGTAACTGGCCCGATTCGGTCCGAATCTTGTACTGCCGGCTGATCTCCTTGACCTTGCGCGACTTCCCTTCCTGCGCCTGTTTACGGATCGCCTCGACCTCGCGGCTGGACAGGCCGTCGTTCATGATGCGCGTTGCCAGGTCACGCGTGCGGTCCTCGCCGGCGATCTTGCAGAACAGCGTCAGCTCGTAGCCGGCGGCAATCCCGATGGCACTCGGTCGCTCGCGCATCACGCCAAGCACTGAATCCGGCAGCTTCAGCAGCGCCAGGGTCTTGTTGACCGTGCCCGCCGACATACCGGTCAGTTCGCAGATCTCCTCCTCCTTCTGAACCTTGCCTTCGTCCAGCAACTGACGCCAGGCGATGGCATTGTCGAGCGCGGACTGGTCCGAGCGCTGCTCGTTGAGCAGGAACGACAGCCGGTAGAAATCGAGATCGCTGAGGTCGCTCTCGATGAAGCATTCCATCTCGAGCTTGCCGGCGGAGGCCAGGGCACGCTTGCGATAGTGACCGTCGATGAGGATGTAGTGCCCGGGACGCACGGGGTCTGGCGCCGCCAGACCAGGTGTTTTCTGCCCATGCGTGGCGATCGACGCAGCACGTTCCTGGACCACTGCGGGATCATAAATTCGACGCGCATTGAAAGGATTGTCGTGCAGTTGCGCGATGGGGATCTTGATCAGCGTGCGGCCCGTTTCCGACGGTTCCACACTTTCAGCGCTGAAAGTTTGGATTTCGGCAACCGGCAGACGCTCGGCGCGTTGGGTCTGGAGCAACCCGTTCGGATGCTGGGAGATGGCTGCCTCCGCCCTCGCGAAGCGATCCATCGTGTCGTTGCGGGTCTTCTCCGCCGCCATGCCGGCCAGCATGCCAGCCTTGAGGCTCTTCAATTTTGTTGCCATGGGAATTACTCGATCAGGGACAGGACTTCGTCGACCATCATGTCAACCTCCTGTATGGCCTCGCGGGCACCCGGCACACCGTGCACGGTGCAGCCAATGGCCTGGCATTCCCGGAACGCCGAGCGCGAGCCAATCATGGCATTCAGCAGCGGCACATCGCCGTCATCGCCCAGGATCTCGATGGCCTGACGGGCGATTGAGACGCGTCGCTGGACCATATTGGCCATGACGCGGATCTGCAGGGTCTCATTCTGGACCTGGGCATGCTGCGCGAGCGTCTTCGCCGCCACGGCCGCCCACAGATCGGGCGGGGACGGGACGACCGGGATAATCGCGAGGTCGGAAATCAGGAGCGCGCTCGACGGCGCGGCCGAATGCACGGCGGGCGGGCAGTCGACAAGGATGTAGTCGTAGTCGTGGATGAATTTGCGGACTTCGCGGTGCATCGCGCCACCGGACGGCGCCAGGCCGATCACGGAAGCGGGAAACGGGCGCTCATCGCTCGCCTGTGCGGCCCAACGGGTGGCGGTGCCCTGTTCGTCCATATCGACAAGCATGGAACGGGCGCCGCGCAGGCCCAGCGTGCCAGCCAGGTGCATGCTCACCGTGGTCTTGCCACAGCCGCCTTTCTGGTTGAACACGGTAATGATTTTTGCTGCCACACTGGCCTCACTTTCAGCGCTGAAAGCGCACATGACGAGTTCTCTACAGGCGGAACTGTAGCCAAATCGGCAGTGCGCTACAACCCATTTTTCATTATTCAAATTTTATGTGTCGTAACGTCGCACCAGCCCGTCACGGTGAAGGGTAAACACGGCTTACCCTAAATTCGGGGATATTTCCTCTTGAAATGAGGCAGAGAATCCGCCTAAAGTAAAGATAGTGCGCATTACCCCGCACATGACACAGCAGAACAAACTGGTTATGATGCGCGCTACAGTCGAGTCAAGTCGTGTCAACCTCGTTGGCTTCCGTTCGGTATCTACGAGACCTCAACGTGCTTGAACGGTTGTTTGCGTTGTGTACAAGAACTTGCTTCGAAAGGAAATTCCTATGGCAACCGGTACGGTCAAGTGGTTTAACGAGACCAAGGGCTTCGGCTTCATTACCCCGGACGACGGTGGTGCAGATCTGTTCGCGCACTTCTCGGAAATCCAGGGCTCGGGTTTCAAGACCCTGAAGGATGGTCAGCGTGTGACGTTTGAAGTGAAGCAGGGCCCCAAGGGTCTGCAGGCATCGGCGATCAAGCCCGCCTGACCCTGGTTCACTGAACGCCCCGCCACGTGCGCAAGCGCGTGAACGGTAAAGAAAAAGGCAAGCGCTCGTCGCTTGCCTTTTTCGTTCCGGCGGTCAGATCGCCTTCAGGCCAGCTTGCGAACGCTAGTGCGTGACGGCTGCAGGATCAGGGCCTTCGACGAATCAGCATCCACCTTTGCGCCCGGATAGACCACCAGCACATCCTTGAGCGCCTTGCGGAACAGTGCGCGGAACTTGCGCTCGCTCTCGGTCTCCGTGCCGAACTGCATCTGCAGCGCTTCCCACGGGATTTCGGTGCGGCGCTGGATCGTGAAGAACCGGTATGTCAGCCATGAATAGACATCGAGCGCGAACGGCGACTGCTTGAGCGCCTTGAGCGCACGCATATCCACAGGCACCGGGCGGTTTACCAGCTCGTTGAAGAATGGCTCCGACAGCACCACAAAGCTCTCGAACATCGAGCCCTGGCCGGGTTGCATCGGATCCCACCACGTCGACAGCTGGTCGGCCAGCAGGTAGCCCACGCGATCGATCGACAAGGGTTCGTGATTCGGCGTTTGATTGGGCGTCGGCGTCGACTTGTTCTGCACGATCGCAATCGTTGCCGAGAAAAGGCGGATCATCTGCTGGCGCACCAGCGTCATCGTGCCGCGCTTGCCCCCAGTCGCCATCGGAATGCCGAGGTTGTACATGAACTCGGACAGCGAGTTACCCAGTGAGATACGGCGGTCCTCGACCGTGCCCGTAAACTCGCCGCGCTTCTTCTTCGCCATGATCTCCTTGCCAATCCAGGCAAGCATCAGGCGTGGATAGGAGCCGTACGGATACCCTAGCGAAACAGTTTCGGAAACGAGCTTCTGACGGCCATTGGCCGCCCGCTCGGAGCGTTGCTGCGTGAAGTAGCCCGGCTGGATCATCAGCGAGATGTTGCCACTGGTGCGCGTCCACACGGGCGGCGCGCCTTTGGGAGCACGATACGGCAACGTCACCTGCACGCTGGCGCGGCTCAGGAAGCCCACCTCGCCGCTTTGCCAGGCGTCCTCGCGCTCCATCGCCTGAGCCTCGTCGAAGAGGCGCTGGAATTTCTCGGACGGAACCAGGACGTTCTCGTTTCCGGGAACGATGATGCGGGAAGGCTCGTGATCCCCTTGCAGGACGGAGCGATCCCCCTCGGTGGCCAGGGAGCGTTTGATGGGCATATTGACGGGCTTCGGATTACCCGCCTTTTTACGCGAACCCGTAAACGTTGTCACGCAGAAACAGGTACGTATACGTTCTTTGTGTTTTTCCGGTGCCGAGCGCTGTTGACGTCTTGCCTGCGGTTGCGGTGCCACACCGCCAGCTTGTTTGCAGGCGATCTGTTTGAGGTTTCGGGTTTCTCAAGATTGGCAGGATGTCCGGCATGCGGTGGGCAACCCGACAGGGTTGTCCACGGTTGGCGGCACATCAACTACAAGTAAACGATACCGATACGGGTTAACTACTTGTAAACCGTATACGGAGGGAAAACGGGCTTGATTTCAAAAGGAAAATGAACGCCCAGCGAACCCGATTCTGCGTGGAACCGTACTCGATTCTGCGAAGCCCCGAACCCGAATCTGCGACTGGGCGAACCCGTTTCAGCGGAAAGCGCGAACCGGATTCTGCGGGGATAACTCACTGATCCCACAGGCTTTTCCACAGTGGGACGCGCCCAAAGCGTACCTGATTCTGCGTGACCTGTGCTCGGCGACCGCTTCCCTGCTCGGAAGCCCTGTGAACAACCGTGTTATCCCCGCAGAAATGGGTGCGCGGGCGGGCTGCGTGATGGCTCAAGCGTACCCGATTCTGCGGACTCGACGCCCTAGAACGTACCTGTTTCTGCGCTGGGCAGGTTCGGGGCCGACCACATCCTGTGCGTACCCGTTTCTGCGGCGTACCCAATTCTGCGGAATGACATCACTTTGCTGCGCCGCCGGCAAACG
Source organism: Cupriavidus sp. SIMBA_020 (assembly GCF_046535395.1). Classification (NCBI taxonomy): domain Bacteria; kingdom Pseudomonadati; phylum Pseudomonadota; class Betaproteobacteria; order Burkholderiales; family Burkholderiaceae; genus Cupriavidus; species Cupriavidus sp. SIMBA_020. The sequence continues at coordinate 81,587 of NZ_JAWRWU010000010.1, read as the reverse complement.
TACCCATTTCTGCGCTGGTTCTGCTCGTCACAATCTCCGGGAGCGTACCCAAATCTGCGTGGACCGGAGGCGCAATGCGTCAGCCTGCAGAAGCAGCACAACTATACCACTGCCTTCCAGTAAAAGCCAGTGCTCACTCTCAACGTATACGTGGCTGCGACGAGATATCCATGCCGTACCCGTTTCTGCGCCATGTCGCTCTTCCGCATTGCGGCCGGACACGTATACATCACCGGTATCGTGGGCGCCCGTACCCGTTTCTGCGAGCACATTGATGCTGTCCGTCCCGGGTGCCATCGAAGAGCGTACCCATTTCTGCGTCCCAATCGCTGGGATGGGCCGCATACGTCGAGAAATTGCCGCGTACCAGATTCTGCGGGGACAACTCGACGCGAAATCCGGCCTCGGTCGGCCTATGACAGTGGGGTGGTGCCTTAAGCGAAGGGAGGGAGCGGACGAACTGCGTACCCGTTTCTGCGTGCGAATGCGGGAGGCCAGGGCGGCAATCCGCCGCCGACCGTACCCATTTCTGCGGAGATCAGTCAGGAAGGCGTACCCGTTTCTGCGGCGCGACTGCGCAGGGTACGAAGGAAGAACCACATCAAAGCGAAGCCGGACGACCAGGAAGCCTGATCCGACGAAAAACAGGCGAAAAAAAACCCCGCCAGTGATGGCGGGGCTCTTTTCGGTGCTGGCACACCTTGCGGCGTGCCGGAGCTACCTTGGCTTACAGCGGCGTGATGTTCGCAGCTTGCAGACCCTTCGGGCCGTTCTTGACTTCGAACGACACGCGTTGGTTTTCCTGCAGCGACTTGAAGCCGTCGGCGCGCACTTCGGAGAAGTGGGCGAACAGGTCATCACCGCCTGCGTCCGGCTTGATAAAGCCGAAGCCCTTGGCGTCATTGAACCACTTGACGATACCGGTTTGCATGGTATTGCTTTCCAAAAAAAGATAAAAAAGAAACCGATGGTGCACACACCATCGCACTGCCAACTCAAGGAAAGGACACCATGGACAACCGAAGTACCAACGGTGGCTAACGAATGAACTGTTGCCTCGTCGCTTGAATCTAGCTGAGGTTTATACGGGGGATTCGCCGCCTCGTCAAGGTGGGGATTCCCCGGCAGGGGCTGGCAGCGTCACGTGGGCCTATGGGATCATCCTGCCTTTTGCCTATTGTCTGTCATGCAGCCCTTGACGCCGCCCCGGGCCGGGCGAGCCGAGCCGCAGCAGACGCGCAACAGATCCAGGAGACCCCCACATGTCCCTACCGGACCCCGCCGAGCGGCCGGGCAGCGATGCCGCGCCCGCCTTTCAGTCCAGCCCGGCCCCCGCCAGCCTCGCCGAGCGCCTGTTCCGCCTGGCCGAGCACAACACCAATGTGCGCACCGAAGTGCTGGCCGGCGTGACCACGTTCCTGACCATGGCGTACATCATCTTCGTCAATCCGAGCATTCTTGGCGATGCCGGCGTGCCGAAGGACGCGGTGTTCGTCGCCACCTGCGTGGCCGCAGCCATCGGCACGCTGATCATGGGGCTCTTTGCGAATTATCCGATCGCAATGGCGCCGGGCATGGGCCTCAACGCCTACTTCGCCTATACGGTGGTCAAGGGCATGGGTCTGCCGTGGGAAGCGGCGCTCGGTGCGGTGTTCATCTCCGGCTGCCTGTTCCTGCTGGTCACGCTGTTCCGCATCCGGGAGATGATCGTCAAGGGCATTCCGCATGCGATCCGGGGCGCGATCACGGCGGGCATCGGACTGTTCCTGGCGATCATCGCGCTGAAGAACGCCGGCATCATCGCGGCCAGCCCGGCCACCCTGGTCACCATCGGCGATCTGCACCAGCCGCCTGCGATCATGGCCATCATCGGCTTCTTCGTGATCGTTGCGCTGGACCGCCTGAAGGTGAAGGGCGCGATCCTGATCGGCATCCTGCTCACCACGGTGCTGAGTTTCCTGTTCGGCGGCAACACCTTCCACGGCGTGTTCTCGGCGCCGCCGTCGATCGCGCCCACGCTGTTCAAGCTCGATATTGCCGGCGCGCTGTCCATCGGCATCATCAACGTGGTGCTGGTGTTCTTCCTGGTCGAACTGTTCGATGCCACCGGCACGCTGATGGGCGTGGCCAACCGCGCCGGGCTGCTCAAGGCCGGCAAGATGAACCGGCTCAATCGGGCGCTGATGGCCGACAGCACGGCGATCATGGCCGGCTCGCTGCTCGGCACGTCGTCGACCACGGCCTATATCGAGAGCGCGTCCGGCGTGCAGGCCGGCGGCCGTACCGGCCTGACCGCCGTGACCGTGGCCGTGCTGTTCCTGGCCTGCCTGTTCATCGCACCGCTGGCCGGCACGGTGCCGGCCTATGCCACCGCGCCGGCGCTGCTCTACGTCTCCTGCCTGATGCTGCGCGAGCTGGTCGATATCGACTGGACCGATGTCACCGAAGTCGTGCCCGCCGTGCTCACCGTCCTCGGCATGCCGTTCACGTACTCGGTGGCCAATGGCGTCGCGTTCGGCTTTATTGCCTACGCGGTGCTGAAGCTGCTGACCGGCCGCGCGCGCGAGGTGCCGGTCATGGCGTGGATCATCGCCGCCGTGTTTCTGTTCAAGTTCTATTACCTGCCGGGGCATTGAATCCGCCCGCATCCGCCCGATGGCGTACCCGATTCTGCGTCAAATGTGAGCGCTCATTAACCTGATGGGTCGCCTGCGGCGTGCGATTCTGATCTCACACTAAAGTATGAGACATGAATGAAAACGATCACTTCGGGCTGGACAAACCGTCTCAAATGCACTGAACTAGAGGCGAAGTAGACGAAGGGCGCGTGAGAGCGCCCTTTCTTGACTCCGGCCTATGTCGAGGCCGCGCCCCGCGCGCGGCGGCCGCCATCGGCCGAGGGCATCCAACGAGACCGTCTTGCAGCGACGGCGGGGCCACCACGAGATCACAGAAGTCATAAACAGACCACACGGCCGACACGTGTGGCAGACAACAGACAGCTCAAAACCAAACGTAGACAGTGGTAATCGTACGCAGTGCCGGGGGTGTTGTTCAACGGGGAACAAATCATGACCGCAGGAGAGATCCGGCGTCCCGAATTCGGGCCCATCAGTGCATCCGCCAGTCGATCGATTCACCGCGCGCCATTGGCCAGTGACGCTTCCGCCATTTCACTACGGGATGCCGACCTAGGCGGCCCGGACACCGAAGTCGCCGTGCTGCTCGCCGAGGACACGGAGATTTCGCCACGCACGCGCCAGGCCGTCGAGGCCCTGATGCAACGCCATCGCATGCTGGCCGAGGAACTCGCGCGCCAGCGCACCTTGCTCCAGGAATGGATCCTGAGCCAGCTCACCTACAAGGCGCTTTACTTCCAGTACTCCGGCCAGTCGCCCGAAGCGCCCAGCGTGGACCTGATGCGCGAGAAGGACATGGTGCGCCGCCGTATCCGCGACCAACTGCACGCCGGCCGTGATTACGACAGCGTGCTCGAAGAACAGTCTCGCAGTCTGTCCAGACCGTGATACCGACGTTGAGTGCGGGGGAACTCCCCCTGCCGGCGGAACCCAGCCGGGCCATGTGGCCCGCTTCCGGCCCGATTGCCGGCACCGCCGCGAACAAGAAGACAAACGTCAGGGAGAACGGCATGGACCGACTGTGCAAAGCGTCGACACGCTCCGCACAGATCGTGCTGGTGTCGCGTTACGAAGATTTTGGATTCAGTGCCGAGCAATTCGGCCAGGGGTGGGAGATCCGGCGCGTGCAGCAGGTGCGCGACCTGGAGCGCGTCGTGCGCGGCAGTGCGCCCATGGCGGGCATCCTCGACCTGCAATCGAGCTATTCCGATGCGGAGCTGACCCAACTGGAGCAGGGCCTCCAGCATCTGCACGTGACCTGGGTGGCCATCACCTCCAACGAGATGATCGAGGACGAGCGCATCCGCCGCATGATCCGCGACTATTGCGTGGATTACGTGCGCACGCCGTTCTCGTTCGACGAACTGGCGTACACGCTCAAGCACGCCCACGGCATGGCCAGCCTGCATGGCGTGCGCGCGCCGGAGCATGTGCCGCACGGCCCGATGATCGGCGACTGCAACGTCATGCGCGTGATGTTCCGCTCGCTGGCCAAGGTGGCCCACAACGACGCGCCGGTCTTTATCTCGGGCGAGTCCGGCACCGGCAAGGAGCTGGCCGCGCAGGCGATCCACGAGGCGTCGAGCCGCCGCAAGGGCCCGTTCGTGGCGATCAACTGCGGCGCCATCCCCTCGCACCTGGTGCAGTCCGAACTGTTCGGCTACGAGAAAGGCGCGTTTACCGGCGCCAACGCGCGCAAGATCGGCTGGATCGAGCAGGCGCAGGGCGGCACGCTGTTCCTCGATGAAATCGGCGACCTGCCGCTCGAGAGCCAGGTGGCGCTGCTGCGCTTCCTGCAGCAGGGCTGCATCACGCGGTTGGGCGGCCATCAGTCGATTCCGCTCGACCTGCGCATCATCTCGGCCACGCACGTGGACCTGGTGCTGGCGCAGACCGACGGCCGCTTCCGTTCCGACCTGTTCCACCGGCTCTGCGTGCTGACGCTGACGATTCCGCCGCTGCGCGACCGTGGCGAGGATATCCTGCTGCTGGCCAACGCGGTGCTGACCGAGCACGGGCACGAGGCCCACCGGCGCATTCGCGGCTTCTCGGCGTGCGCCACGCAGGCGATGATGCAGTACGCGTGGCCCGGGAATGTGCGGGAACTGATCAACCGCGTGCGGCGCGCCATCGTCATGACGGACAACCGCAAGATCACCGCGGAAGACCTGCAACTGCACGGGGGTGTGGAGGTGCCGCGCAAGACGCTCGATGCCATCCGCGAGGAGGCGGAGCGCGAGGCGATCCGCACGGTGATGGCCAGCCACGGTTTCCACGTGGTGCCGGCGGCGCGGGAGCTCAATGTCTCGCGCGTGACGCTGTACCGGCTCATGCACAAGCACAACATCCGCGTCGATTCGCAACCGGGCGCCGTGGCGGAGTAGGTTGCCGCGGAGTAAGTTACCGAAGTGCCAGGGGGGGCCCGGCGACGTCCGCTCGCCGGACCCCCTTCGTCCCACCGCCCGGACAGCAGCGGCCGGCTAGCGCGGCCTGGCCCGCGCGGAGATCGTCCTTAATCCCTCCCTTTCTCTTTCCCTCTCAAGAATCGTTCCTGGCGCCTCCCTAGTCATTCAAGTCATGCTGATCTTGTCGCGCCGGTGCCGTGGCGGCGTGGCGTCGGCCGGCCCGCGCGTGGGCAGCGGGTCGCGCGGCTCGGCGCTCTCGCGCGCCTGGCGCGCGTCGGGGTGGGGCGCGCTCTGGTCGGGCGCGAAGGTCAGGTCGCCCCAGGCCCAGGCGAAGCTGCGCACATAGCTGTCGTTGCTGAGGGCGGCGTGACTGTTGAGGTTGGCGCAGTCGGGCCGGTCGAAGTACGCGTAGTTGCCGGCGAACGCGGCAGTCGTCGCGGTCGAGAGCAGCGCCAGCGCGATGATGGCGGGGACTCTGGCGTTCATGGGTGGCTCACTCCCTTGCTGGAAAAAGGTGCCCGCCGGGGGACGGAGCACGTAAAGCTTTCAAATACTGCAAGCAATGCCGTTGTCGGTTGTCATCCACTGTTGTCCTTGCGACGTGGCCTCAGCATGCCGGCAACCCGTTGCGGCGCCGGCTGGCGGACACCGCGAGCGTTCGGCTGGCCGCCGCGCAATACGAGGCAACCGGGCGCAGTGGCTGGCGGGGCGACGGAAGCAGGGGCGGCGACAGCAGGTCAATCACGGACGGTGCGGGGCCCGCCAATCGATGGGCGCGCCTGCGTGCCGTCATTCGTGCGGGCGGATGACGCATGGCGGGGGGTCCTCCTGCGTGGTCTGTCGAATAGTTGTCAAAGGCGCGTGCTTCTCCCTGCCCGGTACAGAGCGACAAGTGTGCCAATGCACGCGAAACGCTTGTTTTATAGGGGTTGCGCGACTTTGGCACATGCGCCGGCCCCGGAGCGGGCCGTCAGGCGGCGTCGATCGGTTTCGCCGCTGTAACGCAAGCGGACGGAGGCGCGCGTGGCCGTGTGACATGTGGCAGGGCGGTTAGGGCGGGCGGTGCGTCATCATGCGGCGCCCATGCTCCCGGCCACGCTGCCAAGGTGGGAGGCGGTGGCAGATGTCGCCCCTGAATGACCCCCCGGCGCCACGCCGTTGCGCGTGCCGGTGGGGCGGCAGGGCCGATGGCGCGTCCTGATGCGCGACCCGGGCGCCCTGGCGCCGGGGCGCGGCACGAGGGTGCACCCGGTTGCAGGGCTGAAACATGGGTCTGGCGGGGAGGATCGACGCAGAAACGGGTACGCTCGCCGGCCCGCAGGTCGGCGGGGCCGGGCAGGGGAGGCGGGGAGTGTGGTGCCGGTGGCTAGCGCGGGGTGCCCGACGGCACCGATGCTCCCGGTGCCATCGGTGCCGGTCGGTCGCCGGGGGTGGCGTTCGAGGTGGCGCCGGAAATGGGCTTCGGGCCCGGCTGTCCACGCTGTTGTTCGCAGCCAGCCAGCGCCAGCAGGCCAAGGCAGAGCGCGGCAACGGGGCGCCTGATCGAGGTGCGGATCACGGAAGTCTCCTGTTCCTGGCCGGGCGCGGCGGGTCCGCGCGCCGGCGGGTGTGCCTGAACCTACTGTAGCAGGTTGCACCGGCGCCGCTCCGGATGCGCATTATCATGAACGCAGGTCGGACGCGCGCGGACAGACAGCCCCGGCCGCGTCGTCCATGCTCTGAACGTGACGAGGTCATCACCCTTCACCATCCGAGATCCGGCATGCCTCCTGAACAAGCTTCCCGGCCGCCCGAGGGCGCACCGCCCCGGCCTCAGCGTGGACGGATCCTGCCCGACCGCCATACGGCCGCGCGCACCTTCCGCGTGGTCACCGCCGCCATCCAGGCCTGGTTCGAGCACCGCGCGGCCAGCAAGGGCGCGGCGCTCTCCTTCTATATGTTGTTCTCGCTCGCGCCGATCCTGGTGCTTGTGATCTCGATCGCCGGCCTGTTCTTCGGCGCCGAGGCCGCCCGGGGCGAGATCTTCGCCCAGCTCAACGGCCTGGTGGGCGAGCAGGGCGCCGCCGCCATCCAGGGGATCCTGGCCGCCACGCACCGCGCCGGCGGCAGCGGCGTGGCGGCGGCCATCGCGTTCGGCATCCTGATCGTGGGTGCGACGAGTGCCTTCGCCGAACTCAAGAGCAGCCTGGACGACATCTGGCACGCCCCGCCCCCGGCCGGCGCCGGCTGGAAGACGCTGCTGCGCGCGCGGGTGCTGTCGTTCAGCATCGTGCTGGCGCTCGCCTTCATGCTGCTGGTCTCGCTGGTCGTCAACGCCGCGCTGGCCGTGGTGGACCGCTTCTGGGGTGCGCTCTGGACCGCCTCCTGGTTCGCCCCGGTGGCGGACGCCATCTCTACGGCGTTCTCGTTCGCCGTGGTCACGGCCCTGTTCGCGGTGATCTTCAAGATGCTGCCCAACGCCCGCATCGCCTGGCGGGATGTGACGATGGGGGCGATCATCACCGCGCTGCTGTTCGCCGTGGGCAAGCGGCTGATCGGGCTCTACCTGGGGAACAGCGCGGTGGCGTCGTCCTATGGCGCGGCCGGCTCGGTCGTGGCGCTGATGTTGTGGGTGTACTATTCGGCACAAATATTCTTCTTCGGGGCCGAGCTGACGCGCCAGTACGCGTTGCAGTTCGGCAGCCTGCGCGGGCACGATCCGGCCAAGGAAAACCGCGCGGAGCCGGGTACCACGCGCGGTGCCACCCCGCCGGGGGCCGCGAACCGGTAAAATACCGCCCCATTCCCTGTGCCCCGCCCGGGGCCCTCCACCCGATCCTGCCTGTCAGTCACCAGATTCCGTTGCCGTGAGCTCGCTCGTTTCCGAAATTGCGCGTCGTCGCACCTTTGCCATCATCTCTCACCCCGACGCGGGCAAGACCACGCTGACCGAAAAACTGCTGTGGTTCGGCGGCGCCATCCAGGTGGCCGGCGAAGTGCGCGCCCGCAAGGCCGACCGCCATGCCACGTCCGACTGGATGGAGCTGGAAAAGCAGCGCGGCATCTCGGTGACCTCGTCGGTCATGCAGTTCCCGTACCGCCGCCGGCCGGACGTGCCCGAGAACATCGTCAACCTGCTGGACACCCCGGGCCACGAGGACTTCTCCGAAGACACCTACCGTACGCTGACCGCCGTCGACTCGGCGGTGATGGTGATCGACTCGGTGAACGGCGTGGAAGCGCAGACCATCAAGCTGCTCAACGTCTGCCGCCTGCGTGACACGCCCATCCTGACCTTCATCAACAAGCTCGACCGCGAAGGCCGTTCGCCGATCGAACTGCTCGATGAAATCGAGGACGTGCTCAAGATCCAGTGCGCGCCGATGACCTGGCCGATCGGCATGGGCAAGGCGTTCCGCGGCGTGTACCACATGATCGACGACAAGGTGCAGCTGTTCGACCCCAAGGGCGAAAAGGGCACCGCCGCGATCCTGGACGGGCTGGACAACCCCGAACTCGACCGCATCCTGGGCAGCCAGGCCGACGAGTTGCGCGTGGAAATCGAACTGGTACGCGGTGCTTCGCACACCTTCGACAAGGAAGCCTTCCTCTCCGGCAAGCAGACCCCGGTCTACTTCGGCTCGGCGATCAACAACTTCGGCGTGCAGTCGATGCTGGACGCGCTGTGCGAGCTGTCGCCCCCGCCGCTGGCGCGCCAGACCGAGAGCCGCGTGGTGGTGCCGGAGGAAGCCAAGTTCACCGGCTTCGTGTTCAAGATCCAGGCGAACATGGACCCGCGCCACCGCGACCGCATCGCCTTTGTGCGCGTGTGCTCGGGCAAGTTCGACCGGGGCATGAAGCTGCTGCACGTCTCGGCCGGCAAGACCGTGGCCATCAACAACGCCATCACCTTCATGGCGCAGGACCGCAACACCACCGAGGAAGCCTACGCGGGCGACATCATCGGCGTGCCCAACCACGGCACGATCCGCCTCGGCGATGTGTTCACCGAGGGCGAGTCGCTCAAGTTCACCGGGATTCCGTCGTTCGCGCCCGAGTTCTTCCGCCGCGCGCGCTTGAACAACCCGCTCAAGGTCAAGCAGTTGCAGAAGGGTTTGCAGCAGCTGGCCGAAGAGGGCGCGACGCAGATGTTCCGCCCGCTGGCGTCGAACGATCTGGTGCTCGGCGCGGTCGGTATCCTGCAGTTCGACGTGGTGGCGCACCGGCTGGAGCACGAGTACGGCGTGGATGCGATCTTCGAATCCCATGAATGCGCCACGGCGCGCTGGCTGCGTGGCGATGCCGCCGAGATCGAGAAACTGATCGAGAAGGCCGGCCACAACGTGGCGCTGGACGGCGCCGGTGACCACGTCTACCTGGCGCCCAGCATGGTCAACCTGCGCCTGACGCAGGAGCGCTTCCCGAACCTCCAGTTCCTGGAAACGCGCGAGATTGTCTGACATCTCCTGCTAGAATCCTGAGCTTGTACGATGACCGGCGTGCCTTGCACGCCGCACATCGCTCCCTTCCTGCCGCCCCCCATGTCCACCGCCACACCCGTGCCGGCCGCCGAGCCGGACACCGTATTCCGCGACCCCGCTTTCCGGCATTTCTGGTTCGCCAGGCTTTGCACCACCATCGGCTACCAGATCTTCACGGTGGCGGTGGGCTGGCAGATGTACGACCTCACGCGCGATCCCTTCATGCTCGGCATGGTCGGGCTGGTGCAGTTCCTGCCGTCGATCGTGCTGCTGCTGATGTCCGGGCACGTGGCGGACCGTTTCGACCGCCGGCTGATCGTACGCACCTGCCAGGCGCTGGAAGCGGTGATTGCCGTGTCGATGGCCGTGGCGAGCTTCTCGGGCTGGATCACGCGCGAGCACATCTTCCTGTTCGTGGCGGCCATCGGCGCCTGCCGCGCCTTCGAGACGCCCACGCTCCAGGCGCTGCTGCCCAGCGTGGTCACGCCACGCCAGCTGCCGCGCGCGGTGGCGCTGGCCAGTTCCGCCGGCCAGACCGCCATCATCATCGGCCCGGCGCTGGGCGGCTTCGCCTACGTGGCGGGGCCGGGCGTGGTCTATTCGATCAGCGCCGTGCTGTTTGCCATCGCCGCCGTGCTGGTGGCCACGCTCAAGCTGCGCCAGGCCGCGCAGCGGCTGACCACGCCGGTCAGCATCAAGACGCTGTTCGCCGGGTTTGCCTATATCCGCAGCCATCAGGTGCTGCTGGGCGCGGTGTCGCTGGACCTGTTCGCGGTGCTGCTCGGCGGCGCCACCGCGCTGCTGCCGATCTATGCGCGGGACATCCTCCACACCGGCCCCTGGGGGCTGGGGCTGCTGCGCTCGTCGCCGGCCATCGGCGCGCTGGTCACGGCGCTCTGGCTGGCGCGCAACCCGCTGAACCGGCGCGTGGGCCGCGTGATGTTCGGCGCGGTGGCGCTGTTCGGCGTGGCGACGATGATCTTCGGCATTTCCAACTGGCTGCCGCTCTCGATGGGGGCGCTGGTGGTGCTGGGCGCATCGGACATGATCAGCGTGGTGGTGCGCCAGACGCTGGTGCAGCTCGATACCCCCGACGACATGCGGGGCCGCGTGGGGGCGGTCAACTCGGTGTTCATCGGCGCCTCCAACCAGCTTGGCGAGTTCGAATCGGGCGTCACGGCGGCGCTGCTCGGGCCGGTGGGCGCGGTGCTGCTGGGCGGCGCCGGCACGGTGCTGGTGGTGTTCGCATGGATGCGGCTGTTCCCGGCGCTGGCCGACCGTGACCGCCTGCACGATCATCCCCACGACCGCCCGGCCCCGGCGCGCTGATCGCTCCCGATCCGGGCAAAGCGTACCCGTTTCTGCGCACACCTTCCCGCCGGACCCTGCTGCCCGCGCGCGCCATGCAGGGATTACAACGGCTCACGGCCGAAAGTTGTAATCACTGCACTCCCCCTGCCTTTTCTCCCTCGACTGTGATGTAAACGGCGCGCCGCACGGGCCGCCGTGAGCCATTGCGTGGCAACGGCTCACGCAGAAACGGGTACGCTTTGGGATTGTTCGCCGGGTTGGCTGGCACGTCCTTCGCAAGTCGGCCCGGGTTGCACGGAGGTTGCACTGAGGAGCGAACGCATGGAGCTGCCGTATATCGACGCCGATAAAGTCCAGGCCACCTGGGCCTATCTCACCCAGTTTGCGGTCAGCCAGGGGCTGAACTGCCTTGCCGCGCTGGCCATCCTGATTGCCGGCTGGTGGCTTTCCGGCCGCGCCGCGCGGGCCGTGAGGCAGGGCCTCCATCGCACCCACGTGGACGACACGCTGCGGCCCATGCTGGCCAGCGTGGCCCAGTGGGTGGTGCGCGTGCTGACCGTGGTGCTCGTGCTGTCGCAGTTCGGCGTGCAGACCGCGAGCATCATCGCCATGCTCGGCGCCGCCGGCCTGGCCATCGGCCTGGCGCTGCAGGGCACGCTCCAGAATATCGCCGCCGGGATCATGCTGGTGCTGCTGCGCCCGTTCCGCGTGGGCCAGTACATCGACGCCCAGGGCGTGGCCGGCACCGTGCGCGAGACCGGGCTGTTCATGACCGAGCTGACGACCTTCGACGGGGTCTGCCTGCGCGTGCCCAACGGCAAGCTCTGGGGCAGTTCGATCATGAACTACAGCGAGAACGTCACGCGGCGCATGGATATCGAGATCGCCGTGACCTTCGACAGCCCCGTGCAGTCCGGGCTGGATGCGCTCAAGGCCATGCTGGCCAAGGAGCCGCGGCTGCTGGCCGAGCCCAGGCCCGAGGTCATGGTGACGAAGTACACCGACCGGGGCATCGCGCTGAACGCGCGCTACTGGACCTCGAATGACGATTTCTGGAACGTGCAGTTCGGCTTCTTTGGCAAGCTGAAGCCGACGCTCGAGGCGGCCGGCTGCCGGATTGCCGTGCCGGTGCAGGAAGTCCTCGTACCGGAGATGGATGAGGCGGCGCTGGCCGAAGGGGCCGAAGGGGCCGATGGGGCCGATGGGGCCGACGGCAAGGCGGAGCGCTACGACGCCCGCCGCACCCCGCCGCGCCGGCCGAACTAGCCCCGCTCGGCCTCTTCCTCCGCGAACAAGGAGCACGCGCCGGTCTCGGCCGTGCTCACATGGGCGCGGAAGCCGCCGAACAGGTCGCGGCCCACGCCGTGCCGGTTGCGCGAGAGATCGGGCCGATCAGCTTCGCGCGCGGCCAGGTCGGCATCGGCCAGCTTCACGGTCAGCACGCCGGCTGGCGCGTCCACGCGCACGATGTCGCCGGTGCGCACCTTGCCGATGGCGCCGCCCAGCAGCGCCTCGGGGCAGACGTGGATGGCCGCCGGGACCTTGCCCGAGGCCCCCGACATCCGCCCGTCCGTGACCAGCGCCACGTGGAAGCCACGGTCCTGCAGCAGCGTCAGCGTGGGCGTGAGCTTGTGCAGCTCGGGCATGCCGCACGACGCCGGCCCCTGCCACGGCAGCACCGCCACGAAATCGCGCTCGAGTTCGCCACGCTTGAAGGCGTCCAGCAGATCATCCTGCCGCTCGAAGACGATGGCGGGCGCCTCCACCACCTGATGTTCCGGTTTCACAGCCGATGTCTTGATAACACATCGCCCCAGATTGCCGTCGAGCAGCTTGATCCCGCCATCGGCCGCGAACGGCTGCTCGGGCAGGCGCACGATGGTGTCGTCCAGCGAGGCCGTGGGACCGTCGATCCAGGTCAGCTTGCCGTCGCGCAGCACCGGCTCGCGCGTGTAGTCGGCCAGCCCCTTGCCGGCGATGGTGGTCACGTCGTCGTGCAGCAGCCCCAGCGCCAGCAGGCCGCGAATCACCACTGCCAGCCCGCCGGCCGCCTGGAACTGGTTCACATCGGCCTTGCCGTTCGGGTAGACGCGCGCCAGCAGCGGCACCACGGCGGAGAGTTCATCGAAGTCGTCCCAGGTCAGCTGGATGCCGGCCACGCGCGCCATGGCGATCAGATGCAGCGTGTGGTTGGTGGACCCCCCCGTGGCCACCAGCCCGACGATGCCGTTGACGAACGCGCGTTCGTCGAGCACATCGGCCACCGGGGTGTAGCGCTCGCCGCCATGCACCAGCGTCAGCGCGTGGGTGGCGGAATGGCGCGTCAGCGCCTCGCGCAGCGGCGTGCCGGGGTTGATGAAGGCGGTGCCCGGCAGGTGCAGGCCCATGATCTCCATCAGCATCTGGTTCGAGTTGGCGGTGCCGTAGAAGGTGCAGGTGCCGGGGCCGTGGTAGGACCGGGTCTCGGCTTCCAGCAGCTCCGCGCGGCCGATCTTGCCTTCGGCATAAAGCTGGCGGATGTGGGCCTTCTCCTCGTTGCCGATGCCGGTGGTCATCGGCCCGCCCGGCACGAACACGGCCGGCAGGTGGCCGAAGGACAGCGCACCCATCACCAGGCCAGGCACGATCTTGTCGCACACGCCCAGGTACAGCACGCCGTCGAACATCTGGTGGGACAGCGCCACGGCGGTGGCCATGGCGATCACGTCGCGCGAGAACAGCGACAGGTCCATCCCATCCTGGCCCTGCGTCACGCCATCGCACATGGCCGGGGTGCCGCCGGCGAACTGCGCCGTGCCGCCGGCCGCCAGCGCGGCCTCCTTGATCCAGCGCGGGAAGGCTTCCAGCGGCTGGTGGGCGGACAGCATGTCGTTGTAGGCCGAGACGATGGCCAGGTTGGGGCGCTCCTGCGCCTTGAGGCGGATCTTGGCGTCATCCGGCATGGCGGCCACGCCGTGGGCGAGGTTGGTGCAGGACAGGTTGGCGCGCTCGACCTTCTGCCCGGCCATGGCGCGGGTGCGGTCGAGATAAGCCTGGCGCGTGGCGCGGCTGCGGGTCACGATGCGGGCCGTAACCCGCTCCAGGACAGGGTGGCGTGGCATGGAGTCTTCTCCTGTGAGGCGTGGGGCGCTTCGTGCGGCGCTCCATCAGCGTAGTCCAAATCGGCGGATACAGGTCGGATCGCTCACACGCCCGGATGTTCCGCGCTGGCCTGTGACAACGGCGTGTACCCCCGGTGTGCAGTCCGCGACGCTACGCAGAAATGGGTACGCTCGGGGTCCGCCTGGGGCCGCCCGCCGGCCGAATCCGTCCCGCCCACTGCCCAATCCCCGGCGAGTGACGTAACATGGCCGGAACTTATCCGCCCCTCGCCGGCACTCAGTAGTTGCCGGGGCGCCCACTTCCCCCCCGCAAGGAGCCCAGGGTGAGCATGCCCGATTTCGACATGGTGCTGTTTGGCGGCACCGGTGACCTGGCGCGGCGCAAGCTGCTGCCGGCCCTCTTCGACGCCCACCGCTGCGGCGTGCTGCATCCGTCCGCGCGCATCCTCGCCACGGGCAGCCACGCCCAGACCACCGAGCAGTACATCGCCACGCTGGAAGACACCGTGCGGCCCGCGCTGGAGCACGCGCCGCCCGACGCCTGGGCCTCGTTCCTGCAACGCATCTGCTATGTGCAGGCCGACGCGCGCGAGCCCGCCCACTTCGACGCGCTGGCCGAGAAGGTGCTGGCCCGCAAGCCCGAGGTGGTGGTCTGCTACCTGGCCACCGCCCCCCACATCTTCGTGCCGATCTGCGAGCAGCTGGGCCGCACTGGCGTGAACACGCCCAATGTGCGCGTGGTGCTGGAGAAGCCGCTGGGGCACGACCTGGACTCGTCCGAGGCCATCAATTCCTCCGTGGCGAAGTTCTTCGCCGAAGACCAGATCTATCGGATCGACCATTACCTGGGCAAGGAATCGGTCCAGAACCTGATGGCGATCCGCTTCGGCAACGCGCTGTTCGAGCCGCTGTGGCGCCGCGAATGGGTGCAGGACGTGCAGATCACCATCGCCGAGGAACTGGGCGTGGAGTCGCGCGGCGACTTCTACGACCGCACCGGCGCGCTGCGTGACATGGTGCAGAACCACCTGCTGCAGCTGCTATGCATGGTGGCGATGGAGCCGCCGGCGAGCCTGTCGGAAGACGCCATCCGCGACGAGAAGATCAAGATCCTCAAGGCGCTGCGGCCGATCCAGCCGCAGGACGTGGCCGAGAAAACCGTGCGCGGCCAGTACCGCGCCGGGGCGGTCGGCGGCAAGCCGGTGCCGGGGTATATCGAGGAACCGGGCATCGCCCCGGACAGCCGCACCGAAACCTTCGTCGCCATCAAGGCCGAGATTGCCAACTGGCGATGGGAGGGCGTGCCGTTCTACCTGCGCACCGGCAAGCGCATGCAGTCGCGCGTGGCCGAGATCGTGGTCCACTTCCGTGACGTGCCGCACGCCATCTTCCCCAAGCCGCTGACGCTGTCGCCGCAGAACCGGCTGGTGATCCAGCTCCAGCCCGAGGAAAGCATCAAGCTGTATTTCCTGGTCAAGCAGCCGGGCGATACCCTCGAACTGACCCCCACCTCGCTCGACCTGGACTTCGCCAACTCGTTCAAGGTGCGCCGCGCCGGCGCCTACGAGCGCCTGCTGCTGGACGTGATCCGCGGCCGGCTGGGCCTGTTCGTGCGCCGTGACGAGCAGGTGCAGGCGTGGCGCTGGGTAGAGCCGATCATCGACACCTGGGCCGACAGCACCGTGCCGCCCAAGTCGTATACCGCCGGCACCTGGGGGCCTGCGGCGTCGTCGGCGCTGATGTCGCGCGACAACGCGCTCTGGCACGAGGAAGTCTGACCCACCATCTGTCTAACTAGAAAGGGACCGATCATGCGCCAGTACGAACATGCCTCCGTGATGGATCAGGCCGAATCGCTGGCCCTCTCGATCGGCCATGCGCTGGAACTGGTGATCCAGGCCAAGGGCTGGGCGGTGCTGGCGGTGTCCGGCGGGCGCTCGCCGGTGCCGATGTTCGAACGGCTGCGCTATCGGCCCATCCGCTGGGACGCCGTGACCGTGACGCTGGTGGATGAGCGCGCGGTGCCGCCCGACCACCCTGACAGCAATGGCGCGCTGGTGCGCCACAACCTGCTGCGCGAGGCAGCGGGCGTGGCGGCCTGGTTGCCGCTGGTGGAGGATGCCGCCGAGGCGGCCCAGCCGGAGCGCGCCGTGGCGCGGCTCAACGAACGCTTCCAGCAGCCGGACGTGGTGGTGCTCGGCATGGGCGAGGATGGGCACACGGCGTCGCTGTTCCCCGAGGCGCCCGAGCTCCAGACCGCGCTGTCCGAGCCGAAGCCCGGTTTCCTGGTCACCCATCCGACCAGCGCCAACCACGCCCGCGTGACGCTGAACCTCGCCGCGCTGCTGGCCGCCGAACGCACCTTCCTGGCCATCTCGGGCGAGAAGAAGGCCGAGGTGCTGGCCCGCGCGCTCAAGGCGCCCACGCCGGCCCTGCCGGTGAGCCTGGTGCTGGCGCGCCACCACCACGGCGTGGATGTGTTCCGCACCTGATCGCTCGCCAACGTTCGTTCTCGACAAAGTTTTCGACAAAGGGTCCCGATGTCTCCACCTGATGCGCAAGCCGACTCGTATCCCCGCCTGCTGGCCGACGTAGGCGGCACCAACGTGCGGATGGCGCTGGAAACGGCACCGATGCGGATTGGCGCGGTCACCGCGCTGAAGGTGGCGGATTTTCCGTCGCTCGAAGCGGCCATGCGGCAGTACCTGCGCGGCCTGCACGACCTGCCGCGCCCGCGCCACGCGGCCATCGGGCTGGCCAATCCGGTCACCGGGGACCACGTCAAGCTGACCAACCACAACTGGGCGTTCTCGATCGACGCTACGCGCCGCGCGCTCGACCTGGACACGCTGGTGGCCATCAACGACTTCACCGCTTTGGCGCTGGCGCTGCCCTACCTGCCCGCGGAGGACCTTGCGCTGGTGCGCAGCGGCACGGCGGTGCCCACGGCGCCGCGCGCGCTGCTGGGGCCGGGCACCGGGCTGGGCGTCTCGGGGCTGGTGCCCGCGCCCGGCGGCGGCGCGGTGGCGCTGGCCGGCGAAGGCGGCCATATCGAGATCATGCCGGCCACCGACGACGAGTGGATCGCCTGGCGCTACGCCCATCAGCATCTGGGGCGGGTCTCGGCGGAGCGCATGTTGTCGGGCATGGGCCTGTCCCAGATCCACGCCGCGCTGGCCGCAGAAACGGGTACGCCTCTGGCCCAGCCGCTGACCCCGGCCGAGGTCACGGACGGCGCCATCAAGACCGGCGACCCGCTGTGCCAGCGCGCCTTCGCGGCGTTCTGCGGCCTGCTCGGCTCCGTGGCGGGCGACGTGGCGCTGGTGCTCGGCGCGCGCGGCGGGGTCTATCTCGGCGGCGGCATCGTGCCGCGTTTCGTCGATGCCTTCCGGGCCTCGCCGTTCGCCGCGCGCTTTGCCGCCAAGGGCCGCATGGGCGCCTATCTGGCCGACATCCCGGTCTACGTGATCACCGCCGCCTACCCGTCGCTACCCGGGCTGGCGCGCGCGCTGGCAGACCGCCTCGAGGGCGACATGCGCCACGGCGCCGCCGCCCAACCCTGACTGACCGATCCCGACATGCGTGTATTGCTGGTGGAAGATGACGCCATGATTGGCGAGAGCGTGAAGGTGGCACTGCGCCAGGAGGGCTTTACCGTCGATTGGGTGCGCGATGGCGATGCCGGCCTCGACGCCGCCTCTGACCAGCACGGCCCCCGCGCGGACGGCGGCTACGACCTCGTGCTGCTCGACCTTGGTCTGCCGCGCCGCTCGGGCCTGGACGTGCTGAAGACCCTGCGCGCCCGCAACGTGCGCACGCCGGTGCTGATCCTCACCGCGCGGGACGCCGTGGCGGACCGCGTGGCCGGCCTCAACGCCGGCGCGGATGACTACCTCGTCAAGCCCTTCGACCTCCAGGAACTGGCCGCGCGCATGCACGCGCTGGCGCGCCGGGCCGAGGGCCGCGCCGAGCCGCTGCTGCGCTACGGCGACATCGTGCTCAACCCCGCCACGCGCGAGGCCACCCAGGCCGGCACGGCGGTGCGGCTGTCCGCACGCGAGTTCGCGCTGCTCTCCGCGCTGATGGCGCGCCCCGGCCAGGTCTGGTCGGTGGCGCAGTTGCAGGAGCGCCTGTACGGCTGGGACGACGAGGTGGGCAGCAACACGGTCGAGGTCTATATCCACGCGCTGCGCCGCAAGTTCGGCGCCGCCCTGATCCGCAATATCCGGGGCGTGGGCTACGTGGTGCCGCAGCGTGATGGCGCCGACGAGGAGCGTCCGTCCTGATGCGCTCGATCCAACGTACGTTGTTGTGGTGGCTGGCCGCCGGGCTGGCGGCGGGTATCGCCGTGGCCACCGGCCTGATCTACGCGCAGGCCCGGCAGGAGGCCAACGCGCTGTTCGACTATCAGATGAAGCAGGTGGCGGCGGCGTTGCCGAGCCAGTTCCCGAGCCCGATCGCGCCGCCGTTCGACGGTGGCAATGGCAGCGGCGCCAGCGCGGACCTGCTCCATGCAGACGAGGACGTGGTGATCCACATCTGGGACGGCACGGGCCGCAGTCTCTACCTGTCGCACTCCCACCCGGTGCTGCCGCCGCGCGCGGAACTTGGCTTCTCCAGCGTGCGCACGGATTCCGGCGAATGGCGCATCTACAGCGTGCAGCTGGGGCCGGCCGTGGTCCAGATCGCCCAGCCGATGAGCGCGCGCCGCACGCTGGCCGCGCATATGGCGCTGCGCACGGTGGCGCCGCTGCTGTTGCTGATGCCGCTGCTGGCGTGGCTGATCTGGATGGCGGTAGGACGGGGTTTGCGCCCGCTGCGCGAGATTGCTGCCGAGGTGCGCGCGCGTGACGCCAACACGCTGGCGCCGCTGGCCTTGCGCCAGATGCCGGACGAAATCGCCCCGCTTTCCGACGCGCTGAACCAGTTGCTGGCGCGGCTGGCGCAGGCCATCGACACCCAGCGCGCCTTCGTGGCCGACGCTGCCCACGCGCTGCGCACGCCGCTGGCGGCGCTGCAATTGCAGGCGCAACTGGTGGAGCGCGCCGACAGCGCGCCGGCCCGGCAGGAAGCCGTGTCGCAACTGCGGCAGGGGCTGGAGCGGCTGACGCACCTCGTCGCGCAGTTGCTGACGCTGGCGCGGCAGGAGCCCGGCGCCGCACCGCCGCCGCATGAGCCGGTGGACCTGCGCGCGCTGGCTGCGGGGGTGATCGCGGAAATGTCCCAGGCGGCCATCGACCGGGATATCGACCTGGGGCTGGAGGCCGATGCTGCCGAAGCTGAAACCGGCCCCGCCACGGTGCGGGGCGATGCGGACGCGCTGCGCATCCTGCTGACCAATCTCATCGACAACGCGCTGCACTACATTCCGGCCGGCGGGCGGATCGATGTGCGGGTGGCGAGCTTGCCGGGTGTCGGCAGCGAGGGTGGCGTGGAACTGCAGGTCAGCGACAACGGCCCGGGCATTCCCGCCGACGAGCGCGCGCGCGTGTTCGACCGGTTTTACCGTGTACCGGAAGCGCCCACGGGCGGCAGCGGGCTGGGGCTGGCCATCGTGGCCGAGATCGCCCAGTCGCACGGCGCCCGCGTGGCGCTGGAAGATGCCGCGCCGGGGCTGCGCGTGCGCGTGACCTTCCCCCCGTCGCGGCCTGAGCCCGTCTTCCCTTAGTCGTGCCTCAGCCGACCGGCGCGAACAGCGGCTCGCCCGCGAAGTGCCGGCGCGCGTTCTCCAGGAACTGGCTGACCGACGCCAGCACCGCTTCCGGCGACCAGCCGGCCACGTGCGGGGTCAGCACCACGTTCGGGCAATCGAACAGTTCCTTGGGCGGCAGCGGCTCGCTCTCATAGACATCGAGCCCGGCGCCGCCCAGCTCGCCGGCGCGCAAGGCATCGGCCAGCGCCGCCGTGTTCACCACGCTGCCCCGCGCGATGTTGACGAGGTAGCCGTGCGGCCCCAGCGCGCGCAGCACCGGCGTATCGACCAGATGGCGCGTCTCCGGGCCCCCCGGCGTGGCGATGACCAGATAGTCGGCCCACTTGGCCAGTGCGCCCACATCGGCAAAGTACGAAAACGAGACGTCCTCGCGTGCGCGGCGGTTGTGATAGCCGATCTCCAGGTCGAAGCCCTGGCCGCGCTGCGCAATGCGCCGCCCGATGGTGCCAAGGCCGACGATGCCGAGCCGCTTGCCCGAGAAATTCGGCGGCAGCGGCAGCGCGTTGCGCCAGACGCCGTCACGCGTGGCGTGGTCCAGCGCCGGCACGCGGCGCACGGTGGCCAGCAGCAGCGCCATGGCGTGGTCGGCCACGCAGCTGTCGTTGGTGCCCGCGCCGTTGCCCACGGCAATGCCGCGCGCCCGGCAGGCGGCCAGGTCGATGTTCTCGTAGCCGGCGCCCAGCGCGCACACCACCTCCAAGGCCGGCATGGCCGCGATCTCGGTGGCCGTCAGGCCGACCGTGCCATTGGTCAACACGGCGCGGAAGGTCTTGCCGTGCGCGGCCACTTCCGCCGCCCGGCCCTCGGCCGTGGGCGCGTAGCGGACGTCGTACTGGGCGGAGACAAGTTCAAGATGAGCGGGTTCGAGCTGGATCAGGACAAGCAGGGCGGGCAGGGCGGGCTTCATGACGTCACGGCGAGGGGAAGTGAAAGGAGGATGCCGGCGAACCGACGCGCCATTCTATGCCCGACACCGGATCAATGCTTGACCCCGCAAGGGTTGGTGCGCGCAGAAATGGGTACGCTTTGCCGGCAGGGGCGGCACCAGGCGGCGGAAAAAGCCGCGCAGAAACGGGTACGCTTTGGCCTGTTTCGCCAATTTCGCCGCTATGCTCGGTCATCCACCCGAGCCGACCATGTCCACCCTCCTCACCACCCCTCGCTGGCGCTGGCTGCCCGCCCCTGACACCTGGCAATACCACGCCCTGCTTGGTGCGGCGGGGATGCTGGTGCTGGGGCCGCTTGGCTGCGTGGCGGCGGCTTACATGAACTTCTCGCTCGGGTTCTTTATTGGCGGGCAGGTGCTGGCCGGCATTCTGGGTTCGGCGGTGACGGCGGGATATGGCGCCGCCGGGCGGCATGGGGCCAACTATATCCAGACGGCGGCGGCGTCCGTGGCCGGCATGGGCGGGATGGTCGTGGTGATCCAGGCGATGGGCTGGATGGGCATGGATGCGCCGCCGCTCTGGCACCTGATCGGCTACATGCTGTGCATCGGCATGTATGGCGTGGGTGTGGGCATGCTCTACACGCCCTTGCTGGTGGACCGCATGCAGCTGACGTTTCCGTCCGGGCTGGCCGTGGCCAACATCCTGCGGGCGCTGACCGATCCGGTGCTGCTGCGGCGCTCGGTGGCGCGGCTGGGCGGCGGTATCGCGCTCGGGGCGGTGGCCGGGGTGGGGGTCACGCGCGTGGCGTGGCTGGGTGCTATCGACCTGTCCGCGTCGACCTTCGGCGCCGGCATGATCGTCGGCGCGCGCATCGGCATCGCGGCGCTAGTCGGGGGGCTGGCGGGATGGGCGCTGACGCCGTATTTCGTGTCGATTGGCTGGCTCGCGCCGGGTGACCCCTATCGCAAGATCACCTTCCTGATCGCGCTGGGCATGATCATGGGCGCGGCGCTGGTCGATGTGTCACTGCTGCTCGCGCGGGCCTGGCGGGAGCGCCTGCCGGCCACGCAGGTGCCGGCGCCCGCCGTCCCTGTCCCCGCCTCCCCTATCCCCGCCTCCCTTATCCCCGCCTCCCAGCGCGGCCTGCCGATGCGTTGGATCTGGCTCTGGGTGGTGGTCTGGGGCGCGGCGGTGGTGGCAACGGGCGCGGCGTGGTTCGGCCAGCCGGTGGGCTACCAGCTGCTGGCCGTGGCGCTGGTGCTGGTGTTCGCGCTGGTCAACGGCATCTCGGTCGGCATGGTCGATGCGAATCCGATCTCGTCGGCCTTCGTGCTCACGGTGATCCTGATGGCCGCCGTGGGGCTGCGCGAGCCCCATATCGGCCTGATCGCCGCGACCGTGCTGCTGGTCTCCACGGCCGAGGCGTGCGACATGCAGCAGGACCGCTCCACCGGCTGGCGGCTCGGCACCAACCGGATGATGCAGTTCGGCTATCAGGTGGCTGGCATCGTCGTGGGCGCGGTGCTGGCGGTGCTGCTGGCGCGGCTGTTCATGCAGGCGTATCCGGTGCTGCGGCTCGACCAGACCCTGCTCCCGGCGGACCAGCAGCCGGCGCGCTGGACCTCCGCCATGACCTACAAGATCGTTGGCGCGCTGCGCAGCATGACCGAGGACCGCTCCTACCAGCGGCTGGCGGTGTGGATCGGGGTGGGTATCGGGCTGGTGACCGAGGTGGCGCGCAAGGCGATCCGTGCCTCGGCCCGCTACCGGCGCTTCGCGCAGTCGGGCGGCGCCGGCAAGACCGTGGATTTCCTGCTCGATGCAGCGGTGCTGCCGTCGCCGTACGCGTCGTCGTTCGGTGGGTTTGTGAACCTGCCGGCCGCCGCGTGGATGGCGGCGGGCGGCGTGCTGGCCAGCGTGGTGGAGAGCGTGGCGAAGAACCGCGGGGCGCCCGCCCGCGATGCCGCGCTGCCCGAGGACATGAGCACGACTTCGCTGGTAGGCGGCGGGCTGATCGCCGGCGACGCGCTGGCGGCGCTGGCGCTGGGTGTAGCGGGGTTGGTGGCAGTGGTGGGCTAGTCTCCCCTCACACCTCCTTCGTCATCCCCTTGAAGTCGATCCACTGGCCGAACTGTTCCTCGGTGACGTGGCCCGAGGCAATCGCGGCCTCGCGCAGGGACAGGTTCTTCTTCACGGCCAGCTTGGCGATTTCGGCAGCCTTGTCGTAGCCGATATGCGGGTTCAGGGCCGTCACGGACATCAGGGAGCGTTCGAGCAGTTCCTGAATCCGTGCGCGGTCCGGCTCCACGCCTTCGACCATATGTTCGGCGAAGCTCGACGCCGCATCGGCCAGCAGTGTCACAGACTGCAACAGGCTATAGACGATCACCGGCTTGTAGGCGTTCAGTTCGAGCGTGCCCAGGCTGTTGGCCAGCGTGACCGTCGTATGGTTGCCGATGATGCGGCAGCAGACCATGGCGAGGGCTTCGGCCTGCGTCGGATTGACCTTGCCGGGCATGATCGACGAACCGGGCTCGTTGGCCGGCAGTTGCAGTTCGGCAAACCCGGCGCGCGGGCCCGAGCCGAGCAGCATGAAGTCCCGTGCGATCTTCAGGAACGACGACGCCGTGGTGTTCAGCGCGCCCGAGAGGTCGGCCAGCGCGTCATGCGCGGCCTGGAGCGCGAAGCGGTTGGCTGCCGGCTCGAACGGCAGGCCGGTGTAGCCGGCCAGCGAGCGGGCAAAGGCGGCGGCGAATCCCGGGGGCGCGTTCAGGCCGGTGCCGACCGCGGTACCGCCCTGCGCCACCGGCATCGCGCGCAGCATGGCCTGTTGCAGGCGCGATTGCGCGTCCGCCACCTGGGTCATATAGCCGGAAAATTCCTGGCCGAGGGTCAGCGGCACGGCGTCCTGCAGGTGGGTGCGGCCTACCTTCACGATGTCGGCAAACGCTTCCACCTTCTTTGCGAAGGTTTGTTGCAGTTTCTCGAGCGAGGGGAGCAGCGTCTGCTGGATGGCGCGCGTGGCGGCGATGTGCATCGCCGTGGGAAAGCTGTCGTTGGACGACTGGCTGGCGTTGACGTGGTCGTTCGGGTGAACCGGCTTCTTGCTGCCGACCTCGCCGCCCAGCAGCTGGATGGCGCGGTTGGAGATCACTTCGTTGAGGTTCATGTTGGTCTGCGTGCCCGAGCCGGTCTGCCAGACCGAGAGCGGGAACTCGGCCGGCCACTTGCCGGCGATGACTTCCTCGGCGGCCTGCTCGATGGCTTCGGCAATCTCGGGCTTCAGCACGCCCAGGTCGCGGTTGGCACGGGCCGCGCAGAGCTTGAGCACGGCGAACGCCTCGATCAGGGCCGGGGGCATCTTCTCGCTGCCGATGCGGAAATTCTGGCGCGAGCGCTCGGTCTGGGCGCCCCAGAGATGATCGGCCG
Source organism: Cupriavidus sp. SIMBA_020 (assembly GCF_046535395.1). Classification (NCBI taxonomy): domain Bacteria; kingdom Pseudomonadati; phylum Pseudomonadota; class Betaproteobacteria; order Burkholderiales; family Burkholderiaceae; genus Cupriavidus; species Cupriavidus sp. SIMBA_020. Next base: position 57,639 of record NZ_JAWRWU010000010.1, on the reverse strand, counting down.
GTACGGCCACATCCCCGAGGCTGTCTTTTTCGATGCGGGTGGCTGACGAGGGGTTTGCGGGCTTGGCGGACATGGACGGACTCCTTGAGGGAAGGCTGCAGGATCAGGCAGGACTGCTAGCATAGCCTTCCCGCGTCACATTCGCGCCGAAGCCCCTGTCGCCGTCAGGCGGTTAGATTGCTGTGCATGTTGCGGCGATGCCGGCAGGTCAGGCGGTCATCTTGAGGCACATTTCCATGCAGGCCTGGCACGCCGCGGCGCATTCCTGGCAGTGCCAATGGTCATGTCGCTCACATTCTTCCTTGCACCATTTACACACTTCGGCGCAGTCTTCACAGACGAGGGGCGCAAATTCGCTATTGCGCAGCATGTAGGAGGCGGCGAGCGTGCAGATGCCGGCGCAGTCCATGTCCAGGGCGATGCAGCGTGTCATCTTCCGGGCGTCCTGCTCCTCGAGGCAGGCGGCCGCGCACTTCAGGCAGGCCGCCGCGCAGGCGTTGCAGGCGGCGATACAGTCGGCATACCGTTCAAAATTCTCTCGCACTGTGGGTCGAATCATCGGGTGTCCTCCTTGGGGGTGGGTGGTCGACAACCAGCAACCGTTATCCACAATAGCAGGCGCCTCGGCGTCCTGCCGCAATGTGGCGTGGTCTACAATGGCCGCCTCAGGTTCGGCGCCGTCAGCGTTGGATAGTTCCGGTCCATTCATTCGAATGGGCGGAGAAGCGTGAAGAAGTTGAAAATTGGCAGCGATAGGCTGCAAGAAAGGACGGCATCATGGGTGAAGCAAAACGGCGGGGCACGCCCGAGGAACGGGCGCAGCAGGCGCAGGCACGGATCGACGCCCTGCGGCCCGCACAACTGGTCTGCGGCGCGTGCAAGACCTCGTTCACCAATTTCGATGCGATTCCGGCCCCCGGCCTGCGCGGCATCGACGCCGTGTTCGGCGGCCAGTGCCCGAGCTGCGGCAACGATGTGGTCGTATTCAAGGGCGAGCCCCAGGCGGTGGCCGAGGCCATGCTGGCCTACGAGAGGATGATGGGCGAGAGCGCGCGGCTGGGCTACCAGTCGGCCGATGGCCGGCACGTGCCGTTCGACGAGGCCGCGCCGCAGGCATCGGACGCTTCCGACGACTCGACCAAGCACTGAGCCGCCGGGCGGGTGGCGCTTTCAGCGCCGAAAGTCCCCCGGCTGGGCAGGTCCTGGCCGCCCCTCAGGCTTCCAGCGCCATCAGCTCCGCCGGGCCAATCTCGTAGCGGCCCCGGCCGAGCGCCTTGGCGCGGTAGAGCAGCGTGTCGGCCATGCGCTTGAGTGTCTCGTCCGTCATCGGGCTACCGCGATAGAGCGCCACGCCGATGCTGACGTCCACGTCGGCCATCACGCCGTCGAAGTAGAAGCGCTGGCCGATAGCGTCGAGGATGGACTCGGCCACGCGCTGGGCCGTGGCGGGCGAGGCGATGTCTTCCAGGATGACCGCGAATTCGTCGCCACCCAACCGCGCCACGTGGTCCTGGTCGCGCACGCAGCGGCGCAGGCGCAGGGCGAACGACTGCAGCAGCATGTCGCCCGTGGCATGGCCGTGCGCGTCGTTCACCGCCTTGAAGCGGTCCATGTCGAGGAACAGCAGCGCCATCAGACGATACTCATCGCGGCTGCGCGCCATGGCGGCGTGGAGCTGGCTCTCGAAGGCGCTCCGGTTCTCAAGCTGCGTCAGGTGATCGGTTTGGGAGATCCGCGCCAGCCGCTGGTGCTCCAGCTTGCGCTGCGTAATGTCCTGCACGTGGATGTGCACCCCCACCACTTGCTTGCCATCCTCGCTCCATTCGGGGCGGTAGCTCATTTCCATCCAGTGCGGCTGCGGCGTGCGGTATTCGCTCTCGAACGTGATCACGGCACCGGCCAGCGCCTGTTGCAGGTAGGGGCGCGCCAGCGCGTAGCGCGCCTCGCCCAGCACCTCGCGCACGGTCTTGCCCCGGATCTCCTCCACCCGCATGCCGAACGCCTGCTCGTAGGCGACGTTGTTGAAGACGTAGCGCTCGTCGTTGTCGATAAAGGCCAGCAGCGAGGGCAGGTTGTCCGTGACCGCGCGCAGCCGGCGCTCGCTGCGCGCCAGTTGCTGGCCGCGCTGGCGCACATCGCGCATCAGGCGGATGAACGCGCGGGTCACGTCGCCGATTTCATCGCGCTGCGGGCGGCGGGGCAGGCGCTCGAAGGCGTCGGCATCGTCGGCGCTGGCCTGCACCACCTGATGCAGCCGCGATAGCGGCATGAGCAGCCGCCGCACCGCCAGCCAGATCAGCAGCGCCACGCCGCCCAGCACCAGCCCGGCCATCATCAGGAAACGCCGCTGCATCTGGCGCAAGGGCGCGTAGGCCTCGCGCGCGGGCAGCACGGCAATCAGCTCCCAGCCCGTGGTGGACATCAGGTGGCGCGCAATCACGGGCCGCTCCGGCATCAGGAATTCGAGCGTCGCGGGCTGGTCCGTCTCGCCGCAGGTGTCACCCAGGGCGCGGGCCGGCTGGCGTGCCTGACGGGTGTCCGGATGCTGCACGTAGACCGGCCTGGCGCCCGCCGACACCAGGCAATAGAACCCGGTGTTGCCCAGCCGGCTATGGGCGATCTCGACCAGGAAGTTCGAGCGCGACAGATCGAGCCAGCCGCCCACGAGGCCCAGAAACTGTCTGGACGCCGAGACCACCGGCATCGCCACCAGCACGCCAATCGTGCCATCGACGCGTGCGTGGATCGGCGCGGCCACCACCGGGTTCAGCGTGCGCACCGCCTCGCGGAAGTAGTCGCGGTCGCCCACTTCGATCGGCGGGCCCGATGACGTCAGCACGCTGCCATTGGCATCCGTCACCACCACTGAATTGAACGCCGCCGGCACAGGGATGGTCTTGCCGATGACGTCGAGCAGATCGGCCCGCACGTCCTCCCGGGCCCGACCGCGTGCATTTTCCAGCACCGCGCCAATCTGTGGCGCCATGTGGGCCAGCATCACGGTGCGGTCGTCCATGGCGGTGTCGAGCTGGTCGGCGGAGAGCTTGACGATGGAGTCCTGCTGGTTCTGGAGCGCGTCCTCCAGGTCCCGGTGCGCGTAATACAGCGAGCCGAGCACGATGCCCGTCCCGAGCACGGCGGCCAGTACCGTGGTGATGAGCGCGATGCGCGCTTTCAGGGAGGGTTGGAGGCGGGGCATGCTGACAAACGCGGGCAAGACGAAAGGCGAGGGCACGCAGGAGTGGAGAACAATGCTGCTCACGCACTTCCCATGCCTGATTCCGGGGGTGCGGCAGCGGGGCAACGTACCACGCATCACCCGTTTGAGTCAGCCGGGGGAAACGGCGTTGACAAGCCCCATGCGTTGCTGCCCGCCCCGCCGCGCATGTGTGTGCGGAAGCACTGTGCGCCGTTGGGCCGGCACGGTATAGTGCGCCCGGCGTAGCGAGTTTGCCCCCCAAACGAGGGGAGCCGGCGCCCCCCGGCCCGCGATGCAGGCCCGGGATATTCACCGTTTTCAGCGTTTCCACCGTCTTTTATCCTGCCTTCATGACCTTGTCCACGTGGTTGCCCGTTCTGTCCTGGCTGCTGGTTGCAGCGGGCGGCGCCTTGGTGGGCTGGATGGCGCGGGCGTGGTGGAGCCGGCGGGCTCCCGGGCAGGTCAGCGCGGCACAGGCGACGCAGGACCAGACCGAGCGCCGCCGCGTGGACGAGTACATCCGCCATCTGGCCCAGCATGACGCGCTGACCGGGCTGCTGAACCGCGCCGCGCTGCACAGCCGCACCGAGGCCGTCCTCGACGATGCGCGCCGCCAGGGCGGGCGCGTGGCGCTGCTGCTGCTGGACCTCGATCACTTCAAGCACATCAACGAAACCCTCGGGCACCCGGTGGGCGACGATGTGCTGCGCACGATTGCCCAGCGCCTGCGTGGCACGGTGCAGCCGCGCGACGTGGTGGCGCGCATGGGGGGCGACGAATTCGCCGTGGTGCTGGGCGGCCTGCGCCATGACAGCGAGGCCGAGCTGACGGCGGCCAAGATCCTGGCGCGCGTGTCCGAGGGCTTGCAGCTCGCCGGGCACCTCGCCGGGCAGCCGCTGCGCGTGACGCCTTCGCTCGGCATGGCGATCTATCCCGACGATGGCGAGACGCTGACGGACCTCCTCAAATCCGCCGATTCGGCCATGTATGCGGCCAAGCGCGGCGGCCGGGCGCAGTTGCGGCGCTTTGCGAGCGAGATGGCCGAGGCGTCGCTGACCCGCTTCACGATCGAGGCACTGCTGCGCCGCGCGCTGGCCGAGCAGGAATTCCGGCTGCGCTACCAGCCCATCGTCGACCTCGTCACGCTGAACGTGGTGGGCGTAGAGGCGCTGATCGCCTGGGAAACTCCCGAACGCGGCGTGATGCAGCCGTCCGAATTCATCCCGATTGCCGAGCAGTGCGGGATGATCGACGCGCTGGGCGAGTGGACGCTGGCCACTGCATGCCGCGAGATCCAGACCCTGCGCACCGAACTGGGCCGCGACATCGACGTGGCGGTGAACATCTCGCCCTTGCAACTGCGCCGCGCGGACTTCCCGGAGACCGTCGCGCGCTGCCTGCAAGCGGCCAGCCTGCCGGCGCCGAGCCTGACCATCGAGGTCACCGAAGGCATTCTGGTGGATGGCGGCGAGACTACGATCGAGTCGTTCCGGCGCGTGCGCCAACTGGGCGTGAGCGTGTCCATCGATGACTTCGGTACCGGCTATTCGGGGCTGGGCTACCTGACGCGGCTGCCGATCAGCAAGCTCAAGATCGACAAGTCATTTGTCGATGACCTGGCCATGCCCGGCCACGACCGCGCCGTGGCCGCCGCGATCATCGCGCTTGGCCATCAGCTGCACCTGCACGTGGTGGCGGAAGGCGTGGAGTCGATGGCGCAGCTGGAATTCCTGCGTGGCGAGGGCTGCGACGCGGTGCAGGGCTTCCTGTTCTCCCAGCCGCTGGGCTTCAGCGCGCTGCGCGACCTGCTGCTGGCCGGCAACGGCTTCTCGCGCGTGGCCTGAGGACGTTCCGGCACCCATCCGGCGCCCCATCCGGCGCCCCATCCGGCGCCGCAGAAACGGGTACGCCTTGAGTGCGCCTTGGGTACGCCTCAGGTACGCTCCGACCATGAAAAAACCCGGCTGGCGCTCAGGCGCACAGCCGGGTTTGTCTTATCCGGGGACGGGGCTCAGCCGTTGACGGTGGACGCCGCCGCATCCTCGCCATTGGGCGAATGGAGCCGGCGGTACAGTTCGTCGATACGCAACCGGCTGCTGGCCAGTTCCTCACGTCCCTGCTCGGTCAGTTGATAGACCCGCCCGATACCGTCGCGCAATACACTTTCCAGATAGCCATCCATCTGCAACGCGCGCAGCAAAGGCCGCACCGTGCCGATATCCACCTGGAATCCGTACTCCATCAGCATTTCTGCAAGCATGGCCACGGTGGCGGGCACCTCCATGGCGAATTGCAAGACGTAGACGCGGGCTAACAAGCCAAGGAACTGTCGTTTCATGAGGCAGGCAACGCAAAGGGGGGACTGACGGTTGACGCGGATTTTACCGCGCGCGCTGCGGCGCTGCCCGTGAGATGCCGAAGTCGCATACGATAGCCGCGTGTCCGACGGCAGAAAAAAAAGAAGCCGCCAGGGTTGCCTGGCGGCTTGTCGGGAATGCGTCGGAGGGGTCAATTAACTCTGGCGCAGAACAGAGTTTAGCGGAATCGAATACGCGATGTCACGCCCTGTGCTAAGGCTCCCCACAAATGGGGGGTAGGTATGTAAGGCATCCGAAAGCGATATTGCGGCCAATCCGCAACATTGGTGATCTTTGCCCCACTTTTGGGCAAGTTTTGGGACTTTTAGCGCGTGTTCTTCGACCCCTTCCGTGGTCAGGATCAGGTCCGATTCCAGCGCGCGGCTTGCCGCCGGGCGCGGTGTAATGGCAGTACCGCGTCACGGGTCGGGGAGTTCGACCCTCCGACGACACGCCCCCATGCCGATCAATTTCTCGTCGTTTTGTATCCAATGCGCAACAGTTTCGCGGCGCGCGCCCGAATCGTTGCTTCTCACCAAGGCCATGAAACCTTCCGACCTGATTCGCCTGCTGTCGCTGTCCGCCATCTGGGGCGCCAGCTTTCTGTTCATCCGCATCGGCGCGCCGGTGCTGGGGCCGCTGCCGACGGCGTTCTTCCGCGTGCTGATCGGCGCCGTCACGCTGGCGGCCTGCCTGATGCTGATGAAAGTGAAATGGGACATGCGCGGCAAGTGGCGCCCGGTGATCGCGCTGGGCATCATCAACTCGGGCATCCCGTTCGTTATGTATTCGGTGGCCGCGCTCTGGCTGCCGGCAGGCTATTCGGCCATCTTCAACGCCATGACGCCGCTGATGGGCGTGCTGATCGGCAGTCTGTTCTTCGCCGAGAAACTGACGCGCGCCAAGGCGCTGGGGGTGCTGATCGGACTGGCCGGGGTGGCGGTGCTTACACGCACCGGCCCGGTGGTGTTCTCGCACGAGGTGCTGCTCGGCGCGCTGGCCTGCCTGGTGGCGACCTCGTGCTACGGGTTGGCCGGATTCCTGACGTGCCGCTGGATCACCGCGCGCGGCGGGCTGGATAACCGGCTCGTGGCGGCGGGCAGCATGGTCGGCGCGACGCTGTTCCTGCTGCCGTTCAGCCTCGCCGCGCTGGTGCGCGAGAACACGCTGCCGGCGGCTGGCCCTGGCGTGTGGGCGGCCATGCTCGGCCTGGGCATGGTTTGCACGGCCATCGCCTACGTGTTGTATTTCCGGCTGGTGGCGGATCTCGGCCCGGTGCGGTCGCTCACGGTGACCTTCCTGATTCCGCCGTTCGGCATCGTCTGGGGCTGGATGTTCCTGGGCGAGGCGCTGTCGTGGGCGCACGCCGCCGGCATGCTGCTGATCGGCGCGGCGGTCTGGCTGGTGCTGAAGCCGGCCGCGCCGGCGGTGAAACCGGCAGCGGCAAGCTCCTGACCGCCGCCTCAGTGGCGATGGTGGTCGCCGCGGTCGCCGTGGTCATCATGGCCGCGATGGTCATCGTGGCGGTCGCGGCCATCGCCATAGCCATGGCCGTTGCCGTGACGATGCCAGGCCTGGTACTGGCGGCGGTCATACCAGCGGCCGCCATCCCAGTAGCGATCGCCATGCCAGCCGATCACGACCGGCGCCACCACCACCGGCGCCGGACGATAGGCCACCGGCGGCGGCGCCACATAGACAGGCGCCGGACGCGGCTCGACATAAACGGGCGCGGGGGCCACATAGACCGGGGCCGGCACGCCCAGGTTGACGTCGATATCGACGCGCGCCATGGCGGCTGTGGAGGCCGTCAGCGCAGCGGCGCCAGCGACGAAAACCAGGAGGGAAAGGGGACGCTTGTTCATCGTATTCACCAGGGGTGAGAGGTTATGACTCCACTCTACCCATCTGGCGTATTACGATTCACGCACATTTGTAACAGAATCGGCCAATTCTGTAAGCGATCTGGCCGGCACTTCTGTCAGATCGACGACTCGCTTCCCGGCACCACCTGGCAGGCCGGGCACAGGCCATAGAGCACCAGCATGTGCTCGCGCAGCTCGAAGTCATTCTCGGCTGCCACCTTGCGCTGGCGTTGCTCGATTCCCTCGTCACGGAATTCCTCCACCCGCCCGCAGCTCACGCAGATCAGGTGGTCATGATGGCCACCCTCGTTCAGCTCGAACACGGCATGGTCGGCCTCGAAGGTGTGGCGCAGCAGGATATTGGCCTGCACCAGCTGGTTCAGCACGCGATAGACCGTGGATAGCCCCGCATCCACTTCCTGCGCCAGCAGGATCCGGTAGACATCTTCCGCGCTCAGGTGACGGCGGTCGCTGCGCCGGAACGCCTCCAGCACATGCATGCGGGGCGATGTGGCCTTGAGGCCGGCGCGTTGGAGAGGGGTAGGGCTGGACTTCACGGATGACAAGGACATGCGGCGGCTCGCACCGGGCGGGGTGCGCTCAGTTAGTTGACTCCACGAGGATTCCGAAGGGCGGTGGGCGCGGGTATCGAAGCATCGAGGCATCGATGGCCCACCGGCCGGGGCGTGCGGGAAATCAGGCGGGAAGCACCCGGGCCGGACGATGCAGACTGGCAGCCCCGTCCCGGGCGGCGCGCCGTGCCTGACGGCGCGCGGAATAAAAAGGTGGCCTGGCTTGTCGCTGGATGACGCGATCGGGAAAACGGGGTCTGGATGTTTTCCCGATCTTCCTGCGACTGGCTACTACCAAACGCTCCGTGTGTCGGAGCGGTCCCCACAAAAGTCGGTAACCGGCGCCGCATTGCTGCCACGCCCTGAAATCTGCTTTGTCTGCGGCGGCGGTGCCGTTCGTCAGACAGTGAAAGCCAGTGTAAATGGGAATCGATCTCATTTCAAGAAAAATCTGCGGGGGGCCGATAACCTTGCGGCCTCAAGCGAGGGGGCTGCTGTGCCGGTCGGGAAACTCGAGCCGGAACGAGGTGAGCGCTTCCGGCTCGGATTGGACCGAGACGGCGCCATGGTGCAGGTCCATGATGGTCTTGACGATGGCGAGGCCGATGCCGGATGACTCCACGGAGTTCGCCCGCGACGGGTCCGCGCGGAAGAAGCGGTCAAACAGCAGCGGCAAGTGCGCAGGGTCGATGCCGGGCCCGGCATTGGTGATCTCGATCGCGGCGTGGCTGGCGCCCGCGCGCCCGCGCACCAGGATCTCGGAGCCCTGGTGCGCGTACCGTACGGCATTGGCAAGGAGATTGCCCAGCGCCCGCCGCAGCAGCGTTGCATCGGCGAAGACCCTGCCGTGGGCGTCGACGCGGATAGTCACTGCGCGGGCCTCCGCCAGCAGCTCGAAATAGTCCGCCTGACGCAGCAGTTCGTCCTTCAGGTCGAGTTCCGCCAGATGGAGCGCCACCCGCGCATTGTCGGCGCGGGCGAGGAACAGCATGTTCTCGATCATTCGGGAGAGCCGTTCGTACTCTTCCACATTGGAGGCGAGCAGGGACTGGTACTCGTCGGCGGAGCGGTCGCTGCCGAGCGCGACCTGTGTCTGGCCGAGCAGATTGCCAATCGGCGTGCGGAAGTCGTGCGCAAGATCGGCCGAGAAGTGGGAAAGCCGGTCGTAGCGTTCGCGCAATCGATCGATCATCTTCTGTAGCGCGCCGGCCAGGTCGTCCAGCTCCGCCGGCAGGGTGGAAGGATCGATCGGCAGGGTGCCGCTGGTGAACGTGATGGACTCGGTTCCGGCCGCGATGCGCCGCAGCGGCGCCATGCCCGCACGGAGCGCGGCGTATCCCAGGATGCCGGCGCCAAGCGCACCGAGGCAGGCCGCGGCGAAGACCTTCCAGCGATAGGCGCGCAGGAGCGCAACCCGGCTGCTGGCCAACTGGAAGATCTCCAGCGTGACCGGTGCCGCGACCGCGCCGGCACGAACCTGCAACGTGATCAGGCGCACGGGGGTGCCGCCGGGGGTGTTCCACATCGCCACGGGGAACATGTCGGGCCCGGTCTCACTCGCAAGATCGGGGTGCTCGGGCCTGGTGCCGTAGTCCGCGCCATTGGCGGCCAGCAACGCGCCGTCGGCGGCGCGTACCCGCATCCCGTATTCGTCATTGCCCTTGACCACACCCAGTATTTCGTTCCAGGCGGGGCTGCCAGGCTGGTCCGATGGGGAGAGCCCAGCCAGCGCGTGCCCGGCCCGCGTGGCCTTGCGCAGCAGTTCCGCGTTGTCACGCTCGATGATCTGGGTGGCCAGCGCGCGATACAGGTAGATACCCACCCCGCCAAAGGAGACGCCGGCGATCAAGGCAAAGGCCAGGGCCAGGCGGGCAGTCAGCGAACGCGTCTTCATCCGGGCTTTCGGCTCTCAAGCACATAGCCGATGCCGCGCACACTGTGAATCAGCTTGGGCGCGAAGCTGTCATCCATCTTGGCGCGCAGGCGCCGGATCGCCACGTCCACCACGTTGGTGTCGCTGTCGAAATTCATGTCCCAGACGTGCGAGGCGATCTGCGTCCGGCTCAGGACCTCGCCATGACGGCGGGCCAGGAAGTGCAGCAGCGCGAATTCCCGGGGCGAGAGGTCGATGCGCGCGCCCGCGCGGGTTACGCGGTGGCGCAGGAGGTCGATGTCGAGGTCCTCGATCTCGATGCGGTCCGCTTCCCGGACCGGCCCCCGCCGCAGCAGCGTCCGGGCGCGCGCCAGCAGTTCCACGAACGCGAAGGGCTTGGCGAGATAGTCGTCGCCGCCCAGTTCCAGCCCCTTGACCCGATCCTCCACCTCGTCCCGGGCAGTGAGGAAGAGCACGGGCGTGTCCTTGTGCTCCCGGAACTGCTTCAGCACTTCCCAGCCGTTCATGCCCGGCAGCATCACGTCCAGGATGACGAGGTCGTAGTCGCCCTCGAGTGCGTGGTGCAGGCCGTCCCGCCCCGTGGTGACCAGATCGACGACGAACGACGACTCGGTAAGCCCTTTGCGGAGGTACTCCCCCGTCTTGGGTTCATCCTCGATGACCAGAATTTTCATGATTCGTCCCCGGCTGCCCAGCGATCGCAGCCCAACCTTGGGGCCGATGATAGCCGGGCGCTCCTCCCGCTTGAATGACAACACTGTAATCAATTTGACCGCGATGCGGAGGGGGTTGGATTTCTAGAATCAGGCCCTGTCATGGCTGATTTGCGCGTGCTGGCGCCTGGAGTGAACTATGTGGATTGTGCGGCTCGCCTTACGTCGGCCTTATACCTTCGTCGTTCTGGCAATACTGATCCTGCTGGCCGGGCCGGTTGCCATCCTGCGCACGCCGACCGACATCTTCCCGTCGATCGACATTCCGGTCGTGAGCGTGGTGTGGAGCTACAACGGCCTGTCCGCGCAGGACATGGCGCAGCGCATCGTCACCGGCTATGAGCGCTCGCTCACCAACAGTGTCGATGACATCGAGCACATCGAATCCCAGTCCTTGCCGGGCGTGAGCGTCATCAAGGTCTTCTTTCATCCGGGCGCGGACATCAATCGTGCGATTGCGCAGACCACGTCGGGCGCGCAGTCGCTGCTGAAGCTGCTGCCGCCCGGCACGACGGCGCCGCTGATCCTGAGCTACAACGCCTCCACCGTTCCCATCCTGCGGCTGGCGCTCGGGAGCGACACGCTTCCCGAGCAGGAGCTGTATGACCTCGGGAACAGCTTCATCCGCACCCAGCTGGCCACGGTGCAGGGCGCCTCCATTCCCCTGCCGTACGGCGGCAAGGTGCGGCAGGTCACGGTGGACCTGCACGTGCCGGCGTTGCAGGCGCGAGGCCTGTCCCCCCTCGATGTGGTCAACGCGATCAACGCCCAGAACCTGGTCCTGCCCGGCGGCACGGCCAAGATCGGTGCGCTCGAGTACCGGGTGGACCTGAACGGCAGCACCGACACCATCGCCGCCCTGAATGACCTGCCGATCCGTAGCGGCCCGGAGGGCACGGTCTATGTGCGCGATGTGGCACAGGTGCGCGATGGCTACGCCCCGCAGCTGAATGTGGTCCGGCAGGACGGCAAGCGCTCCGCGCTGCTGGAGATCGAGAAGAGCGGCAATACCTCCACGCTGGCGATCATTTCCCAGATCAAGGCACTGCTGCCCGGCGTGACGGCGGGGCTGCCGAAGTCGCTCGTTGTGCAGCCGATCTCGGATCAATCGGTCTTCGTCACCTCGGCGATCGACGGCGTGCTGCACGAGGCGCTGATCGCCGCGTGCCTGACCGCCGCCATGATCCTGCTCTTCCTGGGGAGCTGGCGCGCCACGCTGATCATCGCCATCACCATCCCGCTTTCCGTGCTGGCGGCGCTCATCGCCCTGTCCGCCCTGGGGGAGACCCTCAATATCATGACGCTGGGCGGCCTGGCCCTGGCCGTGGGGGTGCTGGTCGATGACGCCACGGTCGCCATCGAGAACATCACCCATCACCGCGAGATGGGCAAGCCGCTGGAACAGGCCATTCTCGATGGCTCCGCGCAGATCGCGCTGCCCACGCTGGTATCCACGCTCTGCATCTGCATCGTCTTCCTGCCGATGTTCATGCTCAGTGGCGTGGCGCGCTACCTGTTCGTGCCGATGGCCGAGGCCGTGGTGTTCGCGATGATGGCGTCCTACTTCCTCTCCCGCACGCTGATTCCCACGCTCGCGCACTACCTGTTGCGTGGGGAAGGGGCGGCGGGTGGCCGCGTTGGTGGCCGCTTCTCTCGCGGGTTCGACCGTGCCCACACCGCCTTCGAGCATGGCTTCGAGCGCGTGCGGCAAGCCTATTCGGCGCTGCTTGGGGCGGCCCTGGGCGCGCCCCGCCGCGCGATGGCGCTGTTCGCGCTGCTTTGCATCCTCTCCATGACGCTCGTGCCGTTCCTGGGACAGGACTTCTTCCCGGCCGTCGACAGCGGCGAGATTCGCCTGCACCTGCGGGCACGGACCGGCACGCGGATCGAGGAAACGGCACGACTGGCCGATCAGGTCGAGGGGAAGATCCGGGAAGTCGTCGGCCCCGCCAATGTCGCGGGCATCGTCGACAACATCGGCCTGCCCGTCAGCGGCATCAACCTGACCTACGACTCCGCGCTGCCCATCGGCACCGGCGACGCCGAGATTCTCGTCTCCCTGAAGCCGACGGCCGGCAGCTCGAGCGCGCTGGTCGACAAGCTCGACGCCGCATTGCCACTGGCCTTCCCGGGCATCAGCTTCTCGTTCCTGCCGGCCGATATGGTGAGCCAGATCCTCAACTTCGGCCTGCCGGCGCCGATCGACGTCCAGATCGTCGGGAACGACGCGGCAGGCAACCGCGCCGTCGCCAATCAGCTGCTGCGCAAGCTGTCCGCGATTCCCGGCCTGAGCGACCTCCACCTCCAGCAGCCCGACGACCAGCCCGCACTCACCGTCAACGTGGATCGCACCCGTGCGCTACAGGCCGGCATGTCGCAACGCGATGTGGCCCAGAACCTGCTCATCTCGCTGTCAGGCAGCGGGCAGACGACGCCGAACTTCTGGCTCAATCCGAAGAACGGCGTGAGCTATCCGCTGCTGGTGTCGGTGCCCCAGTATGCGATGGACTCGCTCCAGACGCTGTCGAACATTCCGCTCGGCATCGGCGCCGCAAGCCTGAAGCAGGGCGGCGCGGCGCAACTGGGCCAGTTCGGCACGATCCGTCGCGGCAACCAGGCCGGCGTGGTCTCGCATTACAACGTGCAGCCGGTGCTCGATCTGTTCGGCTCGGTGCGTGGCCGCGATCTGGGTGCCGTGGCGGCTGACGTCCAGCATGCCGTCGATGGCGTCCGTGCCACGCTGCCCGCCGGCTCGCGCATCGCGGTGCGCGGACAGGTGCAGACCATGCACGCCTCGTTTTCCGGCCTGATGGTGGGGCTGGCGGCGGCGATCGTCCTGGTCTACCTGCTGATGGTCGTCAACTTCCAGTCATGGCTGGACCCGGCCGCCATCGTGGGGGCCTTGCCGGTGGCCCTGTCGGGCATGGCGTGGATGCTCTTCGCCACCCGCACCACGGTCAGCGTCCCCGCGTTGACGGGCGCCATCATGTGCGTGGGCATCGCCACGGCCAACAGCATCCTCGTGGTCAGCCGCGCGCGCGAACTGCTCCAGGAGGGGAAGACGGCCCTTGCCGCAGCCTTCGAGGCCGGCGTCGGGCGCTTCCGGCCCGTGATCATGACGGCGCTGGCCATGCTCTTCGGCATGATTCCCATGGCGCTGGGCGCGGGCAGCGCCGGCGCCCAGAACGCCCCGCTGGGCCGCGTCGTTATCGGCGGACTGGCATTCGGCACCACGGCAACGCTTGTGCTTGTCCCAGTCTTCTTTGCCGCCCTGCATGGCTGGATGGAGAAGCGGGCGCGCGCCTCTGCAACCCTCACTCAGGTACACGACCCCGTATGACCTCGAACGAACCCCCTATCGCGCGGCAACCCGTGTCCCATCGGCCACGGCTCAGGATCGCCGCCGTGGCCGCCGTGGTCACCGCTGTGGTGGCTGCCGCCCTGACCGCCGGCATCGTTCCCCGGGTGAGCGGCGAAGCCGCCTTGCAGTCCCGGGCGCTTGTCGCGCAGGTGCCAGCCGTCAGCACGGTCAATCCGAAGGCGGCGTCCGCGGCGCAGGACATCACGCTGCCGGCCGATGTCCAGGCCTATCAGGACGCCGCGATCCACGCGCGCGTCAGCGGCTATCTGCGCCAGTGGTATGTCGATATCGGCGCACAGGTCAAGGCGGGTCAGTTGCTCGCCGAGATCGACGCACCGGAAGTTTCGGACCAACTGCGCCAGGCCCGCGCCGACGAGGCCACGGCCGCCGCCAACTACGCGCTGGCCAGGACCACCGCCGACCGCTGGAAGGACCTCCAGATCACCCACTCCGTGGCGCAGCAGGAAACCGACCAGAAGGTCGCCGACATGGCGGCCAAGGGGGCGCTTCTGGCCTCGGCACGGTCCAATACCGCGCGACTGGCGCAACTGGCGTCCTATACGCAGATCCGCGCGCCATTCGATGGCGTGATCACCGCGCGCAACGTGGACGCGGGCGCGCTGATCGATGCGGGCAGCGCGCCGGCCCAGGGCCGGGAACTGTTCCACATTTCCGCCGGCAGCCGGCTGCGGGTCTATGTGCAGGTGCCGCAGGGCGTCAGCGCGGCGGTGCGCCCGGGCGTGAAGGGCTGGCTGACGCTTCCCCAGGCGCCGGGCGAGCGTTACCCGGCGACGGTGACGCGCACGGCCGGGGCGATCGACACCGTAACACGCAGCCTGCGCGTGGAACTCGACGTCGACAGTCAGGGCGGCAGGATTCTCCCGGGCGCCTACGCGGAAGTGCACATCGAGCCCGAAGCGGGGCGCCCCGGACTGGACCTGCCCGCCAGCACGCTGATGTTCCCGGCCGGCGGCCCGTCGGTGGCCATCGTGGGCCAGGACGGCAAGATCGCGATCCGGCGCATCGCGCTGGGGCGGGATTTCGGATCGCACGTGGAAGTGCTGAGCGGGTTGACGACAAGCGACCGGGTCATCGTCAATCCGGGCGACGGACTCACCAGCGGCACCACCGTACGCGTGGTGCCGGCGAGGCCCGCCGCCGGGCAGGGAGGTGCAACGTGAAACGGCTTGCGATGGGGCTGCTGTGCGCGTGGCTGGCAGGCTGTGCCACCGCGCCCGACTACCACGCGCCGGCCATGCCGCTGCCGGCGCACTACACAGAGGCGCAAGACGTGGCGCGCCAACGGATTCCCGCCAACTGGTGGGCGGTCTATCAGGATCGGGATCTGGACGCGCTGATCCGTCGTATCGACGTTTCGACCCCAACGCTCGGGAAATCGCTGGCCCTGCTGCGTGACGCCCGCGCCCAGCGCGACGCGGCGCGCGCGGCGTATTTCCCGACGATCGGCGCCAACGTGAGCGCAAGCAGCAGCCATGTATCGGCAAACGTGGTCGGGCGCTCGCTCGCTGGCCAGACCACGCCGGACCGATTGATCGGCTTCGGCGCCAGCTGGGAGCCGGACCTCTTCGGGCGCATCGGCAACAACGTGGATGCCGCGGATTCGCGCGTGCAAGCCAGTGCCGACGATGTGGCGGCGGTTCGCCTGAGCCTGCAGGCGGAGGTGGCGGTGGACTACTTCGGCATCCGCTCGCTGGACCGCGAGTCGGCCCTGCTCAGGCAGACCGTGGAGGCCTATTCCTCCGTGCTCGAACTGGTGACAAATCGCTATCGGGGCGGCATTGCCGCCGAGAGCGATGTGGCGCAGGCGCAGGCCCAGCGCGACAGCACGCGTGCGCAGCTGGCCGACCTCACCCTCGCGCGCACCCAGTTGCAGCACGCGCTGGCCACGCTGCTGGGCGAGCCGGCGAGCACGTTCTCCGTCGCCCGGCAGGACAGCTATGACACGCAGCTCCCCGTCGCGCCATCCGCCGTGCCGAGCGAGCTGCTCCAGCGGCGCCCCGATATCGCCGCAGCGGAACGGCGCGTGGCGGCTGCCAATTCCCTGATCGGGGTCGCCCGGGCCGCGTTCTTTCCGAGCCTCATGCTGAACCTCAGCGGCGGGGTAGAAAGTTCGGGCCTGGCCGGGCTGCTCACCGCGCCGAGCCGCTTCTGGGCGGTCGGCCCGGCCCTGGCCGCCACCGTGTTCGATGGCGGCAAGCGGCGGGCGGGGGTCGATAGCGCCCGGGCGCAGTTCGATGCCAGTGCGGCCGACTACCGGGAGACGGTGCTGAAGGCGGTGCAGGACGTGGAGGACAACTACGCCGCGATCCGCCTGCTGAAGGAGGAGGCGGGCAGCCAGGCGTCGGCAGTGACCGCCTCCCGTCTGGCCCTGGCCCAGGCCACTGACCGCTACCAGAAGGGGGCGTCCGCCTATCTCGACGTGAACGTGGTGGAGGCGACGACGCTCGCCAACGAGCGGACGCTCGAGGAAATCCGGCGGCGCCAGCTGTCGGCCAGCGTCTCGCTGTTTCGCGCGCTGGGGGGCGGCTGGCAACCTGCCGATTGAGGACAAAAAACCATCAGGACGGTCGTTGCTGCCGGTCGTTGCAGCCTTCACCCCGCCGTCTTCACGAAATCGATAAAGGCGCGCAGCGGGGCGGGCACGTGGCGATGGCCGGGGTAATAGAGGAACGGCCCGGAGAAGGTCTGCCACCATGGCTCCAGGATGGGCTCCAGCGCGCCGCTGTCGAGGTAGCGGCGCAGGCCGCCTTCGAAGAAATGGACCACTCCGCCGCCCGCCAGGGCGATCTCGAAGGCGAGGTGGAAGGCGGCGGCCGGCTTCACGACCAGCGGGCCGGGCGGGTCCAGCGTCACCACCTCGCCATCGCGCTCGAAGAGCCACGGTGGCTTGGCGCCGCCCGCGAACTGGCCGCGCAGGCAGGCGTGGCCGAGCAGCTCGCGCGGATGGGTGGGCCGGCCGTGGCGGTCCAGATAGGACGGCGCCGCAGCCGTCGCAAAGCGCTGCACGCGCGGGCCAATCGGCACGGCGATCATGTCCTGCTCCAGCCGCTCGTCATAGCGGATGCCGGCGTCGCAGCCAATTGTCAGCAGATCGACAAAGCTGTCCTCGACGATTACCTCGACGCGGATATCGGGATAGGTCTCAAGAAAGCGCGGCAGCAGGGTGGCCAGCTCCAACGTGGTCACGCTCGACGGCACGTTGAGCCGCAGCGTGCCGGTGGGTTTGTCGCGGAACAGGTTCAGCACGTCGAGCGAGGCTTCCATCTCGCTGAAAAGCGGCGTCAGCTTCTCCAGCAGGCGCAGCCCGGCTTCGGTCGGGGCCACGCTGCGCGTGGTGCGGTTCAGCAGCCGCAGGCCGAGCCGGGCTTCCAGCCGCCGCACGGCAATGCTCAGGCTGGAGGCGGATACCCCGCCGCTGCGGGCGGCATCCCGGAACCCGCCGGCACGGGCGACTGAGACAAAGGCGGCAAGGTCGTTGAATTCCATCGCGGCAAGGGCACGGGTTGTGCAGATTATTGAACAACCCGTGCAATCTAGATGGGATTATCGAACAGCGCAATCGCTCCCATACTCGCTTCACCCATTTCAAAGGAGCGCGTCATGTCGGCATCCCAACCCCTGAACACCTTTCCGCTGGCCGGTCGGACCATTCGCCGCCTCGGTTACGGCGCCATGCAACTGGCCGGCCCCGGCGTATTTGGCCCGCCGAAGGACCGTGCTGCCGCCATTGCGGTGTTGCGTGAAGCCGTGGCACTGGGCGTCAACCATATCGATACCAGCGATTACTACGGCCCGCATATCACCAACCAGCTGATCCGCGAGGCACTGCACCCGTATCCGGACGATCTGCTGATCGTGACCAAGCTGGGCGCGGTGCGCGGCGCGGATGCCGCCTGGATTCCGGCGCTGGAGCCGGCGGACCTGGCGCGCGGCGTGCACGACAACCTGCGCAATCTTGGGCTGGAGACGCTGGATATCGTCAATCTGCGTGCCATGGGCGATATCCACGCGCCGTCGGAAGGGTCGCTGGAGCGGCAGGTGGTGGCGCTGGCCGAACTCCAGCAAAAGGGCCTGATTCGCCACATCGGCTTGAGCAATGTCACCGCCACGCAGGTGGCGGAAGCGCAGCGCATCACGGAGATTGTCTGCGTGCAGAACCAGTACAACCTCGTGCACCGGCATGACGAAGCGCTGATCGACGATCTGGCGCGGCAGGGCATCGCCTACGTGCCGTTCTTCCCGCTGGGTGGGTTTTCGCCGATCCAGTCCACGGCGCTGGCGGACATCGCGCGCACGCTGGGCGCTACGCCAATGCAGGTGGCGCTGGCCTGGCTGCTGCACCGCTCGCCCAATATCCTGCTGATTCCGGGCACCTCGTCGGTGGGCCACCTGCGCGAAAACCTGCGGGCGGCCACGCTGGCGCTGTCGCCGGACGTGCTTGCGGCGCTGGACCGCATCGAGGCGCCGGCCGCCGCCTCACATTGAGGACTTGCCCTCCGCCTCGGCCCTCACCTCCGCCTCCAACATTGCCGCCGGCTTGCGCCATGGCCAGCCCAGCGTCATGCCGGCGGCGGCCACCAGGATCAGCATCGCCCCGACCAACTGGGCCGGGTGCAACTGGTGGCCGAACGCGAGCCGATCCACCAGGATGGCGACGATCGGATAGATGAACGACAGCGCGCCGGTCAGGTGCGTAGGCAGCTTCTGAATCGCGCCGTAGAGCAGGATGTACATCAGCCCGGTGTGGACCACGCCCATGGTGGTCAGCGTGGCCCACGGCACGAGGCCGGACGGCAGCTCCGAGGACACGGCCATCGGCAGCAGCATCACCGTGCCGACCATCACGTGGATCAGCGCGATCAGATGCGGCGGCGTGCCTTTGAGCTGTTTCGCAAAGATCGCGGCCAGCGCGTAGAAGAATGCCGCGCCCAGCGCCAGCAGGATGCCGACCAGGTAGTCGCCATGCGGCGCGCCGGCGCCGGGCCTGGCCTGCACGATCAGCAGCATGCCGCCGAAGGACAGCAGCAGCCAGCCGAGCTTGGCCAGCGTCAGCCGCTCGCGCAGGAACACCGCGCCGAGCGCCACCAGCATGAACGGCTGGGTGTTGTAGACCGCCGTGGCAATCGAGATGGACGCACCCGCGTAGGCCGAAAACAGCAGCAGCCAGTTGGCGACGATGGCCACGCCGCCCGCCACCGCGAGCAGCAACTGGCGCCGGTTGAGCGTGCCCGGCTTCAGGTAGCCCTTTGCGGCGCAGACCGCCAGCAGCACGGCCGCGCCGAACGCGCAGCGCCAGAAAACCACCTGCGTCACCGGGCGGCCCGACACCACCACCAGCCAGCCGATGGTGCCGGAGATGACCATCGCCGCCACCATTTCCATCATCCCGCGTTTGCGCTCGTCCACTGCGAATCCTCCTATCGAGGCTTGGCAGTTTACGAGGTCACCCGCCTGCTGCCCATGCCGGAATGTAGGAAATCGGCCTATATTCCTTACTTAATTAGGCGAAAGGGGGAAATTTCCTATGTCGATCGACGATCTGGACCGGCGCATCCTGGCGCTGCTCCAACAGGACGCGCGCATGCCGGTGAAGGCGCTTGCGGCGCAGGTGGGGCTGTCCTCGCCGGCGGCGTCGGAGCGGCTGCGGCGGCTGGAGGAGCGCGGGGTGATCCGCGCCTTTACGGTGGATGCCGAGCCGCGCACGCTGGGCTATCCGATGCAGGCCATCGTCCGCATCCGGCCGCTGCCGGGGAAGCTCCAGCAGGTGCAGAAGCTGATCGAGTCGATCCCCGAATTCGGCGAATGCGACAAGGTGACCGGCGACGACTGCTTTATCGGACGGCTGTATCTGCGCTCCATCGAACACCTGGACCATATTCTCGAGCGGATTACCGATATGGCGGAGACCAGTTCGGCCATCGTCAAATCCCAGCCGGTGAGGCGGCGGCTGCCGCCGCTTTGAAATGCTTCGAGTGACGGTGAAAGCATTATTGTGATTTCGACAAAATTGCCGAAACACGTCATTCGCGTTGCGCTGTCAATCCCCCCACAGCGGGTTGGCCGGCGCAAAGGCGCTCCCTGACACTCCACGCCGCCGGGCATCGTAGATTTGCCCGCGGGTACGCGCTGCGGGTCGCTGCGCGGGGAAAACACCATACGAAGAGGTCAGGGATGAAATCGAGGATTTTGTTGACGGGTTTGGCGGCGGCGGTGCTCAGCGCCTGCGGCGGCGGTTCCGGGGATGGCACGACTACCACGCCGGCCGGCGGTTCGGGCAGCGCGCCGGTCACCACCAAGATCAGCGGCACGGCCGCGGTCGGCGCGGCGCTGGCCGGCGCCACGGTCCAGGCGAAGTGCGCCACGGGCAGCGGCACGGCCACCACGGCGGCTGATGGCACGTTCACCATCAATATCGATAACGCCACGCGCCCGTGCGTGCTGGCCGTGACCACGCCGGACGGCACGACGATGCACTCGGTGGTGGAACCCGGCTCCGGCACCAGCGCCGTAGCCAACATCACCCCGCTGACCGAACTGCTGACCGCCGCGCTGGCGGGCGGCAGCACCACCACCTTCTTCACCCAGTTCGACAAGAGCGCCCAGGGCCTCGTCACCACGGACGGCCTGTCCAAGGCCAACAACGCCGTGAGCCTGGTCCTGACCGGCGTGGTCGACCTGACGGGCATCGACCCGTTCAAGGCACCGCTGGTGGCCGCCAATGGCGGCAACGCCGGCAATGCGCTCGATCAGCTGCTGGACCAGCTGATGGCGCGCCTGGCCACGGCCAAGACGACGTTGGCCGACCTGTCGACGGCGGTGGGCAGCAACGCCGGCACGACCGCCGTCGGCACGATCCTGCAGCCGGCCTCGGCCACCTGCGCGGGCCTGCGCACGGGCAATTACTTCATGGTCATGGCGACGGCAAACATCGTCGGCACGGTCAAGTTCAACGCCGACACGACGTCGATCGCTCCCGTGGCCAGCTTCGACGCGGGTGCCGAAATTGGTCCCGCCACGCCGCTGACTCCGGTTGATGGCGATGCCTGTCACTTCACGGGCGGCACCGCCCCGATGGTGTTCGACATGATGGTGGCGAAGTCGGGCATGAGCATGATGGTGGTGCCGAACCCGGGTGTCAGCGCCCCCCCGATGCTCCCGCCGCTGCTCGTCCCGGCGCAGACCCTGCCGGTGGCCGAGCTGGCTGGCGACTGGAACGGCCTGGGCTTCGAGCGCGATGACTCCAGCGCGCCGTATGCGCCCTCGCGCGTGAAGTTCACCCTGGATGCCACCGGCAAGATGACCGCCGGCGCGGATTGCACGGGTACCAGCACCTGCTCGCCATGGCCCGCAGAGGAACTGGGCACGATCACGGCCAACCCCGTTGGCGGCTTCGACCTGACGGACTCCTCGGGCTTGGCGCGTGCCGTGGCGTTCAAGGGCACGGATGGCCAGATTACCGCCGTGATCGTGCATACCAACGGCATCCTGATTGCCACCAAGGCGATTGCCCGCGCGATGCCGGTGGTCGGCACGAAGAATTCGTACTGGGACCTCACGGCCTTCGCCGACAACACGATCTTGATGGAAACGGCGTCGACGACGATCACTGCGGCAGATCCGGTGACCGGCGTCTACTCGCGCCTGCGCAACGACGGCCGTCCGGACACCTGGACGCAGAACAGCCCGCTGCCGGGCCTGCGTTATCGCGCGGCCGCCAACAGCGTGCGCGAGGGGATTGCCATGACGCTGAACAACACCGGCGTGGGCGTGATGATCAGCCTCAGCGCGCCGGTGCCGTTCTTCGACATCTCGGTGAACCGTCCGCAGTAAGCGTCCCCCCGCTGTACGTATGACCGAAGCCCGCCTACCGGCGGGCTTCCTCGTTCCTGCGCCCGGAGTAGCCGCTTCAGGTCAGCGAGATGCCGCCGTCCACGCGCAGGTTCACGCCGGTGATGAAGCTGCCGGCAGCGCCCGCCAGCATCACGGCGGCCGATGCCACCTCGGCGGCGCGGCCCAGCCGGCCCAGCGGGATGGCGGCGGCCATGGCGGCCTCGAAGCCGGGGCGCTCGGCCGGGCCGACGCCCAGCTTGGCCAGGATCGGCGTCTCGGTCGGACCCGGGCTGATCACATTGACGCGGATGCCGCGCCCCTTGAACTCCAGCGCCCAGTTGCGCGCGAAGGCTTCGATCGCCGCCTTGCTGCCGGCATAGACCGCGTGGCCGTCGAGCACCTTGCCGCTGGCAATCGAGCTGACCAGCAGCACCGCGCCGCCGTCGCGCAGCAGCGGGTCGATCTTCTGCACGCCGAAGAACACCGCCCTGGTGTTGGTGGCGAAATGGGTGTCGTACTCGTCGATGCCGACCTGCGCGGAGTCGGTGATGATGTTCATCCCCGCGTTGGCCACGTAGATGTCGGCGCCGCCGAAGCGCTCCGCGACGAGTGCCGCCACGCGGTCATGGGTGGCGAGATCGGCAATGTCGCCGGTCAGGCCAACCGCCCGGGGGCCCAGTTCGGCCACGGCGGCCTCCACGGCATCGTTGCGGCGCCCGACGATCACTACCTGCGCGCCCTGGTCGACGAATTGCCGGGCGATGGCGAAGCCGATGCCACTGTTGCCGCCGGTAACGACGGCAACCTTTCCTGCTAGCGTGTTCATATGCGTTCCTGGATAGCCCTGATGGGTTTGCCCACGCATTTAGCCAGAGCCGTCCGGGGCGTCCCAGCCCTACAATGGGCCCTTCACTTGTGCCAATCTGTCATCTATGTCGATTGAACGCCTGCATGGCCTGTCCGCCTTCGTCCGCGCCGTGGAAGCGGGCTCGTTCACGGCCGCCGCGCGGCGGCTCGGCACCACGCCTTCGGCGGTGTCCAAGAGCATTGCGCGGCTGGAGGCGCGGCTGGGCGTGAAGCTGTTCCACCGCTCGACGCGCGCCTGCGTGCTGACCGACGAGGGGCAGGCCTACTACGGGCGCGTGGCGTCGCTGGTGCGGGGGCTGGAGGAGGCCGCCGAGGTGCTGGGCACCCCGTCCACGGCGGTGGGCAAGCTGCGCATCAGCATGCCGAGCGACCTTGCGCGCTCCTTGCTGGGGCCGGTCACGGCCATCCTGATGCCGCGCCATCCCCGCCTGGCACTGGAGGTCAGCGTCAGCGACCAGCATGTCGACCTGATCCGCGAAGGCTTCGACCTGGCCCTGCGCGCCGGGCAGGTGGCCGACAGCGGCCTGTTTGCGAAGCCGCTGGCGGACCTGCCGCTGGTGCTGGTGGCATCCCCGGACTATCTGGCACGGCACGGCGTGCCGCGCACGGTGGCGGATCTCGCCGCGCACCGGCACGTGCGCTACCGGCTGGCCGGGCAGGTGGTGCCGATTGCCTTTGCCGATGGCGCGCGCGTGCCGCTGGAAGGCGCGTTCGACTCCGACAGTGGTGAGGCGCTGCGCACCGCCGCCGTCAACGGGCTCGGCATCGCCCAGATCCTGCGCACGGCCGTGCAGGCCGATCTCGACGCCAACCGGCTGCGCGTGGTGCTGCCGGACGTGGCCCTGCGGCCCGTGCCGCTGCAGGTGCTGCACGGCTTCGGGCGGCGCCTGCCTGCCCGGGCGAAGGTGTTCATCGACTTCGTGGCGGCGGCGCTCAGGCGATCGGGCTCGGAGACAGGGCCGGCTCCGGATTGAAGTCGGTCAGGCAGTTCAGCGCCTGCGCGCGGATCGCGTCGGTCATGAAATCGATAAACACGCGGATGCGCGTGGGCAGGTGCTGCCGGCTCAGGTAGCAGAGGTAGTGCCCGCGGTCGTCGGGCGCGTAGCGGGCCATCGCCACCACCAGCTGCCCGGCGGCGAGGGGCTCGGCGATCTGGTACCCGGCCAGCTGCGCGATGCCCCAGCCCTGCAGCACCGCGTGCAGGACCAGATCGGAATCGTTGAAGGTGAGCCGGGCGGTGGGCATGACCTTGCGCACCTGCCCATCCACCTTGAACTCCCACTCGAACACCCGCCCGCTGGCAAAGCGGAAGTTGATGCAGGCGTGCCGGCCCAGCGCCTCGATCGTATCGGGCAGGCCATGCCGCGCCACATAGGCCGGCGACGCGCACAGCGCGATCTGCATCGGAATCAGCTGCTTGGCGATGATGCTCGAATCCTCGATGCGCCCGTTGCGGAAGGCCACGTCGACCTGCTCGGAGGCGAAGTCGGTGGGCCGGTCGTCTAGCAGCAGTTCGATGGCGATCTCCGGATAGGCCGCCATGAAGCGCTCCAGCAGCGGCGCCACCACCTTCCGGCCAAAGCCCACGGTGGCGCTGATGCGGATCATGCCGCGCGGCGGGCCTTCGCGCAGCTCCAGCATGTCGTTCATGGCCTCCACGATGTGCGTGACGCCCTGATGACAATTCTCGAAGAAACGCTGGCCCTCGCGCGTCAGCTGCGTGGTGCGGGTGGTGCGCAGGAACAGCCGCGTGCTCAGCTGCGTCTCCAGCTTCTGCACGTTGCGGCTCACCGCCGAGCGGCCGATGCCGAGGCGCTCGCCAGCCTTGGCGAAGCTGCCCTCGCTGGCCACCGCCATGAAGGCCATGATGCCCGCGTAGCTCGCGGCAAAGCCCGTGGACAGCGCATCGGCGCGATTTGGCAGGCTGACGCGGAAGCCACGTTCCACGGCCTCTGCGGGCGCCGCGGGCGCCACGGGCGCCAGGGGCGTTGTCGGGACCATCGATGCCGCGCCTGCCGCCGGGTCCAATGTGTCGGATCGGTTCATTCCTGCTGTTCCCCAGTCAAAGCGGTTGTGGATCGATATACGTAAGTCGTACGGCAGTGGCCCAGTGCATGACTGAGTTTCCGGGGCCGGACTGCTACTCTGCAATCCAAGACCACCTCACCCTCAACCGCCATGGACACCCTCCCGACCCCCCTCACTTCCGCCGCCGCTGGTGATGCGTCGGGAGAGCAATCGGCCGCACCGGTCGTCGCGTTTCATCGTCGGCAGATGTATCCGCACCTGAGCGCCGCCGACATCGCCCGGATCGCGCCTTATGGCGCTGAACGGACCTGGCGTGCCGGCGAACTGGTGGTGCGCACCGGCGACCCGGCCAGCGGCCTGGTGCTGGTGGTGGAAGGGCGCGTGCGCATCGTCCAGCGTGACGGCATCGGCGACAGCGCGCTGGTCGTGGAGCACGGCCCGGGCAACTTCCTGGCCGAGATCGGCCAGCTCTCCGGCATGCCGGAACTGGTGGACGGCATCGCCATGGAGGATGTACGGGCCATCGTCGTGCGCCCGGCCTGCCTGCGCTCCCTGATGGTGGCGGAGGCGGTGCTCGGCGAACTGATCATGCAGGCGCTGATCCTGCGCCGCTCGGCGATGATCCAGCGCGGACGCGGCCCGTCGCTGGTCGGCCACGGCAGCGACGCCGCCATGGTCGAACTCCAGGCGCTGCTGCGCCGCAACAACTACCCCTACTCGGTGTTCGACCTCGACACCGACGAGGACGCGGCCGGCATGCTGCGCAAGTTCGAAGCCCACGAAGCGGATCTTCCGCTGATGATCTGCCCCAACGGCACGGTGCTGCGCCGCCCGGACGCCACGCAGGTGCTGGCCTGCCTCGGGCTGCTGCCCGAACTCGACAAGGACCGCGTCTACGACGTCGGCATCGTCGGCGCCGGCCCGGCCGGACTGGCCGCCGCCGTCTACGCGGCGTCCGAGGGCCTGCGCGTGATCGTGCTGGACGCCCTCTCGCCCGGTGGGCAGGCAGGCGCCAGCGCGCGCATCGAGAACTACCTCGGCTTTCCGGCGGGCATTTCCGGCCACGCCCTGACCGCCAATGCGTATGCCCAGGCGCAGAAATTCGGCGCGCATATCGCGAGTCCTGTCGAAGTCGACCGGCTGGAATGCGGCACGGTGCTCAAAGTGCGCACCAAGGCCGGCGAGACGGTGCGCGCGCGCACGGTGATCATCGCCAGCGGCGCCGCCTACCGTCGCCCGCCGATCCCCAACCGGGCGACGTACGAGGGCCGGGGACTCTATTACTGGGCATCGCCGGTGGAAGCCAAGCTTTGCGCCAGACAGGAAGTGGTGCTGGTGGGCGGCGGCAACTCCGCCGGCCAGGCCGCCGTGTTCCTTGGCGCGCACGCCGCGCATGTGCATATCGTGATCCGTGGGCCGAGCCTCGAACAGAGCATGTCCCGATACCTGATCGACCGCATCGCCGCGCAGCCCAACATCACGGTGCATGCGCACACCGAACTGGTGGGCCTGAGCGGTGACGCCCGGCTCACCGGCGTGGTGCTCCGCAACCGCGAAACGGGCGTGGAAGAGAAAAAAGCGATTCAACATGTGTTCCTGTTCACCGGCGCCGAGCCGAATACGGCGTGGCTGGGCGGTTGCCAGGTGGGGCTCGATCAAAAGGGCTTCGTGCTGACGGGCGCCCAGGCCGGCCAGCCGACCAACACACTGGAAACCTGCGTGCCGGGCGTGTTCGCCATCGGCGATGTCAGGTCCGGCTCGACCAAGCGCGTGGCCACTGCCGTGGGCGAAGGGGCCGTGGTCGTGTCACAGATCCACGGCTACCTGGCTGCCGCGCAGGAAGCGGCCTGAGGGCGCCCACCTGAGTGCGCCCGCCCCGGCAGGCGCCGCGTGCGCCGCCTGGTGACTACGCCGCCAGCGACAGCTTGGCCAGTTCCGCCCGTCCGGCTGCCAGTTGCAGGGCCACGCGGGCCACGCGAGCGCCCAGGTAGGCCGAGGTCTTGAGGTCCGCCGCGGTGGCGCCGTCATCGGCGCAGACATCCGCATCGCTCTGGGCCGCCGCGCCGAGGAAGTAGCCGTGGCGATTCATGCTGTCTTCGGTGGAGCCGGAATGGTTGTGCCCGGGCGGCAGGCCCAGGTTGACCCAGTGCATGCCCAGCTGCGCGGCGTAGATCGCCAGTTGCTGCAGCGTATTCAGCTTGTCACCGGAGCGCGAGGCCGCGTTGGTGAAGCCGGCGGCCACCTTGTCCTTCCAGGCGCCGGTGGCGAACACGGTCTGCGACGACGCGTCCATGAACGCCTTGAATTGCGCCGAGGCGCTACCCATATAGGTGGGCGTGCCGAAGATGACCGCGTCGACCGATTCCAGGTCCTTCCAGTGCGCGTCGATCTCCTCCACGGGAATCAGCACGCTCCGTACCCCCATGACACTGCCTGCGCCCGCGTGCACGGCTTCCGCCTGTCGGCGCGTGTGGCCATATCCGCTGTGGTACACCACCGCGACGCGTACTGCGTTATTCATGCTTGCTTCTCACTAAAGACTTCGATGCGGGCCGGTATTGCGGCCTGTTTCAGGACTTGCTTCGATGGTAATTTCGGCCCCATGTGCCGTAAATGACAGCGTTCCCAGATTTCCTGCCAAGCTGCCAGCCGCACGCGGCACGTGCCGGGCATCGGCCGGGCGATTGGTGCATACGGGGAAACGCCGTTGGACGCGCCAGGTGTCTTGTTCACCATCCCGCGCCTGACTAGACTCGCTCTGACAGTGTCCCGATCTTGCCTGCGTCAGCGTGGGCCTCAGACTCCCCGATGAGACAAGACCCGTATCGCGTGCCAATTGCTGTGCTGCCGACCCTCCTGCGCCGAATTCCCGCCGTGCAGCACACCCAGTGCCTGGGCGACGCGCTACGAATCCTCGCCCAGCACCCCGCCGCCAGCGCGGTGGCCGTGCTGAGGGGGGAGGTGCCGGTGGGGGTGATCTGCCGCGAGCTGATTGGCGATGTGGTGCGGCTGCCGTGCTACCGGGGCTGGATCCATCGCGAATGCTGCGCGCAGTTCGTCTCGCAAGCGCCGCACCGGCTCTGCATCGATGCCACGGTCATCGAGCTGGCGCGGGCGCTGACGCCGCTGTTGCACCGGCACCCGGCAGACCCGCTGGTCGTGACCCGGGACGGTGCCTACCTCGGCATGGTCGAACGCCCTGCGCTGGTGCAGGCCGTCATCGACCTGCGCCACGTGCCGCCGGGTCCGCCAGGCAGCCAGACATCAGCCGGTCACGGTCTTGCATCAGATTGCCCGCATGACCTAACATCCACCGATTTCAGCGCTACGAGCCATGGGCCAGACACCTCCGCCACCCGCAGGGAACATTGAAGAGATGCCACGCAATATTCTGTTCGTGGTCTATCCCGAGGTGAGTCTGCTCGACCTGGCCGGGCCGCAGACCGTGTTCTGGGCCGCTTCCCGCTACGCGCACGAGCGCGGGCTGGCCGGCTACCGCTGCCATACCGCGAGCGTTGCGGGGGGCGCCGTACCCTCGGCGGAAGGCACGATGATGCATGTCGAATCGCTGGAGACATTCGATCTGCGCCTGGTCGACACGGTGGTGGTGCCGGGCTCGCCGAAGATCATCGACGTGGCCCAGCACTCCGCAACGCTGATTGCCTGGCTGCACGACGCGCCGGCGAGGGTGCGGCGCGTGGCGTCCGTATGCACCGGGGCCTTCCTGCTGGGCTTTGCCGGCCTGCTCGACGGCAAGCGCGCCACTACCCACTGGGCGATGCGCGACCGCTTCCACCAGCTGTTTCCCAGCGTGGACCTGGACGCCGACGCCATCTTCGTGCAGCAGCAGCAGCTCTGGACCTCGGCCGGCGTCACCACCGGCATCGACCTCGCGCTCGCCATGGTGGAGGCCGACTATGGCCACGAGGTGGCGCTGAACACCGCGAAGGAACTCGCGGTGTACATGAAGCGGCCCGGCGCGCAGCCGCAATTGAGCGAGATGCTGATCACGCAGAGCCGGCAGGTGCCGGTGTTCGAGTCGCTCCATATGTGGATCGTGCAAAACCTGTCCCGGGCCGAGCTTTCCGTCGAGCAGCTGGCCGACTATGTCGGCATGAGCCCGCGCAACTTCGCGCGGGTCTACAAGCAGAAGACCGGCCGCACGCCGGCCAAGGGCGTGGAGCTGTTCCGGCTCGAAGCGGCCCGGCGGGCGCTCCAGGACCAGAACCGGGCCATCGACCAGATTGCCCACGAATGCGGCTTCGGCAGTGAGGAACGCATGCGCGTGACCTTCCAGCGCCACTTCGGCCTCTCCCCCAGCGAGTACCGCCTGCAGGTGAACCGCTAGCCTTTCCCCTTGTACGTCTCCTTGTGATTGGTGCGAATTTGGAAACACCGTGCGCTTTGCGTCGGGCTGGCGCGGCGCGATGCCGGTGTCTAGCATGAGGGTGGATTCATCCCCCCTCGGCAACGCAGCATCCAGCAAGGAGAAGCATCATGAAGATTGTGGTCATTGGCGGTAGCGGCCTGATTGGCGCGAAGGTCGTGGCGCGGCTCGTCGCGCAAGGTCATGACGTGGTGGCGGCCTCGCCGAAAACCGGCGTCAACGCGCTGACCGGCGAAGGGCTGGACACGGCGCTGGCCGGCGCGCAGGTGGTGGTAGACGTGGCGAACTCGCCGTCGTTCGCGGACGACGCGGTGCTGCACTTCTTCGAGACGTCCGGCCGCAACCTGGCCGCTGCCGAGAAAGCCGCCGGGGTCGCCCACCACGTGGCGCTGTCGGTGGTCGGCACGGACAAGCTCGCGCAGAGCGGCTACTTCCGCGGCAAGATCGCCCAGGAAGCGCTGATCCGGGGCGCCGGCATCCCCTACACCATCGTCCGCTCCACGCAATTCCTCGAATTTCTCGGCGCCATCGTCCAGTCGGCGGGGGACAGCGACACGCTGCGCATCACGCCCGCGCTGATCCAGCCGATTGCTTCCGATGACGTGGCAGACGCCGTGGCGGACGCCGCCCTGGCCGCGCCGGTCAACGGCATCGTCGAAATCGCCGGGCCGGAACGCTTCCAGATGAGCGACCTCGTGCAGCGCTACCTCAAGGCCACTGGCGCTGCCAAGATCGCCGTGGCCGATCCGGCCGCGCGCTACTTCGGCGCCGAACTCGAAGAAGGCACCCTGGTGCCGGAAGGGGAGGCGCGGCTCGGCCACATCAGCTTCAGCGACTGGATGCATCGTTAACAACCATCCGGGAGACACGATGGAAAACGAGAGGTTGGAACCTCCACCGCTGACGCTGCTCGACCGATACCGGGGCCAGGGCTTCACCGCGCTCTATACGACCACGGTCACGGTGTCGGGGGGCCCGGCAGAGCACGGCCGTGCGTCCGGCGTGGCGAGATCCGATGACGGCAATCTCATGCTCGACCTGCGGCTGCCTGCCGCGCTGGGCGGCCCGGGCAGCGGCACCAATCCCGAGCAGCTGTTCGCGGCGGGCTACGCCGCCTGCTTCCACGGCGCGCTGAGCCTGATCGCGAAGCGCGCGCACGTCGATGTCGCGGCGATGACCGTGGCCGTCGAGGTCGCGTTCGGGCGCGACCCCGCCGATGGCGCCTACGCGCTGATCGCGGACGTCCGCATCCGCATGCCGGGTGTAGAGCGGCACGTGGCCGAGGAACTCGTGCGCAACACCGAGCGCATGTGCCCCTACGCCAAGATGGCCCGCGAGGGGATGCGCAGCGTCATCGCCGTCGCCCACTGAGTACACCGCCCGGGTGCACCGCCCGGGGTACACCGCCCAAGTACACCGCCGATTGGTGCCTGCGCGGCAACAGCGTGCGTACCGCGGCGGCACTTCCGGACCACCGCGCCACCCCCTACGATTCACCCCAAGCAGGACGGCAACCAAGCCGCACCGCCGCCGTGTCCCCGCACTGCGGCGGTGCCCTGCCCTCCCGTAGATATCCCATCGCTGCGGTGCCCGGCGGTACCCCTGGCTGAGACAAAGAGGAAACGACCATGAAACAAAGGATTCTGATTGTGGGCGGCGGCTTCGCCGGCGTCTGGTCCGCACTCGGCGCGGCGCGCGTCGTCGATATGGAGCGCGGCGCGGACACCGTGGTCGAGATCACGCTGGTGTCGCCCAAGGCCGAGCTGCACGTGCGTCCCCGCCTGCATGAAGCCCATCCCGAGCAGATGGCCGTGCCGCTGCTGCCGCTGCTGAACGCGGTCAACGTGAAGTTCATCGAAGGCACCGTGGACCGGATTCATCCGGGCGACCACAGCGTCGATGTGATCACCACTTCCGGCGACACGCGCTCGGTCGGCTATGACCGCCTGGTGCTGACCAGCGGCAGCCGCCTGTTCCGTCCGCCCCTGCCGGGCCTGACCGAGCATGCCTTCGCGGTGGACCAGATCGACGAGGCCGTGAAGCTGCGCGAGCACCTGCAGGGCCTGGCCGCGCGCCCGCGCACGGCCGCCCGCGATACCTTTGTGGTGGTCGGTGGCGGCTTCACCGGCCTGGAAGTGGCGACCGAGCTGCCGGGCCGCCTGCGCGCCATCTTCGGCAAGGATTACCAGCCGCGCATCGTGGTGGTGGAGCGTAACGAGGCCATCGGCCCCGATCTCGGCCCGGGCCCGCGTCCGCAGATTCTGGAAGCCCTCGACCAGCTCCGCATCGAAACCCGCCTGGGCGCCGGCGTGGTGTCGATGGATGCCACCGGCGTGGTCACGGCCACCGGCGAGCGCATCGATACCGACACCATCATCTGGACCGGCGGCATGGTAGCCAGCACGCTGACCAGGCAGGTGTCGCCGAACCTGGACCGCCAGGGCCGCTTGGAGGTGACGCCTGACCTCCGCGTGATCGGCGCCAAGGACATCTTCGGCGCCGGCGACGTGGTGCGCGCGCTCACCGACGACCAGGGCCACTACTCGCTGATGTCCTGCCAGCACGCGCTGTTCATGGGGCGCTTTGCCGGCCATAACGTGGCCGCGGACCTGCTGGGCCTGCCGACCCTCGGCTACAGCCAGGCGTTCTACGCCACCTGTCTGGACCTGGGCAGCTGGGGCGCGGTCTACACCGAAGGCTGGGACCGCCAGGTCAAGCTGACCCACGCCGAAGGCAAGGAACGTAAGATGGTGATCAACACCCAGTGGATCTACCCGCCCGCTCCGGTGCGCGAGCAGGCGCTGGCCGCCGGGGACCCGAACATCACGTACTAAGCCTCCCGCTCCGCTTCTCTCCGTCCCGTCTCCTCCATCCCGTTTAACCGACGGCTTCCTCCTCCGGGGCCGTCGGTTTTTTTCGTCCTCCGGGGTTATTCGTCCTGTGTATCCGGGCGATTGGTGCGGACTTGGAAACGCGGCCTCCCCGGCATGCGTCTTGTTGGGCGTCGCGGGCCTGCCTAGACTTCCTGCAACTGAGAATTGTTGCCTGCAAGCCCCGGAGCCCATCGTGAACCCCCTGCCACCGAAGTCCCCTCACGGGCGCGCCGCCCCCGAACCGCTGATCTACATCGTCGATGACGACCCCGGCATGAACGATGCCCTCGTGAACCTGCTCCGCTCGGTCGGCATGCGCTCGCGCTCCTTCCTCACTGCGGAGGCGTTCCTGGCAGCGCCCATCGACGACTCGCCCAGCTGCGTGGTGCTGGACGTGCGCCTGAGGGTGGCCAACGGGCTGGAGGTGCAGCGCGAGATCAACCAGCGCGGCCTGTGCCTGCCGGTGATCTTCATCACCGGCCATGGCGATATCGAGATGTCGGTGCGGGCGATGAAGGCTGGCGCGGTGGACTTTCTCACCAAGCCCTTCCGCGACCAGGATTTCCTCGACGCGGTGTCGGCGGCGATTGCCATGGATCGCACCAAGCGCCAGGCGCTGCAGTGTGGCGACGACCTGCGCGCGCGCTACACCACGCTCAGCGAGCGCGAGCGCGAAGTGATGATACTGGCCGCCTCGGGCCTGATGAACAAGCAGATTGCCGGAAAAATGGGGATCAGCGAGGTCACCATCAAGATCCATCGCGCCCGGGCCATGCGCAAGATGGCGGCGCGGACCTTTGCCGATCTCGTGAAGATGGCGCTGGAGCTGGGCCTGTGCCCGCCGCGCGAGACCAGCCCGGCCGGGTCGCGCCCGGGGGATGGCGCGGCCCGGCCGGCGGCGATGGGCTACTGAGTGACCGAGTTACCGAGCGCCCTCGGCCTGGCGCCGATGGATGTCGTGCGTCACGAACGGCGTCTCATGCGTGGGCATGGCCAGCCATTCCGGACGGTCCAGCGTGCCGCGGATATCGTCCAGCCCGCTGGTCCAGTGTTCCTTCATCGTCAGCGGCCCGAACTGGAAGTCCTTCGCGCTGCCTTCGAACGACTTGTCGCGGTAGATCAGCTGGATCACGTTGCGGCGCGCGTCGCACGCGCTTTCGGCGGCGCGCAGGTAGGCCTCGCTCTGGCGGCGCGCCGGGGGCACCAGCGCCAGCACGTCGCTGAGCAGGCGGCGGAAGTTCTGCTGCTCGCTCATGGAGTCGGTAATCAGGCGCGTGCGGCTGGAGTACTGAACGTCCTTCTGGCGCGTGGCCACCGCCATCAGGTCTTCCGGTAGCGCCCCCTGGGCGCTCCACAGGTCCACCTGGAAGATCAGTGCGTTGCGACGGGGCTTGGCCCGCAGGATGGCCGACAGCGGCGTGTTGGAGACCAGGCCGCCGTCCCAGTAGTACTCGCCGTCGATCTCCACGGCCGGAAAGCCGGGCGGCAGCGCGCCGGACGCCATGAAGTGCTCGGCACGCAGCGTGGTCCTGGTGTTGTCGAAATAGACGAAGTTGCCCGTGCGTACGTTCACGGCGCCCAGGGAGACCCGCATCTCGGCATGGCGGTTGATGCGGTCGAAGTCGGCAAAGCGCTCCAGCGTCGCCTTCAGCGGCGAGGTGTCGTAGTAGCTTGCGCTGCCGGCGCCCGGCACGCGCCACAGGCGCGGCGAGAAGAAGCCGCGCTGGCCCTCGACCAGTGCGCGCGCGGCCTCGATGCCATCGAACCAGATCCGCAGCGGGTCTGGCCAGTGCTGGGCGCTGTCGGCTATGGTCTCGTACGGGATCAGGCTGGGCAGCCAGGGCTGGCGGCAGATATGGGCCCAGAAATCACGCAGCCGCGCCACGCGGTGCTCGGGCGCGTTGCCGGCGATGATGGCGGCGTTCAGCGCGCCGATGGAGATGCCCGCTACCCAGTTCGGCTCGATCCCGGCCTCGGCCAGCCCCTCATAGACGCCCGCCTGATAGGAGCCCAGCGCGCCGCCGCCTTGCAGCACCAGCGCCCGCACGGCATAGCCGCGATCTATTTCGATGCTTGCCCGCGCGCCGCCGGAGCTGCCCTGCAGGTGCTGCTTGTCGAGAAACATGTCTTCTCCTCGCTTCGGTTGGCATGGGGCGCCCCTGCACGGGGCGCCCCCGTCGCCCTTACTGCATGTACCAGCCGTGGCTGACCACGAACGACTGTCCGGTCAGCGCGGCGGAAGGGTAGGCGCACAGGAACAGCGCCGTCTCGGCCACGTCTTCCACGGTGGTGAAGACACCATCCACGGTGCCGCCCAGCATCACGCGGCGCACCACTTCCTCCTCGCTGATGCCCAGCTCGCGTGCCTGCTCCGGGATCTGCTTGTCCACCAGCGGCGTGCGCACGAAGCCGGGGCAGATCACGTGCGAGCGCACGTTGTGCTCGCCGCCTTCCTTGGCCACCACGCGCGCCAGGCCCAGCAGCCCGTGCTTGGCCGCCACGTAGGCGCACTTCAGCGGCGAGGCCTCGTGCGAGTGGACCGAGCCCATGTAGATCACGGTGCCGCCCTGGTTGTCGCGGTACATGTGCTTGAGCGCCGCGCGCGTGGTCAGGAAAGCGCCGTCGAGGTGGATGGCCTGCATGCGCTTCCAGTCCGCGAAGCTGTATTCGTGGATCGGGGCGACGATCTGGATGCCCGCGTTGGAGATCAGGATGTCCACACCGCCGAAGCGGTCCGCCACCGCCGCCGTGGCGGACTCGACGGCGTCCTCGTTGGTCACGTCCATGGCCACGCTCATGGCCAGGCCGCCAGCGGCCTCGATCCCGGCGGCCACCTTGCGCGCGGCGTCCGCGTTGAGGTCG
Source organism: Cupriavidus sp. SIMBA_020 (assembly GCF_046535395.1). NCBI lineage: Bacteria > Pseudomonadati > Pseudomonadota > Betaproteobacteria > Burkholderiales > Burkholderiaceae > Cupriavidus > Cupriavidus sp. SIMBA_020. Next base: position 22,810 of record NZ_JAWRWU010000010.1, on the reverse strand, counting down.
GCCACGGCCACCGCCGCGCCCTCGCGGGCCAACCGTTCTGCGATGGCCTTGCCGATGCCGCTTGCCGCGCCGGTCACGATGGCCGATTTACCTTGGAGCTTCATGTTTGTTTCTCCGTAAAAAAGGGAAGGGGGAGGGATTGGGGCTAGCGCTGGAGGTAGTCGTAGACCACCTCGCCCAGCCCGAGGGTCAGGTCGGCCACGTAATGCTTCGCGCCCAGCACCTCGAGCACGGGCAGGTCGGCCACCGGGGCCAGCGCATGGGGGAACAGCGACAGCGCCGCCGGGCCGCTCCAGGCGCCCTTCACATCCACGTCCTTGAGGAAGTAGCAGACCAGCTCGCAGATACGGGCGGTGCCGTCCACATGGGGGATGATCTTGAGCAGGTAGTTGGGCGTGTTCGCCAGGGCGTCGCGCACCTCCTGCGGGTCCAGCGCCTGGTGCTTGTAGCCCATGGTGCCGGTGGCCACGCGCACGGGGCCGTAGTCGAGCGTGCCCAGCAGCGTGTCGGTCTCCACCTCCAGGCGCGGCGTGGCCAGCTTCTTCGGAAAGCCCCAAAGCTCGCGCCCGGCTGCCAGCGGCGGGTGATCGTCGAGGAACATCGCATGGGTGTAGTTGCCGCGCCGGCCCTGGTACATCACCGGAATCACCTGGCCGGACTCGGTGTAGTCGCCAAAGCCGGTGGAGTCCGGCATGCGGATGAACTCGTAGTGGACCACCGGCTCGGCCATCTCAAGCGGCTCCGGCACCACGGCGCGCAGCCGCGCGGGATCGGTGCGGTAGGAGATGACGAAGAACTCCCGCTGGAGAAAGCGGTACGGTCCCATCGGATAGGCCGGGCTGCAAAACGGTGCGGCGAACGCGCGCGCCCGGATGGTCTGGACGTCCATGTGCTTGTGCCTCCTGAAGGCGGTCCGTGCCGCGGCCCCGCTGTCCCCATGACAGCGAGCCGTGACGGTCCGGTTCATTCTGGAAGGCCGGCGGAGGGGAATCCATCAGACGTGGGTATCTATCGCCGCGCGGCCAGTGCTGGCAAGGGCTGGCGGCGGATGGGGGCGGTTGGCGGGCGGTCCGGCGCTATACCGGACGGCGGCGCGATCATCCCGGAGGTGTACCCGATGCTGCCGGACGGGTGATGGATTGTGACGACGCCGACACAGGCGGGCGTGCGAACGGAACCGCAGCCCTACGGAATCCCGTCAGCCTTGTTACTCCCCAATCCCGGTGCCGGGTGCCAAACTAGGCTGGGATCGCCCCGCACAGGACGCACAGCACGCACAGGACGCACAGGAGATTGCGAACCATGACGACATCAAGCAAGGACATGAAGACCCCGCCGGTGGTATCGCCGGACGCCTGGGAGGCGGCACGCCAGCAGCTGCTGGTGAAGGAGAAGGCCCAGACCCGCGCGCGCGATGCGCTGGCCGCCGAGCGCCGCCGCATGCCGTGGATGGCGGTGGACAAGACGTACACCTTCGAGGGGCCCGCCGGCCAGGTCAGCCTGGCGGAGCTCTTCGACGGCCGGCGCCAGCTCATCGTGTACCGCGCCTTCTACGAACCCGGCGTGCATGGCTGGCCCGAGCACGCCTGCCGGGGCTGCTCGCTGGTGGCCGACCAGATCGCCCATCTGTCCCACCTGAACGCCCGGGACACCACGCTGGTATTCGTCTCGCGCGGGCCACAGGCGGAGATCGCCGGGCTGAAGGCGCGCATGGGCTGGGAGGACATTCCGTGGTTCACCATCACGGACCGCTTCGATGCCGACTTCGGCGTGGACGAATGGCACGGCACCAACGTTTTCTTCCGCGACGGCGACCGCATCTTCCGCACCTACTTCCTCAACAATCGGGGCGACGAGCAGATGGGCAACACCTGGAACTACCTCGACATCACCCCGCTGGGGCGGCAGGAGCTCTGGGAGGACTCGCCCGAGGGCTACCCGCAGACGCCCACCTACAAGTGGTGGAACTGGCACGACAGCTACGTCGCCGGCGCGCCGCCCGACAGGAAATGGGTGGAGATCTCCACCGCCGGCGAGAAGGCATTCCGTGAAGCCTCGGCGGCGGACAGGAAGCCCTGAGCGCCGCACCCCCCGGGAAGCCTTCGGCCGGGGCGCCTACGCCATCAGCACTTCCAGCGCCGCGCGCGCCTCGCGGCGCAGCTTGTCCACGTCGAGCCCCACGACCTCGCCCTGGCGCACCACGTGCCGGCCGCGCACGAACACGTCGCGTACCGGGGTGGGTTCGCCCGCCGCCACCGGGGCGGTGGCGATGTCGTGGAAGCCGGCAAAGCGCAGGCCGCCCACCTCGTAGATCGCCAGATCGGCGGACTGCCCCGGCGCCAGCGTGCCCACGCCGGGCAGGCCCAGCACCTGCGCGCCGCCGGCCGTGCCCCAGTGGATGACCTCTTCCACGCGGGTCTGCGCCGCGCCGCCCAGCGCCCGGTGCACCAGCCACGCGAAATTGGCCTCGTGCACCATGCTGCCGGACTCGTTCGACGCCACGCCATCCACGCCGATCGACACCGGCACGCCGGCATCGGCCATCGCGCGCACCGGCGCAATGCCGCTGCCGAGCCGCGCGTTGCTGACCGGGCAGTGCGCCATGCCGGTGCCGGTACTGCCGAGCAAGCGGATCTCGTCCGGCGTGACGGTGACGAGGTGGGCGAACCAGACGTCCGGGCCGAGCCAGTCGTGGTCGGCCACGAACTGCACCGGCGTGCAGCGGTACTTCTCCGCGCAGAAGCGCACGTAGTTGTCAGTCTCCGACAGGTGCGTGTGCAGCCGCAGCCCCATGCCACGGGCGAAGCCGGCCACCTCGCGCAGCAGCACGGGCGGCAGCGAGAACGTGGGCGTGGTCGGCGCCACCGCCACGCGGCGCAGGCCGTCTGGCGCGGCATCGTGGTAGCGGGCCTTCAGACGTTCGATATCGCCGAGCATCTCGTCTAGGGTCTCCGGCACCAGCGCCGTGGCGCGCATGCCGGGATGGTCGCCGGCGGACTGGATCGCGCCGCCCCGGCACAGCACCAGCCGCATGCCGAGCGCTTCGGCTTCCTCGAACAGCGCGTCGCCGGTCTCCGCGCCATGGCCGTGGTGGTAGAGGTAGTGATGGTCGGCGCAGGTGGTGGTGCCAGACAGCAGCAGTTCGGCAATGCCCAGCCGCACCGCCGTGCGGAACAGGTCGGGCGTGAAGCGCGCCAGCCGGGGGTAGGGCACGCTGGCCAGCCAGTCCTGGAGATCGGCATTCATGCCGGCCGGCACCGCCTTGAGCAGGTTCTGGAACAGGTGATGATGGGTGTTGACCCAGCCGGGGTAGACCACGCAGCCGGTGGCGTCGATGACCGTCTCGTCGGCGCCCGGCACGAGCCCGGCCGCCAGTTCGGCGATGCGCCCGTCGCGGATGCGGATGTCAACGGCGCCCGCACGCGCCGCGGCGCCGGCCCGGCCGGTCATCACGGCCGCCGCGCCGCGCACCAGCAGGTTGCCTTGCAGGGCGTGGCGAAGGGAAGGGGAGAGAGGGGTGGTCATGGCTACATCTCCGCGATGTGTTCGGGCGTGACGGCCAGCTCCGGCTCCTCGTCGCGCACGGGAATGCCGTTGAGCAGCAGGTTGAGGAAGACCGACACCACGCAGGCGATGATCACGCTGCTGTGGACGAACGGTTGCAGCGCGGCGGGCAGCCTGGCAAGCAGGGACGGCATGATCACCGGCATCAGCGCGCAGCCCAGCGTGATGGCCACCACGCTGAGGTTGGCCGGCTTGCGCTCGTAGTCCACCTGGCCGAGCGTGCGGATGCCCGCCGCGACCACCACGCCGAACATCACCAGCGCGGCGCCGCCGAGCGCAGCCGAGGGGATCGACGAGAACAGCGCGCCGATCTTCGGCACCAGCGCCACCGCGCAGAGCATCACGCCGCAGGTGGCCACCACCCAGCGGCTGCGCACCCCGGTAACGATGACCAGGCCCACGTTCTCCATGAAGGCGATGAACGGGAACGCGGCGAACATGCCGCCGATGGCGCTGGCCAGCCCGTTGGCGCGCAGGCCGTTGGTGGCCTCGCGCTCGGTGACGGGCCGCTTGACGATGTCGCCGATGGCCACGAACAGCCCCATCGACTCGACCATCTGCACCACCATCACGATCACCATGGTGGCGATGGCGCCGGCGTTGAAGGTCGGCAGCCCGAACGCAAACGGCGTGACCAGCGTGAACCAGGGCGCACGCGCCACCTCGTCGAAATTGCCCATGCCGAGCAGCCACGCCGCCACGCCGCCCATCAGCAGGCCGATCAGCACTGCCAGGCTGCGCACGAGCTTGCCGCCGTGGCTGTTCACGAACAGGATCAGCGCCACCGTGCCGAACGCCACCACGAAGAACATCGGCGAGCCGAAATCCTTGGCGCCGTGCCCGCCGCCGGCCCACTGGTAGGCCACCGGAAACAGCGACAGCCCCACGGCGGTGATGATGCAGCCGCTCACCACGGGCGGAAAGAAGCGCTTGAGCCGGCCGATCACCGGGGCCAGGAACAGCGTGATGACGCCAGCGCCGATCACCGCGCCGCAGACGCCGTTGAAGCCCAGCGCGGGGTCGCTGCCGATGGCGATGACCGGCCCCACGGAGCCGAACGCCACGCCCTGCATCAGCGGCAGCCGTACGCCGAACTTCCAGACGCCCACGGTTTGCAGCAGCGTGGCGATGCCGGAGGTGAACAGCGCGGTGCTGATCAGCAGCGTGGTCTGGGCCGGCGTCATCTTGAGCGCGCCGGCCACGATCATGGGCACCGCAATGGCGCCGAGGTAGCTGACCAGCATGTGCTGGAAGCCGAGCGAGACCATCGCCCGGGCGGGCAGCATCTGGTCGACGGGGTGGACTGGGGGTTGCATGGGGGCGTCTCCTGCCATGTTGGAAGGGCGGGCCAGCCGATCGTGGTCGGGCCGTGCTGCCGCCGGGGGCCGCGTGGCCGCCTGCACTGACAGTAGCGAGCGCGGCGCGGCGGCCGTAGCATCGATGCGAAGCCGCCAGCACGGAAACGAAAAGGCACAGCACAGCGGGTTTCCCTGACTTGCCCGCATGGGTCGCGGCTCCTACGATGGCCGCACCTCACCGGAGACGTGCCATGACGCAGCGCGCCGCATCGCAGACAGGCAACACGGCCCACGCTGGCCGCGCACGGGCGCTGGACCACGTGCAGTCGCTCTCCGCGCGGGTGTTTGGGCCCACACGGCTCGATATCGGGGACGCTACGGGGGACGCCGAGGATGACGCACCGGACGTGCAGCTGCGCACGTGCCAGATCGGTCACCTGACGCTGGCCACCACGCGCTATGGCCGGGCGATGGAGATCGAGCCGCGCGTTGGCAAGGACGAATTCGTGATCCAGACCGTGACGGCGGGCCGCTGCCGGCTGCTGGCGGGAGGCCGCGCCGCCGAGATGCCGGTGGGCGCGGTGCGCGTGTTTTCGCCGTCGCTGCCGGTGCGGCTACAGCCCGATGCCGACTGCGAGCGCTTCAGCGTGGTCATCCGCCGGCAGGCGCTGGAGGCGGCGTTTCTGGAATGCTTCAGCTTCGACGCGCCGGCGCCGCTGGTCTTCGATTTCCACGCGGCGGATTCGGCGCGCTGGCAGGCGATGATGGCGTGGCTGCGTACGGAGTTCGACGCCCGCGCGCAAGGCGCCGCATTGGCCACCGAGGCGATCACCGACGCCGCCATCGAGCGGCTGGTGCTCGGCACGCTGCTGGTGGACCAGTTCGGCCACGACGGCAGCCTGCTGCCGCGCGGCTTCCGGGCCGCGCTGCCGGCCTACGTGCGTTGCGCCATCCGCTACCTGCGTGCCCACCTCGACAAGCCGGTCACGCTGGGCGCGCTGGCCGCCCATTGCGGCGTGTGCGAACGCACCCTGCAACTGGGCTTCCGCAAGGCCAAGAACACCACGCCGATGGAGTACCTGCGCGTGCTGCGCCTCCAGGCGGCGCGCGCGGACCTCCAGCGCGCCACGCCGGGGCGCGGCGCGGTCTCCGCCATCGCCCTGCGGCACGGCTTCACGCACCTGAGCCTGTTCTCGCGCGAGTACCAGCGCGAATTCGGCGAACTGCCTTCGGCCACGTTGCGGCGCTGAGGGGATGCGGGGCATCGCCGCACGATGCCGCACGATGCCGCACGGTGGAGGCTCAGGCGGCCGCGCTGGCAGCTTCCATCACATGCTTCAACTGTTGGGCAACATCGCTGGCGTGTGCGTAGCCGCCCGAGACGTGGTGAAGACGGCCGCCGTGATCCAGGACCAGCGCCGGGAAGCTGGAAATGCCCCAGCCGCGTGCGGTGCGGAAGTCTTCCACGGTGGCTGCGATGGCAGCGTCGCTGAGCCACTGGTCCAGGAACGTCTGCGCGGAAACGGCATGACCCTGACGATTCAGCGCCTGCGCCGCGACGTCCGCCAGTACCTTGCCGTCCGTGGTGTCGAGCGCATCGACGTAGAACGCTGCCTGCAAGGCGCGGAATACCGCCAGGAGGTCGGATTGGGGGAATAGCTGGCGAGCCGTGACGACGGCGCGGCAGATGGGCTCGGTATCGTAGACAAAGTTCTCGCGCGCCATCAGCCCATCGCGATTGAACGGCAGACCGCTCGCGCTTTCCACCCGGCTCCAGTGATGGAGCCGGAAGCGCTTGCCGGCCTCGTCGAGGATGTCGGTGGCGCCAGCGCGGATGCCACCCACGACAATGCGCAACGGCAGATCGGGGAAGCGCTCACGAACCTCGGTCAATTCCTTGCCGAATCCATAGCACCACGAGCACATCGGGTCGCCAACATAGACCAGTTCCATTTCTTGCCTTTGATCGTTAGAGGGTCGCGCCGTGGCGACCGGGTGGAGATGCGCCTTCCGGCGCGGATCGAGCTTTCGGTAATGAAGAGGACTATAGAAGCGCGGACTGGCCCGATGAAGCCATCCAGGTGAACTTGAATTGATACATGGTGGAACAAGTCCGCGCCCTGAGCGTCAACGCTTACGCGTCTGCGCTAGCGCAACGACCTGAAGCTCGTGCGGACTTCTTCCGTGAACGCCCGGGGTTGTTCCCACGCCGCGAAGTGGCCGCCCTTGGGCAGGCGGTTGAAGTGAATCAGCTTCGGGTAGGCACGCTCCGCCCAGCTTCGTGGCGCGGCGTAGATCTCGTCGGGGAACACACTCACGGCAACCGGAATGGCGACGTGCTTCGGCGCGAAAAAGTCGAGCTTGTTCTCCCAATACAGCCGCGCTGAAGACACCGCAGTGTTGGTCAGCCAGTACAGCGTGACGTTGTCGAGCACGTCATCGCGCGTCAGGCCTTCCCGCTGTCCGTCGAACACGCGTGCGATCAGTGCCTGGCTGGCCGCATCGTGGTCGAGCATCCACGCCGCGAGGCCGACCGGCGAGTCCGCGAGCGCATACAGCGTCTGCGGGCGGTTCGCCATCTCCAGCGCATAGCCAAGCCCATGCTTGTAGAACGTGTCGAGCTGCGCGTACGCATGCTGCTCGTCGGGTCCCAGTCCACCCGGCGCGGCCCCGCCCGCCTTGAGCGCGTTGGCGATGTCTTGCGGAATGGTGGCCGGCATGTTGGTGTGAATGCCGATCAGCTCCGGAGGCGCGATCAGCGCCATCTGCTCGGTTACCGCATTGCCCCAGTCGCCACCTTGTGCCGCAAAGCGCGTATAGCCGAGCCGCTGCATCAGGGTGACCCACGCGCGTGCGATGCGCGCGGGATCCCAGCCGGTGGTGGTCGGCTTGCCCGAGAAGCCGTGACCCGGCAGCGACGGAATTACCACGTCAAAGGCGTCGGCCGCCGAACCACCATACGCGGTGGGGTCCGTGAGCGGGCCGATGACCTTCAGCTGCTCGATGATCGAGCCGGGCCATCCATGCGTGATGATGATCGGCAACGCGTGGCTGTGCTTCGAGCGCACGTGGATGAAATGAATGTCGAGACCGTCGATCTCGGTGACGAACTGCGGCGTCGCGTTGAGCCGGGCCTCGATCCTGCGCCAATCGTAGTGCGCCTCCCAGTACTGCGCGAGCTTGCGCACTGTAGAAAGTTGCACGCCCTGCGTGGCGTCGGTGACTGTCTCGCGCTCGGGCCACTGCGTCGCCCGGATGCGCCGTCGCAGATCGACGAGGCGGGACTCCGGCACATGCACGCGCAGCGGGCGGATGGCCGTGCCGCCGGCTGGATTGCCGGACGGGCTGGCGATCCCGACGCTTGGCGGGCTCTCGCCGGCAAAGGCGAATTCGCTCAGGGACCCGCTGGCGACGGCTGCCGCTGCCGCACCCACGGAATAGCCGATAAAGCGGCGGCGCGATGACGCCTGGGGAAGTGCATCGTTTGACATACAAGCTCCTGGTTATCCATTGAGTCCGGTTGGCGGCGCAGACGCCGCCAGGTCTTGGCAGCAGTATGGAAAAGTCGGAGCAGGACTTGAACGGTAGCCCGCGTACAACTCTTGTGCGGGGCAGGAACAATGCTTCGCAAGAAAAAAGCGGTGCAGGCGGCGTCACGCCGCACTGCACCGGCAAACACCCGACTGTCCGGCAGACGGGTCCCAGAGCGGTATCAAACCACCAATCAGGCCACCAATCAGGCCGCCAGCTGGGCGGGCTGGCACACGCGCAGGAGCGTCTGGAGCCGTGCGCGGTCGAGGTTGCGGCCGATAAAGACGAACTTGCTCTCGCGCGGGCGCGCGTCCCACGGGTCGGCGGGATGGAAGTCCATCAGCCGGTGCACCGCCTGCAACACGTGGCGGCGGTCGTCGTCCTGCACGGCGACGATGCCCTTCATGCGGAAGACGTCGTTGCCCTGCGCGGCCAGCAGGGCCTTGAGCGCGTGTTCCAGGCGCTGGCGGTCGAACGGGGTGTCGAACAGCAGGGAGACCGACGTCACCGACGGGTCGTGGCGATGGGCGTGGTCGTCGTCATCCGCATGGCCGTGCTCGCAGGTCTCGTCGCAAACATGTTCGTGATCATGGCCGTGGTCGTGCCCGTAATCATGCCCATGCAGGTCGTCCGCCGGCAGCGTGGCCACGCCGGGCGTGAAGCCACCGATGCCGAGGATGCGCGACAGATCCACCTGAGCGTGGTTCGAGCGCAGGATCTGCGCGCCCTCGTTCAGGTGATGAAGCCGGGCGGCCAGCGCATCGAGCCGTTCGGCGCTCACCAGGTCGGACTTGTTCAGAATGATGCGGTCCGCCGCCACGATCTGGTCCACCGCCTGGTTGTCGAAGCCGGAGAGCTGCGGGTCGTCCAGGTGCGATTCGATGTGCACGGCATCCACCAGCGTCAGGATGCCGTCGAGCGTCACCTGCTTCGCCACGTCGTTGTCCATGAAGAAGGTGGCCGCCACCGGCGTGGGGTCGGCCAGCCCGCTGGTTTCCACGAGGATATGGTCGAAGCGCTCCGGCTGGGCCAGCAGCGTCTGGAGAATGCGCACGAGGTCGGTCCGCACATCCACCACGCAGCAGATGCAGCCGTTGGTCATCTGGTAGATCTCCTCGTCCGAGGTCATCACCAGATCCGAATCGACATCCACCTCGCCAAACTCGTTCTCGATGACCGCGATGCGGTGGCCGTGCTTCTGCGTGAGGATGTGGTTGAGCAGCGTGGTCTTGCCGGCGCCAAGGAAGCCGGTGAGGATGGTCACGGGCACGGGCGGCAGGGACTGCGGGGTAGCTTGCGGAAGGGTCATGGTGTCTCCTGGGTGGGAAAGTCCGAATGCACGGCGGCCAGCGTGGCGCGCATGCCGCGCCAGCGCGAGACCAGCCCGGCGTGCTCCACGCCGAACAGGTCCAGCACGCGGCCCACGGTGTGGCCGACAATGTCGTCCACGCTCTGCGGATGGGCGTAGAACGCCGGCACGGGCGGCATGACGATGGCGCCCATCTCGGTCACCGTGGTCATGTTGCGCAGGTGGACGAGGTGCAGCGGCGTCTCGCGCGCCAGCAGCACCAGCCGGCGGCGCTCCTTGAGCATCACGTCTGCCGCGCGGGTGACGAGGTTGTCCGCCAGACCGGTGGCAATGGCGGCCAGCGTGCGCATCGAGCAGGGCGCCACCACCATGCCGTCGCAGCGGAACGAGCCGCTCGCCACGGTGGCGCCGATATCGCGCACGTTGTGCACCACATCCGCCAGCCGCTCCACCTCGGGCCGCTGCATGCCGAGTTCGTGATGGATCGTCAGCAGCCCGGACGGCGAGCAGACCAGATGCGTCTCCCAGCCCTCCGCCGTGCCGAGCGCCTGGAGCAGCCGCACGCCGTAGGCCGCGCCGCTGGCCCCCGTGATGGCCACGACCAGCCTGCGCGGGGCGTTCATGGCCGGGCCTCGCCGGGCAAGGCGGACCTGGCAGCAAGCGCGTGCAGCACCTGCTCGGGCCGGATCGGATAGTGGCGGAAGCGCACCCCGATGGCGTCATACACCGCGTTGGCGATGGCCGGGCCGATGGCAACGATCGGGTCCTCGCCCACTCCCTTTGCGCCGAACGGCCCGCCGGGGTCCGGCGCGGCTTCCAGCAGGATCGTGTGGATCGGCGGCATGTCCATCGCCAGCGGCATCTTGTAGTCCACGAAATTGGCATTGAGCGAGCGCCCGGTCTGCATGTCGATCTGGTAGTCCTCGTACAGCGTATGGCCGATGCCCTGCTGGATGCCGCCCTCGATCTGTCCCGCCGCCGCCACCGGGTGGATGACCTTGCCGATGTCGTGCACCGGCACCACCTGCGCCACGGTGATAAAGCCGGTCTCGGTATCGACCTCCACCTCGACGAAATGCGCGGCGAACGAGTACGACTTGGTGGGGTGATAGGTGGCCGTGCCGACGAACTGTGCGGCAGGCAGGCCCTTGCGCGGCATCACGGCCTCGCGCACGGTCAGCGTGGGGCCGGGGCGGCTCCGCACGGCAATCACGCCGTTGGCGATGGCCAGTTGCTCCGGCGCGGCTTCCATCTGCGCGGCGGCGCGGGCCAGCAGCTGCGTCTTGATCTCGCCGGCCGCCATCTGCGCCGCGCGGCCGACCATATAGGTGGTGTGGCTGGCAAAGGCGCCGATATCCCACGGCACCACGTCCGTATCGCCATGCACCACGCTCACGCAGTCGAACGGGATGCACAGTTCCTCCGCCACGATCTGCGCCAGCGCGGTGTGTGCGCCGGTGCCCAGCCCGGCGGCGCCGGTCAGCAGCACCACGGTGCCGTCCTCGTTCATCTTGACGATAGCGTTGCCCTGCTCCTTGATGCCGGGGTAGGCGCTGCTGCCGTGCATCTCGCACCCCACGCCCCAGCCGCGCCGGATCACGCCCTGCTGCTGGCGCGTCTGCGCGCGCCGCTGCGCCCAGCCGGTGGCCTCCATGCCCTTGCGCAGGCAGGCTTCCAGGCCGTGGCCGATCAGCGGATGGTTGGAGGGCGCGATGTCGCCCTCGCGCACGGCGTTGCGCAGCTTCAGCTCGGCGGGGTCGATGCCGAGGTGGGCGGCGGCCTCGTCCATCTGGATGTCCAGTGCGTAGTAGGTCTGCACCACGCCGTAACCCCGGAAGGCGCCGGCGATGGGGCTGTTGGTGTAGACGCAACGCCCCTCCAGCCGCACGTTCTCGCAGCGGTAGAGCGAGACCATCGCGGCGGTGCCCACGTTGGTCACGCCGGGGCCGTGGGAGCCATAGGCGCCCGAGTTGAACACCACCCTGGCCTCGCGTGCGGTGATCGTGCCGTCGTTGCGGAAGCCCTGGCGCAGCCAGATCCGCGCCGGGTGGCGCGTGCGGCCACCGAGGAAGGTCTCTTCGCGCGTGTATTCCATGCGCACCGGGCGGCGCGTCTCGCGGGCCAGCAGCGCGCACAGGAACTCGCTCTGGAACAGGTCCTGCTTGGCGCCGAAGCCGCCGCCCATGTGGTCCACCAGCACGCGCACCTTGTGCAGCGGCAGGCCCAGCACCTCGGCCATGATCCCGCGCACCATGAAGGCGGTCTGGGTGGAGATCCATACGGTCAGGTTGCCGTTGCCGTCCCACTTGCAGGTCAGCACGTTCGGTTCCATGTAGGCCGGCGTGGGGCGCCCGCCCTCGTAGATGCCTTCGAGGATGAAGTCGGCCTCGGCGAAGCCGCGCTCCACATCGCCCCGCTCGATCCGCACCGGCGGCAGTACGAGGTTGCCGCCGGGCGCGCGGTCGTGGATCAGCGGGGCGCCGGGCGCGGCGGCATCGTCCACGGTGAACACGGCGGGCAATGGCTCGTATTCGACCTCGATCAACTCCACGGCGCGCGCGGCGATCTCCTCGCTGATGGCGGCCACGGCGGCCACGCCTTCGCCCCAGTAGCGCACCTTGTCGTCGAGGATGTACTGGTCGCAGGTGACCGAGGCGGAGCGCGGGTGCGGCGAGCCCGCGTGCAGCACGCGCGGCACGTTCTCATGGGTGAGCACGGCCTTCACGCCGGGCAGCGCCAGTGCGGCCGAGGCGTCGATGCGGCGGATGCGTGCATGGGCCACATTGCTGCGCTTCATCTTGGCGTGGAGCAGGCCGGCGAGCGGCATGTCGGCGACGTACTTCGCGTTGCCGGTGACCTTGTCGAGCAGGTCCGTGCGCTTGACGCTGTGTCCGATCACGGCGTGGGTCATCGCGTGGCCTCCGGTGCGTGGCGCAGGGTTTCGGCGGTCTGCTCGATGGCCTCGATGATCTTGGTGTAGCCGGTGCAGCGGCAGATGTTGCCGGCGATGGCGAAGCGGATCTCGTCGCGCGTGGGCTGGGGGTTCTCGTCCAGCAGCGCCTTGGCCATGACCACGAAGCCCGGCGTGCAGAATCCGCACTGGGCCGCGCCGCAGCGCATGAACTGGTCCTGCACCGGGTGCACCGTGTCGGGGTCGGGCTGGATGCCCTCGATCGTGACCAGCGTGCAGCCGTGCGCCTCGGGCGCCAGCACCAGGCAGGCGTTGGTCGGCTTGCCGTCCATCAGGACCGTGCAGGAGCCGCATTCGCCGACGTCGCAGCCCTTCTTGGTGCCGGTGAGGCCGGCGTCATGGCGCAGCGCGTCGAGCAGCGTGCTGTGCGGCTCCACCGCGAGTTCGCGGGGCTCGCCGTTGAGGGTGAGTGCGATGAATTGGCGCATCAGTGGGTCTCCGTTTCCTGCAGGGCCAGTTCGATGGCACGGCGCGTGAGCACGCCCACCATCTCGCGGCGGTAGCGGCGCTGGCGCGCACGTCGCTGATCGGGCGGGCATCCTCCATGGCCGCGTGGGCGGCCTGGAGAACCAGCCCGGCCGAGATGGGGCGGTCGCGCAGCATGGCTTCGGCGTGCACGGCGCGGATCGGGGTAGGGCCGACTGCCGCCAGCACGATGCCGACGTCGAGGCACTGCCCGCGTTCCACCGTAATCGACACCGCCACGCCTACAGTGGCCAGCTCCATCTGCACGCGCCGGCCATGCTTGAGGTAGGCCTTGCCGGTGTAGGGCCGGGGCGCCGGCACGGTCAGGCGCGAGACCAGTTCGTCGGCAGCCAGCGCGGTCTTGCCGGCGCCGGTGACGAAGGCCTCCACCGGCATCGAGCGCGAGCCGGACAGGCCATAGAGGTGCACCTGCGCGCGGTCGGCAATCAGCGGCGCCAGCGTATCGGCCGATGGCGACGCGCGGCAGACATTGCCCACCACCGTGGCGCGGTTGCGCACCTGGATCGAGGCGAAGTCGGTCACGGCTTTGGCCAGGCTGGCGTAGTGGCGCCGGGCCATGTCGGAGGTTTCCACCTCCCGCGTGGTGACCAGCGCGCCGATGCGCAGGCCCTCGGCGGCATCGAACGTCAGCACGTCCATGCCCGGGATCTTCTTGATGTTGATGACGCGGGCGGGCTGGCGGTGCGACGCCTTGATCTGCACGAGCAGGTCGGTGCCGCCCGCCAGCACGCTGGCGCGCCCGCCGCAGCGGTGCAGCAGCGCGGACGCTTCGGCAAGCGTGGCGGGTTCGAGGTATTCAAACGCTCTCATCGTGGCTCCTGTGGGGGCGGCGTGTCGGTGAAACCATGATGGTTGGCGCGCGATCATCGGTAAATACCCATAACCGGATTTATTGATCGTGTTACGCTCTGAATCGACCACCACACCACGCTTCAACAGAAAGCACGGGGGAGACATGGCCAACCTCAGCAATATGAATGTTTCGCTGCGGCAACTGCGCGCCTTTATCGCCGTTGCCGAGGAACTGCATTTCACGCGCGCGGCGGAGAAACTGAACCTCTCGCAGTCGTCAGTCAGCGCGCTGATCCACGAACTGGAAGGCAACCTGGGCCTCAAGCTGTTCGACCGCCACACGCGCCTCATGCAGATCACCCAGGCCGGCGCCGAGCTGCTGCCGACGGTCAAGAAGGCCGTGGCCGACATCGACAGCGTGCTGGAAAACTCCAACGAACTGCGCTCGCTGGGCCGGGGGCGGGTGTCGATTGCGGCGTCGTCGATCCAGGCGGCGCTGATGCTGCCGCGCTTTATCCGCGAGTTCTGCGTCGGGCATCCGGGCGTGAAGGTGGAATTGCACGATGTGTCCGAGCACGAGGTGCCGCGCATGGTCAGCTCGGGCGAGGTCGATTTCGGTATTGGCACGATTCCGGAGGGCCAGCCGGACCTCACCGCGTACCGGCTCTCGTCGGATGCCTTCGTGATCGTCATGCCGCCGCATCATCCGCTGGCGCGGCGCCGGGAACTGACCTGGGAGGATGTGGCGAAGCTGCCGGTCATCGGCCCGCACCGGGGCAACCCGATCCGCGATTGCCTTGATGCAGCGCTGGCGGTGCGCGGCATCACGCTGTCACGCGTGCACGAGGTCTTCCTGCCGCTGACGATGGTCGGCATGGTCGATGCGGGGCTGGGCATCGCCGTGATGAGCACGGCGGTGACCCGGCTGACCTCGGCGCTGGGGCTGGTCACGGTGGCGCCGCGCGACCCGGCGATTCACCGCGATATCTCGCTGCTGGTCCACGCCGACCGCTCGCTTTCGCCGCCCGCCCAGTCCTTCCGCGACCTGCTGATGAAGCACAGGAAGGAACTGGGCGAGTAAGTCCGGGCAGGCTCCGGGGTCAGGCGATCTTCTTCGCCAGCATCTCCGGCGCCCCGGCCTCAGCCCGGGTGTTGAACAGCAGGTTCAGCAGCACCGCGCACAGCGTGCCGAGCAGGATGCCGTTCTGGCAGAACTTGGCGACGAGTTCCGGCAGCTGCACGAAGAACCTGTCCGCCACCAGCGGAATCATCCCCATGGCGATGCTGACCGCCACGATATAGGCGTTCTTCTTGTTCTCGACGAAATCCACATGGCCGAGGATGCGCACGCCGGTGGCCGCCACCATGCCGAACATCACCAGCGCTGCCCCGCCCAGCACGTACTGCGGGATGGACGCCGCGAAGAACGCCAGCTTGGGCAGGCAGCCCAGCACGATCAGCATGCCGCCTGCCGTCGCGCACACCCAGCGGCTGCGTACGCCGGTCACCTGCACCAGCCCCACGTTCTGGGCGTAGGAGGTATAGGTGAAGGTGTTGAACACCGCCCCCACCAGCGCGCCCACGCCATCGGCACGCAGCCCGCGCGCCAGGTCATCCGGCGTGACGGGCCGCTCCACGATCTCCCCGAGCGCCAGGAACTGCCCCACGCCCTCGATCATGATCACCACCATCACCACGCACAGCGTGACCGAGGTCATGGCGTCGAAGGTCGGCCAGCCGAAATGGAACGGCGTGATCAGCTCCACCCAGTGCGCCGTGTGTACGCCCGAGAAGCTGACCTTGCCCATCGACAGCGCGATGACAAAGCCCACCGTGATGCCGATCAGCACCGCGACATTGCACAGGAAGCCCTTGAAGAAGGCGATCATGACCAGCACGGTCAGCAGCACCGCCGCCGCGATGCCGAGGTTGGCGGGCAGCCCATAGGCCGGATTCGGCACCGGGCCGGTCGGGCTGGCAATCGTCGGGTTGCCGCCCGCCGCCCAGTTGATGCCGACCCGCATCAGCGAGATGCCTATGATGAGCACCACGGTGCCGGTGACCACGGGCGGGAACCAGCGGATCAGCCGGCTCACGTAGGGCGCCGCCACGTAGGTGAACACGCCGGCCACCATCACCGCCCCGAACACGGCGGGCAGCCCGAGCGCGGGGTTCGATCCGGTGGCGATGATCGGCGCGATGGCGGTGAAGGTGACGCCCATCATCACCGGCAGGCGGATGCCGATCTTCCAGATGCCGACGCTCTGGATCATCGTCACCAGCCCGCAGCAGAACAGGTCGGCGGCGATCAGGAAGGCAATCTGGTCCTTGGGCAGCTTCAGCGCGCCGCCGATGATCAGCGGCACGGCAATGGCGCCCGCGTACATCACGAGCACGTGTTGCAGCCCGAGAGCGGCCAGGCGCAGCGGGGGCAGGACTTCATCGACCGGATGCACGGGCGGTTTCCCGTGGGGGGCGTGGTGGGGGGTCATGCTGTCTCCTTGGTCTTCCAGGCCGGTCGCCGCATGATGGGCCGGAAGGGAGTCGCTGTAGCCGCCCCCCGTGGTCTGTGCCACGTCTTCCGCCACCTGCGTTGTCGTTGTCGGGGCAGCATGCCAGCCACCGGTCAGTGGGTATACAGGCGCCACGGATGAATCGATCGGCAAAGCCGATCAATCTGCCCCTACGGCGCGCTATCTAGGGGCTGGTTGGGGATTAGGGCGTCGGGTCAGTGTTTTCCCGTATCGAGCCGCGCCAGCAGTGCCGTGGCGCGGGCCATGGCGGCGGGGTCGATGCGGGCACGGATGCCGTCGAAGGCCGGGCCGCGCGTGGCGTCCAGCCCCATGCGCGAGGTGGTGCCCACGCCGGACGCCGAGGGGTCGAGCGCGCTGCCGGGCAGGCCGTCCACCACCACTACGTCCAGGTGCGGCTGCAGGTGCGTGGCGATGGCCCACAGCACCTCCTCGTCGCGCGTGATGTCCACATCCTCGTCCACGGCGACCACGGTCTTCAGGTACGGGTCCCAGCCGAGCAGCCCGAGCATGACCTGCCGTGCCTCCCCGGGCCGCGACTGGCGCAGCGCCACGTAGGCGTGGAAGTGCGTGCCGGAACTCGGGTAGTGCACCGCCGTGACGCCGGGAAAGCGCTCGCGCAGCTTCTCCACCATCTCCGACTCGCGCGGAATGCGTCCGAGGTTCAGGTGCTCGGCCGAATTGCCGCCGACCACATCGACCAGCCACGCATCGCGGCGGCGCATCACCGTCTCCACGCGCAGCAGGTTGTTGGTGGAGCGATCGGACGAATAGCCGGTGAACTCGCCGAACGGCCCTTCCTCGACGCGCGCCGACGGGTCGATCACCCCTTCCAGCACGATCTCGGCGTGCGCCGGCACGGCGATGCCATAACGCGGCGTCCGTACCACCTCAAGCGGCGCACCGAACAGCCCGCCGGCCACGTGGCGCTCGTCCACGCCGTACGGCAGTCGTGCCGCGCCGGCCAGCATGAACAGCGGATGGGCGCCGATCACCATCGCCACTGGCAGCGGCTTGCCGGCCGCCGTGGCGCGCTGGAGCATGCGCCACAGGTGCCCGCGCGAATGCAGGCTGGTGGCGATCTCGCTGGGCGAGTGCAGCATCGACCGGTGATAGCTGGCGTTGCCGATGCCGGTCTCGGGGTCTTCGGCAATCAGGATGGCATTGGTGATGTAGGGGCCCCGGTCCGTGGCGAAGTGCCGGATCGCGGGAATCGTCGACAGATCGACCTGCTCCTGCACGATGTCCGTCACCGCGCCGCTCGGCAGCACGCGTGGCGGCTGCATGCGGCGGCTGCGCGCCTGGTACTCGGCATGGATGCCGGCCGGCGAGACTCCGCCGAGCATGCGCCCCACGCGCTCGCGCGAGGCGAACAGGTTGGTGACCAGCGGCGTGGCGAGGCCCGCCACGTTCTCGAACACGATGGCCGGATGGCGGTTCTGCGCGGCCAGTGCCCAGACCAGCGCGGTCGGGTCCTGGTCGGCGGCCACGGGGTCGCGCACGGTCAGGACGTCGTCGGGATACGCCGCGCGGTACGCGGCCAGAAAGGTGTGGAAGTCTTGGGATGTGTCATCGAACCCCGCCGGCGGCGAGGTCGATGGCGTGGGCGAGGTGGGTAAGGCAGTCATGGCATGGCTCCGCTTGGGTACAAGGCTGGTACAACCATCGGGAGTCTGTTGCCGCGCGCGGGCGGGCCGGGGAGGGCGGCCCGCGCGTGACCAGACGGATGTCAGGCTTGAGCGATGAGCGAGATCAGCGCGTGCTGGCGTAGGTGTCCTTGAGCCGCGCCTGCGCTTCCTCCTGGGTCTTGGGCGGTGCGGTCGGCTCGATACCGACCAGCCGGGCGATGTTGTTGCCCATGTAGCCCTCCAGGCCGTCCTCGTCCAGGTCCATGCCCTGCGGGGCGGGCCCGCACAGCATTTCCAGCTCGCGCAGCCACATGCCGGGCTCGTTGGGCGGCGTATCCGTGCCGAACACGATCTTGTTGCGCGGCAGCTGCCGGGCGAACTCGACAATGCGCGACTGGAAGCACCAGCCAGACTCGCAATACACGTTCGGCGTGTCCATCGCCATCCAGAACGCCTCGAACGAGTAGTTGCCGCCGGTCTGGATGCCGAAGTGACCGATGATGAAATTGACCATCGGGAACTCGCGGATCACCGGGTAGAACATCGTCGGGATCGTGTACGGGCCGTCGCCGGTATGGATCAGCACCACGATGTTGTACTTGGCGCAGACCTTCATCGCCGGGCGCAGCCAGTCCAGCGCGCGGTCAGGCCGGTAGCCGTGCATGTTGGCGTGCAGCTTCAGCATCTTGAAGCCGTACTCCTTGATGTGGAACTCCAGCTCCTGTGCGCCTTCCTCCGGGCCCCAGCGCGGGTTGAAGGTGAAATTGCCGATGAAGCGGTCCGGGTACTTCTGGCACAGGCTGGCGACGTAGGCCATGTAGTCGCGGATGCCTTCGCGGCCACGGCGGTTGCCGTCGCGGTAGCCGGTGTTGCCCGGCGGCGGCTGGATAAAGCCCATGTCGATGCGGCGCGGCTTGCCGTTGATCATGTAGGGGCCGTCCATCATCTTGAGCAGGCGCTCGCCGGTGAAGGGCTCGCCGGTGTGGCGCCAGGCTTCGTCGACGAGGTTGGTCGGGTGCAGGTGGGTATCGATAATCATCTGTGGCTCCGGGTGCGGAATCAGGCGGCCAGGCGGGCGTGGGCTTCTTCCAGCGTGCGCGGCACGGGCGTGGGTTCCAGGCCGATCATGCGGGCGACGTTGTTGCCGAGGTAGTCCTCGAGCGTGTCTTCGTCGAGGTTCAGCCCCTGCGGCGGCTCGAAGCAGAGCACCTCCAGCAGGCGCAGCCACATGCCGGGCTCGTTGGGCGGGGTGTCGGAGCCGAACAGGATCTTGTGCTTGGGCAGCACCTTGGCGAACTCGACGATGCGCGACTGCAGGCACCAGCCGGACTCGCAATACACGTTCGGCATGTCCATGGCCATCTGGAACGGCTCGAAGCAGTACACCCCGCCGGTCTGCACGCCAAAGTGGGCCATGATGAAGTTCACGGTCGGGAACTCCTTCATCATCGGCACCCATTCGGTGGGAATGCTGTACGGGCCGTCGCCCGTGTGCAGCTTGACCAGCACGCCCAGCTCGGCGCACTTCTGCAGCGCCGGGCGCAGCCAGTCCAGCGCGCGGTCGGGCCGGTAGGCGTGCATGTTGGCCTGGAACTGGACCATCTTGAAGCCGAGCCGCTTCACGTAGTGTTCCATCGCGTTCACGCCGTTCTCCACGCCGCAGCGCGGGTTGTAGACGTAGCAGCCAATGAAGCGCTCCGGGTACTTCTCCACCATCTCGCGCGTGTAGCCCATGTACATGTCGATGGACTCTGCGCCGCTGCGCTCGCCGTCGGTGTACGTGTAGATGGTGTTGCCCTGCGGCGGCTGGATGAAAGCCTTGTCGATGCGGCGCGGCTTGCCGTTGAGGGTGAACGGACCGTCCATCATGCGGATCAGGCGTTCGCCCGTGAACGGGTCGCCGTCATGCCGCCAGGCCAGGTCGACCAGGTTCGTCGGATAGCAACTGGTGTCGATGATCATTGAGATCCCCTAACGATGACTCAGGTGGAAGACGTGCATGCCGGCGCTCGGGGACGCTGGTCATGCCGCTTGCGGGAGTCGTGTCAGGGGGCGGGTGCGGCTGGATGCATGGCGCCACTGACGAACGACTCCGTCAGTGAGCAATCTCCAGTTGAACGGGGCGGCGTTGCGCCGCCGGTGTCCAATCGACCGCTTATACCCACGCGTTCGTTATACAGGATAGCCGGCGCCGCGGCGGCATTCATCTGGAACGCAGATCCATATATCGGCCGGGCCGATGAAGCTTGCGCGAAACAATGCGTTCGGGCGCGGGGAACGCTTTCATGGGATGGGTCCGGCCAGCCGTAGCCGGGTCCGGCGGTTCAGGGCTCGCGCGCTGTGTCCGGCGAGAGGCCCAGTACCCAGTCGCGGAAGGCGTCCAGCGCGGGCGCGTGGGGGCCGTCTTCCGGATAGGCGAAGTAGTAGCCCTGGCTCACGTCGAGCACCCGTTCCACCGGAATCACCAGCTGGCCGGTTTCCAGCTCGCGCTCGATCAGCAGGCGCGGCGCCAGGCCGACACCCAGCCCGGCCGCCGCGGCGGCCGTCATCATCGTAAACAGCTCATAGCGCGGCCCGCGTGCCGCCGCCACGCTGTAGTCCCAGCCCTGCACCGCATACCAGTCGCGCCACGCCTGCGGGCGCGTGCTCAGGTGCAGGTGCCGGCACTGGGCGAAGCCCTCGGCATCGGCCAGCGCGTGCGCCGCCCTGAAGGCGGGGCTGCACACCGGCACCATGCCGCCTTCCCGGAAGATCACCCCGCCGCGCGTGCCGGGCCAGAACTGGTCGCCGAAGTAGATCGCTGCGTCGTAGGCGCAATCCTGGAACGAAAAGGGCTGCGAGCGGGCGCTGAGGTTGACCGTGATCTCGGGGTGCAGCCGGGCGAAGTCCGGCAGGCGGGGAATCAGCCATTGGGTGGCGAAGGTCGGCACCACGGCCAGTTCCAGCGTGTAGCCCTGGGTGCGGCCGGCGCTGATCTCCTGGGTGTCCCGTTCGATATGGTCCAGATGGCGCCGTACGCGCGCCGCGTATTCCCGGCCTGTTTCGGTCAGCTCCAGCCGGCGCCGTACCCGGGTGAACAGCGCCACGCCGAGCCGCTGCTCCAGCAGGGCCACCTGCCGGCCGACGGCGCTCTGGGTGAGCGCGAGTTCGTCGGCGGCACGGGTGAAGCTGCCCAGCCGGGCGGCGGCCTCGAACGCGAGCAGCGCGTTCAGGTTGGGGATGTCCTTTCTCATGGCGGGCGGGGGCGACAGCAGGTTGGGGCGACTTGGGGGCGGCAGGGGGAGAGTATAGCGAGACGGACATCGTGCGCGCGGCGCACAACGTTGTGAGCATTCGTCGCTTGTGACCCGCCCGGCGCTGCCGCTATGCTGCGGCGCAACCTTACCGTGACTACGTTCCCATGAATCCGAATATCGCCAAGCTGCTCAACGCCAACCTGGGCGCCGCCCGTGCCGCCCACCTGCTGACCCTGGTCACCATGCCCGAAGGGCTGCCGGCCGATATCGAGGGCCGCGCCACGCGTGCCGAGATCGCCCAGGCGCTCAATGTCGTGCTGTTCGGCGACATCCTGGACCGCGTGCCCACCGGCCGCGCCTACACCGACGACGTGGCCCGCGCCGGCGGCAAGGTCACCTTCGACCATGGCGCACTGCGCACGGTGAAGTGGGAGAGCGGCGCGCTGCCCGAAGGCGAGGCGGCCTTCACGCGCATCCTGCGCCCGCTCGGCTACGTGCTGAACGGTACCTACCCGCTCGACCGCATCGGCATGACCGGCCGCTCCTACGCCCATGCCGACGCCCCCGAGCAGATTGCCCAGTTCTTCCTGAGCGAGTTCCACCCGGAGCGCGAGCGCTACAGCGACGCCTTCCGCGCCGCCGTGACCCGCGTGACCGAAGCGTCCGCCGACCCGCTGACCCCGCGCGCCCAGACATTGCTGTGGCAACTGGAACGCGACGGCCTGCTGGCCGTGGCGGATGGCGCCGAACTGGTCGGCCTGCTGGCGCGCTGCTTTGCCCGCCAGCACCCGGCGCCGCGTCTGGAAGACTACGAGACGCTGCTCAAGGAATCGGCCGAAATGGCGTGGATCTCCACCGAAGGCAACGCCTTCAACCACGCCACGGACCGCGTGGTGGACGTCTTCGCCCTGGCCGATGCCCAGAAGGCGCTGGGCCGGCCGATGAAGGAAAAGGTCGAGGTCTCCGGCAGCGGCCGCGTCAAGCAAACCGCCTTCCGCGCCGATCCCGTCACGCGCGAGTTCGTGGGCGCCAACGGCGAGACCGTCACGCGCCAGGTGCCGGGGTCGTTCTACGAGTTCATCACGCGGGATAGCTTCGAGGACGAAGCTGCGGCCCGTCGCCGGGTGGATCTCGGGTTTGACGCCGGGAACGCGCAGGGAATCTTCAAGATGACGGCGGCAGCCTAGGGGGCTTAGGCGGAGGCAACGGCAGGAAGGCGCCGCAAGGCGCCGGTTTCGATAATTCAATAAATTTGAATAACTATGACAGCGATAGCCCGCTTCCGGTGGCGGGTTGATCGCTATAGTTCAGCACATGGGCAGCGCAACAAAGCCGAGAAGCGAACAGCGCGCTGACCAAGAAAACCTCAAACTTATTGAATATCTTATTACCGGAGAAACCACCATGTCGAACGCCAACAACGCCAAGCTGCAAGTCCTGACGCCGCGCAACAGCCAGCTGATC